>NZ_BLTG01000033.1 GCF_017312405.1 Mycobacterium sp. PO1
GGCTGCAGCACCCCCTGTACTCGAGCCGGTTACCCCGGCCCCCCTTCCGGCTGTGCCGGACGCACCCGCATGAGTCGCGACTCCAATCGCGGCGAGCGCAGCGCACCGCGCGCCAGGTCCGCCAGGAAGCCCAACTCGTCGCCCAACCAGGAGCGCTCGGCGCGGTCACGACGGACCCGGCAGGCCACGCCGCCGCAAAACGGTCTGCGTAGCGCCTCGTTCGTGTTCCGGCACCGGACGGGCAACGCCGTCATCTTCCTGCTCCTGGTGATCGCGGCTGCCCAACTCTTCACCCTGCAGGTTCCGCGCGCCGACGGACTGCGCGCCGAAGCCGCCGGACAGCTGAAGGTCACCGACATCGATCCCGCGCTGCGCGGATCGATCGTCGACCGCGACAACGACAAACTGGCCTTCACCATCGAGGCCCGGGCCCTGACATTCCAGCCCGTCCGGGTGCGCAAACAGTTGCAGGAGGCCTTCGACGAGGCGCAGGCCGACGGTGCCGATGCGGTGGACCCGCAACAGCGTCTGCGCGACATCGCCGCCGAGGTCGCATCGAAGCTGAACAACAAACCCGACAGCGCCACCGTGCTCAAGAAGCTGCGCAGTGACGAGACGTTCGTGTACCTGGCTCGTGCGGTCGACCCGGCGATCGCCGACGCGATCACCTCCGACTACCCGGAGGTCGGCGCCGAACGCCAGGATCTGCGGCAGTACCCCGGTGGCGTGCTGGCGGCCAACGTCGTGGGCGGCATCGACTGGGACGGGCACGGTCTGCTCGGCCTCGAGGACTCGATGGACGCGGTGCTGGCCGGCACCGACGGCTCGGTCACCTACGACCGCGGATCAGACGGCGTGGTGATCCCGGGTAGCTACCGCAACCGGCACGACGCCGTGAACGGTTCCACCCTGCAGCTCACCCTCGATGACGACATCCAGTTCTACGTCCAGCAGCAGGTCCAGCTCGCCAAGGACGCGTCCGGCGCCAAGAACGCCTCGGCGGTGGTCCTCGACGCCAAGACCGGCGAAGTGCTGGCGATGAGTAACGACAACACTTTCAACCCCGCCCAGGACATCAGCCGCCAGGAGAATCGTCAGCTCGGCAATCTCCCGGTCACCTCGCCGTTCGAACCGGGGTCGGTGAACAAGATCGTCACCGCCGCCACGGCCATCGACATGGGGCTGACCACACCCGACGAGGTGCTGCAGGTGCCGGGCTCGATCAACATGGGCGGCGTCAACGTCAAGGACGCCTGGAGTCACGGGGTGATGCCCTACACCACCACGGGGGTGTTCGGGAAGTCCTCCAACGTCGGCACGCTGATGCTGGCTCAGCGGATCGGCCCGGAACGCTACGCCGAGATGCTGCGCAAGTTCGGGCTCGGGCAGCGCACCGATGTCGGGTTACCCGGCGAGAGCGCCGGCCTGGTCCCGCCGATCGATCAGTGGTCGGGCAGCACATTCTCCAACCTGCCGATCGGTCAGGGCCTGTCGATGACACTGCTGCAGATGACCGGCATGTACCAGGCCATCGCCAACGACGGGGTGCGCATCCCGCCGCGCATCGTCAAGGCCACCATCGAGCCGGACGGCACCCGCAGCGAGGAGCCGCGCCCGGAAGGTGTCCAGGTGGTGTCGGCACAGACGGCGCGGACGGTGCGCGACATGTTCCGATCGGTGGTGCAACGCGACCCGCGCGGCATCCAGCAGGGCACCGGCCCCCAGGCTGCCGTCGAGGGCTACCAGATCGCGGGCAAGACCGGCACTGCCCAGCAGATCAACCCGGGCTGCGGGTGCTACTACGACGACGTCTACTGGATCACGTTCGCGGGCATGGCCCCGGCCGACGAGCCCCGCTATGTCATCGGCGTGATGCTCGACGCGCCGCATCGGGCCGCCGACGGCAGCCCGGGCACATCGGCGGCGCCGCTGTTCCACAGCATCGCCTCCTGGTTGCTGCAGCGCGAGAACGTGCCGCTGTCGGCCGATCCGGGCGCCCCGTTGATTCTGCAGGCCGACTGAGTGCGGGTGCGATGACCCTGGATTCGCGCCCGGAATAACGGGGTCGCGCAACCCCGCCCGGTACTGTGTCAACGCCATGAATCTGCGCCCTACTCACCCCGTCGGTCTGCCCCTCGACGCGGTCGCCGAGTTGGTGTCTCCGGGCGCGGCCGCTGCAGTCCGCCGGGACGTCACCGTCACCGGAGTGACGTTGCGCGGTCAGGATGCCCGCCCGGGTGACCTCTTCGCGGCGCTGCCCGGGGCTCGCTCTCACGGGGCAGTGTTCGCCGCCGATGCGGTGGCCGCCGGGGCCGTCGCCGTGCTGACCGACGAGGCCGGGGCCGCCGAACTCGGCGATCTGGGCACCCCGGTGCTGGTTCACCCGTCGCCGCGCTCGGTGCTCGGCAGCGTCGCCGCCGCGGTGTACGGCGAGCCGTCGACGAAACTGCGCGTCATCGGCGTCACCGGCACATCGGGCAAGACCACCACCAGTTACCTCGTCGAAGCCGGGTTGCGGGCGGCCGACCGGGTGGCCGGACTCATCGGCACCGTCGGTATCCGCATCGACGGACGCGACGAGCCCGCGACGCTGACCACCCCCGAGGCCCCCGATCTGCAGGCACTGCTCGCGGTGATGGTGGAGCGTGGCGTGGACACCGTGGTGATGGAGGTGTCCAGCCACGCGCTCACACTGGGTCGGGTCGACGCGGTGTCCTTCGCAGTCGGCGGATTCACCAACCTGTCCAGGGACCATCTGGACTTTCACCCCACCATGGAGGACTACTTCGAGGCCAAGGCCCGGCTGTTCGACCCCGCGTCGAGCACACACGCGGCGGAATCGATCGTGTGCATCGACGACGACTGGGGCCGGACGATGGCGAAACGCGCGCACCGTGCTGTCACCGTCAGCACGACCGGACCCGCCGACTGGCGGGTGGAATCGGTCGCCACCGACGGGCAGGGCCGACAGGATTTCGTGGTCGTGGATCCCGCCGGGGTGCACCACACCCTGCAGATCGGCCTGCCCGGGGCGTTCAACGTGGCCAACTGCGCGCTGGCAATCGCGCTGCTCGATGCCGTCGGCGTCTCCCCGGAGCAGGCCGCTCCGGGGCTCAAGAATGCGACGGTGCCGGGCCGGTTGGAGCCGGTGGACCGCGGCCAGCAGTTCTTGGCCGTGGTCGACTACGCGCACAAGCCCGGCGCCCTGCGCGCGGTCCTGCAGACGCTGCGTGACCAGTGCCGTGGCCGCCTGGCCGTCGTGGTGGGTGCGGGCGGTGATCGCGACCCGGGTAAGCGGACACCGATGGGCGAAGTCGCCGCCGAGCTGGCCGACCTGGTCGTCGTCACCGACGACAACCCGCGCAACGAAGACCCCGCCGCGATCCGAGCCGCCGTGCTGGCGGGTGCCTCGGCCGCGCCGGAGCTCGTCGAGATCGGTGACCGCCGCGCGGCGATCGCCTACGCGGTGGCGTGGGCTGAGCCCGACGACGTGGTGCTGATCGCCGGCAAGGGCCACGAGTCGGGGCAGACCAGCGGTGGTCAGACCCGTCCGTTCGACGACCGTGACGAGCTCACCCGTGCGCTGGAGGCTCAGATGACGTGGGGAGCACGCCCATGATCGCGTTGACGTTGACCGAGGTCGCCGACATCGTCGGCGGCCGTCTGGCCGACATCACCCCGGAGGCCGCGGCGCGCACCCGTGTCACCGGCACCGTGGAGTTCGACTCCCGGGCGGTGACGCCCGGCGGGCTGTTCCTGGCGCTGCCCGGTGCCCGCAGCGACGGACACGATTTCGCGGCGGCTGCGGTGCACGCCGGGGCGGTCGCGGTCTTGGCGGCCCGGCCCGTCGGGGTGCCGGCCATCGTGGTCGATCCGGGCGCGCACCCCGGCGCTGCCGATGTGGGCGCCGGTGTGCTGGAACACGACGCCGACGGCTCCGGCGCCGCGGTGCTCGCGGCGCTGGCGCGGTTGGCCAAAGCCGTGGCAGCCCGGCTGGCGGCCGGGGGGCTGACCATCATCGGGCTCACCGGGTCGTCGGGCAAGACCTCGACGAAAGATCTCATCGCCGCAGTACTCGCCCCGCTGGGCGAGGTGATCGCACCTCCGGGATCGTTCAACAACGAACTGGGCCACCCGTGGACGGTGCTGCGCGCGACCGAATCCACCGATTTCCTGGTGCTGGAGATGTCGGCTCGGCACCCGGGCAACATCGCGGCGTTGGCCGACATCGCGACGCCGTCGATCGCGGCCGTGCTCAACGTCGGCACCGCTCACCTCGGCGAGTTCGGTTCGCGCGAAGCCATTGCTGCGACGAAATCCGAACTACCACAGTCTGTTCCGTCGTCCGGGGTGGTCATTCTCAACGCGGACGACGCCATCGTGGCCGCCATGGCAGCCAAGACGGCGGCGCGGATCGTGAGGGTGGGCAGAGCCGGTGGCGACGGGATCGACCTGTGGGCCGACGGGGTCACCCTCGATCCGCTCGCCCGCGCGCAGTTCACGCTTCACCACGCCGGTTCAACGGTGCCGGTCTCGCTGGCTGTGCACGGCGACCACCAGGTGTCCAACGCGCTGTGCGCGGCCGCCGTCGCGCTCGAATGCGGCGCCACCCTCGAGCAGGTGGCGACCGCGCTGGCCTCCGCAGGCCCCGCCTCGGCGAACCGGATGCAGGTGAGCACCCGCCCCGACGGCGTGACGATCATCAACGACGCCTACAACGCCAATCCCGACTCGATGAGCGCCGGCCTCAAGGCGCTGGCGTGGATGAGTCGGGACGGTGCGTCCCCACGACGCAGTTGGGCGGTGCTGGGAGAGATGGCCGAGTTGGGGGAGGAGGCGATATCCGAGCACGACCGCATCGGCCGGCTGGCGGTGCGCTTAGATGTCAGTCGACTCATCGTCGTCGGAACCGGGAGGCCTATGAGCGCGATGCTCCATGGAGCGGTCATGGAGGGCTCGTGGGGATCCGAGGCCACTGCGGTCGCCGACGCCGAAGCCGCGCTGGACCTGCTGCGCGCCGAACTGCGCCCGGGTGACGTCGTGCTGGTCAAGGCCTCCAACTCGGCCGGGCTGGGGACGCTGGCCGACACGTTGGCCGCCGAGGGTGCAGGGGATGCCGGATGAGACAGATCCTCATCGCCGTCGGGATCGCCCTGGCGGTCTCGATCCTGCTGACCCCGGTGCTGATCCGGCTGTTCACCCGGCAGGGGTTCGGCCACGAGATCCGCGAGGACGGCCCGCCCAGCCACCACAAGAAGCGCGGCACCCCGTCGATGGGCGGGGTCGCGATCGTGGCCGGTATCTGGGCCAGCTACTTCGGAACGCATCTGGTGGGCGTGCTGATCGACGGCAAGGGCCCGTCCGCATCGGGTCTGCTCGTGCTGGGCCTGGCCACCGCGCTCGGTGCCGTCGGATTCCTCGACGACCTGATCAAGATCCGCCGATCCCGCAACCTGGGGCTGAACAAGACGGCCAAGACCATCGGCATCCTCGTGGCCGCCGTGTTGTTCGGCCTGCTGGCGTTGCAGTTCCGCAACGGTGACGGGCTGACCCCGGGCAGTGCGGAGTTGTCCTACGTCCGCGAGATCGCCACGGTGACGTTGGCGCCGGCGGTGTTCGTGTTGTTCTGCGTGGTCATCGTGTCGGCATGGTCGAACGCGGTGAACTTCACCGACGGCTTGGACGGCCTGGCCGCGGGCGCGATGGCGATGGTGTGTGCGGCGTACGTGCTGATCACGTTCTGGCAGTTCCGCAACGCCTGTGCGACCAGCCCCGGCGTCGGCTGCTACAACGTGCGGGACCCGCTCGACCTGGCGATCATCGCGGCCGCCACTGCCGGGGCGTGCATCGGGTTCCTGTGGTGGAACGCCGCGCCGGCCAAGATCTTCATGGGCGATACCGGGTCGCTGGCGCTGGGCGGCATCATCGCCGGGCTGTCGGTGACGAGCCGCACCGAGATGCTGGCGGTGGTGCTCGGTGCGTTGTTCGTCGCCGAGGTGACCTCGGTGGTCGTGCAGATCCTGGCGTTTCGCACCACCGGCCGGCGGGTGTTCCGGATGGCGCCTTTTCACCACCATTTCGAGCTGGTGGGCTGGGCCGAGACGACGGTCATCATCAGGTTCTGGCTGCTCACCGCCATCGCCTGTGGTCTGGGTGTGGCTCTGTTCTACAGCGAGTGGCTGACCACCGTCGGTGCCTGAGGTGCCCGAACTCCCCGAACCCGGTAGTGCGGTCCTGGTCACCGGGGCCGGCGTCACCGGCCGCGCCATCCTGACCGCCCTGGCTCCGCTCGGGGTACGCGCCACGTTGACCGACGACCGGCCCGCGGCGCTGGCCGAATACGCACGACAGGGCGTAGCGGTGGTCGACCCCGCCGAGGCGACCGCCGCGATCTCCGACTTCGCGCTGGTGATCACCAGCCCCGGGTTCCCGCCCACGGCGCCGATGCTGGCCGCCGCCCGGACGGCGGGCGTGCCGGTGTGGGGTGACATCGAGCTGGCGTGGCGGCTGGACCGGTCGGGGCGTTACGGGGCGGCGCGGCAGTGGCTGGTGGTGACCGGCACCAACGGTAAGACGACGACGACGTCGATGCTGCACGCGATGTTGCAGGCAGGTGGCCGGCGCGCCGCGCTGTGCGGCAACATCGGCGAACCGGTGCTCGACGTGCTCGACCGCCCGGTCGACGTGCTGGCGGTCGAGCTGTCCAGCTTCCAGCTGTACTGGGCGCCGTCGTTACGCCCGGACGCCGGCGTGGTGCTCAACGTCGCCGAGGATCATCTGGACTGGCACGGGTCGATGGACGCCTACGCGCAGGCCAAGGCGCGCGCACTGACGGGGCGGGTGGCCGTGGGCGGGCTCGAGGACGCGGTGGCGGCGCGGTTGCTGGCTGCCGCGCCGGCGCCGGTGCGGGTCGGTTTCCGGCTCACCTCTCCCGCCGTGGGGGAGGTCGGCGTGCGTGAGGGCGCGCTGGTGGACAACGCTTTCGCCGACGAGCTGGTGCTCGCGCCCACCTCCACCATCCCCGTGGCGGGTCCGGTCGGGGTGCTCGACGCGCTCGGCGCGGCGTGCCTGGCGCGGGCCGTCGACGTGCCCGCCGGTGCGATTGCCGACGCGCTGGCCGGCTTCCAGGTGGGCCGCCATCGGGCCGAAGTGGTGGCCGTCGCCGACGGCGTCACCTATGTCGACGACTCGAAGGCCACCAACCCCCACGCGGCGCAGGCTTCGATCAGCGCCTACCCGCGGGTGGTCTGGATCGCCGGCGGCATGCTCAAGGGCGCCTCGGTCGACGAGATGGTCGCCGCCGTGCGCAGCCGGCTGGCGGGCGCGGTACTGATCGGCCGGGACAGGGCCATCGTGGGCGAGGCGTTATCGCGACACGCACCAGATGTCCCCGTCGTAGAGCTGGTGACAGGGGAGGATTCTGGGGTGCTTGAGAAACCTGAGTCTGGTGATACTCCTGTGACTCGAGTGATCGAGGTGGGCTCGAAACCCGTGTCCGACGCCGTCATGGCGGCGGCCGTCGACGCGGCTCGCGGCTTGGCCGCACCCGGAGACACGGTGTTGCTGGCCCCCGCCGGAGCCTCGTTCGACCAGTTCACGGGTTACGGGCATCGCGGTGACGCGTTCGCCGCTGCCGTGCGCGCAGCGACCAGGTAGCCGTCGTGAGCAGCAGCGTACTGGCCCGGCTGCGTACCCGGCGATCCGAGGCGACGCCTGCCGACGCGGCGCGGCCCGCGGCCGCATCCGGCGGCGCGAGCGACGTCCGGACCCACGGTTCGCGCAACCGCTTCGGCGCGTGGCTGGGACGGCCGATGACGTCGTTTCACCTGATCATCGCCGTGACCGCGCTGCTGACCACCATGGGGTTGACGATGGTGCTGTCGGCCTCGGGCGTGTACTCCTATGACACCGACGGCTCGCCCTGGGTGGTGTTCGGCAAGCAGCTGCTGTGGACCTTGATCGGGCTGGCGGCTTTCTATGCGGCGCTGCGTACCCCCGTGTCGGTGATGCGCCGGTTCGCCTTCACCGGATTCGCCATCACCATCGTGCTGTTGATCCTGGTGCTGATACCGGGAATCGGCAAGGTCGCCAACGGTTCTCGTGGCTGGTTCGTCTTCGCCGGATTTTCCATGCAGCCCTCGGAGCTGGCCAAGATCGCGCTGGCGATCTGGGGTGCGCACCTGCTCGCCGCCCGCCGCATGGAGCGGGCGTCGCTGCGGGAGATGCTGGTGCCGCTGGTGCCGGCCGCGGTGATCGCGCTGGCGCTCATCGTGGCCCAGCCCGACCTGGGGCAGACGCTGTCGATGGGCGTCATCCTGTTGGCGCTGCTGTGGTACGCGGGTCTGCCGCTGCGAGTCTTCCTGACGTCGCTGGGCGCCGTGCTGGTCTCCGGTCTGATCCTCGCCCTCGCCGAGGGGTACCGCTCGGCGCGGGTGCAGTCCTGGCTGAACCCCGCAGCCGACGCCCAGGGCTCGGGCTATCAAGCCCGCCAGGCCCGATTCGCGTTGGCCAACGGCGGGGTCTTCGGCGACGGCCTGGGTCAAGGCACCGCGAAGTGGAACTATCTGCCCAACGCCCACAACGACTTCATCTTCGCCATCGTCGGCGAGGAACTGGGATTCGTCGGCGCCGTCGGTCTGCTGTGTCTGTTCGGCCTGTTCGCCTATACCGGCATGCGGATCGCCCGCCGCTCCGCCGACCCGTTCCTGCGGCTGCTCACCGCCACCGCCACGCTGTGGATTCTGTCCCAGGTGTTCATCAACGTCGGCTACGTGGTCGGCCTGCTGCCGGTCACCGGCCTGCAGCTGCCCCTGATCTCCGCCGGCGGCACGTCGACGTCCACCACGTTGTTGATGATCGGCATCATGGCCAACGCCGCGCGCCACGAACCGGAAGCGGTCGCTGCGCTGCGCGCCGGCCGCGACGACCGCGTCAACCGGCTCCTCCGCTTGCCCCTGCCCGCGCCGTACGCCCCGACCCGGGCCGAAGCCGTCAAGGACAGATTGCGGTCTCGTCCCCGCCGCCAGGCCACCCCGCCGAAGAACACCCGCACCCGCCAGAAGCGGCCGGTACCCGCCGCCAAGACCCCGGTCGGATATGGTTCTGGCCAGCGGAAGCAGGGCCGGCGAGCCCGCACACTGGAAGGTCAGCGTTACGGGTGACGGGCAAGTCGGTCCCGGACGGGCAGAAGGGCTGGGCCCACGTGCGAAGCGACGGGGACGACCGGGGGATATCTGGTCCGGCGGGGCAGGAGCGAAGCGACCGGGGGATATCTGGTCCGGCGGGGCAGGAGCGGAGCGACCGGGGGATATCTGGTCCGGCGGGGCAGGAGCGAAGCGACCGGGGGATATCAGTCGTCCTTGCCGGTGGCGGCACGGCGGGCCACGTCGAGCCCGCGATGGCGGTGGCCGACGCGTTGACCATGCTGGCACCGGATGTGCGGATCACCGCGCTGGGCACCGAGCGGGGTCTGGAGACCCGGCTGGTCCCGGCCCGCGGCTACGACCTGCAGCTCATCACGCCGGTGCCGCTGCCGCGTAAGCCGACGGCCGACCTGCTGCGCCTGCCGGGCCGGGTTCGGCTGGCGGTGCGCGAGGTCAGAGACGTGCTCGACAGGGTCGACGCCGACATCGTCGTCGGGTTCGGCGGCTACGTCGCGCTGCCGGCCTATCTGGCCGCGCGCAGTGTCCGGGCGCGCCGCCGCGTACCTGTCGTCGTCCACGAGGCCAACGCCAGCGCGGGGCTGGCCAACCGGGTGGGCGCGATGTCGGCGCGCCGGGTGCTCTCCGCGGTGCCCGATCCGGGTCTGCGTCATGCCGAGGTCGTCGGTATGCCGGTGCGTGCGACGATCACGTCGCTGGACCGCGCGGCGTTGCGGGCCGAGGCGCGTGAGCACTTCGGCCTGGCCGACGACGCGAAGGTGCTGCTGGTCTTCGGCGGCTCGCAGGGCGCCCGCTCGCTCAACACGGCAGTGTCTGCAGCTGCCAAAGATCTTGCAGAACAGGGCATTTCGGTGATCCACGCTTACGGCGCGAAGAACACCCTGCAGTTGCGTGAGCCGGCCCCGCACGATCCGCCCTACGTCGCCGTGCCGTACCTGGACCGGATGGACCTGGCCTACGCAGCGGCCGACCTGGCGATCTGCCGCTCGGGTGCGATGACGGTGGCCGAGGTCGCCGCCGTCGGATTGCCGGCGGTGTATGTACCGCTGCCGATCGGCAACGGAGAGCAGCGGCTCAATGCACTGCCCGTGGTCGAAGCCGGGGGTGGGCTGCTCGTCGAAGACCGTTCGCTGACTCCGGAGTTCGTCGCCGACACCGTGGCGGGGCTGCTGACCGATTCCGCACGGCTCGCGGCGATGACGACCGGCGCGGTACTGGCCGGGCATCGCGATGCCGCCGAGCGGGTCGCGCACGTGGCGCTCGAGGTCGCGCGGGCCGCGCGCGAAGAGCGGATCCGACGGTGAGCTCGCTGGGCCGAGCCCCGGATCTGCCGCCCGAACTGCGGCGGGTGCACATGGTGGGCATAGGCGGCGCGGGCATGAGCGGCATCGCCCGCATCCTGATCGATCGCGGTGGGTTGGTGTCGGGCTCCGACGCCAAGGAGTCCCGCGGCGTCATCGCATTGCGGGCCCGTGGTGCGACGATCCGGATCGGGCACGACCCGTCCTCGTTGGACCTGCTGCCGGGCGGTCCGACCGCGGTGGTGACCACCCACGCGGCCATTCCCAAGACCAATCCCGAACTGGTCGAGGCACGCAAGCGCGGGATCCCGGTGATCCTGCGTCCCGAGGTGCTGGCCAAGCTGATGGCCGGCCAGACGACGCTGATGGTGACCGGCACCGCGGGTAAGACGACCACCACGTCCATGCTCATCGTGGCGCTGCAGCACGCCGGGTTCGATCCGTCCTTCGCCGTGGGCGGCGACCTGGGCGAGGCGGGCACCAACGCCCACCACGGCAGCGGCGCGTTTTTCGTGGCCGAGGCGGACGAGAGCGACGGATCGCTGGTCCAGTACAGCCCCGACATCGTGGTTGTCACCAACATCGAAGCCGACCATCTGGACTTCTTCGGCACCGAACAGGCCTATGTGGCGGTGTTCGATGCCTTCATGGAGCGGCTCAAGCCCGGCGGCGTCGTGGTGGTCTGCGTCGACGACCCGGGCGCCGCCGCGTTCGCCGAGCGCACCGCCGCGCTGGGCATCCAGGTGCTGCGCTACGGCAGCAACGCGGCCGCCGGTCGGGTTGCTGACGCCGCCGGTCTGGCTGGTGAACTGCTGGATTGGCGGCAGCAGGGCACCAGTGCAGTGGCCACCGTGCAGTTGGCGGGGGAGGACCGTCCGCGCACCATGCGGCTGTCGGTGCCCGGTCGACACATGGCGCTCAACGCGCTGGGAGCGCTGCTGGCCGCGATCCACGCGGGCGCCGAACCCGATGACGTGCTCGGGGCGTTGGCCGGGTTCGAGGGCGTGCGTCGCCGGTTCGAGTTGGTGGGTGTCGTCGCCGGTATCCAGGTCTTCGACGACTACGCCCACCACCCGACCAAGGTCACCGCCGCCCTCACCGCGATGCGTGGGCTGGCGTCGGAAACCGGCGGTCGCTCGATCGTGGTGTTTCAGCCCCACCTGTATTCGCGGACCCAGGCTTTCGCCGCCGAGTTCGCCACGGCGCTGGACCTGGCCGACGAGGTCTTCGTGCTCGATGTCTACGCCGCGCGCGAGCAGCCGTTGGCGGGCATCAGCGGTGCGACGATCGCCGAGCAGGTCACCGTCCCGGTGACCTACGTTCCGGATTTCTCGGCGGTACCGGCCCGGGTCGCGGCCGCGGCGGAGGCGGGCGATGTGATCGTCACGATGGGCGCCGGGGATGTGACATTGCTGGGCAAGGAGATTCTCGCCGAGCTGACGGTCAAGGCCAACCGCCGCGCGCCCGGGTCGGGGGCACGATGAGCGAATCGCGCGGCGACGAGCAGGCCACCGACGGGACCGAGCCGCCCGAGGCGCCCGAGCCCACGGCACCGGCGGGAGAGCCGGCAGAGCCGGAGGCGTCGCAACAGGCAGCCGAGGACGTGGAGGGGCCCCGTCGGAGGGCTCGGCGGGAGCGTGAGGCCCGCCGGGAGGCCCAGGCGCGGGCCACCGCCATCGAGGAGGCCCGCCGCGAGGCCAAGCGTCGGGCGCTGGGGCTCTCGACGCAGCAGTCCGGCGCGCCGGGTCGCGGTGCGGTCCGCGGCCTGAAGGTCGTGGCATGGTCGGTGGCGATCGCAGTGCTGGTGGTCGGACTGGGTCTGGTCTTGTACTTCACCCCGATCATGTCGGCCCGCAGCATCGAGGTCACCGGTCTCGGGGTGCTGCCGCAGGAGGACGTTGTCGCGGCCGCGGCCGTGGCGCCGGGGACACCGCTGTTGCAGGTCGACACCGACGCCGTGGCGGGACGGGTGGCGTCGATTCGGCGGGTCGCCTCGGCCCGAGTGCAACGGCAATACCCGTCGACGCTGCGGATCACCGTCGTCGAGAGGGTCCCGGTGGTGGTCAAGGACTATCCCGACGGGGTGCACCTGTTCGACGAGGACGGGGTGGATTTCGCGACCGGACCCCCGCCGCCCGGGGTGCCCTACCTCGACACCGAGAATCCCGGGCCGAACGATCCAGCGACCAAAGCCGCGCTGAAAGTGATGACCTCGCTGCGCCCGGAGGTGGCCGGTCAGGTGGGGAGGATCTCGGCCCCGTCGGTCGCGTCGATCACGTTGACGCTGGTGGACGGTCGAACCGTGGTGTGGGGGACCACCGATCGGACCGAGGAGAAGGCACTCAAGCTGGCTGCGCTGCTGACGCAGCCGGGGCAGACCTACGACGTGTCGAGTCCGGACCTACCGACGGTCAAATAGCCGGCTGGGCCCGTCGGCGGGCCTCGACGGCGCGCACCTGACGCACATCACCGCGAATTTTCTCGTGTCGTGTCGGCGCGCCTGCTCGGCGCCCGTGCGCACCGGCCCTACCGTTCTGTTTGCACCGCACTACTTGACATAACTCTAAGCCTATGGTTGAGGTTGAGGGTTTAGGGGCACGCTCAAGAGGTGCGGAAATGGACCGGGAACATCAGGCAGGAAGGGCGCACATGACCCCCCCGCATAACTACCTCGCTGTGATCAAGGTGGTCGGTATCGGCGGCGGCGGCGTCAACGCCGTCAACCGGATGATCGAGCAGGGCCTCAAAGGCGTTGAGTTCATCGCGATCAACACCGACGCACAGGCGTTGTTGATGAGCGACGCCGACGTCAAACTCGACGTCGGACGGGACTCGACCCGCGGTCTCGGTGCCGGCGCCGACCCCGAGGTCGGCCGCAAGGCCGCCGAAGACGCCAAGGACGACATCGAGGAGCTGCTGCGCGGCGCCGACATGGTGTTCGTCACCGCCGGCGAAGGCGGCGGCACGGGCACCGGTGGCGCACCGGTGGTGGCGACCATCGCCCGCAAGCTGGGCGCATTGACCGTCGGAGTGGTGACGCGCCCGTTCTCGTTCGAGGGCAAGCGGCGCAGCAACCAGGCCGAGGCCGGCATCACCTCGCTGCGCGAGAGCTGCGACACGCTCATCGTCATCCCCAACGACCGGTTGCTGCAGATGGGTGACGCAGCCGTGTCGTTGATGGACGCCTTCCGCAGCGCCGACGAGGTGCTGCTCAACGGTGTGCAGGGCATCACCGACCTGATCACCACGCCCGGCCTGATCAACGTCGACTTCGCCGACGTCAAGGGTGTGATGAGTGGTGCGGGCACCGCGCTGATGGGCATCGGCTCGGCACGCGGGGACGGGCGCGCGCTCAAAGCGGCCGAGATCGCGATCAACTCGCCGCTGCTGGAAGCCTCGATGGAGGGCGCCCAGGGTGTGCTGCTGTCGGTGGCCGGCGGCAGTGACCTGGGCCTGTTCGAAATCAACGAAGCGGCCTCGCTGGTGCAGGACGCCGCCCACCAGGAAGCCAACATCATCTTCGGCACCGTCATCGACGACTCGCTGGGCGACGAAGTGCGGGTCACCGTCATCGCCGCCGGGTTCGATGCAGCCGGCCCCGGACGCAAACCGGTGACCGGTGAGGCGCAGGCTCCAGGAGGCACGGGGAGCACCCCGATCACACCGGGCAAGGCCGGCCGGGTCAGCTCGTCGCTGTTCGAGCCCTCGGATCCGGCCAGCGTGCCGGTGCACACCAACGGCGCCACGGTGCGGATCGGCGGCGACGATGGGGGCATCTCCGACGACGACGTCGACGTGCCGCCGTTCATGCGCCACTGATCGCGTCCTACGGTCACGGCATGGTTGATCGTGCGTCCTCCGGCCGCGGGCTTGATCGTGGGTCCTCCGGCCGCGGGCCTGCCCGCGAGTTCGGCCTGCGGGTCAGGCGCGTCACCACCACCCGCGCCGGCGGAGTGTCCAGGCCACCGTTCGACAGCTTCAACCTCGGCGACCACGTCGGCGACGATCCGGCCGCCGTCGCGGCGAACCGACGCCGGCTCGCCGCGGCGACCGGGTTGGGTGACGACGGGATCGTCTGGATGAACCAGGTCCACGGCACCCATGTCGAGGTCGTGGCCGACGCCGGTCGCACCTGCGACGCCACGGACGGGTTGGTCACCGCCACACCAGGATTGGCGCTCGCGGTGGTCACTGCCGACTGCGTGCCGGTACTGCTGGCCGACGCCCGCGCCGGCGTGGTCGGCGCGGTGCACGCGGGTCGAGTCGGTGCGGCGCAGGGGGTCGTGGCCGAGGCGCTGCGTGTCATGGTCGATGCCGGGGCCCGCGCGGAAGACGTGTCGGTCCTGCTCGGCCCGGCGGTCAGCGGCCCCAACTACGAGGTTCCCGACGAGATGGCTGCCGACGTCGAGCGGTCGTTGCCGGGCAGCCGCACCACCACCCGGCAGGGAACCGTGGGGCTGGACCTGCGGGCCGGCATCGCTGCCCAGTTGCGCTCGCTGGGCGTCACCGCCATCGACATCGATCCCCGTTGCACCGTCGAGGATCGCACGCTGTTCAGCCACCGCAGGGATGCGCCGACGGGCCGGCTGGCTTCTCTGGTGTGGCTGGAGCCGCAGCGGTGAACGCGACCGAGCAACGGCAACGGGATCTGGGGGAGGCGCTGGCAGACCTGCGCGCACGCCTGGACCGCGCAGCGCAGGCCGCCGGCCGCGACCCCGCCGACATCGAGTTGCTGCCGGTTACCAAGTTCTTCCCGGCAAGCGATGTGGTTGCGCTGTACCGCCTGGGCTGCACCGCATTCGGGGAGTCCCGTGACCAGGAAGCCACGCAGAAGATCGCCGACGTGGCGAGCAGTGGAGCGGTCGGCGAGGTGCGCTGGCACATGATCGGGCGCATCCAGCGCAACAAGGCCCGGTCGATCGCGGAGTGGGCCTACGCCGCGCACTCCGTGGACACGGTCAAACTGGTCAACGCGCTGGACCGCGCGGCGTCCGACGCGTTGGAGCACGATCGCCGCGACGCGCCGCTGCGGGTGTACGTGCAGGTCAGCCTCGACGGGGACGAGTCCCGCGGCGGGATCGACGTGGCCGCGTCCGAACGGATCGACACCGTGTGTGCCGCCGTCGACGCGGCGGCGGGTCTGCAGTTCGTCGGCCTGATGGCGATTCCGCCGGTGGACGCCGACCCCTACCGGGCCTTCGCCCGTTTGGACGCCGAGCGGCGGCGGGTACAACAGGGCTACTCGCAGCGGCTCGAGCTGTCGGCCGGTATGTCCGGTGACCTCGAGGCGGCGGTCGAACATGGTTCGACATGTGTGCGTGTCGGTACCGCGCTATTGGGATCGCGACCGCTAACGTCACCCGCAGTAGTCACACGAGTCACACCTTCATCACAGACACCAGATTCCACGGAACAGGCTGAGGCCGCCGAGACCTCACAGTCACCCCGCACCACACCAGCTTCACCGCACGAAGGGTCCTCACAATGAGCACACTGCACAAGGTCAAGGCCTACTTCGGTATGGCACCGATGGATGACTACGAGGACGACTACTACGACGACGACGACCGTGCGCCGGTGCGCGGATACCGCCGTCCGCGCGAGGACCGGTTCGAAGACGAGGGCTATGCGCGCGGGTTCGAGGGCATGGGTGCCATGGGCGCCATGGGCTCCATGGGTGATGACCGCCGCCGCGAATACGACGAGCCCCCCGCCTACCGAGGCGGTTTCGACGATGCCCGGTTCGAGCCCAGGCTGCGTACTCCTCGCGAATTCGACCGCACCCCACCACGATTCGGTGGGATGCGGGGCTCGACGCGGGGTGCGTTGGCGATGGACCCGCGCGGCATGGCCGAACTGTTCGAAGCGGGCAGCCCGCTGGCCAAGATCACCACGCTGCGGCCGAAGGACTACAGCGAGGCGCGCACCATCGGTGAGCGCTTCCGTGACGGCACGCCTGTCATCATGGACCTGGTGTCGATGGACAACGCCGATGCCAAACGGCTGGTCGACTTCGCCGCCGGCTTGGCGTTCGCGTTGCGCGGATCGTTCGACAAGGTCGCGACCAAGGTGTTCCTGCTGTCGCCCGCCGACGTCGATGTGACCGCTGAGCAGCGCCGCCGCATCGCCGAGGCCGGCTTCTACGCCTATCAGTGAGTCCGCCGCCCCGCGGCGACCGGATGCCCGCGCGGCGCCGCGGGTAGGCTGACGGCGGCTGGGACCCCACGGGCCCGGCAGTGCTTTCCACCGTCAGACAATCGTCCTGGAGTGAGGTCGCTCAGTTGGGGCTCTTCTTCTCGATCCTGGGTTTCGCGCTGTTCCTCTTCTGGCTGCTGTTGATCGCTCGGGTCGTCGTCGAGTTCATCCGCTCGTTCAGCCGCGACTGGCAGCCCAGGGGTGCGACCGTGGTGGTCCTGGAGGTCATCATGACCTTGACCGATCCGCCGGTGCGGTTGCTTCGCCGGATCATTCCGCAGCTGACCATCGGCGCGGTGCGCTTCGACCTCTCGATCATGGTCCTGCTGCTGCTGGCCTTCATCGGCATGCAATTGGCGTTCGGCGCCGCGGCCTGAGCGCAGCCCTCTGAACAGCGGCTTTGTGTGTCGGCCGGGGCTGGGTCCGAGGGTCGCTCGTCTTCCGCCCCGGTGGCCCGCGCAAGCGGGCAAAGTTGAAATTCGGTCTTAATTATCGGCCTCTTCTGCAACCGCCGGGTCTGGTGTGACAGGATGGACGCCAGTTACCATCCAGCACTGCTTTACACTTTGAGATCGATTGACGGTCCAGACTTCAAGGGGGCAGACAATGCCGCTCACTCCTGCCGACGTGCACAACGTCGCTTTCAGTAAGCCACCGATCGGCAAGCGCGGCTACAACGAAGACGAGGTCGATGCCTTCCTCGATCTCGTCGAGAACGAGCTGGCCCGTCTCATCGAGGAGAACAGCGACCTGCGGCAGCGGGTCAGCGAGCTGGATCAGGAACTCGCCTCGGCCCGCTCTGGCGGTGGCGCCCAGCCCACGCAGACCCTGCCAGTCTACGAGCCAGAGCCCGA
Organism: Mycobacterium sp. PO1; assembly: GCF_017312405.1. Classification (GTDB taxonomy): domain Bacteria; phylum Actinomycetota; class Actinomycetes; order Mycobacteriales; family Mycobacteriaceae; genus Mycobacterium. The sequence goes on from NZ_BLTG01000033.1 coordinate 17,512, forward strand.
ACCCGCACCGGCTCCGGAGCCCGCCTACGAGGCCCCGCCGCAACAGCAGCAGCCGGCCGCGGCCACCGAGGACCAGCACCTGCGTGCCGCCAAGGTGCTCAGCCTGGCCCAGGACACCGCCGACCGGCTGACCAACAGCGCCAAGGCAGAGTCCGAGAAGATGCTCGCCGATGCCCGTGCGCAGGCCGACCAGATGGTCACCGAGGCGCGACAGACCGCCGAGACCACGGTCGCCGAAGCGCGGCAGCGCGCCGACGCGATGCTCGCCGACGCGCAAACCCGGTCGGAGACCCAGCTGCGTCAGGCCCAGGAGAAGGCCGATGCGCTGCAGGCCGATGCCGAGCGCAAGCACTCCGAGATCATGGGGACGATCAACCAGCAGCGCACGGTGCTGGAAGGCCGACTCGAACAGCTGCGCACCTTCGAGCGGGAGTACCGGACGCGGTTGAAGACGTACCTGGAGTCTCAGCTCGAGGAGCTGGGCCAGCGTGGCTCGGCAGCACCGGTGGACTCCGGAGCCAACAGCGACGGCGGCTTCAACCAGTTCAACCGGGGCAACAACTAGTCACGTGCGCCACCGTCCCGTCTTGTCCTCCCGGACCGTTCCGTGCTGATCGTCGCGCTGGTACTCGCCGTGATCGGTCTCGCGGCGCTGGTCACCGCTGTGGTGACCAGCAACGAGTTGATCGCCTGGGTGTGCATCGCCGCCAGTGTCATCGGCGTGGTGCTGCTCATCGTCGACGCGCTGCGTGACCGCTCCCGGGCCGGCGCCGACGAGGAATCCGACGCCGAGTCGACCGACGACACCGACATGGTCGAGACCACGTCTGACGTCGAGGACTATCCCGACGAACCGCCGATCGCCGACTATCAGGACGACGCCGTACCGACGGAGAACGAGTCCGACACCGTGTCGGCCGAGCCCAGCTCGACCGAGGGCGACAACGAGGACACCGCCAGGAACTGACGCGGTGCCCGTCGGGTCACTGCGGCGCCGAGGACGTCGGGCTGGCCAGCGCAGCCCGGACTTCGTCGTCGCCGACCTGGTGGAAGTCGGCAAACACCTGACCCACCGCGTGGAAGTCGGCGGGTGTCGTCGAGCAGACCACGTCGTCGGCCTCGTCACGAAACTCCCGCCACACCGAGGCCGGGCCCACCGGTGCCGCGACCACGACCTGTGCCGCACCGGCCTGCCGCACCGAGCGCGCGGCGGCGACCATGCTGGCTCCCGTCGCGATGCCGTCGTCGACGAGAATCACCGTGCGGCCCGTCAGGTCCAGTGGAGGGCGGCCGCCCCGGTAGACCTGCTCGCGCCGGTGCAGTTCGGCGGTCTCCCGCTCGATGGCGTCCCGGACCTGGTCCGGCCCGATGCCCAGGCTGCGCACCAGGCCCTCGTTGAGCACCACCCCGCCGCCCGTGGCGACCGCGCCCATGGCCAGCTCGGGGTGCTGCGGGACGCCCAGCTTGCGCACCAGGCAGACGTCCAGCGGCGCGTGCAGGTGAGCCGCCACCTCCCAACCGATGGGAACCCCGCCGCGCGCCAGACCCAGTACCTGCAGGTCCCGCCGGCCCCGGTAGCGCTCCAGATCCCGCGCGAGAACCTGACCTGCCTCGCGGCGGTCTCGAAATGTTCGCGGGGTCTCAGTCATGGCACGCTCATCGCCGGATGGTTCACAGTGTTCGCCTCTGCACGGGTACCCGCGCGCTTTCCGGGCAATCCGGTGCGGCAACGGTGACGAATACTGCGCAGACGACACGACAGGTTCGGAGGATCATGGGCATCGAACACGAGAGCCACCTCGATCATCCCGTCGACACCGTGTGGGATTGGCATACCCGGCCCGGCGCGATGCCCCGGCTGGTTCCGCCGTGGCAGCCCATGACCGTGGTGCGGGAGGCCGAGTCGCTCGCCGACGGCGTCGCGGTGCTGGGGCTGCCCGGTGGGCTGCGCTGGGTGGCGCGCCATGATCCGTCGGCTTACGTGCCCCGCAGTCGTTTCGTCGACGAGCTGTCCGCGCAGGGGCCGGCGTCCTGGCCGGCTCGGCTGGTGGGAAGCTGGCGGCACACCCATACGTTCGCCGATGTGGGCGGACGGACCCGAATGCACGACCGGGTCGAGACCATCGTGCCCGAAGCGGCGCTGCGCTCGACGTTCGTCTACCGCCACCGTCAGCTCGCCGACGACCTGGCCGCGCACCGCGACGCCGCCGACGCAGGTCTGGCACCCTCTGTCATCGCGATCACCGGCTCGTCGGGTCTGGTCGGCAGCGCTCTCTCGGCGTTCCTCACCACCGGCGGGCACCGTGTCATCAGGTTGGTGCGCCGTCCGGCGCGCGGTGACGACGAGCGCACCTGGGATCCGCAGAATCCGGACCCCGCTCTACTCAGCGGCGTCGATGCCGTCATCCACCTGGCCGGCGCCTCGATCGCCGGGCGCTTCACCGAAGCCCACCGCGCCGCCATCCGGGACAGCCGCATCGAGCCGACCCGCAAGCTGGCGGTGGCGGCGACGGCCGCGCCGGACGGGCCCCGGGTGTTCATCAGTGCCTCGGCGGTCGGCGTGTACGGCTACGACCGCGGGGACACCCCGCTGACCGAGGACAGCTCACACGGCAGCGGGTTCCTTGCCGACGTCGTCACCGACTGGGAGGCTGCGACGGCGCCTGCGGTCGACGCCGGGCTGCGGGTGGTGACGGTGCGCACCGGCATCGTGCAAGCCGCCGCGGGCGGAACGCTGCGGTTGCTGCGGCCGTTGTTCGCCGCGGGCCTCGGCGGTCGGCTGGCGTCGGGGCGGCAGTGGCTGGCCTGGGTCGGACTGGACGACCTGCTCGACGTCTATCACCGCGCCCTCTACGACGAGCGGCTGACCGGGCCGGTCAACGCGGTGGGACCCGAACCGGTGCGCAACTCCGAGTACACCGCCGCCCTGGCCTCGGTGCTGCACCGGCCCGCGGTGTTACCGGTTCCCGCGCTGGGCCCCCGTGTGCTGCTGGGCGAGCAGGGCGCCCGCGAGCTGGCCGAGGCCAGCCAGCGCGTGCTGCCGGCGAAGCTCACCGCGCTCGGACACCGCTTCCGCCACCCGGACGTCGGTGACGCGCTGGCCCATCAGCTCGGCCGGGACTGACCGGCGACGTGGGTCAGGAAGCCGGCTACCAGCGCCCTGATCCGGGGAGCGACATCATCGGCCAACTCTGTTGTCCGGGTGAGTAACTCGTCGGCGTTCAGACCCAGCGCGGCGAGCTCACCGACGTCGTCGCCGGTGATCCAGTTCTCCAGCAACCTGACATCGACCTCCGGATGGAACTGCAACGCCAGAGCTCGGCCCAGGGTGAAGGCCTGCGATGCATCCGGGGTTCTGGCCAGCTCGACGGCCCCGGGTGGAAGGGTCCATCGATCGAAATGCCATTGGAACCACGCGCCACCCGGGACGATGTCCGGCCGGGCGCTGGCGGTGTCGAACCAGCCGATCTCCGGGCGCGTCGAGCGCCCGACGCTGCCGCCGAAGGCCTGGGCCAGCAGCTGACCACCGAAACACACACCCAACAGCGCGATCCCGGCCGCCGCGGCGTCACGCACCAGCTGCATTTCGGTGCCCACCCAGCTCGCCCGCAACGCCGGGTCGTACACCGGCCAGCGGGCGCCCAGCGGGACGATGACGTCGTAGCCGTGCGGGTCGGGAAAGACCACGTCGGCGGCAGGGTCGTGGGCGCGGTCGGCGGGGACCACGTCGAAGGTGTCGACGTCGTAGCCGAACTCGCCGAATGCGTCGGCGAGCAACGCCTCGGTCGCCAAGGGGTCGTTGCGCAGAAACAGAACCGTGCGTGTCACCGGCCCATTATCGCGTTCGAGCGGGTGCGCTCGTCGGACCGGCCGCCACTGCCCGGTGCCTGGTGAACGTCAGCCGATCCTGCCGGGTGCCGCCCGCTCAGCCGTCGGCAGCCTCGGAACTGTAGGCGCCCAGCAGATCCCGGGCCGAGACGACCCCGACCAGCGACCCGTCCTGTTCGACCAGGATATGGCGGATGTAGTGCTCCATCATCCGGTTCGCCACCTCGTCGACGGTGTCCTCGGCGCTCGCCCAGACCAGTTTGGTACTGGCGACATCGCCGGCCCGCACGGTGGTCGGATCACTGCCGGCGGCCACCACGCGCACGACATCACGCTCGCTGAGGACCGCGGCGGGGCGTTGCTCGTCTCCGACCACGACCATGCCGACGTCACGGGAGACCAGCGCACGGGCTACGTCGGCGATGGAGGCGTCGGCAGACACCCGTGCCACCGAATCACCGGTGAGAGTCGAGACCGGGGTGGAGCCAACCAGCGGTATACGTGTCATCCCTTCATGCTGCTCGGTGCGCTCGCCTGCGCCTAGTGACCTCCGACCCTTCTTCTGGGGATCTCGGACCCTGCGCCGAGATCTGGTATTCGATGTTGCTGAACACTGGTCATGACTACCGATGCGCGAGAACAGTACTTTGCTCAATGGCACTGATCCGTATACTCGGCCGAGGCGATGTAGTCCCGTGGTCACCGGTGATGTCATTCATTTGGACACTGCCGCGCTCATTGTTCGCGTATTCGACAATCGCAAAGAAGTTAGTCGCCGGACTACCTGTCGGCTGGCTGACGGGATCTCTTCAAGGCCGATAATGATATTTGCCGAAAGCGGCTTGCACTTGTACGATCAGCCGATCTGAGCTGCTAGATGATGCTACAAAACGTTGTCCTTCGAGTTAGCTTAGATAGGTCAACTATGTGTCTGTGACGGCGCATCTGGGTCAAGAGACCTTCATCCTTGACGCTGCCGTCGGAAGTCGGGTTGAATGCTTTTCACAGTCGTTAATATCGTTTCGTGATCGGAATCCAGGCCGGGGCCGGCCACCGAGATGCGGGCGCTGAGGTGAGACGGGAGTGCGTTGCTGATGGGTTACGGACGATTTGTCGGACGTGTTGGTGTGTTAGCTGTGGCGTTGGGGATCGGGTTGGCCGGTCCAGCGGTGGCTACTGCGGACCCCTCCGACGAGAGCAGCACCAGTGGAGCCGGTCCCGACAACGCCAGCACCGAGGCGGCGAGGACCGGGGCGGCCGCGGAGGCCTCGACAGATCCCGACGACTCGAACTCGGACGCCGACCCGGCAGGTGCGGGTGACACCGCCCTCGATGACGCCGAACAGGACGACGTCGATGCCGCGGACGCCGTCGCCGACGAACTGGACGAGATGGTCGACGACGAACAGAACGACGAGCTCGAGGCCGTCGCTGCGGAGGAAGACGGGGTCGTCGTTGCCGACGGGGCTGCCGACCCGGCCGGCTCCGATGACGACGCCGCCGACCCGGACGACACCTCCGATGTCGGTGCCGAAGGCCAGGTGAGCCCCGGTGTCGACCTGGATTCCCCTGTCGGTGATGTCGAGTCGAACGGCGCCGCCGCAGCCGATCCGGCCGACGGCTCTGCTGGGTCTGCGTACGGATCGCCACCGGCCGAGGAGGCGCCGGCCGAGTCCGAGCCGGATGCGCAGACCGCGTCTGAGCCGCAGTCCGAGCCTGCTCCGACCGACGCCGCGGTCGGCAGTGACGGCGGTCAGCCGGCGACAACCGCCCGGTCCGCCGCCACGGCGCTGCGGCAGCAGTCGACGCCCGACGCCGCCACCACTGTCGTCGACACGGACGACGCGTCGGTCGACCCGGCACCGCAGACCGCGACCACGGGTCTGGCCGGGTTGGTGTCGAAGTTCCTGGGGCTCCTCGGAATCGGGCCGTCGGCCGGCGACACCGGCGTCCCGCTGCCGACCTTCGAATTCGTCACCGCGGTGTTCGGGGCGATCCGGCGCGAGATGGACCGGTTGTTCTCCAACGACGGGCCCAACGCCGCGCCGGTGTTGACCGGGCAGGCGGGGCCGGGAGTGCTCACCGGGTCGCTGGGCGCCACGGATCCCGAGGGCGACCCGTTGCGCTACAGCGTGGTTCAGGCGCCCGGCCAGGGTGCGGTGACCGTCGACGCGGACGGCGACTTCGTCTACACCGCCGGCCCGGATCTCGCCGCCGCCGGTGGCACCGACACCTTCGTCATCCGGGTCCGCGACACCGGGTTCCGGCTGCTGTCCGCCGGCCCGCGCACCACCGAGGTCCCGGTGACCGTGACCGTCTCCGCCGCCGAGGCCGGTGGCGGTGAGACGTCTGCAGCCGCCGCGCCGACCGCCATGCTGCTGGCCGCGGCGCAGGCCACCTCCACCGGCAGCGGATCGGTGTATCAGGTCAGCGCGTCAGGGCCGGACATCGTCGGCTTCGACCCGGCCAAGGACAAACTCGACCTCGGTGACGTGTCAGTGCACAACTTCATCGTCGTCGACACCGCCGAAGGCGTCGGGTTCCGCAACCCGTGGTCAGGTGAGACGGCGATCGTCCAGGGTGTGTCGCTGGGTCAGCTCACCGTCGACAGCTTCACCCCGATCATCAACGATCACCTGCGCCAGGATCTTTCGGGCGCACTGGCGTGGGAACACGGCGTCACCGCGGCGCCCGGCACGGTGTATGCGCGGTCCCACGAAGTGGGCCAGATCGACCGCGTCGCATTCGACGCCGCCACCGACGTCGTCGACTTCCGCTACTACGGCACCCGCGAACAGCTCTACATGACAGACACCCCCGAAGGCGTCGTCATCTCGAACGCGGGGACCGGTCAGGCCCTGATCCTGCAGGGCGTCACCACCTCCCAGCTCACCGCCACGAACTTCGTCTTCCACAACGCCCAGGTCCGCGAGGACCGGTTGCACCTGCAGCTCGGCATCGGCACCGTGCCCAACTCGCAAGTGCTTCCCCAGGGGGTGCCGATCGCCGGCACCGACAACTGGCCGACGGCCGCCGGAAACGGTGCGCCCCCGAGCGGGCAGACCGGCACCACCACGACGATCGCGTGGCAGTACGGCACCCACACCACGCTCGACTTCGACCCTGCCGCCGACACCCTGGACTTCGGCTGGTTCAAAGCCCACGAATTCGCCGTTGACGAAGTCAGTGGCTCGACCCGCATCGCCATCGTCAACAACAACCAGTCCTACACGTTGACCGGTGTCGGCCTCGGTGAGCTCCAGATGAGCAACATCGTCGCCCTCGACGACACTGCCCGCGCCAAGTGGCAGACGCTGATCTCCAACGCGGCGCCGCCGGTTTCGAGTCCGACCGTCTCCGTCGGTGACGCCAGCGCCTCCGAAGGTGACTCGGATTCCACGACGCTGACCTTCACAGTGACCCTGTCCGAGCCGGCCGGTCAGCCGGTCACAGTCAGCTACTCCACAGCCAACGGCACCGCCACCGCGGCGGGCGCCGACTACACGCCCACGGTCGGCACGCTGACCTTCGCCGCCGGTGAGACCGTCAAGACGGTGAATGTCGCGGTCACCGGTGACACCATGATCGAGCTCGACGAGCAGTTCACTTTGAACCTGTCGGCGCCGGTCAACGCTGTCATCGGTGACGGCGTGGGCGTCGCGACCATCGTCAACGACGACGTCGACACCGCCCCGTCGACTCCGCCGGCGGTGTCCATCGCCGACCTCACCGTCGCCGAGGGCGATGGCGAGCACAGCCACTTCATGTTCACGGTGACCTTGGACAAGGCGTCCGACGAGACCGTGACCGTGCAGTACTCGACGTCCGACGGCACGGCCATTGCCGGTGTGGACTACACCGCCACCACGGGCACCGTCACGTTCGCGCCGGGCGTCACGACACAACTCGTTCATGTCGACGTCATCGGTGATGCCGCCGCAGAGCCGAACGAAACGTTCACAGTCACACTGTCGAGCCCGGTCGGCGCGACGCTGGCCGACGGCAGCGCGATCGGCACCATCACCGACGACGACACCGTCACCACCATGCCCGGCCTCAACTCAGGCAACCCGGGCGACGAACTGTGGGGAGAGGCGTTCTACGCTCCCTACGTCGACATGGGTCTGTGGCCCGTCCCCGACCTCGTTGCGATTGCGCAGAGTCGCGGTGCCTCGTTGGTGACGCTCGGCTTCCTGCAGGCCACCCCCGACGGCAAGCTGGCCTGGGCCGGTCTGTCTGCGTTGGCGCCCGATTCGGACTTCGAACAGGCTCAGGCCATCAACAGTTCCATCGCGGCGCTACAGGCGGCCGGCGGTGACGTGATGATCTCATTCGGTGGAGCCTCCGGCACCAGCCTGGCCCAGTGGTACGCCACCCGCGGACTCAGTGCCCGTTCCCTGGCCGACGCCTACGTCGCTGTCGCACAGACGTATTCACTGCATCGAATCGACTTCGACATCGAGGGGGCCGCGGTAGCCGACGCTGCCTCGATCGCGTTGCGCAGCCAGGCGTTGGCGTTGCTGCAGCAGGATCTGCCCGACCTCGAGGTGTGGTACACGCTGCCGGTGTTGCCCACGGGCCTGACCGCCGACGGCCTGAACGTGGTCCGTTCGGCGGTCGACGCGGGCGTCACACTCGACGGGGTCAACGTGATGGCGATGGACTACGGCGAGTCCGCCGCGCCGACCAGCGGCCCGAACGCCAAGACCATGGGCGCCTACGCGATCCAGGCCGCCGAGTCCACCTATGCCCAATTGTCCGCGCTCTACGGCGAGTTCGGTCAGTCCTTCGGCTGGAATCAGGTCGGGGTGACGCCGATGATCGGGGTCAACGACGTCACTACCGAGGTGTTCACGGTCGCCGACGCCCAGGCGCTCGAAGAGTTCGCCCGCGCCAAGGGTCTCGGGATGCTGTCGATGTGGTCGGTGGCCCGCGACACCCCGGGCAGCCTCGGGCAGGCCTCACCCACCGCATCGGGCCTCGACCTGCCCGCCGGCAGCTTCAGTGCCGTCTTCAACGACTACGGCACCGCCAACGACGTCGGCGACGCGCTACCCACGCTGTCCATCTCCGATGCCTCCGTCGTCGAGGGCGACGGCGGGCAGACCCACGTGATGTTCACGGTGACGTTGAGCGCGGCCTCGGATGAGGCGGTGTCGGTGGGGTATGTGACGTCGAACGGGACCGCCACGGCGGGCGTGGACTACACGGCGGGATCCGGGGTGGTGACGTTCGCGCCCGGGGTGACCTCGCAGATGGTGCATGTGACGGTCACCGGGGATACCGCGGTGGAGGGGAACGAGACGTTCACGGTGAGTTTGTCGAATCCGTCGGGGGCGACGATCGCTGATGGTTCGGCGGTGGGCACGATCACCAATGATGATGTGGCGCCGACTCCGACGCCGGGTGCGTCGTCGGTGACCTATGTGGTCTCCGATGACTGGGGTTCAGGTTTCGTGGCCGGGGTGAAGGTGACTGCGGGTTCGGCCTTTGACGGCTGGACGGTGGAGTTCGATACGCCGGCTCAGATCAGCAATATCTGGAACGCCGAGATCGTCAGTCATGTCGGTCAGCACTATGTCGTGCGTAATGCGTCGTGGAACGCCAAGGTGGCCGCGGGGCAGAGTGTGGAGTTCGGTTTCCAGGCGGCGCCCGGTGGTGGGTCGTCGGCGGTGACGGGGTTCAAGGTCAACGGGTCGTCGACCGGTGGGCCCGCGCCGGTGGTGCCGAAGGTGTCGGTGGCTGATGCGTCGGTCGTCGAAGGCAACAGTGGCACCACGCAGTTGACGTTCACGGTGACGTTGGATGCGGCCTCGGATGAGGCGGTGTCGGTGGGGTATGTGACCTCGAACGGGACCGCGACGGCCGGGGTGGACTACACCGCCGCAGACGGCACCATCACCTTCGCGCCCGGGGTGTTGTCCCAGCAGATCAGCGTCACCGTCACCGGGGACGGAACTGCCGAAACCGACGAGACGTTCACGCTGACCCTGTCCAGCCCGTCCGGGGTGACGGTCGCCGACGGCTCCGCGACCGGCACCATCGTCAACGACGACGTGATCAACCCGGCGAACCTGATGCTGAGCATCTCCGACGCGTCGGTGGTCGAAGGCGCGCCGGGCAGCGGCGTCGCCCCCGGCTGGTTCAGCACATCGGGTAACCAGATCGTCGACTCGGCAGGCAATCCCGTGCAGATCGCCGGTATCAACTGGTTCGGCATGGAGAGCGACATCTTCACGCCGCACGGGCTGTGGACCCGCAACTATCAGGACATGATGGATCAGATGGTGGCCCTGGAGTTCAACACCATCCGGCTGCCCTACTCCAGTGAGATGTTGCACACCACCAAGATGCCGTCCGGCATCGACTTCTACCGCAACCCCGAACTGGCCGGGTTGACCCCGATCGAGATCATGGACGAGGTCATCCGTTATGCCGGCGAGGTCGGGCTTCGGGTGATCCTCGACCACCACCGCAGCAGCGCCGGGGCCGGCGCCACCGCCAACGGGCTGTGGTACGAGGGCCAGTACACGGAGGCGCAGTGGATCGCGGATTGGCAGATGCTGGCCGCGCGCTACGCTGACGACCCCACCGTGATCGGGGCCGACCTGCACAACGAACCGCACAACGGGACGTGGGGCGGTGGGGGCGCGACCGACTGGGCGGCGGCCGCCGAGCGTGCCGGCAATGCGATTCTGGCGGTCAACGACAACTGGTTGATCTTCGTCGAGGGCGTGGCCAGCTATGAGGGACAGCACTATTGGTGGGGCGGCAACCTGATGGGGGTGGCCGACCGGCCCATCGTGCTCGACGTGGCCGACCGGGTGGTGTATTCGCCGCACGACTATCCGAACTCGGTCTACGCCCAACCGTGGTTCCAGGGCGCCGATTTCGGGGACGCGTTGCCCGACAAGTTCGAGCAGATGTGGGGTTACATCTACGAGCAGAACATCGCCCCGATCTATCTCGGCGAGTTCGGTACCAGGCTCAGCGATCCCAAGGACGTCGTCTGGTACGAGGCGATCACGTCGTACCTGTCGGGTGACTTCGACAACGACGGCACCATCGACATCGCCGCGGGCACCGAGGACATGTCGTGGACGTTCTGGTCGTGGAACCCCAATTCGACCGACACCGGCGGCATCCTGGCCGACGACTGGAACACGGTCAACGCGAACAAGCTGGTCTATCTCGAGGCGTTGCAGTTCGACTTCGACGAGGGCACCTCAGGTGTGTTGGCGAACTTCGTGGTGACCCTGGCCCAGCCGTCGAACCAGACGGTGACGGTGCAGTACGCGACGTCCAACGGCACCGCCACCGGCGGCGACGATTACGTCGCGGCCACCGGCACGCTGACGTTCGCACCGGGGGAGACCAGCAAGACCATCAGCGTGGTGGTGCTCGGCGACACCGTCGCCGAGGGCACCGAGAGCTTCCTGGTCACGCTGTCCAGCCCGACCGGTGCCACGGTCGGTGACGGCACCGGCACCGGCACGATCACCGACGCCACCGTCGTGTAGCCGACGCGTCCGAGCTCGTGGACGGTGTGACAACCTGGAGGCATGGGAAGGTACGCAGGTGTTTTCGGCCCGCACGCTCCGGAAGCCACCTATGTCGCGCACGACTACGCCGAACAACTCTTCGACACCGGCGAGGTCGAGCTCAACTACGCAGTCACCGGCCGGTCCGACAAGCCGGCGCTGCTGCTGATCCCAGGCCAGTCGGAATCCTGGTGGGGCTATGAGGCGGTGATGCCGCTCCTGGCGGAGCACTTCCAGGTGCACGCCGTGGACCTTCGCGGGCAGGGCCGTTCCACCAGGACCCCGCATCGGTACACCCTCGACAACATCGGAAACGACCTCGTTCGTTTTCTCGACGGGGTCATCGGTCGTCCGGCCTTCATCAGCGGTCTGTCCTCAGGTGGCCTGGCCAGCGCCTGGCTCTCCGCCTACGCCAAGCCCGGCCAGGTGATCGCGGCATGTTGGGAAGATCCGCCGTTCTTCAGTTCGGAGACCGCGCCCGTCGTGGGGCCGCCGATCACCGACAGCATCGGTCCGCTGTTCGGGTTGTGGGCGAAGTATCTCGGAGACCAGTGGAGCGTCGGCGACTGGGACGGGTTCGTCGCCGCGGTGCCGGAGGAACTGGCCGACTGGCAGGCCCACGTCGCGCTGGTCGTCGGTACCGAGGAGCCGGCCCAGAACCTGCGCGAGTACGACCCCGAGTGGGGCAAGGCTTTCATCACCGGAGCGTTCGCCGCCAGCTGCCCCCATCACGTGATGCTGAGCCAGGTGAAGGTTCCGGTGCTGTTCACCCATCACTTCCGGATGATCGACGAGAGCTCCGGGGGGCTGATCGGCGCGTGCTCGGACGTGCAGGCCGGGCGGGTGACCCAGTTGGTCAAAGGTGGCGGCGCGCCGCTCACCTACCGGTCGTTTCCGATGATGGGTCACTCCATGCACGGCCAGGACCCGGCAATGTTCGTCGAGATCTTCGTCGACTGGGCATCCACATTCACGCGGTGACGGACTGGCCACGGCGCGGCGGTGACGAGTTGCACCCACACTCGCCGCGTCTCTGACCCCGTTCAGGTCAGCGTGACCCGGATCGTGCCGTCGACCTCGGTGACCGCGTAGCAGGGCACCGACATGTCCGCCCCGGACACCTCACGGCCCGTGCAGAGATCGAACGTGTGATTGTGCAGCGGGCACACGATGACCCGGTCGTCAGCCAGGCCGTCGGCCAACGGTCCGCCCTTGTGCGGGCAGACCGCACCGACGGCCCGCAGCGACCCGTCGCGGAGCCGGAAGACGGCGATCTGCTCGCCGTCGACGGCGAACGTGCGCCCCTCGCCGACAGGCACCTCGTCCAGGCGGCCCACCTCGGTCATCGCCACACCTTCCGTTGAGACTGCGCCAGCAGCGGGATTTTCACCGAAAACACGACGCTGGACGCAGTCTCAACGCGGTCGTCGCCCTCATCGGACCGGCACCTTCGGCAACGGCAGCAACGGCAGCGACGACCGGAACTGGCCCTCCGAACGCGGTTCCTGCCCGTCTCGCCACGGGTCGCGGTAGGCGTCGATCGACTTCTGCATGCGCTCGTCGAGACCGGCGACGAAGTCGTCGTCGGGATCCTCCACGAGCACCTCCCGCAGGTGCTCGATGCCGACCCGAGGCACCCACTTGTACGTTCGCTCAAGCCAATTGGCGCCCTCACGGTAGTACTGCAGGAAGCGTCCGGTCAGCGTCATCACCTCCTCGGGTGAATCGACGGTGGCCAACAGGTCGCCCTTGCGAATGTGCGCGCCCGCCGCGCCGCCGACATAGATCTCCCACCGGCCGCCGTCGACGGCGACGACGCCGAGGTCCTTGCACAGTGCCTCGGCGCAGTTGCGGGGACAGCCGGTGACGGCCAGCTTCATCTTCGCCGGGCTGGCCAGCCCCTGGTAGCGCTCTTCGATCGCGATGCCCAGTGCGGTGGAATCACCCACGCCATAGCGGCAGAAGTCGCTGCCCACACACGTTTTCACGGTCCGGAAGCTCTTGCCGTAGGCATACCCCGACGGCATGTCCAGGTCCGCCCACACCGCGGGCAGATCCTCTTTGCGGACTCCGAGCAGGTCGATGCGCTGTCCGCCGGTCAGCTTGATCATCGGGATCTCGTACTTCTCGGCGACATCGGCGATCTTGCGGAGTTGCGCGACGCTGGTGACACCGCCCTTCATCTGCGGCACCACCGAGAAGGTGCCGTCGCGTTGGATGTTGGCGTGCACCCGGTCGTTGATGAAGCGGGCGTCCCGCTCGTCGACGTACTCGTCGGCCCACATCATGTCCAGTAGCGACGCCAGCGCCATCTTCGATCCGGCGTCCTCCTTGCCGTCGGGCGCCAACGCGGCGAACACCGACGACACCGAATGCAGCTTGAGCTCGCGGATGTGGTGCATCAGCGTCGGTTTGTCGTAGGGAATCCCAGGGACGTACCACGACGCCGACGGGTCTTCGGTCACCGCTCCGCCGGCCGCCCACTCGACGACCTGGCAGACCAGCTCCTTACAGGAGCCGCAACCCTTGCCGGCCTTGGTCTTGGCCATCACGCCGCTGACCGACTTCTCGCCGTCCTGCACGCAGGACACCAACGCGCCCTTGGACACCCCGTTGCAGTTGCACACCTGCGCGTCGTCGGCCAGTTCGGCGACCCCCAATTCGACGTCGGGGGTGCCGATGTCGAACATCAGCTCCACGCGCTCGTCGGGCAGCGGCAGTTGACTGTCGAAAGCCTGGGTGAGGAACGACACCTTGGAGACGTCGCCGACCAGCGTGGCACCCACCAGCTTGCCGTCGCGGATCACGATCGTCTTGTAGACACCGTGCTTGGGTTCGGAGTACTGCACGAATTCATCGTCGGGATGCTCGGGTGCCTTGATGCCCATCGAGGCGACGTCGACCCCGGCGACCTTGAGCTTGGTCGCCACCCGCGACCCGTGATACGCCGACGACGCATCCCTTCCGGTCAGGTGGTCGGCGAGTACCTTGGCCTGCTCCCACAGCGGGGCCACCAGACCGTAGACCTGGCCGCGGTGCTGGGCGCACTCACCGACGACGTAGACGTCGTCGTCGTCCACCGAGCGCATGTGGTCGTCGGTGACGATGGCGCGTTCGACGGTCAGCCCTGCCCGTTGCGCCAGCCCGACATTGGGCCGGATGCCGGCGGCGATGACCAACATGTCGCAGTCCAGGCCGGATCCGTCGGCGAACAGGACCCGCGACAGTCTGCCGTTCTCGACGACGACCTCGGTGGTCCGCTTCTCGGTGTGCACGCCGATGCCGAGGCCCTCGACCGACTTGCGCAGGATGTCGCCGCCGAGTTCGTCGAGTTGGGCGTTCATCAACGTCGGCCCGGCGTGCACGACGTCCACAGTCAACCCCCGGTTCTGCAGCCCGCGCGCGGCTTCCAGGCCCAGCAGTCCGCCGCCGATGACGACGGCCTTCGTGCGGGTAGCCGCCTCACCGATCATGGCCGCGGTGTCGTCGAGGGTGCGGAACCCGAACACGCCGTCAGCCAGCGTCTTGTTGTCGGCCCACAGCCCGGCCATCGGCGGAAAGAACGAGCGGCTGCCGGTGGCCAGGATCAACTTGTCGTACCGCATCGCGGTGCCATCGTCGGCGTACACGAGGTGGGCGAAGGTGTCGACGCGAACGACACGGACTCCGGCCCGCAGGTCGATGCCGTTGTCGGTGTACCAGTCCATCGCGTTGAGGTAGATCTCGCCCGGATCGTCGACGCCGGCCAGCACGTTCGACAGCAGGATCCGGTTGTAGTTGCCGTACGGCTCGTCACCGAACACCGTGACGGTGAACCTCTCGGCACCATCGCGGGCCAGAACCTCCTCGATGGCCCTGATTCCCGCCATGCCATTGCCGACGACGACGAGATTGGACTTGTCGGTCGGGTGTGCCTGTCCGTTGGCGGAAGCGGTCTCGACGACGGTCATCTAGACCTCCACCAACCCGAGGTCGACGATGACGGTGCCGGACGCGCCTCCGGGCGCGGCCACCTGCAGTTCGAGCACGGTGTCGGCGAGAAGATCCTCGACCACCCGCAGCGCCACATGGGTGGCGCCTCGGGCGGCGATCGGGAAGTAGCGCATCGGTGCGCCGTCGCGGCAGAGCACGACGGTGATCATCTGATCGCTGGAGTTCCCGCCGCGGAAATACACCGGTTGCGTCGTGGCCCCGGCGGGCACGGTGTAACGCAGTGAATCATCGAGTGGAGCCGGCTTGTCGTAGCCGCTGCCGTCGAAGTCGAACGCGCCTTGCAGAAATCGGGGCGTGCTGCCGTCGGTCATGCGCTGGTCTCACCTTCTCGTGGAGTCGCGGTCGTCGGCCGGGCTGCTCTCAGCCGGTGCACTGTACGGTCGAGTCGCTAAACGTTGTGCGACAACGGGTTCAGCGCTAGCGTGGAAAAGCCGACAGCGGGTGGAATTGCGGCCTCAGCCCGAAGCTAGGCCGCAGGTGTTACGGCATTGTTTCGTTGATGATTCAGCGATGAATACCGTCGCTGACATCGCCGATTCGGCGGCGTTGAGATCTTTGTTGCGGCCGTTTAACGGCTGTCGTCAGGGTCCGTAACACGGGATTCCTAGCGTCGACTGCACAGCCATGGCTCCGAGACGGCGCCTGGACAGTTCGGCCCCAGCCACCATTCCCGAGGAGAGACCCCGTGACGGTCACGAGTAACCCGGCGCCCGACATCGCGGCACCCCCGCAGACCCACCACAAGGGCAAGCACTGGATCGACGACTGGCGGCCCGAGGACCCGGAGTTCTGGAACGGCACCGGCCGCCCGATCGCTCGGCGCAACTTGATCTTCTCGATCTTCGCCGAGCACATCGGCTTCTCGGTGTGGTTGCTGTGGAGCATCGTCGTGGTCCAGATGACCGCCGCGGCCGACGGCAGCGCGGCGGCCTCAGGGTGGGCGTTGACCACCACCCAGGCGCTCTGGCTGGTGGCCGTACCCAGCGGTGTGGGGGCGTTCCTGCGCATCCCGTACACGTTCGCGGTGCCGGTTTTCGGTGGCCGCAACTGGACGGTGGTTTCGGCTCTGCTGCTGTTGATCCCGTGTCTGTTGATGTCGTGGGCGGTCAGCGACCCCGGCTTCTCGTTCGTCGGACTGTGCCTGATCGCGGCCACCGCGGGTTTCGGCGGTGGCAACTTCGCCTCGTCGATGGCCAACATCTCGTTCTTCTACCCGGAACGGGAGAAAGGCTGGGCGCTGGGACTCAATGCCGCCGGCGGCAACATCGGGGTTGCGGTGGCCCAGAAGATCATCCCGCTGGTCGTGGTGGCCGGCGGTGGCGTGGCGCTGTCGCGCGCGGGATTGTTCTACGTTCCGCTGGCGATCGCCGCCGCGGTGTGCGCGTTCCTGTTCATGAACAACCTCACCGAGGCCAAAGCTGATGTGAAGCCGGTCTTCCAGTCGTTGCGCCACCGTGACACCTGGATCATGTCGCTGCTCTACATCGGCACCTTCGGCTCGTTCATCGGCTATTCGGCGGCGTTCCCCACCCTGCTCAAAGCGGTCTTCGACCGGGGTGACATCGCGCTGGCATGGGCGTTCCTCGGCGCCGGCATCGGCTCGGTGGCCCGTCCGCTGGGAGGTAAGCTCTCCGACCACTACGGCGGAGCACGGATCACGGCACTGAGCTTCGTGATGCTCGCGGTCGGAGCCGCCGCGGCGCTGTGGTCGGTGAACGCGGTGAACCTGCCGATGTTCTTTGTCGCCTTCATGTTCCTTTTCGTCGCCACGGGCATCGGCAACGGCTCGACCTACCGGATGATCTCGAAGATCTTCCGTGTCAAGGGTGAAGACGCCGGCGGCGCCCCGGAGACGATGGTGCTCATGCGCCGCCAGGCGGCGGGCGCGCTCGGCATCATCTCGTCGGTCGGCGCGTTCGGCGGGTTCGTGGTGCCGCTGGCCTACGCCTGGTCGAAGGCCCAGTTCGGCAACATCCAGCCGGCGTTGCAGTTCTACGTGGTGTTCTTCATCCTGCTGCTGGCGGTGACCTGGTTCTTCTACATCCGCAAGAGCACCCGCATGGGTCAGGTCGGGGTGTGAGCCCAGCCGAATCGACACGTGCTAGGAGACCATGGCAGACCAAGTCGACTCATCGACACTGACCCGCACCGCGTGCTCGTACTGCGGGGTCGGGTGCGGTATCTCGGTCGAGACCCGCGCCGACCCCGCTTCGGGTGCTCCGGTGATCGCCCGGGTGAGCGGAGATCGCCTGCATCCCACGAATTTCGGGCGGCTGTGTACCAAAGGCGCCACCCATGCCGAGTTGATGGCCGCCACCGAGGGCAGGCTGACCACCGCGCTGGTACGGTCGGGCCGCGACGATGATGTGGTGAGCACGCCCGTCGACGACGCGCTCGCGCAGGCCGGCGCGCGGCTGCGCGCCATCGTCGACGAGCACGGCCCGGATGCGGTGGCCCTCTACGTGTCGGGCCAGATGTCCATCGAGGCACAGTATCTGGCGACCAAGCTGGCCAAGGGCTACCTGCGCACCATGCACATCGAATCCAACTCGCGGCTGTGCATGGCCAGCGCGGGCACCGGGTTCAAGCAGTCGCTGGGCTCCGACGGCCCACCCGGCTCCTACACCGACTTCGACTCCACGGACCTGTTCTTCGTGACCGGGTCCAACATGGCCGACTGTCATCCGATCCTGTACCTGCGCATGGTCGACCGGCTCAAGGCCGGCGCGCAGCTCATCGTCGTCGATCCGCGCCGCACCACCACGGCCGACAAGGCCGACCTGTTCCTGCAGATCCGGCCCGGCACGGACCTGGCGCTGCTCAACGGCCTGCTGCATCTGCTCGTGCAGAGCGGTGACATCGACACCGAGTTCATCGCCGAGCACACCGAAGGCTGGGAGGCCATGCCGGCGTTTCTCGCCGACTATCCGCCGCATCGGGTCGCCGAGATCACCGGCCTGGCCGAGGACGACATCCGCACTGCCGCACGGATGATCGCCGAGGCGGGGGAGTGGATGAGCTGCTGGACGATGGGGCTGAACCAGAGCACCCACGGCACCTGGAACACCAACGCGATCTGCAACCTGCACCTGGCCACCGGAGCGATCTGCCGTCCCGGCAGCGGACCCATGTCGTTGACCGGGCAACCCAACGCCATGGGTGGCCGGGAGATGGGTTACATGGGGCCGGGTCTGCCGGGGCAGCGGACGGTGCTGTCGGCCGACGACCGCGTCTTCGTCGAGCAGCAGTGGGACCTCGAGCCCGGCACGATCCGCACCGACGTCGGGCCGGGAACCGTGGAACTGTTCCGCCGGCTCGGTACCGGCGAGATCAAGGCGGTGTGGATCATCTGCACCAACCCCGTGGCCAGCGTCGCCAACCGGGCGTCGGTGATCGAGGGTCTGCGCGCCGCAGAGTTGGTGATCACCCAGGACGCGTACGCCGACACCGCGACCAACCGGTACGCCGACATCGCGCTGCCGGCGACGCTGTGGGCCGAATCCGATGCAGTGATGGTCAATTCCGACCGCAATCTGACCCTGCTGTCGCAATCGATCCCGCCGCCGGGGGATGCCCGCCCAGACTGGGAGTTGATCTGCGGGGTCGCCCACCAGCTCGGGTTCGGCGACGCGTTCAGCTACAAGACCAGCGAAGATGTCTTCGACGAGATCCGCCGGTTCCACAATCCGGCCACCGGCTACGACCTGCGCGGGGTCAGCTACCAGCGACTGCGGGAAACCCCGGTGCAGTGGCCTGCCCCGCCGGGGTGCGCCGACCGCAATCCACTGCGCTACCTCAACGACGGGGTTTCCCAGACCCTGCACACAGACGCCGACGGACGGAGTCCGCGGCTCGCCTTTGCAACGCCGTCGCGTCGGGCCGTGTTCCACGCCCGTCCGCACATGGACGCCGCCGAGCTACCCGACGACGAGTTCCCGATGGTCCTCAACACCGGCCGACTGCAGCACCAGTGGCACACCATGACCAAGACCGGCAAAGTCGCCAAGCTGAACAAGCTCAACAGTGCTCCGTCGATCGAGATCCATCCCGATGACGCCGCGGCGCTGGGCATCTGGGACGGACGTCAGGTCGAGGTGTCCTCCCGCCGCGGTCGGGCAGTGCTGCCGGCCGTCGTCACCGACAGGGTGCGCCCCGGCAACACGTGGGTGCCGTTCCACTGGAACGACGAGCAGGGCGACGCGCTGGCGGTCAACGCCGTCACCAACGACGCCGTCGACCCGGTGTCGCTGCAGCCCGAGTTCAAGGTGTGCGCGGTGCGGCTGACCCCCGTACCCGTCGAGTCGGCCCTGCCGGTCACCGCGGACGCTCCCGAGTTGACCGAGGACGAGAAGCTCTACCTGTCAGGCTTTCTGACCGGGCTGGACGGTGGCCTGCCCGGGGTTCCCGTGCTGCCCGGCGCCGCCCCGGTCAGCGCCCGGGTCCGGCTGTGGGCCGACGGCCTGCTGGCCGGCCGGTTCTCCCGGCTGCCGCGGACCGCTGACGACAGTGCGGCGGGGCTTGCGCCGACAGATGCTCCGCTGGTGCTGTGGGCGTCGCAGACCGGTAACGCCGAGGAGTTCGCCGGCACACTGGGTGGGCGGCTACCGGGCGCCCGGTTGCAGGCCATGGACGACACGCCCCTGTCCGAGCTCGCGGCTGCGAACCGGATCATCCTGGTCACCAGTACGTTCGGCGACGGCGGCCCCCCGGACAACGGCGCCGACTTCTGGGAGCGGCTCACGGCGCCGGAGGCGCCGTCGCTGGCCGGAGTGCAGTACTCGGTGCTCGGCATCGGCGACCGGTCCTACGACAACTTCTGCGGCCACGCCAAGTCACTGGACACGCGCCTGGCGGACCTGGGCGCCACCAGGATGCTCGACCGCACCGAGTGTGAGGCCTACGACCAACAGCAGATGACGCAATGGGCGGACTCGGTCGTCGATCTCGTGACCCCCTCGAACGATGCGCCGCCGCGTGTCGGGACCGAGGGAGCTTCCGAGGCGGTCGCGCCGGCCGCAGATCCCGAGTCGACGCTGTTCACCCGGGCGCACCCGATCGACGCGCCGCTGTGCCGTAACACCCGGCTCACGCCGACCGGAGCCGCCAAGGACGTGCGGCAGTTAGGCTTCGACATCAGCGCCCACGACGTCAGCTACGCGGCCGGGGACTCACTGGGCGTCTACGCGACCAACTCGGACTTCGTCATCGAAAGCTGGCTCACCGCAACCGGGTTGCACGGTGACGAGGCGGTCGTCGTCGACGGCGCCGAGATGCCGATGCGCGAGGCGATCCGCCGCCACTTCGACGTGTGCAAGGTCACCACCGGCCTCGTCGGGTTCGTCGCAGAGCACGCTCCCCTCAACGCGACACTGAAGAGGCTGCACAGTGACCGTGACGAGTTGCAGGCGTGGCTGGGCCGGCGCAACGGACTTGACCTGGTGGGCGAGTTCGCGGTGCGTGCGGACCCGCAGGAGTGGGCCCATGTGCTGGTCCGGCTGACCCCGCGGCAGTATTCGATCTCGTCGAGCCCGCTGGTCAGTCCTCACGAGGTGCAGCTGACGGTGTCGGTGGTGCGTTACGTCGGCGCCGACGGCGGGCCGCGCGCCGGGGTGGCGTCGAGTCATCTGGCCGAGCTGCCCGACTGCGCCCCGGTGCCCGTGTTTCTGCAGCGGTCCCCGCACTTCCGTCCCCCGCAGGACCCGCAGACCCCGATGATCATGGTCGGGCCGGGCACCGGCATCGCCCCGTTCCGTGCGTTCCTGCAGGAACGGCGCGCGCTGGGCCACCCCGGACGCAACTGGCTGTTCTTCGGCGACCAGCACCGCGCCCAGAACTTCTACTACCGCGACGATCTGACCGACATGGTCGACGACGGGCATCTGAACCGGCTGGATCTCGCGTTCTCGCGTGATCAGGCCGAGCGGGTGTACGTGCAGCACAAGATGCTCGACTACGGCGCCGATGTGTGGGACTGGCTGCAGGACGGCGCACATTTCTACGTCTGCGGTGACGCCACCCGGATGGCCAAGGACGTCGACCGCGCCCTGACAGCGATCATCCGGGACCATGGCGGCATGAGCGACGATGCGGCCCGGGACTACAAGCGCCAGCTGGTTGCGGACAAGCGCTACGTGCGCGACGTGTACTGACGGACTCGAGCCCGTAGCCGTGGGTCTGGAAGCGATGATCAGCCCCAGTGTTCGAGCTGTGCGTCGACCGGCGTCGCAATGACCCGACCTCTGCCGTCCAGCTGCGCCGATGCGCTGTGGTGATGCGGTGTCCGAGGGGGGACTTGAACCCCCACGCCCGTTAATAGGGCACTAGCACCTCAAGCTAGCGCGTCTGCCATTCCGCCACTCGGACCTGCTGTGGGCGCCTAAGGCTATCGGATTCCCCGCCCCGGCCCCAAACCCAGCCCCAAACCCGGGGGCGGGGCCCGTTCGGGGATCAATGGTAGGAAAGGGAACTGTGAGTGGTCCAATTCCGGGTCGGCCGACACCCAGC
The DNA here is from genome assembly GCF_017312405.1 of Mycobacterium sp. PO1. Lineage (GTDB taxonomy): Bacteria > Actinomycetota > Actinomycetes > Mycobacteriales > Mycobacteriaceae > Mycobacterium. Next base: position 39,378 of record NZ_BLTG01000033.1, read on the forward strand.
GACGAAGTCGTCGACCTTGTCAGCACCCTCATCAGGTTCGACACCTCCAACACCGGTGACCCCGCCACCACGAAGGGGGAGGCCGAGTGCGCCCGCTGGGTGGCCGAGCAGCTCGCCGAGGTCGGCCTGGAGAGCGAGTACATCGAGGCAGGGGCACCCGGGCGCGCCAATGTCTTCGCCCGGCTCCCCGGGGCGGACCGGTCCCGCGGGGCCTTGATGCTGCACGGACACCTCGACGTGGTGCCCGCCGAGGCCGCCGACTGGAGTGTGCACCCGTTCTCCGGTGCCATCGAGGACGGCTACGTGTGGGGGCGCGGCGCGGTCGACATGAAGGACATGGTCGGGATGATCCTGGCGGTCGCCCGGCACTTCAAACGCGCAGGCATCGTCCCCCCGCGCGACCTGGTGTTCGCGTTCGTCTCCGACGAGGAGGCCGGCGGCAACTACGGCTGCAAATGGCTGGTCGAGAACCGTCCCGACCTGTTCGCCGGCGTCACCGAAGCGGTCGGTGAGGTCGGCGGGTTCTCGCTGACGGTGCCGCGCCGCGACGGCGGTGAACGGCGGCTCTACCTCGTCGAGACGGCCGAGAAGGCGATGCTGTGGATGCGCCTGACCGCGCGGGCGCGGGCTGGCCACGGCTCGATGGTGCACGACGACAATGCCGTCACCGCGGTCTCCGAGGCCGTGGCGAAGCTGGGCCGGCACCGCTTCCCGCTCGTGCTGACCGAGTCGGTGGAACAGTTCCTGACCGCGGTGGCCGAGGAGACGGGCTACGCGTTCGACCCCGCTTCTCCGGACATCGACGGCACCGTCGCCAAACTCGGCGGTATCGCCCGCATCGTCGGAGCCACGCTGCGCGACACCGCCAACCCGACGATGCTCAAGGCCGGCTACAAAGCCAACGTCATCCCGGCGACCGCCGAGGCCGTGATCGACTGCCGGGTGCTGCCCGGCCGCCTCGCCGCGTTCGAACGCGAAGTCGACGAACTGATCGGCCCCGACGTGCAGCGCGAATGGATCACCAACCTGCCGTCGTACGAAACCCCGTTCGACGGGGAACTGCTCGAAGCGATGAACTCGGCGATCCTGGCCCACGACCCCGACGCCCGCACCGTGCCCTACATGCTGTCCGGCGGAACCGATGCAAAACACTTCGCCCGCTTGGGTATTCGCTGCTTCGGGTTCGCGCCGCTGCGGCTGCCGCCGGAACTGGACTTCGCCGCGTTGTTCCACGGGGTCGACGAGCGGGTACCCGTTGACGCGTTGCGGTTCGGCGCGCAGGTCCTCGAACACTTCCTGCTGCACAGCTAGACACCGAACGACGATTGAAAGGACTGACCGCACATGGCATTTCCGTACAATCCCTACGATTTCCTGCCCGAGTTGCCGACGTTCACCGTGACGTCGGAGTCCTTCGACGACGGTCAGCCGCTCGCCAACGATCAGGTCAGCGGAATCATGGGCGCCGGCGGGTCGGACATCTCACCCCAGTTGAGCTGGTCGGGCTTCCCGGAGGAGACTCGCAGCTTCGCGGTCACCGTGTATGACCCCGATGCGCCCACGGCGTCGGGTTTCTGGCACTGGGCGGTGTTCAACCTGCCCGCCACGGTCACCGATCTTCCCGCCGGGGTGGGCGACGGCAGCGGACTGCCCGGCGAGGCCGTCACGCTGGCCAACGACGCCGGTCTCAAGCGCTACATCGGCGCCGCCCCGCCGCCGGGGCACGGGCCGCACCGCTACATCGTCGCCGTGCACGCGGTGGACGTGGAGAAGCTCGATGTCCCCGCTGAAGGGACCCCGGCGTATCTGGGCTTCAACTTGTTCAGTCACGCCATCGCCCGGGCCCTGATCCACGGCACCCACGAGCAGAAGTGATGTCGGGGTGGTTGTCGTCGCTCGACGGCGACAACCACCCGACGTCACGGGTGCGCCGCCGAGCCCACCGCGTCGGCGAGGCTGGTGAACCCGCCCGCGTGCAGGCGGCGGGCGATGCCGTCGTTGATCGACTTGGCCCACAGTCCGCCGCCGTAGACGAAGCCGGTGTAGCCCTGCAGCAGGGAGGCACCCGAGGTGATGCGGTCCCAGGCGTCGTCGGCGGTCTCGATCCCGCCGACGCTGACCAGCACCAGGCGGTCACCGACGCGCCGGTAGAGGCGTCGCAGCACCTCGGCCGCGCGGCGCGCGACCGGCGGCCCGGAGATTCCGCCCGGCCCCAGTTCGGCCACGCCGGGGGTGGCCAGACCGTCGCGGGAAATCGTGGTGTTGGTGGCGACGATCCCCGCCAGCCCGAGTTCGACGGCCAGATCGGCGATCTGGTCGATGTCGTCGTCGGCGAGATCCGGGGCGATCTTCACCAGCACCGGTGTCGAGGTCTGGGCCAGCACTGCGGCCAGGATGGGACGCAGCGACTGCACCGACTGAAGATCCCGCAGACCTGGCGTGTTGGGCGAACTGACGTTGACCACCAGGTAGGACGCCAGCGGGCCGAGCAGGCGGGCGCTCTCGGCGTAGTCGTCGGCCGCCCGGTCCGGCGGTGTCGCCTTGGTCTTGCCGATGTTCACCCCGACGGGCACGTCGGGAACATGATCGGTGAGTTGCGCCGCCAGCGCGCGGGCACCGTGATTGTTGAAACCCATCCGGTTGAGCAGCGCCCGGTCGGCGGGCAGCCGGAACAGCCGCGGTTGCGGGTTGCCGGGTTGCGCCCGCGCGGTCACGGTGCCGACCTCGGCGTAACCGAAGCCGAGCGCCCCCCACGTGTGCAGTCCCAGACCGTCCTTGTCGAACCCGGCCGCCAGGCCCATCGGGCCCGGGAACCGCACCCCGAACACGGTGCTGGCCAGCGCCGGATCCCGAGGCCGCAGCCGTCGGGAGAGCAGCCGGCGCACCGGCGTCGGGGCGGTGGCCGCGCGCAGCCCACCGAACACCCACGTGTGCACGCGTTCGGGCTCGACGGTGAACAGCACCCGGCGCAGCGCGGAGTACATCACCGTCGACCGTCGATCACGCCGGCGCCTCGGGGGTCGGTGCCGGTTGGGCACGCTTCTTGCGGCGCAGTAACACCCGGCGGCTGCCGTCGGTGTAGAGGCGCACCCGGGTCAGTTCCCAACCGCGGTATTCGGCCTCGATCGACAACCGGATCGAGGCGCTGACCCGGGTCACGTCCGGGGGCAGCCGCAGCGGAATCCATTCGTATTCGCCGGGGTCCTCGGCGACGGCCTGATCCCAGGCGGCGGGCATGCGGCCGCGCGAACCTCGGCTCATCGGGCTGCCCCGGCTATCACCTGGACGCCGGAACCGGACCCCGACACCACATACAGGGTGCCGGATGCATCGTCGAACGCCAGTGAGTTGGGTTGCTGCACGGTTCGATAACGCACCTTCTCGACAGGTATTCCGGTCGACAGATCGTAACCAACCACGGTGTTGGTCGCCGTCTGGGCGACCCAGGCCAACACGGGTGTGTCGCCGCCGGAGGCCACCAGGCCGTACGGGGCGTCCGGCACCGGGAAGCGTTGCCGCAGCATCAGCGGATCGACGCCGTAGACCAGCAGTTCGCCGCCGCGGGTGTCGGTGACGAGCACCCGACCCGCAGCGTCCGCCACCATCGTGGTCGCGCCCTCACCGGCGCGCAGCGCGTGTTCGTCGTCGGTTCCCTCGGCGTTGAGGCTGGTCACCGAGGTCTGCCCGCGGTCGAGCACCACCGCGGTGTCGCCTTGGGTGACGATGCTGTCCACCCGCGCGAAGATCTTCACCTGCGCCGCGACGTCCCCTTGGGAATCGAGTGTGTAAACCGTCCCGTCGGCGCTGCCCAGCACCAGGCGGCCGTCGGCGCGACGCGCCAGCGCGGTGAAGTCGACGTCGTCCCGCCCGGGGACCCCGATCCGTTCGGCCGCGCCGGCGGCGACGTCCAGTGCGAAATAGCCGCCCCGCGTCGGCAGCAGCACCGTGCCGGCCGCGTCAGCGACCAGCGCACCGGCGCTGCCGTCCAGCTCGACCGGAACCGGGGCGCCGTCGGCGGGCAGGACGGTGACCACCGAGCGATCGGCACCGCTCGGCCCCAGCACCACCAGCGAGCGCGTTGCCGGGTCGAAGACGGCGGCCTGGGCCGGAGCTGCCAGCGGAAGCACCTGTCCCTCCGGTGTCGCGCTGGCCGGCGGTGAGGCGGCGGCGCTGGCGGGAGCGATCGTCGGTGGTGGCGCGTCGGCGGGATTGGTGGAACAGCCCGCCAGCGCGGTAGCCAGTGCGACCACCAGAAGCAGAATCGGCAGGACCGGTGTGTTTGTACGGCGAGGCAAAGGGTAGCTCTCGGTTGTGCGGACGAAACCTGATCGAACAGCCAGTGTATTCAAGCTGTGACGGGTCAATCTGCCGCGTCCGGAAGGTCTATTGACGTGAGCGACGGTATGGTACGGACCATGACCCTTCTTGCCGATAGCGATATGAATGGTCAGGGCTTTGCTGTCGAGGACATCACCACGGGTGTCCACGCCAGCGGATTCGGCCAGGTCGGCGATGGACGGAGCTTCTCGTTCCACATCGAACATCAGGCCCTGGTCGTCGAGGTGTACCGGCCGCGACTGCGCGGACCGGTCCCGCAGGCCGAGGATGTGGTCGCGACGGCGACCCGCAAGCTGACCGACGTCGACCTCTGTGACGAGCGCAGCATGACCGCGGTGGTGCGTGACGCCGTCGCCGATGCGCAACCGGTACCGCGTAACAGCCGCTGACCCACCCCCACGGTACGGTCGTCCTCGTGACCGACGTACCTGCGATGTCGTGGCTGCAGGTGGTGGTCCTGTCGATCCTGCAGGGACTGACCGAGTTCCTCCCGGTGTCGTCCTCCGGGCATCTGGCGATCGCCTCGAGGGTGTTCTTCGACGACGACGCCGGTGCGTCGTTCACCGCGGTCAGCCAGTTGGGGACCGAGGCGGCGGTGCTGGTGTACTTCGCCCGCGACATCGTGCGCATCGTCAAGGCGTGGTGGGCGGGTCTGTTCGACGCCGTCCGCCGCAACGCCGACTACTGGCTGGGCTGGTGGGTGATCATCGGCTCCATCCCGATCGGCGTGATCGGCCTGCTGTTCAAGGACCAGATCCGCACCGGTGCGCGCAACCTGTGGCTGGTGGCCACCGCGCTGATCGTGTTCTCGCTGGTCATCGCTGCCGCCGAGTACGTGGGCCGGCAGAGCCGCCGAGTCGAGCAGCTCACCTGGAAGGACGCCGTCATCGTCGGCTTCGCCCAATGCCTGGCCCTGGTCCCGGGAGTGTCGCGTTCAGGTGCCACGATCAGCGCGGGCCTGTTCCTCGGCATGGAGCGCGAGCTCGCCGCCCGGTTCGGGTTCCTGCTGGCGATCCCGGCGGTTTTCGCCTCCGGTCTGTTCTCGCTGCCCGACGCGTTCGCCCCGGTCGGCGAGGGAATGGCCGCCAGCGGGGCGCAGCTGCTGATCGCGACCCTGATCGCCTTCGTCGTCGGGTTCGCCGCGGTCGCCTGGTTCCTACGATTCCTGGTTCGGCACAGCATGTACTGGTTCGTGGGGTACCGCATCGTGTTGGGCGTCGTGGTGTTGGTTCTGTTGTCGACCGGGGTGGTGGCCGCATCATGACCGACGAGCGCTTGCGCGTGGGGGTACCGCCCGCCCGGAGGGCAGGGGGAGAGATGACGTGACCGTTCTGCTGCTGAGGCACGGCCGCTCCACCTCCAACACCGCACACACGCTGGCGGGCCGCTCTCCGGGTGTCGACCTCGACGACCGCGGCCGCGAGCAGGCCGCGGCGCTGGTGGAGCGCATCGGATCGTTGCCGATCCGGGCCATCGTGCGGTCCCCGCTGCTGCGGTGTGGGCGCACGGTCGAGCCGCTGGCCGCAGCGCTGGGTGTGGAACCGGCGGTCGACGACCGGCTCGCCGAGGTCGATTACGGCGCGTGGACCGGCCGCAAGCTGGGGGACCTGGTGAAGGAGCCGTTGTGGGCGGTGGTTCAGCAGCAGCCCAGCGCCGCGGTGTTCCCCGACGGCGAGGGGCTGGCCGCGGTGCAGGCGCGGGCGGTATCGGCGGTGAGGGAGCACGATCGACGGTTGGCCGACGAGCACGGCACTGACGTGCTCTGGGTGGCGTGTACTCACGGTGACGTCATCAAGGCCGTTCTCGCCGACGCGCTGGGCACCCATCTGGACAGCTTCCAGCGGATCAACGCCGATCCGGCGTCGGTGAGCGTCATCCGCTACACCACGCTGCGGCCCTTCGTGGTCCACGTCAACCACACCGGCGCCGCGTTGAACCCCGCGCTGGCCGTCGTCGCCGATCCGGACAAGTCCGGTGACGGTGCTGTGCCGAGCGGTGAAGCCGTGGTCGGCGGCTCGACCGAGTGAACAACGACGCCGCAATTACGGCTGACGTGGCGTAGCCGGTATTTTGGACACTGCCATGGCCCGCGAAATCCACGTCTTCCGCACACCCGACCGTTTCGTGGCCGGGACTGTCGGGCAGCCCGGAAACCGGACGTTCTACCTGCAGGCCGTCCACGACAAGCGTGTGATCTCGGTCATCCTCGAGAAGCAGCAAGTCGCGGTGCTCGCCGAGCGGATCGCGGCGCTGCTGCTGGAGATCAACCGCCGCTTCGGCACGCCGATCCCACCGGAGACCGGTGAGGTCGAGGACCTGAGCCCACTGATCACCCCGGTCGACGCGGAGTTCCGGGTCGGCACCATGGGGCTGGGCTGGGATTCCGAGGCGCAGACGGTGGTCGTGGAGTTGCTCGCGGTGTCGGAAACCGAGTTCGACGCCTCGGTCGTGCTCGACGACTCCGAGGAGGGTCCCGACGCGGTGCGGGTCTTCTTGACCCCCGAGTCGGCCCGCGAGTTCGCGAACCGCTCCAATCGGGTCATCTCGGCCGGTCGTCCGCCCTGCCCGCTGTGCGAGGAACCGCTCGATCCCGAGGGGCACATCTGCGTGCGTACCAACGGCTACCGGCGGGGCGAGCTGACCGAAGCCGACGATGACGACGCCCTCTGAGTCCGGCGCCGCCGACGCCGAGACGGTGCTGCGCCGCGGCGACCTCACCGTCATCGGGCGGATCCGCTCGGCGAGCAACGCGACGTTTCTGTGCGAGGCCACACTCGGCGACACGACAGTGCATTGCGTGTACAAGCCGGTGGCCGGCGAGGCGCCGCTGTGGGATTTCCCGGACGGCACCCTGGCGGGACGGGAGCTCGGCGCCTATCTGGTGTCGGCCGCGTTGGGCTGGAATGTGGTGCCGTACACCATCATTCGGGATGGTCCTGCTGGGCCCGGGATGTTGCAGCGGTGGGTCGACCAACCCGGTGACGATCCCGCGGTCGGCGCAGGCCCGCTGGACACCGGCCCGGACCTGATCGATCTGCTGCCGGCCGGCCGGGTGCCGGACGGTTTCCTCGCGGTGCTGCAGGCCTACGACTACGCCGGAGACGAGGTGACCCTGGTGCACGCCGACGACGAGCGCCTGCGCCGGGTCGCGGTCTTCGATGTGCTGATCAACAACGCCGACCGCAAGGGCGGTCATGTGCTGTCCGGGCGCGACGGGCGGGTCTACGGCGTGGACCACGGGGTGAGCCTGCACGTCGAGGACAAACTGCGAACGGTGCTGTGGGGGTGGGCCGGCAAACCCGTCGACGATCACCTGCTCGGCGATGTGGCGGCGCTGCGCGACGCACTCGACGATGGTCTCGACGACCAGCTGTGCGGTCACATCACGGCACCTGAAGTCGCCGCACTGAGATCCAGAGCCGTTGCCCTGCTGCGTAATCCGGTGATGCCTTCGCCCGACCGGCGCCGCCCGATACCGTGGCCGGCGTTTTGACGTGGTCTACTTGGCCGGTGACGCTGACCGATGCGGCCCTGGCTGCCGAGGTGGCCGCGCAGGCCGGTGAGCTGCTCCTGGCCATGCGCGAGCAGATCGGCTTCTACGACCCGTATGACCTCGGCGACGCCGGCGACAAACGGGCCAACACGCTGATCCTGGACCGTCTGCACCAGGCCCGCCCGCATGACGCCGTGCTGTCCGAGGAGGCCGTCGACGATGTGTCGCGCGTCGACGCCGACCGGGTGTGGATCGTCGATCCGGTGGACGGCACCTACGAATATTCACTGCCCGGCCGCGTCGATTGGGCGGTGCACATCGCTCTGTGGCAACGCTCCAAGCACGGCGAGGGCGGCACGGCCACTTCCGCTGCCGGAGGCGGCACGATCGCTTCCGCTGCCGGAGGCGGCACGATCGCTTCCGCTGCCGGAGGCGGCACCATCACAGATGCCGCGGTCGCACTGCCTGCGCGCGGAGAGGTGTACCGCACCGACACCGTGACCCCACCGCCACCGCGGCGCGACGGCCCGATCCGGATCACCGCCAGTTCCAACCGGCCGCCCGCGGTGCTGTGGGCCCTGCGGGACAAGATGGACATCCAGCTCGTCCGCATCGGATCGGCCGGCGCCAAGGCGATGGCGGTGGTCCGCGGCGACGTCGACGCCTACATCCACGCCGGCGGGCAGTGGGAATGGGATTCGGCTGCGCCGGCCGGCGTGCTGTGGGCGGCGGGCATGCATGCCTCGCGCCTCGGCGGCGCCCCGCTGGTCTACAACAGGCGCGACCCGTACCTGCCTGATCTGCTGATGTGCCGTCCGGAGTTGGCTCCGCTGCTGCTGGAGGAGATCCGGGCGGCTCACCGGCGATGAGAGGTTGGGAATGAAAGCGCCGTCCGCGTTGTCGCATTCGGCGATGTCTAGAGTCGACGGCATGCAATCGTGGTCTGCCCCGAGCGTCCCGACGCTGGCCGGGCGCGGACCGGCGCTGCGGCTCTACGACAGCGCCGACCGTCAGGTGCGACCGGTGACACCCGGGCGCACCGCGACGATGTACGTGTGCGGGATCACGCCCTATGACGCCACCCATCTGGGGCACGCAGCGACCTACTTGACCTTCGACCTGGTGAACCGGCTGTGGCTGGACGCAGGCCACGACGTCCACTACGTGCAGAACATCACCGACGTCGACGATCCGCTGTTCGAGCGCGCCCACCGCGACGGGGTGGACTGGCAGGCGCTGGCCCACCGGGAGACCGACCTGTTCCGCGAGGACATGGCCGCCATGCGGGTGCTGCCGCCCCGGGACTACATCGCCGCCACCGAGTCGATCGCCGAGGTCATCGAGGTCGTCGAGAAGTTGTTGGCGTCCGGTGCCGCCTATGTCGTCGACGACCCGCAATATCCCGACGTATATTTCCGCGCCGAGGCCACCGGGCAGTTCGGTTATGAGTCGGGTTACGACCGCGACACCATGCTCACGTTGTCAGGTGAGCGCGGGGGAGACCCCGAGCGCGCCGGCAAACGGGATCCGCTCGATGCGCTGCTGTGGCGTATGGAGCGTCCGGGCGAGCCGAGCTGGGATTCACCGTTCGGTGCCGGCCGACCCGGGTGGCACGTCGAGTGCGCCGCGATCGCGCTGACCCGCCTCGGCACCGTGGTCGACATCCAGGGTGGCGGGAGTGACCTGATCTTCCCGCACCACGAGTTCTCGGCCGCGCACGCCGAGTGCGTGACCGGAGAACGCAGGTTCGCCCGGCACTACGTCCACGCGGGCATGATCGGCTGGGACGGGCACAAGATGTCGAAGAGCCGCGGCAACCTGGTGCTGGTGTCCGGGCTGCGCGCCGACGGCGTCGATCCCGCCGCCATCCGGCTGGGCCTGCTCTCCGGGCACTACCGCGAGGACCGGTTCTGGAGCCACGAGGTGCTCGAACAGGCGCACGACCGCCTGCGCCGCTACCGCAGCGCCACCGCGTTGGCGGGCGCACCCGACGCCACCGACGTCGTCGCCCGGGTACGTCGTTACCTGGCCGACGACCTGGATACGCCCAAGGCGCTCGCCGCGCTGGACGGCTGGGCGACCGATGCCCTGTCCTACGGCGGGCATGACGGTGCCGCCGGGGCGACGGTCGCCGCCGCGGTGGACGCTCTGCTCGGCGTGCGCCTCTAGATCATCTTTTGGGCTGTCCGAGGGCTGTCGATCCCCCGGCGAGGGTGCCCGTCTGTGCAGCGCCGCGCCGCGAATCTTCGGCAAAATCGCGACCTCGAGCGGCCGCGCGATGGAGTAGTTTCGCGGCCATGGGCTCAGTAGCCGGAAAGACAGTCTTCATCACCGGCGGCGCGCGCGGCGTCGGCGCCGAGGTGGCCCGCCGCCTGCACGCACGCGGCGCGCGGCTGGTGCTCACCGACCTCGACGAGGCGCCGCTGGCTGACCTGGCCGACGCTCTCGGCGCGGACCGGGTGCTCACCCGGGTTGCCGACGTGCGTGATCTGCAGGCCATGCAGGAGGTGGTGGACGCCGCGGTGGACCGGTTCGGTGGGCTCGACGTCGTGATGGCCAACGCCGGAATCGCGACATACGGATCGGTGCTGCAGGTCGATCCCGAGGCGTTTCAGACGTTGATGGACGTCAATGTCAAGGGCGTGTTCAACACCGTGCGGGCCGCGTTGCCCGCGGTCCTCGAGCGCCGCGGCTATGTACTGATCGTCTCGTCGCTGGCGGCGTACGCGGCCGCGCCGGGCCTGGCGCCGTACAACGCGTCGAAGGCCGCCGTGGAGCATTTCGCGAACGCGCTGCGGCTCGAGGTCGCCCATCGTGGCGTGGATGTCGGCTCGGCGCACATGTCGTGGATCGACACCCCGCTGGTACGTGACACCAAAGACGACCTGTCCACGTTCGGCGAGATGCTGTCGAAGTTGCCGTACCCGCTGAACCAGACCACGTCGGTCGAGCAGTGCGGTCAGGTGTTCGTCGCGGGCATCGAGGGCCGTAAGCGTCAGATCAACTGCCCGGGGTGGGTGGGGGTGCTGCGCTGGCTCAAGCCGGTGCTGTCCACGATGGTGGGGGAGAGCCGGATTCGTGGCTTCGTCCCGGACCTGCTGCCCCGGATGGACGCCGAGGTGGCGCGGCTGGGCCGCTCGATGGGCTCACGCACCAAGTCCGTCGAAGAGCGCTGAGCCGCCCGCGTGACCGAGTCCCTGCGCGCAGACCTGGTGCTCTCCGGCGGCGGAGTGAAGGGCATCGCCCTGGCCGGTGCCGCCGCGGCGCTGGTGCAGGCCGGTTACCTGCCTCAGCGCATCTCGGGCACCTCCGCCGGAGCGCTGGTCGGCGCGGTGCTGGCGGCCGCCACCCAGGCCGGCCGACTGTCGGCCGCCCAGCTCGAAGATCTCGCCACCAGCATCGACTACGGCGAGTTCCTCGACGCGGGTTTCGTCGAACGCATTCCGGTGCTCGGCCCCGCGTTCGGGGCGCTGACCGGCGACGGGATCTACCGGGGCGAAGCGTTGCGTCGGTGGGTGGCCGACCGCCTGGCCGACTACGGGGTCAGCACCTTCGCCGACCTGGCGATCGACGATACGAGCCTGCCCCCTGAGCAGCGCTATCGGTTGGTGGTCACGGTCGCCGACGTCACGCTCGGGCAGCTGGTCCGACTGCCCTGGGACTACCAGCGGCTCTACGGCCTGAATCCCGACACCCAGTCGGTGGCCGACGCCGTCCGCGCGTCGACGGCGATCCCGTTCTTCTTCCATCCGGCGTCACTCACCAGCGCAGACGGTCGTACCTCCACCCTCGTCGACGGTGGACTGCTGTCCAACTTCCCGATCGATTCGCTGGACCGCACGGACGGCGCGCCACCGCGCTGGCCCACGTTCGGCGTGACGTTGCTGCCCGACCTACCCGCCGACAATGCTCAGGTGATCCCGGCGTTGCGGCCGCTGCACCTGCTCGGCGGCCCCACGCTGCTCGAACGGGTGGTCACCACGATCCTGGTCGGTCGTGACCAGGCCTATCTGAACCAGCCCTGGGTGAGCGCGCGGACCATCCGCATCGACACCAGTTCGGTGGGCGTCCTCGACTTCGACCTCGACGAATACGCCCAGCGGATGCTCTATCAGCGCGGCCGGCATGCCGGCGAAGAGTTCCTCACGACCTGGGACTGGCCGGATTACCTCGCCCGCTTCCGCTGACGCCCTCTGCCCCTTTTTTCGGGCGCTACCGCCCTCGGAGTCTTCTGTCGGGCGCTACCGCCCTCGGAGTCTTCTGTCGGGCGCTACCGCCCTCGGAGTCTTCTGTCGGGCGCTACCGCAATCGGAGTCTTTTGTCGGGCGCTACCGCCCTCGGAGTCTTCTGTCGGGCTACCGCCCTCGGCGACGCAGGTAGCGCTCGAACTCCGCCGCCAGCGCATCGCCGTCGATCTTGCCCATCGCCTCGTTCATGTCCACTTCGGCGTCTCCGCGCTCCTCCAGCGACTGCACGTACTCGGCGATCTCATCGTCTTCCGAGGTCATCTCGGTGACCGCCTGCTCCCACTCCTCGGCCTGCGCCGGCAGATCCGCGAGCGGCACCTCGATGTCGAGCACATCTTCGACCCGGCGCAGCAGCGCCACCGTCGCCTTGGGGTTGGGCGGCTGGGAGACGTAGTGCGGAACGGCCGCCCAGAACGTCACCGCGGGAATGCCGGCCTGAACGCACGCGTCCTGAAACACCCCGGCGATGCCGGTCGGGCCCTCGTAGCGCGTCTCCTCCAGTCCGAACGTCTTCGCCGAATCCGATGAATAGGCCGCCCCGGAGACCGGTACCGGTCGAGTGTGCGGCGTGTCGGCCAACAAGGCGCCGAGGATCACGACGGTTTGCACGTTGAGCTTGTCGGTGATGGCCAGCAGCTCGGCACAGAACGTGCGCCAGCGCATGTTGGGCTCCACACCGTGCATCAGCACGATGTCGCGGTCGCTGCCCGGCGGTCGGCAGTGCGAGATGCGCATCGACGGCCACACCAACTCGCGCGTCACTCCGTCGACCTGACGGATCACCGGCCGGTTGACCTGGTAGTCGTAGTAGGACTCGTCGTCGATCTGCACGATCTGCTCGGCCTGCCATATCGAGTCCAGGTGCTGGAGCGCGTCGCTGGCGGCGTCTCCGGCATCGTTCCAGCCCTCGAACGCTGCGACGACGATCGCGTCGCGCAGGTCGGGCAGATCGGATCCCATAGGACCGCGGAAATCCGAGGGTGTCACCCAGCCAGCGTAAGCCCTGCGTGGTCAGGATGACGGTCATCGACCCGTGCCGCGGGGTGGCAGGGGAACACGGGGGTCGCAAACGGCGTTGTGCTGGCCGACTAGCCTGGCAGTGACCGCCGGACACGACCGTACCCACGAGGTGACCTGCTCGACGCTGTCACGAGGTGGGTCGTGGTCGGTGACTGCGACGAGATGGGCGTCCAGACGTCGGTCCGGTGACGACGTAGACTTTGCTCCGTCGAGAGGCGTTGCAACGGTTCCGGTCTTTGCCGGTATCCGCCACGCTCGGCAGAGTCAAGGACGCCTTCCGCTATGGAAGGAGCGCACGTGAACGCTGTCGATCAGAGCACCTTCGTGCCGAACATCCGCCCGGACTGCACCGACGCACTGGCCGCAGCGCTGCGCCAGCGGATCATGGTGATCGACGGCGCGATGGGCACCGCCATCCAGCGTGACCGCCCGGACGAAGCCGGCTACCGCGGAGATCGGTTCACCGAATGGCCGACCGCGCTGCAGGGCAACAACGATCTGCTCAACTTGACTCAGCCGCAGATCATCGAGGGGATCCACCGTGAATACCTCGAGGTGGGCGCCGACATCATCGAAACAAACACGTTCAACGCGAACAAGGTGTCGATGGCGGACTACGGCATGGAGGACCTCAGCTACGAGCTGAACTATGCCGGTGCCGCGCTGGCCCGAAAGGCCGCCGACGAATTCAGCACCCCCGAGAAGCCGCGGTACGTCGCCGGCACGCTCGGGCCCACGACGCGGACCGCGTCCATTTCGCCCGACGTCAACGATCCGGGCGCCCGTAACGTCAGCTACGACCAGTTGGTCGCCGCGTACCTCGAAGCCGCCAACGGCCTGGTCGACGGCGGATCCGACATCATCCTCGTCGAAACGATCTTCGACTCCCTCAACGCCAAAGCGGCCGTGTTCGCCCTTGAGACGATGTTCGAGGAACGTGGACGCCGCTGGCCGGTGATCATCTCGGGCACCATCACCGATGCGTCGGGGCGCACCCTCTCCGGCCAGGTGACCGAGGCGTTCTGGAACGCGATCCGGCATGTCAAGCCGCTGGCGGTCGGCTTGAACTGCGCGCTCGGCGCGCCGGAGATGAGGCCCTACATCGCCGAGATGGCGCGGATCGCCGACACCTTCGTGTCCTGCTACCCGAACGCCGGACTGCCCAACGCCTTCGGCGAATACGACGAGTCACCGGAGCGTCAGGCCAGCTACATCGCCGATTTCGCCGAGGCCGGTTTGGTCAATCTTGTCGGCGGCTGCTGTGGCACGGCGCCGCAGCACATCGCCGAAATCGCCAAGGTCGTCGACGGCAAGCCGCCGCGCGAGTTGCCCGAAATCGAGGTCGCCACCCGCCTTTCGGGGCTGGAGCCGCTCAACATCACCGACGACTCGCTGTTCGTCAACATCGGTGAGCGCACCAACATCACCGGTTCCGCCCGGTTCCGCAACCTGATCAAGGCCGAGGACTACGACACGGCTCTGTCGGTCGCTCTGCAGCAGGTCGAGGTGGGTGCGCAAGTCATCGACATCAACATGGACGAGGGCATGATCGACGGCGTCGCCGCGATGGACCGGTTCACCAAACTGGTCGCAGCCGAACCGGACATCAGCCGCGTCCCGGTGATGATCGACTCCTCCAAGTGGGAGGTCATCGAGGCGGGCCTGAAGAACGTTCAGGGCAAGCCGATCGTCAACTCGATCTCTCTGAAGGAGGGCGAGGAGAAATTCGTCCGCGAGGCCCGGCTGTGCCGCAAGTACGGTGCCGCCGTGGTCGTGATGGCGTTCGACGAGCAGGGGCAGGCCGACAACCTGGAACGCCGTAAGGAGATCTGCGGGCGCGCCTATCGGATCCTGACCGAAGACGTCGGTTTCCCGGCCGAGGACATCATCTTCGACCCGAACTGCTTCGCTCTTGCCACGGGCATCGAGGAGCACGCCACCTACGGCATCGACTTCATCGAAGCCTGCGCCTGGATCAAGGAGAATCTGCCCGGGGTGCACATCTCCGGCGGCATCTCGAACGTGTCGTTCTCATTCCGCGGCAACAACCCGGTCCGTGAAGCCATTCACGCGGTGTTCCTGTTCCACGCCATCAAGGCCGGTCTGGACATGGGCATCGTCAACGCGGGTGCGCTGGTTCCCTACGACTCGATCGACCCGGAGTTGCGCGAGCGCATCGAGGACGTCGTGCTCAACCGGCGCGAGGATGCGGCCGAACGGCTTCTGGAGATCGCCGAACGATTCAACAAAACCGAGAAAACCGATGATGCCGGCGCCGCCGAGTGGCGCTCACTTCCGGTCCGTGAACGGATCACGCACGCTCTGGTCAAAGGCATCGACGCCCACGTCGACGCCGACACCGAGGAACTGCGCGCGGAGATCGCCGAGGCCGGCGGCCGACCGATCGAGGTGATCGAAGGACCGCTGATGGACGGCATGAACGTCGTCGGTGACCTCTTCGGCTCCGGCAAGATGTTCCTGCCCCAGGTGGTGAAGTCGGCCCGGGTGATGAAGAAGGCGGTGGCCTACCTGCTGCCGTTCATCGAGGAGGAAAAGGAGCAGTCCGGCAGCTCCGGGGCCAAGGACACCAACGGCACCATCATCATGGCGACGGTCAAGGGTGACGTCCACGACATCGGTAAGAACATTGTCGGTGTCGTGTTGCAGTGCAACAACTTCGAAGTGATCGATCTCGGAGTGATGGTGCCCGCCAACAAGATTCTCGACGCGGCCAAGGAGCACGACGCCGACATCATCGGATTGTCGGGACTCATCACTCCGTCGTTGGACGAGATGGTCAACTTCGCCGTCGAGATGGAACGCGAGGGGCTGGAGATCCCGCTGCTGATCGGTGGTGCGACCACGTCGCGTGCCCACACCGCGGTGAAGGTGGCGCCACGTCGCAGCGGTCCGGTGGTGTGGGTCAAGGACGCATCCCGCTCGGTGCCCGTTGCCGCGGCGTTGCTCGATGACAGGCAGCGTCCGGCGCTGCTCGAGTCCACCGAGAAGGACTACGCCTCACTCCGCGAGCGGCACGCCCAGAAGAACGAGCGGCCGATGCTGACCCTGGAGAAGGCGCGTGCCAACCGCACGCCCATCGACTGGGACGGCTACACCCCGCCCGTGCCGGCCCATGGGCTCGGCATCAGGGAGTTCGCCGACTACGACTTGGCCGAGCTGCGCGAGTACATCGATTGGCAGCCGTTCTTCAACGCCTGGGAGATGAAGGGGCGCTTTCCCGACATCCTCAACAACCCTGCCTCGGGAGAGGCGGCGCGAAAGCTCTACGACGATGCGCAGGAAATGCTCGACACTCTGATCAAGGAGAAGTGGCTGCAGGCCAACGGGGTGATCGGTTTCTTCCCGGCCAATGCCGTCGGCGACGACATCGAGGTCTACACCGACGACAGCCGCACCGAGGTGCTGACCACGTTGCGCAACCTGCGTCAGCAGGGTGAGCACCGGGAGGGCATCCCGAACCGGTCATTGGGTGACTTCGTCGCGCCGAAGGACACCGGTCTGGCCGACTATGTCGGGGGCTTCGCCGTCACCGCCGGCCTCAACAGTCAAGACAAGATCGCCGAATTCAAGGCGGCACACGACGATTACAACGCGATCCTGTTGGAGTCCCTCGCCGACCGGTTGGCCGAGGCTTTCGCCGAACGGATGCATGAACGGGTCCGTAAGGAGTTCTGGGGATATCAACCGGCCGAGCAGCTCGACAACGAGGCGCTCATCGCCGAGAAGTATGTCGGAATCCGTCCTGCGCCAGGTTATCCCGCCTGCCCGGAGCATACCGAAAAGGCGACGCTGTTCGACCTCATGGATGTCACGAAGCGCACCGGAATCGAATTGACCGAGTCGATGGCGATGTGGCCCGGTGCCGCCGTCAGCGGATGGTACTTCTCGCACCCACAGTCGCAGTACTTCGTGGTGGGCCGGTTGGCGCAGGACCAGGTGGCCGACTACGCCAAACGCAAAGGCTGGACGCTGCAGGAGGCTGAACGCTGGCTTGCCCCCAATCTGGGATACAACCCGGAGGACTGACGCAGCCGCCGGTTTTTGTCGGACCCTGGTGCTTTGATGGGGTCATGTCCTCTGCTGCAGCGTCTTTGGTTGACGATGAGGTGTCGCCGAAGGAGCGGTTGGCGGAGTTGTTCGAGCAGATCGCGGAGTTGACCGGTCAGCGCAACGCCATCGATGCGCAGATCGTGGACATTGTCGCCGAGATCGATCATGGTGGGTTGGCGGGGATGACCGGGGCGCGGTCGATGTCGGCGTTGGTGGCGTGGAAGACCGGGGTGTCGCCGCGTAATGCGAAGACGATCGCGGCGGTCGCGGCGCGTGGTGAGCAGTTTCCGCGGTGTGTGGCCGGGTTGCGGGAGGGCCGGTTGTCGTTGGATCAGGTCGGGGTGCTCGCCGAGCGTGCCGCTGATGGTTCTGATGATCATTATGTGGAGTTGGCGTCGGTGGCGACGGTGACCCAGTTGCGCAAGGCGGTCAGTCTGGAGCCGCGCCCCGATGCGGCCCCGAAGCCGCAGCCAGAACGCGGGATCTCGCGCACCGATCATGGTGAGTCGGTGACGTATCGGATCACGGTGTCGAAGATCGAGGCCGCCAAGGTCGATGCCGCCCTGGCCGGCAAGCGCGACGGGTTGATCGCGGACTGGAAACGTGACCACGACCAGGACCCGGACGCCGACGCCGACGGTGGCCATGGTGAGTCCCCTGCCGACGCCGATGGCCCCGAGGACAGCTCCGTTGCCGACGCCGATGGCGTCGGTGGTGACTTCTCGGACGACGTCTCCGACGTCCTCGCTGATCTCACCGACGGCCCGGGTGGCGACGCCGAGGGCGGTGTGCGTGCGCCGATGCCCACTACCGTGGATGCGTTTATGGAGTTGATCGAGTGCGGCTGGGACGGCGAGGTGGCGCGGCGCCCGCACGCCCAGCACACCACCGTGGTCGTGCACGTCGACGCCGACACCAAACTCGGCGCACTGCATCTGGGTCCGCTGCTCTCCGACGCCGAACGCCAGTACCTTTCCTGTGATGCGACCTGTGAGGTGTGGTTCGAACGCGCCGGACGCCCGATCGGCGCCGGCCGCTCGACCCGCACGGTCAACCGGCGGCTGCGCCGGGCGCTGGAGCATCGGGATCGCTGCTGTGTGGT
>NZ_BLTG01000034.1 GCF_017312405.1 Mycobacterium sp. PO1
CGATGTCTTGCGACATCACATAGTAGCGGGGACAGGATTCGAACCTGCGACCTCTGGGTTATGAGCCCAGCGAGCTACCGAGCTGCTCCACCCCGCGTCGGGTGAACGCTAGGTTACCGGTGGGCCCGGCAGCCCTCCAAATCGCCTGCTCAACGGTTCGCCGGCCGCGGCGGCGTGCGCTGACGACGGGTTTTCCGACAGCCTGCCCGCCCCAGAACCGCACGCTCGCCGAGATGGTGAGCCAGATCTCAGCGCACCACCTGGCCGGTGGCCAGCACCCGGGCCGGGTCGTAGCGGTCGGCCAGCGCGGCCAGCCAGTGCCGGGTGTCGTCGTTGTAGACCCGCGACGGACGGGCCGGGTCGTAGGACGGGGCGAAATTGGGCATCTGCCCGCCTGTCGACCACGGCGCCACCGCCGCCGCCACGGCTGCGGCGTGCTCGGCCACCATCGTCGCGGTGTCGGGCATCGGGGCGCCGATCACCGTCAACGCGTACGCGGCGTTGCGATGGCAGAACGCGCTGCGGTGCGCCGCCGGACGCGCGAATGCCCCACCCAGCATGCGCAATTCGACGATCACCTGCGGTGAACCCGACCCGGGCCCGGCGACGGCCAGGAGCGCATCGACGGCCGCAACCGGCAGATCCGAGAGCAACGCCTGGTCCTCGATGACCGGCATCGGGTCGACGGGGTCGGCATGCACCGCACCGATCGCTGCGTAGGGCAACACCGCGACGCTGTCCAACAGCGGCGTCGCGACGGCCCGCATCGGCGCCAACAGACGCTCGGCCTCGGCGAAATCACCGACGGCGGTGTAGCGCACGGCCACGGTCATCCTCCCGGCCAGCGGCTCGGACACCCCGGGCAGCGGCGGCAGCTGCTGGATGGCGATCGACGTGTTGACCGTCTCCGGCAGGCCGACGCTCCAGCTGCGCCACGCGTGCAGCACCGCGGCGGCGTCGGAACCATCGAAATACACGGCCCCGCCGTAGAACTCGGGGATATAGGGCAACTCGATCTCGACGGCGGTGACGATGCCGAGGGTGGCCTTGCCCCCGCGCAGACCCCAGAACAGGTCGGCGTTCTCCTGCGGGGTCGCGCGCACCAAATGCCCCGAGCCGGTCACCACATCGAAGGCCACCACGTGGTCCGACGACAGACCCACCGTGCGGACCAGCGGCCCGATGCCGCAGCCGGTCAGGAAACCGACCACGCCCACGCTCGGCGACGAACCACACAGCGGCGCGAGACCGTGCGGCGCCGCCGCGGCGATGACGTCCTGCCACCGCGCCCCCGCACCCACCCGGGCGGTGCGGTTGAGGACGTCGATCTCGCAGTGCTTCATCGCCGACGTCTGCACCAGGATGGTCTCGTCGCCGACGCCGACGGCGCCATGACCGGTGGACTGCACCGTCACGGTGAAGCCGTGTTCGGCGGCGAAGCGGACGGTGCCCGCCACGTCCTCGGGCGTGGTCGCCAGCACCACCGCCGCCGGCGTGACCGCCGCGGCCACATTCCACGGCATGCACCGTTCGTAGCCGGGTTCACCTGGCAGTGCCACATGCGTGTTGACCTGCTCGCGCAGTGTGCGCAGCGTGTCGGCGCGACTCAGGTCGGTCGGTACGGTCATCGAGGTCCTCTCCTCAACAAGGTGTGTGTGGAGAGAAGCATCGCCGACCCGACTTGGAAGACACTTGGCGCGCCGAAACCAAGCGCACTCCAAGCCCTCGACCTGCGAATTCGGCGCGCAATACGACGTCGGGAGTCCCCTGACGCGCCGGATTCGCGACTAGGCCATCTCGGGGACTCGCAGGTGTGCCAGCACCAGGTCGAATTCGCACTCGTCGATGACCTCGGCACCGGTGTCACGGACAGTCGCCAACTTGATCGCGTCCGACGCGATGCGGCTGGACCGCAGCGCCTCCGGGCTGTCGAACGCCGCTGAGCTGACCCCGAAGCCCGAGTCCCGGTCCACCAGCAGGCTGGCACTGCAGAACCCGTCCAGCTCCGTCAGGGCGGGGATGGTGGCCAGTCGGTAGCCGTCGATGGCGCGCTCGGCCAGCTCGGGTTCGACGCGCGCCCATGTCACCCGCACGCAGGCGCCCGGCCCCGAGTGGTTCTCCCGGTGCAGCGCGGCGATCTCCCATTCGTCGACGGTAGGACTGCCGCCGAGGATGTGGGCCACGCGATCGCGCAGCTCCTGGGTGGGCCGGCGGCTGGCGTTCATCGCCTCTTCGGTGCGCCACGCCGTCGTCGCGATACAGCGCCCACTGAGGCGGTCCACCAGCAGCGACAGACCGACATAACCGTCGAGCCCGCTCAGGGCAGGCCACACCGTGTCGTGGATGTACTCGATTCCGGCGTCGAGCGCCGAAGACCGCGCGTGAATGGTGTAACTGCGTGCATGCATCATCTGCCTCCATGGTCGGCGGCAGCGTCACGGCGGCGCTGCCGGACCGCTCCCATGGTCCTCCCCCGCCGGGGTCAGAGCAATGGCCGGCGCTGCAGTGGTGCAGCGCCGACCATACGGCGCGTCAGTCGGCCGACTGGTACTCGTCCATCGCGTCGTTCAGACGTTGCAGCGCCTCACCGTACTGGGCGAAGTCCCCGTTGCGCTGTGCATCCTGCACCGCCTCTAGCGCCGAGTTGACCTCCTGCAGCGCAGCGGTTTTCGCCGCCGACAGCTCGGTGGGACCGCTCGGCACCGCAGCGGCGGGCGGCGGCGCCTCTGGAGTCGCCTCCGGCGGAGTCGCACTCTGGTTCTGCGGCGCCTCCGGTGCCGAACCAGTGCCCGGTGTGCGCGACGCGGCGGGCTCGCCGGCCGGCCCGTTGGTCGGTGCGGGTCCCGTGGCGGTCCTGTCAGCCCCCGGGCCGAACAGGTCGATCAGCGCGTCGCGCACCGTCGGCCCGAAACCGATCTGGTCGTTGTACATCATCGCCACGCGGATCAGGCGCGGATACGACGAGGCGACGTCACTGCTGCCCGGTGAGGCATACACCGGCGCCACATACAGCAGACCGCCCTCGGCCATCGGCAGGGTCAACAGGTTGCCCCATCGGATCCGGTTCTGGCCGTCACGGCCGATCAGACCGAGTTCCTGCGACACCGTGGTGTCGGTGCTGATCGCGTTGAACGCCAGCTTCGGCCCGTTGACCTGACCCGGAACCGTCAAAACCGTGAGCTTGCCGTAGGTTTCGGGGTCCGAGCTCGCACTGATGTAGGCCGCCAGGAAGTCACGCCGGAACCGGTTCATGGCGCTGGTCAGCTGGAACGAGGCGTCGTTGTTGTCCTCGGCCAGGCTCTTGGCGACGATGTAGTACGGCGGCTGATAGCTGCTGGCCGTCGGGTTCGGGTCCAGCGGCACGTCCCAGAAGTCCGAGGTCGAGAAGAACGTCACCGGATCGTCGACGTGGTACTTGGCCAGCAGCGCGCGCTGCACCTTGAACAGGTCCTCCGGGTAGCGCAGATGGTCCTGCAGCTCCGGGGTGATCGCGCTCTTGGGCTGCACCGTGTCCGGGAACACCTTCATCCAGGCCTGCAGCACCGGGTCGCTCTCGTCCTGCGCATAGAGCGTGACGGTGCCGTCGTAGGCGTCGACGGTCGCCTTGACCGAGTTACGGATGTAGGACACCTGCTTGTCGAGCTGGAGCCTGTTCAGCGCCACCTCGTTGGAGTCGGTGGTGGCCGACGACAACGACACCGACTCCGAGTACGGATAGTTGTCCAGGGTGGTGTAGCCGTCCAGGATCCACACGACCCGCTCGTTGACGATCGCCGGATACATCGAGGTATCGGTCGTCAGCCACGGCGCGACAGCTTTGACACGGTCGGCCGGGTTGCGCTTGAACAGGATCTTGCTGTTCTCGTTGATCACGTCGGAGAACAGGAAGTTCCGTTCGGCGTACTTCGCGGCGAACAGGCTCCGGGTGAACAGGTTGCCGATGTCCACCCCGCCGCTGCCGGTGTAGGTGTAGTTGCGGGTCGCCACGTTGGTCTCGTAGTCGTACTCGCGCGGCGCACCGTTCTCACCGACGATCGCATAGTCGGCCGGGGTGTTGGAGATGACCGGCCCGTAGTAGATCCGGGGCTGGGCCAGCGGCGCCGGCCCGGGTGAGATCACTTCGCCGTCAGCACCCACCACGCTGGCCAGGAACTCCGGATAGCCGCCGTTCTGGTTGGGATCATTGGCCACGCCACGCACCGTGTTGGCCGGCGAGGCGATGAAGCCGTTGCCGTGGGTGTAGACGGTGTGCCGGTTGATCCAGTCGCGCTGGTTGTCGATGAGGCGGTCGGGGTTGAGTTCACGCACGGCCACCACGTAGTCGCGCAGGTTGCCGTCCTCGTCGCGGTAACGGTCCATGTTCAGGCGCTCGGGGAAGTAGTAGAAGTTCTTCCCCTGCTGGAACTGGGTGAACGCCGGGCTGACGATGTTGGGGTCGAGCACACGGATGTTCGACGTGGTGGCCCGGTCGGCGGCCACCTGCTGAGCGGACGCCGGGGCATCCCCCGGGTAGTCGCGGTAGGTGACGTGCTCGTCGGTCAGCCCGTAAGCCTGCCTGGTCGCGGTGATGCTGCGGCCGATGTATTCGCTTTCCTTCTGCGCGGCGTTGGGCCGGACGCTGATCTGCTCGACCACCAACGGCCACCCGGCACCGACCACCAGCGACGACAGCAGCAACAGCACCACGCCGATGGCCGGGATCCGCAAGTCGCGCAGGAAGATCGCGGAGAACACCGCGATCGCGCAGATGATGGCGATCGCCATCAGGATGAGCTTGGCGGGCAGCACGGCGTTGATGTCGGTGTAGCCGGCACCGGTGAACGGCTTACCGCCACGGGTGTGGCTGAGCAGTTCGTAGCGGTCCAGCCAGTACGCCACGGCCTTGAGCAGGACGAAGGTGCCGACCAATGAGATCAACTGGATGCGGGCGGCCTTGCTGACCGCACCGGTGCGGCCCGACAACCGGATGCCGCCGAACAGGTAGTGGCCCAGCAGGTTCGCGATGAACGCCAGGAACGTCGCGACCAGCAAGTAGGACAAAACCAGGCGGTAGAACGGCAGGTCGAACGCGTAGAAACCGAGATCGATGCCGAACTGCGGGTCGGTCACCCCGAAGCTGCCGCCGTGCAGGAACAGCTGCACCCGGTCCCAGTAGCTCTGCGCGACGAAGCCGGCCATCAGGCCGACGAACACCGGCACCCCGATGCCGACCAGACGCAGCCGCGACATCACCGCGGTGCGGTAGCGCGCCACCGGATCGTTGGGTCCGGCGGTCGGCACGAACACCGGCCGGGTGCGGTAGGCCAGCGCCAGCGCGGCGAACACCACCCCGCCGATCAGCGCCGTGACGACGAGGAAGATGACCAACCGGGTCACCACCTGAGTGGTCCACACCGACCGATAGCCCAGTTCGCCGAACCACAGCCAGTCGACATAGGTGTCCACGAACCGTGGACCGATGAGCAACAACAGCACCGCGGCCACCGCGACCGCGATCCAGATCCGACTCCGTCGGGTCAGCTTCGGCATTTTCGCCGCGGGCCGCATACCCACTCGATCACTCCAGTCTCGAACATTCCCAGCAGTTGTTCAGGTGGACCCAACTCTACGCATGCCAGCGCGAGCGGTCGGCTAGCAGCGAGGAGGTTCGCCACCAGCGGAAAGTTCCCGCAAAGAATCTATCGCGCGCTTCAACGTGTCCACCTTGAGCAGGTCGATGCCGTCGGCATCGGCGGTCTTGGCCTCGTCGCAGTTGTCGGCGGGCACCAGGAACACCGTGGCACCGGCATCTTCAGCGGCGACGATCTTGTGGGTGATACCCCCGATCGCGCCGACCTCGCCGTCACCGCTGATCGTTCCGGTGCCGGCGACGAACTTCGAGCCGTTGATGTCCCCGGTGGTCAGTTTGTCGACCACGGCCAGGCTGAACATCAGCCCGGCCGACGGACCGCCAATGTTGGCCAGGTTGAACTCGATGGTGAACGGCGCCCAGGGAGCGTCGAGCACGTTGACCCCGAGGAAGCCCTTGTCGCCGTCGGGGTGCTCACCGAGCGTGATCTCCGTGGTGCCGGCCGGGGCGTTCTTGCGGCGATAGTCGACGACGATCGTCTCGCCCGGTTTCGTGTCGGCCATCAGCGCCTGGAATTCCTCCAGGTCGGCCACCGGGGTGTTGTTCACGGCGTCGATGGCATCGCCGGCCTGCAACTTGCCCTTCGACGGGCCCTCCTCGTCGATGCTCTCGACGGAGATGGCCATCGGATAGTCCAGATAGTGCAGCGCGGCATATTCGGCGCTGTCCTCGGACTCGCGGAAGTCACGGGTGTTGGCTTCTTCGACCTCTTCCCGGGTGCGGTTCGGCGGGTAGACGAGGTCACGCGGGACCAGCTGGTCGCGTCCGGACGCCCAGAACACCAGCGCCTGCAGCAGCGAGAGCTGATCGCGCTGCGACACCGTGGTCATGTTCAGATGCCCCGAGGTGGGGTGGACCTCGGTCCCCTCGATGTCGACGACCTCCATGCCCTCGACCTCGCCGAGGGTGTTGAAGGTCGGGCCGGGCCCCAGCGCGACGTACGGGACCGTCACGAGCCACAGCAGCGCGCCGAAGATCATGATCGGCACCAGCGCCACGGCAAGGGTCGAAATCCGCCTGTTCACGCCGCCCACAGTAAAGGTTCACCGCGTGCGGCCCCGCCTCGGAGACACCCCGCACCGGCGGCGATCACGCCGTCGACCTCCCCGAACCCGGCGGTTCACTCAGAGCGTGACCCGCGGGCCCGCGCCCGGCGGGCCTGGTGAGTACCGTTGGAGTCATGTCTGACCTGCCTTTTGGCTTCTCGTCCGGCGACGACCCCGACCGCGACAAACGCAACCGGGAGTCCGGGTCCGGGCCCGGCGGTGACCCGTTCGGCCTCGGCGGCGGCCAGTTCGACATGTCGCAGCTGGGTCAGATGTTCTCCAAACTCGGCGAGATGTTCAGCGGCGCGGGCAGCGCGATGGCCACCGGCAAGTCCTCGGGCCCGGTCAACTACGACCTGGCCCGCCAGCTGGCGTCCAGCTCCATCGGCTTCGTCGCCCCGGTGCCGGAGAAGACGTCCGCGGCGATCGTCGACGCGGTGCGCCTGGCCGAGACCTGGCTGGACGGGGCCACCGCGCTGCCGGCAGGCACCACCAGCGCGGTGGCGTGGACGGCGACCGACTGGATCGACAACACGCTGGAGACCTGGAAGCGGCTGTGCGACCCGGTCGCCGAACAACTGTCGACCGTCTGGGCCGAGGCGTTGCCGGAGGAGGCCAAGGCGATGGCCGGCCCGCTGATGGCGATGATGTCGCAGATGGGCGGCATGGCGTTCGGCTCGCAGCTCGGCCAGGCGTTGGGCAAGCTGTCCAAGGAGGTGCTGACCTCCACCGACATCGGGCTGCCGCTGGGACCCAAGGGGGTGGCCGCCTTGATGCCCGAGGCCATCGAGGCGCTGGCCGACGGTCTGGAGCAGCCGCGCAGCGAGATCGTCACCTTCCTGGCGGCGCGCGAAGCCGCCCACCATCGCCTGTTCAGCCACGTGCCGTGGCTGTCGACGCAGCTGCTCAACGCCGTCGAGGCGTTCGCGCGGGGCACCAAGATCGACATGAGCGGGATCGAGGAGCTCGCGCGCGGATTCAACCCGGCCTCGCTGTCCGATCCGTCGGAGATGGAGAACCTGCTCAACCAGGGCATCTTCGAGCCCAAGGCCACTCCAGAGCAGACCGCGGCACTCGAGCGGCTGGAGACCCTGCTGGCTCTGATCGAGGGCTGGGTGCAGACCGTGGTGGCCGAGGCGCTGGGTGACCGGATTCCCGGGGCGTCGGCGCTGAGCGAGACGCTGCGCCGGCGGCGCGCCACCGGCGGCCCGGCCGAGCAGACGTTCGCCACGCTGGTCGGACTGGAGCTGCGGCCGCGCAAGATGCGCGAGGCGGCCGATCTGTGGATGCGGCTGACCGAGGCGGTCGGCTCCGACGCCCGCGACGGGGTGTGGCAACACCCGGATCTGCTGCCCGATTCCTCGGACCTCGACGAGCCCGCCGGGTTCATCGATCGCATGATCGGCGGCGACACCAGCGGAATGGACAGCGCTCTCGAAGAGGCGATCTCGGATCTGGAGCGCGACATCCAGAAAGACGCCGGCGGCCCCGACAACCCGGACGAGCCTCGCGACCACTGACCCCTGTGGATAACCCGGTTCGCGACCGGGCGGGCGTGACAGCGTCGAGGAGTGACGCGATACGCGCTGAACCCGGCCACCCCCGTCCTGTCCCGTCCCGACGGCACGGTGCAGGTGGGCTGGGACCCGCGCCGCGCCGTGGTCGTGCAGCCGCCGCCGGGTCTGTCCGCCGCCGCCGTCGCTGACCTGCTTCGCGCGCTGCAAGGCGCCGCCACGGTGTCCGACCTGCTGGCGCTCGGCGGCGGTGCGGATGCCGAGGTGGTGGCCGGGCTGGTGGCCCACCTGGTCGGCGCCGGCCTGGTCACCGCGGTCACGCCGGTCCCACGCTCGACGGCGGTCCGGGTGCATGGCGACGGACCCTTGGCCGATTTGCTGATCTCGGCGCTGCGCTGCACCGGCACCCGGGTCAGCCACACCATGCGCACCCACGCCTGCACCACCACCGCGGACCTGGCGGTGCTCACCGACTACCTGGTGGCCGATCCCCGCGTGGTGCGAGAACTGCACGACGCCGGTGTGGCCCACCTGCCGGTGCGGGTGCGCGACGGCACCGGCTTGGTGGGGCCGCTGGTCATCCCGGGGATGACGAGCTGTCTGCGCTGCGCCGACCTGCACCGCAGCGCTCGCGATCCGGCGTGGCCGGCGATCGCGACCCAGCTGTGCCGGACCGTGGGGGCGGCCGACCGGGCGACGATCCTGGGGACGGCGGCGTTGGCACTGCGTGAGATCCGCCACGTGCTACGGGTCGACGCCGCAGCCGGCGCGCCGCCGGCGACGGTGAACACCACGCTGGAATTCGACGTCGACGCCGGTGTCCTGGCGGCGCGTCGGTGGGCGCGCCACCCGGAGTGCTCATGCTGACATCGCACGTTGCCAACTGCTTGGTGGAAATTCAGCGCAGTCATGGATGATGGTGTGGTGAGCGACATCAAGCGTGGGCGCGCCGCGCGGAACGCCAAACTGGCCTCGCTGCCGGTCGGCATGGCCGGGCGGGCCGCCATGGGCTTCGGGAAGCGTCTGACCGGAAAGTCGAAGGACGAGGTCAACGCCGAACTGATGGACAAGGCCGCCCAGCAGTTGTTCACCGTCCTGGGCGAGCTCAAGGGCGGCGCGATGAAGGTCGGCCAGGCTCTGTCGGTCATGGAAGCCGCCATCCCCGAGCAGTACGGCAAGCCCTACCGCGAGGCGCTGACGAAGCTGCAGCGGGAGGCACCGCCGATGCCCGCCGCCAAGGTCCACCGCGTCCTCGACGCACAGCTGGGCACCAAATGGCGGGACCGCTTCGCGTCGTTCGACGACAAGGCGGTCGCGTCGGCCAGCATCGGCCAGGTGCACAAGGCGGTGTGGGGCGACGGCCGCGAGGTCGCGGTCAAGATCCAGTACCCCGGCGCCGACGAGGCGCTGCGCGCCGACCTGAAGACGATGCATCGCATGGTCGGCGTGCTCAAGCAGCTCTCGCCGGGCGCCGATGTGCAGGGCGTCGTCGACGAGCTGATCGAGCGCACCGAGATGGAACTGGACTACCGGCTCGAGGCCGACAATCAGCGCGCGTTCGCCAAGGCCTACGAGGGCGATCCGCATTTCGTGGTGCCGCACATCGTGGCCAGCGCCCCGAAGGTCGTCATCCAGGAATGGATCGAGGGCATTCCGCTGTCGCACATCATCCGCGACGGCACCCAGGAACAGCGGGACCTGATGGCGACGCGGCTGTTCGAGTTCAGCGACGACGCACCGCGCCGGCTGGAGATGGTGCACGGCGACGCGCACCCTGGCAACTTCATGCTGCTGCCCGACGACAAGATGGGCGTCATCGACTTCGGCGCGGTGGCCCCGATGCCCGGCGGCTGGCCGGTCGAGCTGGGCCAGATCCTGCGCTACGCGGTGGACAAGAACTACGACAAGCTGCTGCCCACGATGCAGAAGGCCGGCTTCATCCAGAAGGGCCAGCAGGTCTCCACCCGCGAGATCGACGACATGCTCAAGCAGTACGTCGAGCCGCTGCAGGTTCCGGTGTTCCACTACCAGCGCTCGTGGCTGCAGAAGATGACCACACTCGAACTCGACCGCGCCGCCGGACAGATCAAGGCGGCACGTCAGATGGACATCCCGCCGAAGCTGGCGATCCCGATGCGGGTGATCGCGTCGATCGTCGCGATCTCCTGCCAACTCGATGCGCACGTGCCGACGCGCCGGATCGCCGAGGAGATGGTGCCAGGCTTCAGCGACCCCGACAATGCCTGAACCCTCACTGGTGGACGATC
>NZ_BLTG01000035.1 GCF_017312405.1 Mycobacterium sp. PO1
TGTTGTTTGAGAACTCAATAGTGTGTTTGGTGGTTTTTGTTTGTTGTTTTTGTTCACCTCTTTTTCCCGTTTAGGGGTGGATGTTTTTTTGATGCCAGATTTTTCTGGTTGCTTGGTCAGATTTTTCTGATTCGGATTCTGCCCGGTTTGTCCGGGGGTTTTTGTTTGGAGAGTTTGATCCTGGCTCAGGACGAACGCTGGCGGCGTGCTTAACACATGCAAGTCGAACGGAAAGGCCCTTTCGGGGGTACTCGAGTGGCGAACGGGTGAGTAACACGTGGGTGATCTGCCCTGCACTTTGGGATAAGCCTGGGAAACTGGGTCTAATACCGAATATGATCATCGGCTTCATGGTCGGTGGTGGAAAGCTTTTGCGGTGTGGGATGGGCCCGCGGCCTATCAGCTTGTTGGTGGGGTAATGGCCTACCAAGGCGACGACGGGTAGCCGGCCTGAGAGGGTGTCCGGCCACACTGGGACTGAGATACGGCCCAGACTCCTACGGGAGGCAGCAGTGGGGAATATTGCACAATGGGCGCAAGCCTGATGCAGCGACGCCGCGTGAGGGATGACGGCCTTCGGGTTGTAAACCTCTTTCGCCAGGGACGAAGCGCAAGTGACGGTACCTGGAGAAGAAGCACCGGCCAACTACGTGCCAGCAGCCGCGGTAATACGTAGGGTGCGAGCGTTGTCCGGAATTACTGGGCGTAAAGAGCTCGTAGGTGGTTTGTCGCGTTGTTCGTGAAAACTCACAGCTTAACTGTGGGCGTGCGGGCGATACGGGCAGACTGGAGTACTGCAGGGGAGACTGGAATTCCTGGTGTAGCGGTGGAATGCGCAGATATCAGGAGGAACACCGGTGGCGAAGGCGGGTCTCTGGGCAGTAACTGACGCTGAGGAGCGAAAGCGTGGGGAGCGAACAGGATTAGATACCCTGGTAGTCCACGCCGTAAACGGTGGGTACTAGGTGTGGGTTTCCTTCCTTGGGATCCGTGCCGTAGCTAACGCATTAAGTACCCCGCCTGGGGAGTACGGCCGCAAGGCTAAAACTCAAAGGAATTGACGGGGGCCCGCACAAGCGGCGGAGCATGTGGATTAATTCGATGCAACGCGAAGAACCTTACCTGGGTTTGACATGCACAGGACGCCGGCAGAGATGTCGGTTCCCTTGTGGCCTGTGTGCAGGTGGTGCATGGCTGTCGTCAGCTCGTGTCGTGAGATGTTGGGTTAAGTCCCGCAACGAGCGCAACCCTTGTCTCATGTTGCCAGCACGTTATGGTGGGGACTCGTGAGAGACTGCCGGGGTCAACTCGGAGGAAGGTGGGGATGACGTCAAGTCATCATGCCCCTTATGTCCAGGGCTTCACACATGCTACAATGGCCGGTACAAAGGGCTGCGATGCCGTGAGGTGGAGCGAATCCTTTCAAAGCCGGTCTCAGTTCGGATCGGGGTCTGCAACTCGACCCCGTGAAGTCGGAGTCGCTAGTAATCGCAGATCAGCAACGCTGCGGTGAATACGTTCCCGGGCCTTGTACACACCGCCCGTCACGTCATGAAAGTCGGTAACACCCGAAGCCGGTGGCCTAACCCCTCGTGGGAGGGAGCCGTCGAAGGTGGGATCGGCGATTGGGACGAAGTCGTAACAAGGTAGCCGTACCGGAAGGTGCGGCTGGATCACCTCCTTTCTAAGGAGCACCACGAGAATAGGTGTGGCAGTGGGCCATACCTGATGCCGTGAGGAACCCTTTGCCTGTAGTGGGCGGGGTTTGGTGCACAACAAACATTGAGCTGTAACGGGTTCCGGGTTGTTCCGGGGTTTGCGGTTCTGGCTGCCAGACACACTATTGGGCTTTGAGACAACAAGCCCGCGGGTCTGCTGCGTTGGTGGCAGATGCCGGCTCTTGGCCTCCTCGAGTTTGTGGGGGTTGGGGGTTCTTGTTGTTGCCCCGCTTTGGTGGTGGGGTGTGGTGTTTGATTTGTGGATAGTGGTTGCGAGCATCGAGATGATGGCTTGTGTGAAGGGCCTGCCTTCCTTTTGTGGGGGTGGGTGTCTTTGTGTGGGTTGTTGTCTCATGTAATGCAAATTTTTCTGATACCCAGCCTTTCGGGGTTGGGTGACTCATTTTTTGGTTTTGTGTTGTAAGTGTTTAAGGGCGCATGGTGGATGCCTTGGCACTGGGAGCCGATGAAGGACGTGGGAGGCTGCGTTATGCCTCGGGGAGCTGTCAACCGAGCGTGGATCCGAGGATGTCCGAATGGGGAAACCCGGCACGAGTGATGTCGTGTCACCCGGCACTGAATACATAGGTGTCGGGGGGGAACGCGGGGAAGTGAAACATCTCAGTACCCGTAGGAAGAGAAAACAAATAGTGATTCCGTTAGTAGTGGCGAGCGAACGCGGAGGATGGCTAAACCGTGTGCATGTGATACCCGGCGGGGGTTGTGTGTGCGGTGTTGTGGGGCGTTTCTTCTCTCATCCGCCGATGAGGGCAGGAGTCAGAAACTGATGGGTTAGTTGAAGTGGCCTGGGATGGTCTGCCGTAGTGGGTGAGAGCCCCGTAAGCGAAAATCTGTCAGCTCCTGTGGAATGTTCCCCGAGTAGCAGCGGGCCCGTGGAATCTGCTGTGAATCTGCCGGGACCACCCGGTAAGCCTGAATACTTCTCAGTGACCGATAGCGGATTAGTACCGTGAGGGAATGGTGAAAAGTACCCCGGGAGGGGAGTGAAAGAGTACCTGAAACCGTGCGCTTACAATCCGTCAGAGCCCTCCTTCGTGGTGGGGTGATGGCGTGCCTTTTGAAGAATGAGCCTGCGAGTCAGGGACATGTCGCGAGGTTAACCCGGGTGGGGTAGCCGTAGCGAAAGCGAGTCTGAATAGGGCGTATCCACACAACAGTGTGTGGTGTAGTGGTGTGTTCTGGACCCGAAGCGGAGTGATCTACCCATGGCCAGGGTGAAGCGCGGGTAAGACCGCGTGGAGGCCCGAACCCACTTAGGTTGAAGACTGAGGGGATGAGCTGTGGGTAGGGGTGAAAGGCCAATCAAACTCCGTGATAGCTGGTTCTCCCCGAAATGCATTTAGGTGCAGCGTCGCAGTGTTCGTGTTGGAGGTAGAGCTACTGGATGGCCGATGGGCCTCACAAGGTTACTGACGTCAGCCAAACTCCGAATGCCGACACGGTGTAATGCGGCAGTGAGACGGCGGGGGATAAGCTCCGTGCGTCGAGAGGGAAACAGCCCAGATCGCCGGCTAAGGCCCCTAAGCGTGTGCTAAGTGGAAAAGGATGTGCAGTCGCGAAGACAACCAGGAGGTTGGCTTAGAAGCAGCCACCCTTGAAAGAGTGCGTAATAGCTCACTGGTCAAGTGATTGTGCGCCGATAATG
Organism: Mycobacterium sp. PO1; assembly: GCF_017312405.1. Taxonomy (GTDB): domain Bacteria; phylum Actinomycetota; class Actinomycetes; order Mycobacteriales; family Mycobacteriaceae; genus Mycobacterium. Next base: position 3,385 of record NZ_BLTG01000035.1, read on the forward strand.
TAGCGGGGCTCAAGCACACCGCCGAAGCCGCGGCAGCGTATTCAATGCGCTGGGTAGGGGAGCGTCCTGCATCCGGTGAAGCAGCAGCGTGAGCTAGTTGTGGAGGGTGTGGGAGTGAGAATGCAGGCATGAGTAGCGATGAGGCAAGTGAGAACCTTGCCCGCCGAAAGACCAAGGGTTCCTGGGCCAGGCCAGTCCGCCCAGGGTGAGTCGGGACCTAAGGCGAGGCCGACAGGCGTAGTCGATGGACAACGGGTTGATATTCCCGTACCCGTGTGTGAGCGTCCCTGATGAATCCGTTCTGCTAACCGCCCAAATGGCATGTCACCGGCGACCTTCGGGTCAATGGGATGTGCCGGCTGCGCGGGACCCGGACGGGTAGTAGTCAAGCGATGGGGTGACGCAGGAAGGTAGCCGTACCAGTCAGTGGTAATACTGGGGCAAGCCGGTAGGGAGAGACATAGGCAAATCCGTGTCTCACATATCCTGAGAGGTGATGCATAGCCGAGTGAGGCGAATTCGGTGATCCTATGCTGTCGAGAAAAGCCTCTAGCGAGCGCACACACGGCCCGTACCCCAAACCAACACAGGTGGTCAGGTAGAGAATACCAAGGCGTACGAGTGAACTATGGTTAAGGAACTCGGCAAAATGCCCCCGTAACTTCGGGAGAAGGGGGACCCACATGGTGTGTAAGCCCTTGCGGCCCAAGCACAAGTGGGTGGCACAAACCAGTGAGAAGCGACTGTTTACTAAAAACACAGGTCCGTGCGAAGTCGCAAGACGAGGTATACGGACTGACGCCTGCCCGGTGCTGGAAGGTTAAGAGGACCCGTTAACCCTTTCGGGGGTGAAGCGGAGAATTTAAGCCCCAGTAAACGGCGGTGGTAACTATAACCATCCTAAGGTAGCGAAATTCCTTGTCGGGTAAGTTCCGACCTGCACGAATGGCGTAACGACTTCTCAGCTGTCTCAACCATAGACTCGGCGAAATTGCATTACGAGTAAAGATGCTCGTTACGCGCGGCAGGACGAAAAGACCCCGGGACCTTCACTACAACTTGGTATTGGTGCTCGATACGGTTTGTGTAGGATAGGTGGGAGACTGTGAAGCAGCCACGCCAGTGGTTGTGGAGTCGTTGTTGAAATACCACTCTGGTCGTATTGGGCCTCTAACCTCGGACCGTGAAACCGGTTCAGGGACAGTGCCTGGTGGGTAGTTTAACTGGGGCGGTTGCCTCCTAAAATGTAACGGAGGCGCCCAAAGGTTCCCTCAACCTGGACGGCAATCAGGTGTTGAGTGTAAGTGCACAAGGGAGCTTGACTGCGAGACGGACATGTCAAGCAGGGACGAAAGTCGGGACTAGTGATCCGGCACCCCCGAGTGGAAGGGGTGTCGCTCAACGGATAAAAGGTACCCCGGGGATAACAGGCTGATCTTCCCCAAGAGTCCATATCGACGGGATGGTTTGGCACCTCGATGTCGGCTCGTCGCATCCTGGGGCTGGAGCAGGTCCCAAGGGTTGGGCTGTTCGCCCATTAAAGCGGCACGCGAGCTGGGTTTAGAACGTCGTGAGACAGTTCGGTCTCTATCCGCCGCGCGCGTCAGAAGCTTGAGGAAACCTGTCCCTAGTACGAGAGGACCGGGACGGACGAACCTCTGGTACACCAGTTGTCCCACCAGGGGCACCGCTGGATAGCCACGTTCGGACAGGATAACCGCTGAAAGCATCTAAGCGGGAAACCCCCTCCAAGACCAGGCTTCTCACCCTTTTAGAGGGATAAGGCCCCCCGCAGACCACGGGATCGATAGACCAGACCTACACACCTAGCAATAGGCGCAGGGAACTGGCACTAACCGGCCGAAAACTTACAACAACAACAAAACCTCGCAACCACACCACACGGTCAAACAACAACGACCACACCCCACCACCAAAACACGGGGCCCACACACCTCCCCCCACCAAAAAAAAGGGGGGCACTCAAAAACGAGTGAATACAGTTACGGCGGTCCATAGCGGCAGGGAAACGCCCGGACCCATCCCGAACCCGGAAGCTAAGCCTGCCAGCGCCGATGATACTACCCACCCGGGTGGAAAAGTAGGACACCGCCGAACACACCTTAAAACCGGTGCCCCCCAACACAGTTGGGGGGCACCGGCATTCGTGCATC
>NZ_BLTG01000036.1 GCF_017312405.1 Mycobacterium sp. PO1
TCTCCCGCCCGCCGCGCTGCATGTTCTCCCGCCCTCCTCGCTGCGTGTTCTCCCGCCCGCCTCCCGAAGAACGAGCCTTCGCCCAGCTGCGTCCCACTCGCGTAGCCCTTGCCGTCCTGGGCGATGTTCGACGCACAGGCGCCCGCCGCGTACAGCCCGCGCACCGCGCTGCCGTCCCCGCGCAGCACCTCACCGTCGACCGAGACCTTGAGGCCGCCCATCGTGAACCCGGAGTACATCGCCCGCCCGAGCGACAGATCGAACGCCGCCCACGGCCCGTGGTCCTGCGCCGCGAGATAATCCGGCTGCTTGTGGAAATCGGGGTCCTCGCCGGCCGCGGCATGGGTGTTGTAGCGCTCGAGCGTCGCGGCGAGGTTGTCCTCCGGGATGCCCAGAGCCTCCGCCATCTCGGTCACCGTCTCCCAGCCGTCGATGAACTTGATCAACGGCATCTCCGGCATCTGCATGTGTGCCTCGTCGACGATCAGATACGCGGTCTGGTCGGGTTGTTCGAGGACGAACGCCGAGGTGCGCGAGTGGTAGGAATCCTCGGCGACGAACCGCTTGCCCTCGGAGTTGACGATGACGCCGGTCAGCAGGATCTCGGGCGGATAGGCGGCCGCGGTGATGAACAACTGGTCCATGTTCGTTGCCACGCCCCCGGCCGAGACGCCCAGTTTGATTCCCAGCCCGTCGTCGTTCGGGTTGCCCAGAATGTAGGGCGCGACCATCCCGTGGTGTTTGGTCTTGCGCTCCTGGCCCAGCGCGGGCGTGTACTCGGCGACCATGTCCGCGTTCATCGCGAAGCCGCCCGCGGCGATCACCACGGAATCGGCCTTGACGTAACCGCTTTCGCCGAAGTGCTTCCAGCGCACGCCCACGATGGCACCGTTGCCGTCGACGACGAGTGCGGTGGCACCGGTCTCGTAGCGCATCGTGACACCGAGCGACTCGGCGCGCTTGAGCAGCAGGTCGATGACCATGGCGGCGCCGCCGAGTTCACCCGGCACCGGAACCGAATGTCCGCGGGGAGCGGGCTCGGCCTGCTCGCAGAACGGCCACACCTTCTCGTTCCCGGTGTAGGACAGCCCCTCGGTACCGGGCGGGACGACGACCTTGCCCGGGTAGTAGCTGCGTTCGAACTGGAACCCGAGACCTTCGAGCCAGTCGAAGTGTTCGACGCTGCCGTCGCAGTACGCCCGGATCTTGTCGTGCTCGGGTTCCCGGGACTGGGTGACCAGGTACTTGTACATCTCGTCGGGCGTGTCGTCGTGGCCCGTGGCGCGCTGCACGGCGGTGCCGCCGCCGAGATAGAAGTGGCCGCCGGCCATCGATGTGGTGCCGCCGGCGTCGGCGCCCTTCTCCAAGACCAGAACTCGCGCGCCGGCTGCGGCGGCGCTGACGGCCGCGCAACCGCCGGCGATGCCGAAACCGAGCACGACGACGTCGGTCTCGTCGGACCAGTCGTCGACGTCGGCGACGGACACCGTCTCGGGGATGTGCTGCATGCTCAATTCTGCTCCTGGTTCACTTGGTCTTTCAGATGGCTGAAGTACGCGCGGATCTCCGGCGGCAGGTAGGCGATCTCCAGATAGGGAACCCCCGACTCCGGCGCGGACAGATAGGCGAAGCGCATACCTCCCGGCATCGTGCCGACCATGACCGCGGGAGCGCCCCGGTGCGCGGCCTCGTCGAGCGCGGCGGTGAACGCGTCGGCGTCGCCCACGTCCCGGCAGATGTGGTGCAGACCGGGGCCGCAGCGCTCGAGGAACTCGCTGTACACGCTGTCGCCCGAGGTGGGCGCGATCACCTCGAGTTGCATGTCGCCGGCGTAGCTGAGCGAGATGTCAGCCGAGCAGTCGGCGGGTTCTCCGCGGTAGGTGCAGCCGTCCGGACCGAAGTGCACGCCGGGCATGCGGAACCATCTCGTGACGCCCAGCAGCGCGCTCAGCGTCGTCTCGGTGGCGGTCAGGTCGTTCGTCACCCAGGCGATCTGGACAGGTGTCTGGTCAAGCATCGGTTCGAGAATATCGCTCCCGCGCCACGCAAGCTAGAACGTGTTCTAATTCTGCGCCAGAAAATCGGCCATCAGCTCCATCTGGGTGTCGAAGACCGCGGCCGGATCGCAGAATGTGTCGGCGCCGTACTGGCCGAAGACTTCCAGGCTGATCGCGCCGATCAGCGTCGCCCACACGGTCAGGCACCTGGTGGCCGCCACATCGCCCGCGGGAAGGTCATACTCACTGCGCAACAGCGCCAGATCGCGGGAGAGTTGCGGGGCCACAACGCCTTCGGGGTCGGGAATATCTCCGTCGGCGATGCCGAGACTCACTGCGGCGAACACCATGCCGACCACCCGGGTGCCCGGACCCACGGTCCTGTCGCGCGGTGCGTGGTAGCCGGGTACGGGGCTGCCGTAGAGCAGGGCCCAGCTCGCCGGCTGGCCCAGCGCCCACCGGCGCGCAGCGCGGCCGATCGCGGTCAGTTGCTCGCGCCACGTGCCGGTGTCGGGCCGGGCGCGCTCGACCGCGTCGGCCAGTTCGGTGTAGGCGTCGACGAGCAGCAGCGTCAGCAACTCATCGCGGCTGGCCACGTACCGGTACACCGCCGAGGACACCATGCCCAGCTCACGCGCGATCGCGCGCAGCGACAGTCCCGCTGCTCCCTTGCTGATCAGCTGGTCCCGGCCCAGTTCGACGATGCGACGTTCGATGCGGTCGCGGGACTCCTGACGTTTGCCCACGGGACCAGTCTGGCACAGAACGAGATCACCGCTCTTGCTTTGACCTCGTTCGCGTGTCACGCTGATTTGAGAGCAATGCTCTCGTTAATGGTCAGGGAAAGGATCGATCGATGACTCAGCGCTACGACGTACCCGGGGTGGGCGCACGGGTGTTCAACGCCTCCATCCGCCGGCTCGCCGAATCGGGGATCAGCATCCAGGGCAGCACTGCGCTGCGGGTGCGAGGCCGCGTCTCGGGGCGGTCGCACGCCGTGGTGGTCAATCTGCTGACTGCCGACGGGCGGGCCTATCTGGTCTCTCCGCGCGGGAACACCCAGTGGGCGCGCAACGTACGGGCCGCCGGCGAGGTCGAGCTGGGTCCGCCGCGACGTCCCGCGCGCCACACCGTCGTCGAGGTCGAAGACGAGGCCAAGCCCGAACTGCTGATTCGCTATCTCCGCCGCTGGTATTGGCAGGTCAAAACCCATGTCGGCGGTCTGACGCCGACCTCGGGGCCGGCCGAGCTGGCGCGGGTCGCTCCGTCGATTCCGGTGTTCGAACTCCTGGACTGACTTCGTGCCAGGAAAGGTTCGGTGTCAGGGGATCGCCGGGGCCTGCAGCGTCGCCGAAGCCGCCGAGATGACGTCCTCTCGGGCCTGTTGGCTGGTCACCTGCCAGGACACTGCGGCGGGGAAGCTACCCCAGGTGCTGTTGAACATGCCGATCAACACCGTGCGCCCGTCCGGAGTCGGCGTGTAGACCGGACCACCGGAATCGCCCTTCTGGCTCACCACGCCGTTGGCCATCGTGAACCACCCGTTGTTGACCGCCTGGACGGTGCCGCAGCTCTCCCCCGTCACCACCCCGAAATGGCAGACCGGCATCCCCGCCACGGGCACCACACCGGGATCGGTGACGAGCACCCGGCCGCCGGGCAGCACATTGTTGACCGCGACGTCGCTGGCCAGATGAACCACCAGCCAGTCCGTGATCTGGTGGTTGGTGTCGATCGTGGTGCCGTCGGGAGTGTTGTCCCGGAACGAGCCCTGGGTGCCGATGACATGGCCGCTCTGGTCGGTGACCAGCCCGGATGCGCGGCAATGGCCGGCGGTGAAGGCCACCCTGGTCTGCGGGTCGACGTAGCCGAGAGTGCAGCGCACGCGGTCCTGCCGAATCTCCATGCCCGGATACACCAGGACTCCGGGTTGGGCTTCGGCCGCAGGAGTGACCAGGGTCAGGGCCAGAACCGGAGCGATCAGCGCGAGGAGCAGGTGTCGCAGTCGTCGCGGTGACCACCGGGACACCGGAGAAGGTCTCCGCGCGGGTGTCTCGACAGGCGACCCAACAGGCATCTGAGTAGGCACTGCCCCCTCCGCTCTCCCCGTGAAGTGAGGTGTCGGCTACCGCCCCTCGAGTGGTATCAGGTTTGATACCCGAACGAGACTCTTTTGATGCAGACGGTATAACTGCCTCATCGCGGCCCGATAACGGGGCGTTACACGCCGCGCTCGGGGTGCGCGCCGCTCAGGAGTCGAAGCCCAGTCCGGCGGCGTCGAGGGCGCGCAGCAGCAGATTGCGCCGGCCCGCTGAGTGATCGGCGCGGTCCAGCGACCAGCGCGTTGCCTGGATACCGGCACTGGCCAGCGGCTCCGGCGGAAACGGCAACGGCTTCTTGCGCACCATCTCCAGCCCGGTTCGCGCGGTGGTCGCCCCGTCGAGCAGGTCCAGGCAGACGTCGGCGGCGAACCGGGTGGCCGCGACCCCGAGTCCGGTGAAGCCGTTGACGTAGGCCACCCGACCTTCGCGCGCCAGACCCCAGTGCGCGCAGAAGCGGGTGTTGGTGTCGATCGGTCCGGCCCAGCGGTGGGTGAACGTCACGTCGTCGAGCTGAGGGAACGTGATGAAGAAGTGAGCGGCCAACCGGCGGTAGCTCTCGGTGCGGTCTTCGTACGACGAGTCGATGCGACGACCGAAGTGGTAGATCGCGTCGTAACCGCCCCACACGATCCTGTTGTCCGCGGTCAGCCGGTAGTAGTGGAACTGGTTGGCCGAATCGCCGACGCCCTGCCGGTTGCGCCAGCCGATGCGGTCGAGTTGCGCCTCCGACAGGGGCTCGGTCGCCAGCACGTAGTCGTAGACCGGCACCGTGTGGAAGCGGTTGCGGCGCAACAGGCTGGGAAAGACGTTGGTGGCCAGCACCACCTGACGGCAGGTGATGACCGGGCCGTCGGTGTGGACCCGCAGCGCCGCCCCGCCGGAGATGAGCTGCCGCGCGGTGGTGTGTTCGTGCACGTCCACGCCGGCCTCGACGCAGGCGCGGGCGAGTTCCAGCGCCAACTTCGCCGGGTCGACGATCGCGCACGTGTCCGGGCTGAAGAGGCCCGCCAGATAGGTGGGCGAGTCCACCTCGGCGCGGACCTGAGCCTGGTCGAGCGCCGTACCCTGGCCCTGCCCGGCCGCCTCGTCGAGCCACTCGATCTGGTGCGGTTCGGTGGCCACCGTGAGCATCCCGGTGCGCTGCCAGTCGACCTGCAGCCCGAGTTCGGCGATCTCGGCCTGCATGCCGTCGAGATTCTCCATCCCCATGTGCTCGAGGGCATCGATCTCGTTGGGCCAGCGGGACTTTCCGTTCTCGTAGCCGTGGGTGAGGCTGGCGTCGACGAATCCGCCGTTGCGCCCGGAGGCGGCCCAGCCGATCCGGTCGGCCTCGATGAGCACGATGCGGCGATCGGGGTGGCGGCGCGCCGCGTGCAGCGCGCTCCACAGGCCGGTGTATCCCCCGCCGACCACGAGCAGGTCACACGTCGTCGGACCGGCTGCCGGGGGATGCTCCGGACGGTCGGTGTCCAGCCACACCGACCCCAGTGTGGTTCCGGCCAGCGAACGGTCGATCAGGGCTGCGTCGACCGCGGCGTCGAACACCGTCTTCATGACCCGCACATTACGGCTTGACGTGGGCGGGCGTCGTCGTCTGGGCCGCGTGGGCGGGCTGCCAGCCCGGTGGCCCGAAGAGGTAACCGAGCCGGTCCCGCAACCCGGTCGCGGCGCGCACGTCACGGGCGATCGCCCGGTACTCGTGAGTCTGCAGCGTCCAGATGTTGAACGTGTCCACCGGCTTGGTCAGCCCGTAGTGCGGCCGGAACAGCTCGCGCTGGAACGTGCCGAAAAGACGGTCCCAGATGATCAGGATGCCGCCGTAGTTCTTGTCCAGGTACTCGGGATCCATGCCGTGATGCACGCGATGGTGCGACGGCGTGTTGAACACGAACTCGAACGGCGCCCACATCCTGCCGATGCGCTCGGTGTGGATCCAGAACTGATAGATCAGGCTCACCGAGAAACTGAAGAACACCATCCACGGTGGAACGCCCAACAGCGGCAACGGAATCCACATCAGGATCTCCCCGCTGTTGTTCCACTTCTGCCGCAGCGCGGTCGCGAAATTGAAGTAGCGGCTGGAATGGTGGGCCTGATGGGTGGCCCAGATCAGCCGCACCCGATGAGCGGTGCGGTGATAGGCGTAGAACAGCAGATCCACCCCGACGAGCGCGATCACCCAGGTGTACCACTGCCCTGCCGACAACTGCCACGGCGCCACATAGGCGTAGATCGCCGCATACCCGAGCAGCGCCAGGAACTTCCAGGCGCCCATGGTGAACACCGAAACCAGGCCCATCGAGATGCTGGCCCACGAGTCGCGGGCCTGATGTGAGCCCGAACTCGGTCGGCCGGTCTCGTCGACCAGATGCTCCAGCTTGCGCGCGGCGCTCCACTCGATGATCAGCAGCAGCAGGAAGAACGGGATCGCGAACAACACCGGGTCGCGCATCGGCGGTGGCAGCACTTCGAGGAGATCCACGAGCGGAACCGCCTTCCTACCGGAAACTCAGCACGTCATCGCCCCACGCACGGCGCACGTCGGCGTCGAGGTCGTCGATCACGGTGTCGGTCTTGTCGATGACGAGGGTGGCCCGGCGGTCGGCGTCGTAGGGATGCCAGGCCGGTTCCCCGCCCAGGCCGTCGGGACGCCCGTGCCGCGCGAAACTCGTCCAGCGGGCACGCAACCTCTCGGAGACCTGCTGCCCGGTCTTGCGTCCACCCAGCGCGAATGTCGGGTCCTTGCGGCCGGAGCCGAGATTGCCCCACACGAACGGCAGCTCGGTGGCGTGCGCGGCGTGCAGGCGCACCAGCTTGAGGAACGGGGTGGCGAAGTCGAACCGGTAGAGGTAGACGGGCGCGACCGCGCGGTGCCCGTCGGCGAACCAGATCGAGGGCATCCGGAAGCCCAGGTCGCTGCTGAGACCCATGCCCTTGACCTTGCCGCGGCCGCGGTAGGTCCCATCCAGGTCGGCGGTGCTGGGCAACCGCACGTCCGGCTGTTCGGAGGCGATCTGGGCGAACATCGCCTTGACGCGCTCGGGTGTGACGGGCATCAACGGCGACTTCATGTACCGGAACAGCGCGGCCTCGTTCTTGTTGGTGCCGATGATCAGCGGCACCGGGTGTGTCATCCCCCGCCGTGCGGTGGCGACCGGGTAGTCCGGGACCACGTCGCCGTCCACGATCGGGGCGAACGCGAGAAGGCCCGGCGTGTTGACCGGCACCTCGTCGAACACCGTGCGTGACGCCTCCACGACAGCCTGGGTCGGTAACCCGTGCAGGCGGTCGAGATCACCCGTTCCGAGGTCGAGCACTTCGAGGAAGCGTGCGGCCACCCGCCGGGCGCGTTCGGTGTCATAGGACGACGTCGCCGGCGAGCTCTGCGCGATCGCCGCGCTGAACAGCCCGGCGGCCGCGGGGCTGCCCAGCAGCGTGGTGACCACCCCGCCGCCTGCGGACTCACCGAACAGCGTCACCCTGGCCGGGTCTCCGCCGAATGCGGCGATGTTGTCGCGCACCCACTCCAGGGCGGCGAGCACGTCGCGCAGGCCCAGGTTGGTGGCGAAGCGTTCGCTGTCGGCGCCCAGGGTGGGCAGCTCCAGGAAGCCGAACGCACCGAGCCGGTAGTTGACGGTCACCACGATCACGTCGCCGCCGGTGGCCAGCGCGGCGCCGTGGTAGAGCGGCTGACTGGCAGAGCCGAGCACGTAGGCTCCGCCGTGCACCCACACCATCACCGGCTTGCCGTCGCCGGGCTGGGTGTCGGGCGGCGCCCAGACATTGAGCGACAGGAAGTCGTCGCCCTGGGGTGCGCCGAGGTCGATCGGGATCTTGGGGTCGGTGGGCTGGGGGCACACCGGGCCCACGCGCGACGCGTCGGCCGGTTCGGTCCACCTCTGCGGCGGCTGGGGTGCGCGCCACCGCAGTTCGCCGACCGGCGCGGCGGCGTAGCGCACGGCCTTCCAGGTCTTGACGATGCCGTTGTCGACCCCGCGGACCGGGCCGTGGGTGGTGTCGACCACCGGGCGGCCGTCGGCTGGGCGGCGGGTGGTGGCTTCCGCAGTCATCCCGAGCTCCTTCGATCGACGGTGCGGCAGCGCGGAGGCTGCCACGGCGGTACGTAACTGTACCAGCGTGCGGGCGCCTCCTCATTGTGGCTGTTCACGGCGTGTCCAGGGGTGTAAAGCCGGACGTTTTGCCACGCCTGGCGGTCAACGCCCGGGCCAGCAGCACCAGCGCCACGCCGGCGATCGGCACGCTGAGCAGTCCCACCCGCAGGCTCGCCGTGTCGGCGACCACGCCGACGATCAACGGAGCACCCAGAAATCCGACGCGCATCAGCCAGGTCAGTACCGTCAGGCCGGTTCCGGCCCGCAGTCCCGGCAGCTCGTCGGCCGCGCGCATCGCCGCGGGCACCACAGTCGCGACGCCCAGTCCCGCCGCGGCGAAACCCGCGATGGTGCCCGGCACAGACGGGAACGCCAGTGCGGCACCCATCCCGGCGGCGGCCACCACCCCGCCGGCGCGGGTCACGGCACGGTCGCCGAAGCGATCGACCAGCCGGTCGCCGAGCATCCGCCCGACGAACATGGACCCCACCAGTGCGACATAACCGAGCGCCGCCACCGAGCCCGGGGCGTCCAGGCTGTCGCGCAGATACAGCGTCGCCCACGAACTGCCGGCATCTTCGACGGTGGCGCCCGCGACGGCAATGCCGACCAGCGCCGCCAGCGTGACCCAGACCGCCGCAGGCACCGGGACGTCGGCGACCCGCCCGGCCGACGGGTGTTCGTCGTGGTCGGCGCCGGGCAGCAGGTGTGGATAGGCGATGATCACCAGGCCGCAGAACAACGTCGCCGCACCGGCCAGATGCCCGCCGCGCGGAATGTGCAGCGCGATCGCCGCGGCCCCGGTCAACCCGCCCGCGATGGCTCCCACCGCCCACACCGCGTGCAGCGAGTTGATGATCGAGCGGCCGTAAAGTCGTTGCAGCCGAAGTCCGTTGACGTTCTGGGCGACGTCGGTCACCCCGTCGCTGGCCCCGGCGACGAACAAGGCGCCGGCGAACATCGACGGCGCGGGTGCCATCGCGGCGGCCACGATGAACCCGGCCAGAAGCGTGGTCGTCACCAAGGCCACCCGCGCCGACCCGAACCGGCGGATCAGCACGGCCGCCGCCATGCCGGCCAGTAGTGCCCCGGCCGAGAAGGCCGCCACGGCCGCACCGAATCCGGCGTTGGACATCCCGAGATCGGATTTGATCTCGGGATAGCGCGGCAGCAGCGTGGCGAACAGCGCGCCGTTGCTGAAGAACAGGGCCGCCACGGCCAGCCGGGCCCGGCGGTGGCTCACCTCGCCGCCGATCGGCGGTTCGGTCGCCATGCCCGCGAGGTTACCGGCCGTCCCTGCGCGACGGCGCCCGCCCGGGTCCCTGGGCGGGGATGTTGGGCTCAGATGCGCAACGGCAGGCAAGATTGGCGGCATGGCAACCGAAGTGGCGGCGCAACCGCCCTCCTCGTTGATCGACCTCGCCCAGCGGTACGGGGTGGCGGCGGACTACGAGGACTGGACCGGCCGTCGGGTCAGTGCCGGCGCGACCACGCTGATCGCCGTCCTCGAGGCGCTGGGTGTGCCCGCCGCCACCGAGGAGGACCGGACCGCCGCCCTGGCCGATCACGACCGGCAGTACTGGACGCGGTCGTTGCCGCCGTCGATCGTCGGGCGCCACGGCGTGACGACACCGTTCTGGGTGCACGTCACCCACGGTGATCCGGTCCGGCTGTGGATGCGCCTGGAGGACGGCAGCGTGCGCACCGGTCTGCGGCAGCTGGAGAACAACCGGCCGCCGTTCGACCTCGACGGTCGCTCGGTCGGCGAGGCCACCTTCGAACTGCCGGCCGACGTGCCGATCGGCTACCACCACCTGCACATGCAGATCGGTTCCACCGACATCAGCACGCCCGTCATCGTCACGCCCGCCAAGCTGGATGTGCCGGCCCGGCTCGGCGGTGGCCGCGCTTGGGGCCTGGCCGCCCAGCTCTACAGCGTCCGCTCCGAGAACTCCTGGGGCGTCGGCGATTTGACCGACCTCACCGACCTGGCCGTTTGGTCGGCCGCCCAGCACGGAGCCGGTTTCGTGCTGGTCAACCCGATGCACGCGGCCGCCCCGACCGCGCCCATGGAACCCTCGCCCTACCTGCCGACGTCGCGCCGGTTCGTCAACCCGATCTATCTGCGGGTGGAGGCGATTCCCGAGTACGCCTCACTGCGCCACCGGGGTCGGATCCGCAAAGCCCGGCATCAGGTGCAGTCCCGTGCCGCGCGCGCCGAGCAGATCGACCGCGACAGCGCCTGGAAGGCCAAGCGCGCGGCGTTGGAGAGCGTCTACCTCGTCGAGTTCTCGGCCGGCCGGGAGATCGCCTACGCCGCATTCCGGGCTCGGGAAGGCCGCAGCCTCGACGACTTCGCCACCTGGTGCGCCTTGGCGGAACATCACGGCGCGGACTGGCACGGGTGGCCTGCCGAGTTGCAGCACCCGCGCAGCGAGGCGGTGGCCCGCTTCGCCATCGAGCACGAGGCGGAGGTGGACTTCCACCGCTGGCTGCAGTTCGTCGTCGACGAGCAGTTCGGCGCCGCGCAGCACTCTGCCGTGCAGGCGGGGATGGCGCTGGGCATCATGGCCGACCTCGCCGTCGGCGTCGATCCCGACGGCGCCGACGCGTGGGCGCTGCAGGACGTGCTGGCGCTGGGGGTGACGGCGGGCGCCCCGCCCGACGAGTTCAATCAGCTCGGTCAGGACTGGTCGCAGCCGCCATGGCGGCCCGACCGGCTGGCCGAGGCGGCCTATGAGCCGTTCCGCGCGCTGGTTGCCGCGGTACTTCGACACGCGGGTGGGGTGCGCATCGACCACATCATCGGCTTGTTCCGGTTGTGGTGGATTCCGAAGGGTGCGCCGCCCACGGAGGGCACCTACGTGCGCTACGACCACGAGGCGATGATCGGCATCGTCGCGCTGGAGGCCTACCGCGCCGGTGCGGTGGTGGTGGGCGAGGACCTGGGCACCGTCGAGCCCTGGGTGCGCGACTACCTGCGCGACCGCGGACTGTTCGGCACGTCGATCCTGTGGTTCGAGCAGGACGACGAGGGACGCCCGTTGCCTGCCGAGCGGTGGCGCGAGTACTGCCTGTCCGCGGTCACGACCCACGACCTGCCGCCGACGGCGGGGTATCTGGCCGGCGTACACGTGCGACTACGGGCCGAATTGGACCTGTTGACGCGCCCGGCCGAGGAGGAGCTCGCCAGTGACCGGGCCGCGCAGCAGGCCTGGATGGCCGAGTTGCGCCGGGTCGGTCTGCTCGGCGACGACCGTGACGAGGACGGCGCCCACGCTGCCGACCGTGACGGCGCGAACGGCGGTGACGGCTTCGACGACGGTGACGGCTTCGACGACGGTGGCGGTCTCGACGATGGGGACGGTGCCGACGTCGACACGGTGGTGTTGGCCCTGCACCGCTACCTGGGCCGCACCCCGTCGCGGCTGCTGGCGCTGTCGCTGGCCGACGCCGTCGGTGAGGTGCGCACCCAGAATCAGCCCGGCACGACCGACGAGTACCCGAACTGGCGGGTTCCGCTGGGTGGCCCGCACGGACGTCAGGTGCTGCTCGAAGACGTGTTCACCGACGCCCGGGCGGCTGCGCTGTGCGAGGCGATGCGCAACTCGGTCGAGCCGCGCCGATAGCGGCCATCCGCAACCCGTTGCAGCCGCGCCGACGGCGCCCAGGAAACGCTGAGTCCGTCGTTGTTGCGCACAGCGCCCGGCGAAACTGCGCACCGGCGTCACGCTCGATGCTGTAACGCCGACGGCTTCTGCAGCGGTTTCACATTCGGCACGGCTGCGATATGTTCGCAGCGCACCACGAGGCGAGGAGAACTGCGTGAGGAAAGTCGCTGTGCTCGGCAGCGGGCTCGTCGTAGCCGGCACGGCCGCGCTGATGGGCGCCGGCGTGGCGCTGTCGCAGCCGTCGGTCGAGACCTCCCCCTACAACGTGGTCGGTGAGCAGTACGGACGCGCGCTGGCGATCCTGAAGAGCCAGGGCGTGAAGGCGTACTTCGGCGGTTCGACGGGCAGCGCGTTGCCACAGTCCTCCTGCCTGGTCGATCACCAGAAGGTGACCAGCGGCGGCCGGATGCTGCTGAAGTTGGACTGCACCCAGGCCGCGGCCGACCAGATCGCCGCCATGGGACCCACGGGCGGCCCCCGCGTCGGGGCCAACGGTGTGACAACCGTCACGCCCACCCCGATGGTGCCGATCCCCGGCGCACCCGGTGCGGGCTCCCCGGTGGTCGCGGGTCCGCCGCCCGGCATGGGCGCGCCGATCGTCGCGAACACGTCGCCCCAACCCTGACAGCTATCCGGGACCCGCGGTCCCGGTAACCGGTCGCGCGGGTTCTAGACTGGCGGGAAGACCCTCGAGTTCACCACCGATGGAGTGCCCGCAATGTTGCGTCCGCGTCGTTTCCGCGATGAAGTCGATCCCGGCCCCGTTCAGATCCAGGCCCGCAAGGTCCAGTTCGATGTCGCAGACGCGCCGCTGCACTGGATTCCGGGGCATCCGGCGGCCTCGCACGTGGTCAGTGTCCTGAACCTGGTGCTCCCGGCCGGTGAGCGCTGGTTCGTCCAGACCTTCAACGAGGCGTTGCCGATGGTCAAGGACCCCAAACTGGCTGACGACATCCGCGGTTTCGTCGGGCAGGAGGCCACCCACGCCGACGTGCACGAGCAGGTGCTGCACTCGTTCATGGAAGCCCGTGGGGTGGACCCGGCGCCGATCGTCGCGCAGGTCGAACACCTCTTCAGGGAGGCACTGGCACCGCCGTCGACGACCGATCCGACTCGTCGGCTCAACCATCTCAGCGACCGGTTGTGGCTGATCGCGGCGATCGAGCACTACACCGCCGTCATGGGGGATTTCGCGCTGAACTGCACCTGGGACGACTACGGGGCCGATCCCACGCTGGTCGACCTGTTCCGTTGGCACGGCAGTGAGGAGGTCGAGCACCGCAGCGTCGCCCACGATGTGGCGGTCTACTTCCACGACAGCTACTTCAGCCGCATCCGGGCGATGACGACGGCCGCGACGATGCTGGCGGTGTTCTTCCAGCGTGCCGCCTGGTATCTGATGCGCACCGACCCGAATGTCGACGCGAACTGGCTGACGTTCAACCGGATGCGGATGCGCGACTCGAAACTGGGCCTGCTCCCGCGCTACCGCTACCTGTTCGGCACGGCCACGCTGTCCTACTTCCGCCCCGGATACTCCCCCGAGGAGTTCGGCTCCACCGCCCAGGCGGTGGCGTACCTGGCCTCCTCCCCCGCGGCGCGCGCCGCGCACCTGTGATGAGGCTGTTCGACAACTACCGCAGGACACCGCCGAGCGCTTCCGGGCGAATCCGGCACGATGTCCCGCTCAGCGTCGCCGTCACAGCCGTCTCGGGGCTGCTGGCGGCGTCGTCGCGACGCCGGTTGGCGCCGCCGTCCGGGACGGCACGCACGCTGGCGTTGACGGTGGCGCGGCGCCGAGTGGTCGCCCACGACCAGGACGTGGTCGAGTTGACGCTGGTCCCGGCCGACGGCTCGGCCGTGCCGCGCTGGTATCCCGGCGCCCACCTGGATGTGGTGCTGCCCAGCGGGTTGGTCCGCCAGTACTCGCTGTGCGGCAGCCCGGCGGCTGTCGACCACTACCGGATCGCGGTGCGCCGCATCCCCGACGGCGGTGGCGGGTCCCTCGAGGTGCATGAGCTGCCGGAAGGCGCGACGGTTCGCACCCACGGCCCGCGTAATGCCTTTCCGCTCACGGTGCCCGGCTTCGGGTCGCCCGCGCGGGCGTTTCGCTTCATCGCCGGCGGCATCGGCATCACTCCCATCCTGCCGATGCTCGGCGCGGCCGATGCGCTGGGCATCGACTGGTCGATGGTCTACACGGGCCGCAGCCGTGCCGCGTTGCCGTTCCTCGACGAGGTCGGCGCATTCGGGGCCGCAGTCGAGATCCGCACGGACGACGAGCACGGCCTGCCCACCGCCGCTGAACTGCTCGGCGACTGCCCTCCCGGCACGGCGGTGTACGCGTGCGGGCCCGCACCGATGTTGACCGCGATCCGCGGGGCACTGGTCGGCCGCGCGGACGTCGAGCTGCACTTCGAACGTTTCGCCGCCCCGCCCGTCGTCGACGGCACGCCCTTCGAGGTCACCGTCGCCGGCACCGGAGAGGTCGTTGCCGTCGGAGCAGAGGAGACGCTGCTGTCGGCGCTGCGCAGGGCCGGGGTGAACGCCCCGTACTCCTGTCAGCAGGGGTTCTGCGGCACATGCCGCACCGGGGTGATCGCCGGCGAGGTCGACCACCGGGACACGCTGTTGACCGACCCGGAACGTGCCGCCGGCACGATGCTGATCTGCGTGTCCCGGGCGGCGGGCGCACGCGGGCTGACGCTCGACCTCTAGCCGTGCCCCTCCCGCTTTCCGACCGCCTGGCGATCGCCGATCTGGTCCATCTCTACGCAGCCGCGGTGGACGACCGCAGGTTCGACGACGTCGTCGAATTGTTCACCGGCACAGCAGAATTGCGGCTCCCCGAGCCGCCCGCGCGGCTCGACCCGGTGCGCCGCCTCCACGGTGCCCCCGGTGTGCGGGCGGCCATGTCGGGCCTGGCTGCGGTGGCCCGCACCGAGCACGCCATCGTCGGTGAGGTGTACGCACCCGGCGACGATGCCGATCACGTGCTGGGCAGGATCACCTGTATCGCCCACCACTGGACCGTCCGCGGCGACACGGTGACCGATGTCGTGTGGCACCTGCGCTACGACGACGAATACCTCAGGACGTCGCGGGGCTGGCGCATCCACGGCCGCGCGCTGACCGTCAACGCGATCGAGACGCCGATGGTCCGCCGGGTCCGGCTGCCTCCTGCAACTGGTCGACCAGCGGCCGCTGGCCCGTGAGCAACTTCACCCGCGCCGCCGCCAGGTCGAACCATGCCAGGCGGTCGATCTCGGGGAACTCCCGCTGTTGCCCTGAGCCTCGGGGCCACTCCATGGTGAACGTGTTGCTGACGGTGCCGGTCAGATCGAGGTCGGCATGCACGGCGAACACCGTGACGATCTTGCCGCCGGGTTGTCGAACCGGTTCGAGATCCAGGCGTGGCCCGGTCGGGGGCGGCTTTCCCACCTCCTCGCTGAACTCCCGCTGAGCGACCGTCCACGGGTCCTCCCCCTCGGCGTACTCGCCTTTGGGCACCGACCAGGCGCCGTCGTCCTTGCGCGCCCAGAACGGACCCCCGGGATGGCCGAGAAGCACCTCGAGGCGATCACCGTCGCCGCGGTAGAGCAGCAGCCCGGCACTGAGTTTCGGCACGACGGGACCATAGCTGAACCAGGCGCGTGCGAGGATGGAGCACACGATGACCCGTCCCACGGAGCCGGCGGGGCGGCGGCCGCCGACACGGTCCGTCCGCCGGTTCGATCCGTTCCGGCCGATCGACATGCTCACCTCGCTGTGGTCGGCCACCGCGATGGTGCCGGTGAACAGCGGCGCCGCCGCCGCATATCGGACGTTGTTCCTCACGATCCGGCGGCTGGTGCTGGGGCGACGGCTCACAGTGCGTCTCGACGACGGTGATCTGACGATGACGGTCACCGGGTTCGAGTCGCGGCTCGACGCGCGGGGGCTGTCGGTGGGTCAGCTCAATGACGTGCGACTGACCGCCGACGACGTCCGCTGGCGGAGCAGCACCTTCGGGCGGGCCACCGTGGTGGCGCACAACGTGCACATGAAGCCCGGCGCCCCGCCCGTGCTGGTCGCCGCGCCGGTGGAGTTGACGCTCGACGTGCCCGCGGCCGTGCTCGACGAGATGTTCCGCTCGGCCGCACCACGCTTCGCCGGGGAGGTCGGCCCCGACGGCGTGGCCAGGTTGCGGCTGGCGCGACGGCCCCGGCTGGGTCACCTCGAGGTGGCGGCGCGGGTGGACGGTTCCACCCTGTGGCTGACGGCGAGCCGGCTGACGGTCGGCTCCAGGGGCTGGCGGTTACCCGCGCGGACCCCGGCGTATCCGATACAGCTGCCGGAGCTGGCCCGGGGGCTTGTGCTGACCGGCATCACGTTTGCCCCGGGCGTGGTGCGGTTGTCGGGCACGGTGCCGCAATGGCGTGCCGATCTGCCCCGGACCCGCCTGGAGGACATCCTCAACCAGCTCAGCGTCACCGGGGTCGTCTTGACGGTGAGCCGGCTCGGCCGGCTGGGTTAGTGGGCCGGCTGGTTCGTTGGGCCGGCTCGCCGGCGGGTTGGTTGTGCCGGCTCGCCGGCGGGTTGGTTGTGCCGGCTCGCCGGGTGCGCCACCGGCGCTCACGCTCTAGAGTCACCGGCGTGGCCGGATTCGCCCGCTACGTCGCGCTGGGCGACAGCCAGACCGAGGGACTCTGGGACGGCGACGACGACGCCGGGCTGTTCGGGTTCGCCGACCGTCTGGCGTTGAGGCTCAGCGCCGACAATCCCGGTTTCCGCTACGCCAACCTGGCCATTCGCGGCAATCAGATCCGCGATGTGTTGGTCGATCAGCTACCCCGCGCCCTGTCGATGCGCCCGGATCTCGTCACGGTGTGTATCGGTATGAACGACGTGACCCGGCCCGGTCCCGGTTTCGACGGCGCGCTGGCACGGCTCGACCAAGTGCACCGGACGTTGGCCGGTTCCGGCGCCACGGTCGTGACGACGACGTTTCCCGACGTGGCGAGAATCCTGCCGATCGGACGGGTGCTCAACACCCGCGTGCTGCGCATCAACGACGAGATCCGCGCCGCGGCGCAGCGGTACGGATTCGGGCTGGTCGATCTGTTCGATGCGCCGTCGATGGCGCAGCCCGAGACCTGGAGCGTGGATCGGGTACACGGTTCCCCCAGGGGGCACATGCTCTTCGCGGCCGCCGCAGCCGAGGCGCTGGGGTTGCCCGGCAGCAGTCACGACTGGGCCGGCGTCGACCCGTCTGCACCCCCGCCGTCAGTGCGCTCCCAGGCGTACTCCCAGGTGCTGTGGACCCAGAACATGCTGATGCCTTGGCTGTGGCGCCACGTCCGGGGTCGCTCCAGCGGCGGTGGGCGCAGTCCGCGCCGGCCCGTGCTGGCGCCGGTCTAGATACCCGTCCATGTCGCGTCGAGCTGTTCGGCGACGTCGATCACCTTGGCCTGCTGGGACTCCGGACTGTCGATCTCGCCGGCGACGTGCGCGGCGATGAACCGTTTGATCTCGGCGTCCACGCCGCCGACGATGCGGACGACCTCGGCCCGCAACGACTTCGACGTGACGTGGATGGCGATGTCGGACGAGCGCGGCTTCTCGACGTCGAGAATCAGCAGCAGCGGTTTGGCGGCGCGAGCGGTGGCGCGCAACGAGATCTCGCCGAAGACCATGAACTTCGGTTTGTCGATCCGCAGATCGACGACCATGTCGATTTCCAGTGGAATGCGGATCGAGAACGTGATGGTCTCGCCGAGATCGCGGGTGACCCGGGGCGCCATGATCCGCACTTTGGCCGTCACCTTCGCCAGCCGGCCGGGTCCCTGCGCGATCGGGCCCATCTCGAAGGCGTCGCCGGCGATCGCGCCGATCGCGTCACCGACGCGTTCCTCGGTCACCGCGACCTCGAAGAACCGGCGCCCGAACTCCTCGTACGTCACCAAATCAGCTGGATCCATGGTGCTGTTACGTTCTCACGTCCACGCACGAGGTTGCGTCAACGTGGCCGACATGGGGGCCGACATCGTGGCCGACATGGTGGCCGACATCGCCCTCAGGACACTGCCTCGCCGAACAGGCGCAACCGGCCGAACGAGCCCCGATCCGGTCCGGTCTCGCCGATCAGCACCCAGCGTCGTCCGGACCGCTCGACCCGGGCCGCCACCGAGGCCCCGGACTGCACCGCTTTGGTCCAGCTGCCTCCGGACAGGTTCTTGAGCAACTCCGAGGTGGTCATCGGGGCCCTGTCGCCCTGGGTGATCGACGCGTCGCCGACACGGCGTCGCAGACCGAGCTCGTCACCCTCGCAGGCGGCGTCCAGCAGATCGGTGAACCGGCCCTTCCCCCCGCTCCCGACACCGCGAAAGCCGCGCAGGAAGCCCGCGCAGCCGCTGAGGCCCTGCTCGGTGAGCATGGTGCGGCCCAAGGTGATCCCACTGGGCACCGCGCCCAGGCCACTGCGTGCGAACTGCGCGATCATCGCCGGTAGCTCCCAGTAGGCCGACAACGCGCACACCTTCAGCTCGGAGTCGTCGTTACGTTCGTATCCGCGCAGGTCGTACCGAATGAACGTGGGGACCCGCAACGTCAGGGTCGGCGTCATCGCGATGATCAGCTCGACGTCGCGAATGACCGTGGTGTCCACGACGATGTCGCCGTCGGGATGGAAGGTGATGGCGCGAGGGCCGATGAAGGTGTCGTAGAACCTGCCGATCGCCGCCGCGCCCCGGTGTGGTCGCGACCCGACGGGGTCTTCGATCGTGCCGTCGGCGGTGAACAGACCGATCCAGCCGTCGCGGTCGTGGGCGCCGGCCGCGGCCAGCGACCGCTGCGCCGTCGACAGCAGGTCGACTCGGGTGAAGGCCATAACGTTGCCTACCACCTCAGACCAGCGGTAGTCGACACCGCGCTCTCGGCGCGGGCACACTGGAGGTATCTGCTGCGCGGGAGCGCGGCCGTCAGGAGGCACGACGATGAGCAGCAACAACGGTCCGTTCGGGCTGGACCCGGAAGACTTCGAGCGCGTCGTCCGCGAAGCGGGCGAGGGGCTGCGCGACGCGCTGGACGGGCTGGGCAAGTTCGTCAACACGTCGGGTGAGCGCGCCGGATGGTCGATGCTGTTCGACGAGTTCACCCGCGGGACGCGCACCCGCCCGGAGCCGGAGACGACCGGCGAGACGGGCGACGGTGTATGGGCGATCTACACCGTGGGCCAGGACGGCGGCGCACACATCGAAGAGGTCTACCCCACCGAACTCGACGCGCTTCGGGCGAACAAGAACAACACCGACCCTGCGCGGCGGGTGCGGTTCCTGCCCTACGGCATTGCGGTCAGCGTCCTCGACGCGGCCGACAGCGGCGATGCCTGATCGGGACGCCTGACCGGTTGTCGGGACGGCGCTGACCGGTTCCCCGGGCTGCGCTACCGCACCAGGATTCGCAGATACTCCCAGCCACGCACCGTCGAGGTCGGCGCCAGCCGCGCGCTGTCGTGGTCGATGTCCCACTCCGGCCACCGGTTGAGGAGTTCGTCGAGGGCGACTCGGCCCTCGAGCCGGGCCAGGTTGGCGCCCAGGCAGTAGTGCAGGCCTTTGCCGAAGGTGAGATGACTGATGTTGTCGCGGTGGATGTCGAAGGTGTCGGGATCGCGGTAGCGCCGCTCGTCGCGGTTGGCCGCACCGAACAACAGCAGCATGGCGCTGCCCGCGGGCACCGTCGTGCCGGCGTAGTCGAAGTCCGCGGCCAGATACCTTGCGACGTGGGGGCCGGTGGGTTCGAAGCGCAGGGTCTCGTCGACCGCCCGCGTCAGCAGGGAGCGGTCCCGGGCGATCTCGCGCCGCTGTTCGGGATGTTCGGCGAGCACCTTGGCCAGCCACCCGATCAGACGGCCGGTCGTCTCGTTACCGGCGCCGGCCACCACCTGGGTGTAGTGCAGCACCTCCGGGCGGGTGAGCTTGCGGTGCACACCGTGCTCGTCGGTGAACTCGACATTGAGTAGCGCCGTCATCAGATCGTCGGACGGGTTGGCTGCGCGCCAGTCGACGTAGTCGGCGTAGATGCGGCCGTCGGCGATTCTGCTCGCATCGGTGACCTTCATCGGGGTGCCGGGCCTGGTGCGCAGGTTGGCGTCATTGGCGTCGCGCACCGAGACCTGCTCCGATTCCGGGATGCCCAGCAACATGCCGATGACCCGCATCGGCATCATCGCCGCGAGTTCGGCGATGATGTCGAACCCGTCGGTCCCGACCAGCGGGTCGAGACAGTTGATGCAGTAGGTCCGGATCCGGTCTTCGATCTCGGCCATCCGCCGCGGGGTGAACACCCGTGCCATCAGCCCCCGCAGCATCGTGTGTTCGGGCGGGTCCTCGAACATCATCACGCCCTCGGGCATGTCGAAGTCGGACTTGACCAGTTCGAGGATGTCGCTGCGGCGGTTGGAGAACACCTTCCAGTCCAGCAGCGCGCGTTCGACGTCGGCGTGCCGGGACAGTGCCCAGAAGTCGTAGCGCGGGTTGTGGTACAGCGGTGCCTGGTCGCGCAGCCGCGCGTACACCGGGTAGGGATCGGCGACGATCCCGGTGTCGTAGGGGTCGTAGTAAACCTGAGGCTCGGCCCCGGTGGCCGGCCCCGCCCCCGGGACGGATCTCGGGCCCGAGCCGTGGGCGGTTCCGGTGGCTGTCGCCGCGCTCGTCGTGGTCGTGCCCGCTGATCGTGGTGTTGCCATGGGCGCTCCTCCGACGGTTCCGCGGGGCTTCTCCGCCTGCAGGAGACCCTTGTTGTGCGACCGCTCAGCACATCGTGCTGTCGCTATGTGTAACAGCGGACCGAAAGGGGGTCAAGAGCTGACGCAAAAGTGACCTGGCACGCAGGTGACGCAAAGCAGTTAGCAGCGCCACAATGACTTGAGCTAGCCTGTGGCCGAGTGAGAAGTTATATCGGCTAAGTTACGATCAGCCGAACAAGAGTCACGGGAACCAGGGGTCAGATGCGCGACAGAAGTCGGGGGCAGAGGGCGTGATCGCAGTCGCCAAAAAGGTGTGGCTTCCGCTGCTGATCATAGTGGTGGTGGTGATCGCCGGCTTGACGGTATCGCGCATCCGGACCTTCTTCGGCTCGGAGGGCATCATCGAGACGCCGGAGAACTTCGCCGACCTGCCCGAACCGTTCGACCCGAAGGTCGTGCGCTACGAGATCGCCGGCAACGGCTCCTACGCCGACATCAACTACCTCGACCTCGACGCCAAGCCGCAACGCGTCGACGGTGCCGCGCTGCCGTGGTCGCTGACGCTGGAGACCACCGAGCCCTCGGCCGCGCCCAACATCGTCGCGCAGGGTGACAGCAGTTCGATCACGTGCCGCATCATCGTCGACGACGAGGTGAAGGACGAGAGGACGAACACCGGCTTGAACGCTCAGACCTTCTGCTTTGTGAAGTCGGCATGAGCGCCCCCGTCAGCGACGCACCCACCGACGCGTTCCCACCCGCCCAACCGCAGAAGCGTCCGTTCATCCCGCGGATGATCCGCGCGTTCGCCGTGCCGATCCTGCTCGGGTGGATCGCGCTCATCGTCGTCGTCAACGTCACCGTTCCGCAGCTGGAGACGGTCGGCGAGATGCAGGCGGTGTCGATGAGCCCCGACGACGCGCCGTCGATGATCTCGATGAAGAAGGTCGGCGAGCTGTTCGAGGAGGGCGACTCCGACAGCTCGGTGATGATCGTCTTCGAAGGTCAGGAACCGCTCGGTGACGAGGCGCACGCCTGGTACGACGAACTGGTCCAGCGGCTGGAGGCCGACACCACGCACGTGCAGTCGGTGCAGGACTTCTGGAGTGACCCGCTCACCGCGTCAGGATCCCAGAGCACCGACGGCAAAGCCGCCTACGTGCAGGTCAAGCTCGCCGGCAATCAGGGCGAGGCGCTGGCCAACGAGTCGGTCAAGGCCGTGCAGGGCATCGTCAACAACCTGGATCCGCCGCCGGGCGTCACGGCCTATGTGACCGGACCCGCGGCGCTCGCGGCCGACCAGCACATCGCCGGTGACCGCAGCATGCGCACCATCGAGATGGCGACGTTCACCGTCATCATCGTGATGCTGCTGCTGGTGTATCGCTCGATCCTGACGGTCGTCATCACACTGTTCATGGTGGTGCTGTCGCTGACCACGGCCCGCGGCGTGGTCGCCTTCCTCGGCTATCACGAGGTGATCGGGCTCTCGACCTTCGCCACGAACCTGTTGGTGACACTCGCGATAGCGGCGGCAACCGACTACGCCATCTTCCTGATAGGCCGCTATCAGGAAGCCCGAAGTATGGGCGAGGACAAAGAAACCGCGTTCTACACGATGTTCCACGGCACCGCGCACGTGGTGCTGGGGTCGGGGTTGACGATCGCGGGCGCGACGTTCTGCCTGAGCTTCACGCGGTTGCCGTACTTCCAGACGCTGGGCGTGCCTCTGGCGATCGGCATGTTCGTGGTCATGCTCGCCGGCGTGGTCCTGATGGTGGCGATCATCAGCGTCGTCACCCGCTTCGGCAAGCTGTTGGAACCCAAGCGGGCCATGCGCATCCGGGGCTGGCGCAAGGTCGGTGCGGCGGTGGTGCGCTGGCCGGGACCGATCCTCGTGGCCACCATCGCGCTGGCTCTGGTCGGTCTGCTGGCCCTGCCCGGCTACAAGACCAACTACAACGACCGCGACTACCTGCCGCCCGACCTGCCCGCCAACGAGGGGTACGCCGCGGCCGACCGGCACTTCGACCCGGCCCGGATGAACCCCGAGCTGCTGATGATCGAAAGCGATCACGATCTCCGCAACTCGGCGGACTTCCTGGTCATCGACAAGATCGCCAAGGCCATCTTCAAGGTCGAGGGCATCGCCCGCGTGCAGGCGATCACCCGCCCCGACGGCAAACCGATCAAGCACACCTCGATCCCGTTCCAGATGAGCATGCAGGGCACCACCCAGCGGCTCAACGAGAAGTACATGCAGGACCGGATGGCCGACATGCTGGTGCAGGCCGACGAGATGAACGACACCATCGCCACGATGCAGAAGATGTCGAACCTGACCGGCCAGATGGCGGCGATCACCAACAACATGGTGCAGAAGATGGAAGGCATGTACGTCGACATCGCCGACCTGCGGGACAGCATCGCGAACTTCGACGACTTCTTCCGTCCCATCCGCAACTACTTCTACTGGGAACCGCACTGCTACAACATCCCGGTGTGTTGGGCCCTGCGGTCGGTGTTCGACACCCTCGACGGCATCAACATCATGACCGACGACTTCAAGGAAATCCTTCCGGAGATGCGCCGGCTCAACGAGCTGATGCCCCAGATGGTCGCGTTGATGCCCGAGATGATCGACACGATGAAGACCATGCGCACGATGATGCTGACGATGTATCAGTCTCAGAAGGGCATGCAGGACCAGATGGCGGCGATGTCCGAGGACGCCGACGCCATGGGCGAGGCGTTCGACGACTCGATGAACGACGACTCGTTCTATCTACCGCCGGAGATCTTCGAGAACGAGGACTTCCAGCGCGGCCTCGAGCAGTTCCTGTCTCCCGACGGGCACGCGGTGCGTTTCATCATCTCCCACGAGGGTGATCCGCTGAGTCCCGAAGGCGTGGCGAAGATCGACCACATCAAGACCGCGGCCAAAGAAGCGGTCAAGGGCACGCCGCTGGAAGGGTCCAAGATCTACCTCGGCGGCACCGCGGCGACCTTCAAGGACATGAAGGACGGCAACAACTACGACCTGATGATCGCCGGGATCGCCGCTCTGTCACTGATCTTCATCATCATGCTGATCCTGACCCGCGCGATCGTGGCGGCGGCGGTCATCGTGGGCACGGTGGCCATCTCGCTGGGCGCATCGTTCGGTCTGTCGATCCTGCTGTGGCAGCACATCCTCGGCATCGAGCTGCACTGGATGGTGTTCGCGATGGCGGTGATCGTGCTGCTGGGCGTCGGCGCCGACTACAACCTGCTGCTCGTCTCCCGGCTCAAAGAGGAGATCCACGCGGGTGTGGGTACCGGCATCATCCGGGCCATGGGTGGCAGTGGCTCGGTGGTAACCGCCGCCGGACTGGTGTTCGCACTTACCATGATGTCGATGGCGGTGAGTGAACTGACCGTCATCGCCCAGGTGGGTACGACGATCGGCCTGGGTCTGTTGTTCGACACCCTGGTGGTGCGGTCCTTCATGACCCCGTCGATCGCCGCCCTGCTCGGCCCGTGGTTCTGGTGGCCGCAACGGGTGCGAACCCGGCCCAAACCGTCGCCCTGGCCCAAAGCCGTTGAGCTGCAGACGAATCCGTCGGATGGAGTGAGACCTTGATGAAGCGGTTGATAATCGGTGCGGCCGCGGCCGCCGTCGGGCTGGGATCAGCTCTGGGCTTCGCCGCCCCGGCCGTCGCCGACCCCGACACGGCGTTCACCAACGAGCTGAACACCTACGGGATCTACGGCCAGAAGGACTACAACGCGTGGATCGGCAAGATCACGTGCAAGCGGATCGCCACCGGTGTCGACGCGAACGCGTTCGAGGCCGCGGATTTCGTGCACAACCAGTTGGAGAACGACTCCACCACCGAACAGGCGTGGCAATTCCTGGCAGCGGGTCTGCGCACCTACTGCCCGGACCGCCTGCCCATCCTGGATCAGGCCCGGCAATGAGTCGGTCCCGGCGTTTCTCGGCGCTGACCACCGCCGCCACCGTCGCCGCTCTGGCGGCGGGGATGATGGCGGGGGGCGGCGCACCGGCTGGGGCCCAGCCGCCGCCACCGGCCCCCGGTCAGGGTGAGCCGGTGCCGGCGTGGGCGCCGCCCAAACCCGCCGAGTTCTGGATCGGCGAGCCTGTCGTGTGGACCTCCGCGTGGGGCGGGCGCTGGGGGGTGTGGAAGAACGGCGGATTCCTGATCCTGTCGTCCAACCCCGTCACCGGAGGCGGCTGACCGATGACGCCGGCGCACACACGACCGGACCGACAGGCAACGACGAGGTAGGAGTGACGATGACAGGACCGAGAGGTCGCCTCGCGCGGATGGGGCTGGGGCTCGCGGGAGCCGCGATGGTGTTCTTCGGCGGAGCCGGACCGGCCATGGCCGATTCCACCGAGGACTATCCGATCCCACGCCGGATCATCCACACCACGTGCGACGTCGAGCAGTATCTGGCGGCGGTGCGCGACACCAGCCCGGTGTACTACGAGCGATACATGATCGACCGCAGCAACCGACCGCCAGACGTCCAGCAGATGGCCTTCGACCGCATCCACTGGTTCTTCTCGCTCGACCCGGTGGGTCGGCGCCAGTATTCGGAGAACACCGCGACGAACGTGTTCTACGAGCAGGTCGCGACGCGCTGGGGTAACTGGGCGAAGATCTTCTTCAACAACAAGGGTGTGGTCGCCCACGCCACCGACGTCTGCATGGAGTACCCGCGCGGCGACATGTCGGTCTGGAACTGGCCTGTCTGATCCTGGTTGAACGGTCGGCCCGGTTCGGCCCGACCGTGACACCACCGCCGCGCTCGACCCCGGGGCGTGGATCGCTGCGACCAGCGTGTGAAGCCCGGCGCCCGCCTGCGCCCCAGCGTGACCGCAAGCGCGCGCTCGCGCGGGAAGTTCGCGATTACCGAACGGTGCCGCCCACATGGTGACAATCTTTCTCTGATCTGTAACGCCATCCGGCGATCGAGGAGATTGCATGTCCGCACCGTCGCAGACTTCAGCGACCGATACCGGCACCCACAGGCCCCGTCGGGCGTGGGCGGCGGTGTCGGTGCTCGCCGTCGTCGGGACGCTCAACTACGCCGACCGCTTCCTGCCCGCGGTGCTCGCCGAACCCATCCGCCAGGATCTGGCGTTGTCGGACACCGCGATCGGAATCATCAACGGATTCGGCTTTCTCGCGGTCTACGCGCTCATCGGGATCCCGATCGCGAGGATTTCCGACCGCGGCGCCTACGGGCTGGTGATCTCCGGATGCCTGACCCTGTGGGGCGCCATGACGATGCTCGGCGGTGCCGTTCAGTCCGGTTTTCAACTCGCCCTCACCCGGGTCGGCGTCGCGATCGGGGAAGCGGGATCCACCCCCGCGGCGCACGCTTACGTGGCACGCAACTTCGTGCCCGAGCGTCGTGCGGCGCCGCTTGCGGTCATCACGTTGGCGATTCCGCTGGCCTCGGCGGCCAGCCTCATCGGCGGCGGACTGTTGGCCGAGGCGCTGGGCTGGCGCTGGGCCTTCGTCGCCATGGGAGCGCTCAGCGTCGCCTTCGTGCCCGTCGTGCTGGCCGTCGTCGGCCGGCGCCAGAACGTACCGGCCGAACACGTCGAAATGGTTGCTGTACAACAGCTTCCGGTGAGATGGTGGGACATTCTCCGCAAGCCGAGTTATCTCGCGATCGTCAGCGGTGCCGCGTGCATCTCCGTGGCAGGCTACGCCCTGACCACCTTCGCGCCGGCGTTTTTGATGCGCGCCCGCGGGATGACACTGGGTGACGTGGGCCTGCAGTACGGCATCGCCAGCGGCCTGACCGGAATCGTCGGGCTGATCGTTGTCAGCCGCATCGCCGACAAGCTGTCCGGCATCGACGGCCGCTGGCTGCTCTGGTTGGTCGCCGCCATGACCGCCGCGCTGATCCCGTTCTCGACACTCGGCTTCCTGGTGGACAGTTCCACGCTTTCGGTGTGCTTCATCGCGCTGAGTTACGTGGTCGGCACCGCCTACATGGCGCCGTCGATCGCGGCCATCCAGCGCCTCGTTTCAGCCGAGCAGCGCGCGACCGCGTCGGCGATCTTTCTGTTCTTCAGTGCGATCCTCGGGTCGGTCGGGCCGCTTCTGACCGGCCTGATCAGCGACGCGCTGCGGACAGACCATGGGGACATGTCGCTGGGCTGGGCGCTGCTGAGTGTCGTGCCGGTCATGCAGGTCGGCGCCATCGTGTGCTACCTGCTCGCCAGCAGGCGCTTCCTGCGCGAGATCGTCGCCTGATCGATCGCTCCGCGATCTGCGGCCGGATTGATCGCTCCGCGATCTGCGGCCGGATCGATCGCTCCGCGATCTGCGGCCGGATCGATCGCTCCGCGATCAGAGCCCGAACTGGTCCTCCACGATCCCCAGCCAGATCTGCGCCGCGTCGATCGCGACCTTCTCGCTGATGAACGCATGCTGGGTGCCGGTGTAGATGTCCCGGAAGGCCCGTTCGAGTCGGCTACCTTCCCGAATCGCGCTCGTGCCCGCCGCGAGATGCGCCCACTCGGCGCACTCGCGTGCGGTGTCGGTGGCAAACACCGCGGCCACGCGCATGTCGGCGCGCAGCGTCGGGGTCAGCTCTCCCCCAGCCGCCACCGCGGACTCGGCGGTGCCGAACGCATCGAGCACCAGCAACCGGGCAGCCCGCCAGGCAGCGACGTGATGGGCCAACCCCTTCTGAAATGTCGGCCGGGTGGCCAGCGCCGCCATATCGCTCATCCGGAACTTGGTCTCGGCCAACTCGGCGACGTCGTCGAGCATGCTCTTGGCCACGCCGAGCGCCCAGGCCGCGTGACCGGCGGCTGTCACCGGCATCATCCCCATCCTGGTGGCAGGCGAACTCCCCCGCGCAGGCTCACGGGTGAACAGCGCAAACGTGCGGCACTGCGGGACGAAGACATCGTCGATCGCGTAGTCGTAGGAGCCGGTGCCTTTCAACCCCTGCACATGCCAGCCGTCTTTGAACACCACCTGATCACGCGGGACGATCGCAACCTGCATATCGGGGATTCCCTCACCGGCCCAGCGCATCTCGCCGTCCACCATCGGCAGGAACCCGGCCGCGACGTACTCCGCGTGGCCGGTGCCCGAACCGAAACTCCAGGATCCGGTCAACCGGTAACCACCGTCGACGGCGACGCCCTGTCCGTTCGGGAAGAACTGGCCGCCCATCGTGACCCGGTTCGACCGGGCGCTGAACACCTCGGCGAACCCGTCCTCGGGCAGGTAGGTCGCGGCAGCGAACGCCGAGGGCAGATTGGCGATCCCGATCCACCCGAACGAGCCATCCTGCCAAGCCATCTCGATCCATGTCTCGATCATCTCGGCGAACGATGGTTCGACGCCGCCGGCGGCTCCGGGATTGAACGACGACATCAGACCCGACGACCACATGGCCTCGACGATGTCGGGCGTCAGCGTGCGGGCACGCTCAGAGTCGGCAGCCTGTGATCGGACTAGATCGCGCAGCCCGCGGGCCAGGTCGACAAGCCCGTCGGCACGGATGGGTTGCGAGAGGTTCTGCGTCGCCGCCGTCACGGCCTCGACGGTACTGCGTCAGGGCAGCGCAGTGAACAGGTTCGCCGAATCTGTCATCTCTGGTGCGGGTGCGCCTCCCGTGACGACGGTCGACGGCCCCGGAGCATGGGGTGACATCGACTCGGAGACGTGGGGGACGGCCGCCGGTTCGGCCATTGTGCCCACGGGGGCTGCCGGCACCGGGCCGGCAGCGTCGGGCTGTGTGACGGCCCGCGGTTCGGAGCCGCCCAGGGGCGGCACCGCATCCGGCTGCGGGCCGCCGTGGTGCGGCACCGCCCCCGGTTGCGGAGTGCCCAGCTGAGGCACCGCCTCCGGTTGCTGGCCGCCCAGATGCGGTACGACCTCTGGTGGTGTCTCGCTCAGCAGCGGCTGCCCCTCGGGCTCGGCGGCCGTCACAGCCGCCGGGGCCGGTGCCACCTGCGGAGCGGGAACGGTGGCCGCGGACTGTGCCGGTTGATAGCTGGACACCGGCTCGGGCCGGGCACTACGCGGGGATGGCACAGCGACCACTTTCCGGGCCGGAATGGTGACCGTGTTCGGCGGTGTCACCGGCACCGCAACCCAGCCCGGCTCGGCGGCGCTGGGCTGCTCGACCGCCGTCGCGGCGGGAGCGACGTCCGGACCACCGGCCGCTCCGAGAAAGAAGACACCGATTGCCACGGCTGCTGCGACACCGAGCGCCGAGGTGAGAAGCCGCCGCGCAGGACTCCGCCGGACCGGGTCGACGCCCACCGGGTCGGGGATCGTCTCGTCGTGGTCGGCGGCCGCCATCGCGGCACCGTAGGCCAGCGCGATGTCGACCGGCAGGTCGGCGTCCTCGGGGTCGACGAGCACCGCCAGCGCCCGCGACTGCGGCACCGCCTCGACGGGCGACAGAGCCAGGCTGCGAAGTCGACTCTGCAGTCGCAACCCGTCGTGTCCGGCGTCGTCACTCCACGTGATGCGGACACGGTCGATCTCGTGACCGGCGGTGGCGGCGATGGCATGGGCACCCAACACCGCCGCGCCTGCAATCTCCGCGCCGGCGGTGACCTCCAGGACATCGTGGTCGAGCAGTCCACCGGCGTCGACGTCCACCAACACCCAACCCACCATGTCGGCGGTCAGAGACAGTCCCATCACCGTGCCCACGGTGATCCCCTTCCGACGACGGATTCGGTGTGTGCGGTGTATCGCGGTGCTCCGACGTGCTGTTACATGCGCCTCACGGCTGGACAAGGTGAGACCCAGCCCATAAGCTCCTTCTAAAGGTCGACTGGCCGACCTTTGAGTTCTGTCCGGTGCTCGACGAATCGGCAGGAGCGTAACGCTGACACGCGCTTTGTGCGCGCCGACGGCGCGACGATGCGGTCGCGCCGCCGTCGGTGATGGCCTGCGCGTGAATTGTGTCTCGTTATTGCATTGTGTCCCAACTGGTTTCGGTGAAAATCTGCAACGGTGGTGCAACCGGGTGGAGCATAGTGTGCTAGTTCACACCTACGAACGGAGTCTCATGCCATGAGTAGCGACAGTCACCCCCACCACCCGCGACGTGGCGTGGAAGAGCACAACGAGTCGGATGACTACCTGCAGAAGCGCCAGCTGAAGACGGGAACCGCTGGGTGGCTGCTGCTGGCCAGCCTCGGCGTCGGCTATGTCATCTCGGGCGACTACTCCGGCTGGAACTTCGGACTGGGCCAGGGCGGGTTCGGCGGTTTGGCCATCGCCGCCGTCATCATCGCCGGCATGTACCTCGCCCTGGTTCTCGGCATGGCTGAGATGTCCTCGGCCCTGCCCGCGGCCGGTGGCGGCTACACGTTCGCACGGCGTGCGCTGGGTCCCTGGGGCGGCTTCGCCACGGGCACCGCGATCCTCATCGAATACGCCATCGCGCCGGCGGCCATCGCCACCTTCATCGGTGCCTACGTCGAATCGCTGAACCTGTTCGGCATCCAGGACGGCTGGTGGGTCTACCTGGCCGCCTACGCTATCTTCATCGGCATCCATCTCTCCGGAGTCGGCGAAGCGCTCAAGGTGATGTTCGTGATCACCGGTATCGCCCTGCTCGGTCTGGTGATCTTCGCGATCTCGGCGATAGGGCAGTTCGACGCGGCGAATCTGACCGACATCGCCGTGACTGACGCGGCGGGCGCCTCGGAGTGGCTGCCGTTCGGCTATCTGGGTATCTGGGCGGCGATCCCGTTCGCGATCTGGTTCTTCCTGGCGATCGAAGGTGTCCCGCTGGCTGCCGAGGAAGCCGCCAACCCGGCCCGCAACGTTCCCCGCGGCATCATCGCCGGCATCGCGGTGCTGCTCGTAACGTGCCTGACGGTGCTGGTGCTCACGCCCGGAGCCGGTGGCGCCGCGGCGATGTCGGAGTCGGGTAACCCGTTGGTCGAGGCCCTCGGCGACGGCACGATGGCCAAGGTCGTCAACTACATCGGCCTGGCCGGTCTGATCGCCAGCTTCTTCTCCATCATCTACGCCTACTCGCGCCAGCTCTTCGCGTTGTCCCGGGCCGGCTACCTGCCGACCGCCCTGTCGGTGACGAACTCGCGCAAGGCGCCCACGTTGGCCCTCGTGGTGCCCGGCGTCATCGGGTTCGCGCTGTCACTGACCGGCCAGGGTGCGTTGTTGCTCAACATGGCTGTCTTCGGCGCAGCGCTGAGCTACGTGCTGATGATGGTCAGCCACATCGTGTTGCGGGTCCGGGCTCCCGAGATGGAGCGGCCGTACCGCACCCCCGGTGGCTTGGTCACCACCGGCTTCGCGCTCGTCATCGCGGTACTCGCGGTCATCGCCACCTTCCTGGTCGACAGCGTCGCCGCGCTGGGTTGCCTGATCGTATTCGCGTTGTTCATGGCCTATTTCGGGCTCTACAGCCGGCACCACCTGGTGGCGAACTCCCCCGACGAGGAATTCGCCGCTCTGGCCGCAGCCGAGGAAGAGCTGAATTGACCTATCGCCAGCAGATTTCCGGACACACCTACCAGTTCGACGGTCTGGTCGACGTTCTGGCCAAGGCGACTCCGCTGCGCTCCGGTGACGAACTCGCCGGATGCGCGGCGGAGTCCGACGCCGAACGTGCCGCCGCGGCCTGGGTGCTCGCCGATCTGCCGCTGTCGACGTTTCTCGACGAAGCCGTCGTCCCCTACGAAACCGACGACGTCACCCGACTGATCATCGACAGCCACGATCGGCAGGTCTTCTCGCAGATCTCCCATCTGACGGTCGGAGGCTTCCGAGACTGGTTGCTCGACGCGGCGAGCCAGGACGACAGCGCCGAGCGCATCGCCGCGGTGGCTGCGGGACTGACACCAGAGATGGTCGCGGCGGTGTCGAAGATCATGCGCAACCAGGATCTGATCGCCGTAGCGGCCGCGTGCACCGTCAGTGCGGCGTTTCGGACCTCGATCGGGGTGCCTGGCACGTTGGCGACCCGTCTGCAGCCCAACCACCCGACAGACAACCCGCGCGGCATCGCCGCGGCCACCCTCGATGGGCTGCTGATGGGCTGCGGCGACGCGGTCATCGGCATCAACCCCGCGACCGACTCACCGCAACACACCTCGGATCTGCTGCATCTGCTCGACGAGATCAGGCAGCGTTTCGAGATCCCGATGCAGTCGTGCGTGCTGTCCCACGTCACGACGACCATGGAGTTGATCGACCGCGGTGCGCCGGTCGATCTGGTGTTCCAGTCCATCGCCGGGACACAGGGCGCCAACACCAGTTTCGGCATCACGCTGGCCATGCTCACCGAGGCCAACGAGGCGGGCCGCAGCCTGGGCCGGGGCACGATCGGCGACAACGTGATGTATCTGGAGACCGGGCAGGGTTCGGCATTGTCGGCCGGCGCGCACCTGGGTACCGGAGGCCGTCCGGTGGATCAACAGACGTTGGAGACCAGAGCCTACGCAGTGGCGCGCGCGCTGGATCCGCTGCTGGTCAACACCGTTGTCGGATTCATCGGGCCGGAATACCTCTACGACGGCAAGCAGATCGTCCGGGCCGGGCTCGAAGATCACTTCTGCGGGAAGCTGCTGGGTCTGCCGATGGGGGTGGACGTCTGCTACACCAACCACGCCGAGGCCGACCAGGACGACATGGACACGCTGCTCACGCTGCTCGGCGTCGCGGGGGCGGCATTCGTGATCACCGTGCCGGGCGCCGACGACGTCATGCTCGGCTATCAGAGCCTGGCGTTTCACGATGCGCTGTACGTGCGCAAGGCTCTGGGACTGCGGCCGGCGCCGGAGTTCGAAGCGTGGCTGGCCCGGTTGGGTATGGCCGACGGTGAGGGCCGGGTGCTGCCCGTCGACCCCGCCGGCTCCCCCCTGCTCGGATTGGCGTCGGGTCAGTGAACGACGCGGACCACCGACCCGCAGACGATGTCTGGGCACCGTTGCGGCGCACCACACAGGCGCGTATCGGACTGGGCCGGGCGGGCAATGCGCTGCCGTCGCGGCGGGTGCTGGAGTTCAAAGCCGCGCATTCCGCGGCCCGGGACGCCGTGCATGTCCCGCTGGACGCCGATCAGTTCGCCGAGCAGGTCGAGGCGGTCGGGCTCGGGGCGCCGGTGCTGGTCAGCAGCCGCGCGGAGTCCCGCAGCGAGTACCTGCGCAGGCCCGACCTCGGCCGCACCCCGGCCGACGTGAGCGCGCTTCCGTCCACCGGCGCCGACGTCGGCATCGTGCTGGCCGACGGGTTGTCGCCGCGCGCACTGGTCGATCACGGTGTCGGGCTGCTGAGTGCGTTGGTGGACGAATTCGCCGGCCGTTACCGGCTGGCGCCACCGGTGATCGCGACGCAGGCGCGGGTGGCACTCGGTGACCACATCGGCGCGGCGCTGGACGTCGCCACGCTCGTGATGGTGATCGGTGAGCGGCCGGGGCTGTCGGTCGCCGACAGCCTGGGGATCTACCTGACCCACCTGCCGCGGCCGGGCCGCACCGACGCCGACCGCAATTGCATCTCCAACATCCACCCGCCGGACGGGCTGGGATATCACCGCGCTGCCCGCACCACCGCCGCGCTGATCTCCGGAGCCCGTCAACTCGGACGCTCGGGGGTCGCGCTCAAGGACACCTCACCGGCACTGCTCGGTGACGACGGAGGTCAGCCCGCGCTGGGCTGATCGCGCGCCAACTCGGCGCACCCCGCTGCGGTGACCCCGTCGACGGGAAACCACTGCTCGATGCGGATGTCTTCGACGCTCACCTCCAGCGGCGCCTGCAGAACGCTGACCAGCAGCAGAAATGACCACGTCGCCGCGCCGACCCTGAGCTTCAACTCCACGGTCGCAGCGGACGGCGTCGTGGGATCGGGGCGCCGCCAGTCCTGATCCAGGCCGGGCGATGCTTCGACGTGGTCGAGGAGTTCGCGTAACGACCCGTTGTCGGGGTCGGCCAGCATCTCCCGCTGCAGCCGCCACATCAGTTCGCGCGCCACCGTCGCGTGGTTGACGATGACGCGTCCGCCGATGCCGGGATCGAGCGTGAGCAGGGCCAGATTCGCCTCGCCGAGATGTCCGGGTGCCAGCTCCGGCAGCGCGGCACCGAGCACCGCTCGGCCGCCCTCGTTGGCGTCCAGCACCCGGTAGCTGCGGTCCATCACGAACAGCGGAAACGGCTCGTGGTGCTTTTTCATCAGCTCCAGTGCCGAGGACACCTCTGGCGGGAAGCCCTCGGCGGGCTCGGCGTATCGCGGTGGGTGGCCGGCCGCGCGCAGCATCGCATTGGCTTGCCGCAGAGGTACATCCAGCGCAGCTGCCAGCCGCAGAACCATCTCGACGCTCGGTGACGACCGGCCGGTTTCGAGGAAGCTCAGGTGACGGGTGGACACGTCGGCCGCCAGCGCGAGGTCGAGCTGGCTCATCCCTCGGCGCCTGCGCCAGTGCCGCAGCAAGGTCGAATACAGCCCGCGGCGATCGTCGGCGTATCTCTGCGCCCCGTGTCGGTGCACGACAGCGACAGTAATCCAGCCTGGAACGCCGCAGTCGTTACCTCGTCAGGTCATTGCGGCGCCCCGGTGAGGAATCCAAGCTTTACCGAGATCGGCGGGCAGCGGATCTTCCCGCGAAGGAGGGCATTGCGATGTCGACGTTGACCCGGGCGGAGGCCGCCGACCTGTTCCGCCGGCCCGCCGACCGCCACATCTGCGTGGGCAACGGGCAGGTCGCGGTGCGCAGTGTGGGCACCGGCCCCGATGTGCTGTTCGTCCACGGCTGGCCGGTGTCGGGCGCAACGTTCCGCGGTCTGCTGCCCCACCTGAGCCCCCACCTCCGTTGCCATGTCGTCGATCTGGTCGGGGCGGGTGACAGCCGGTTCGGCCCGGACTCCCGCTTCGGCATCGGTGATCACGCCGCGGCGGTTCGGCAGGTGGTGGACGCCATGAACTTCGGCGATGTGGCGGTGGTCGGCCATGACAGCGGAGGG
This sequence comes from Mycobacterium sp. PO1, assembly GCF_017312405.1. Classification (GTDB taxonomy): domain Bacteria; phylum Actinomycetota; class Actinomycetes; order Mycobacteriales; family Mycobacteriaceae; genus Mycobacterium. Next base: position 34,601 of record NZ_BLTG01000036.1, read on the forward strand.
CTCATCGCCCGTCACGCCCTCGCCGGTGATCCCCGGGTCCGTTCCTGGGGCCTGATCGACACCGAGCAGCCGCAGGGCCCGAGTCTTCGCTTCCGTTCGTTTCTGGCCATCCGTGTGGTGCCCCGCTTCGAGAACCTGCTGGCCTACCTCGTCAACAAACCGCGGATTCGCCGCAACAAGCTCGTCCTGGGTGACTGCTTCACCGATCGTGATCTGCTCGACGGTGAGTTCGCCGAGTTCTTCCTCCGCCCTCTGCGTCACGACGCGGCTCGCCGTCGAGCGGCCGGGGATTTCGGCCGGCAGTTCGACCTCGGCGCCTTCGGCGCGCTGACCGAGTTGCACCACCGGATCGCCGTGCCTGTCCACCTGGCGCACGGTGAGCGGGATGCGTTCTTTCCGCTGTCGTGGACCCGTCAGATGGTCACCACTTTTTCCGGACCGGTGCAGCTCGACGTGATCGCGCGAGGAAAACTCTTCGCGCACGAGGAGTTTCCGCGTGAGTGCGCTGAGGCGTTGTTGCCGACCCTCCTCGCGAATCGGCGTGCTGCCCGTTAGGCGGCGGTGTTCGCCAACGCCTCGATGCGGGCCAGCGCCTCCTCGGCGAGATCGGCGGCACCGGGGTTCCCCGACTCTCCGCATGCGGTGATCTCCACGGCGGCGTTGTGTGCCGCGACGAAGGTGTTGTCGCAATTCCAGTCGACCGCACGCAGCTGCCAGAGCACACTGTTCTGCGGCTGGGGCGCGCTCCCCGGAGCGACGTCGAACAGATAGGTGCGGTCTTTCATCGTGGTGACGGTCAGTGTCTGGTCGCGGCACTCGTCAGCCGTGCGGCGCACCAGGTCCAGCGCCGCTGCCGGATCGAAGTCGTAGCGGTAGACCGCGACCATCTCCTCGATGTAGATCGATCCGTCCGGGGTCGTCCAGTGTCCGCCGTCGGTGGCCAGCGGCCGGTGCGCCTGGATGAAGGGCGGGTCGACTTCACGGGCCAGCCCCGCGCAGCGCTGTGGTTCGACGACCGCGAACAGATTGCCTTCCTCGCCGCGGACGTCGGGGCTCAACAGGTCGGCGACCTGGGTGGTGAGGATCGGCGCCGCGACCGAACCCGCGGTCGCGGTGGCGTCGTCGACGTGGCGGGTGCACGCCGCCACCAGGACCACGCTGCCCGCCGCAGCGAGCACACCTGCACGTGCGCGCGCTCGTCGGCGGGCTGACATGCTCACCGCCCGAAACCGGCGTCCCGCAACGCCTGGGCCATCGAGCCGCCCGCGGCGCGGTCGCGCCGCGGGGCGTTGTCCCCGCGTGGCCGGTTGCGCTGCTGAGCGGCGCGACGCTGGTCACCGCGTACAGGCCGGGTCGCGTCGGTGCGTCGATCGGCACCTTGTGCCCGAACATCGTCGTTCAACCGCAGGCTCAGCCCGATGCGCTGGCGTTCGACGTCGACATCGACCACCTTGACGCGCACCACCTGCCCGGATCGCACCACCTCGTGCGGATCGGAGACGAAACGGTCGGCCATCGCCGAGACGTGCACCAGACCGTCCTGGTGCACACCCACGTCGACGAACGCCCCGAACGCGGCCACATTCGTGACCACCCCTTCGAGCACCATGCCGACCTTCAGATCGGCGACCTTCTCCACCCCGGCCGCGAAGCTGGCGGTGACGAACGCCGGCCGCGGATCACGACCGGGCTTTTCCAATTCGGCGAGGATGTCGGTGATCGTGGGGATACCGAACCGGTCGTCGGCGAAGTCGGCGGGTCGGATGGCGCGCAACGCCCGTTGGTCGCCGATGATCTCGGCCAGACCGACCCCGGCCCGGTCCAGGATTCTGCGGACGACGGGATACGCCTCGGGATGCACGCCGGAACCATCCAGCGGGTCCTCCCCGTCACGGATCCGCAGGAAGCCGGCGCATTGTTCGAATGCCTTGGGGCCCAGGCGCGGAACGTCGAGCAGCTGGCGCCGGCTGGCGAACCGGCCGGCTTGGTCGCGGTGCGCGACGATCGCCTCGGCCAGCGTCTCGGTGATACCGGATACCCGCGCCAGCAGCGGTGCCGAGGCGGTGTTGAGGTCGACGCCCACGGCGTTGACCGCGTCTTCGACGACCGCGCCCAGGCTGCGGCTCAGCAGGGCGGGGGTGACGTCGTGCTGGTACTGGCCGACGCCGATCGACTTCGGCTCGATCTTGACCAGTTCGGCCAGCGGATCCTGCAGGCGGCGCGCGATCGACACCGCACCGCGCAGTGTGACGTCGAGGCCGGGCAGTTCGTGTGCGGCGTATGCCGAAGCGGAGTACACCGACGCGCCCGCCTCGCTGACCATGGCCTTGGCCGGGACGGCGGCGCCCGCCGACCGGATCTCGGAGATCAATTCGGTTGCCAGCAGGTCGGTCTCGCGCGACGCCGTGCCGTTGCCCACCGCGATCAGTTCGACACCGTGACGGGCGACCAAAGCGGCCAGCGTGGCTTTCGCGGTGTCCCATTGCTTCTGTGGCTGGTGCGGGTAGATCGCGCAGGTGTCGAGGACCTTGCCGGTGCCGTCGACGACGGCCACCTTGACCCCGGTGCGGAACCCGGGATCGAGTCCCAGTGTCGTGCGATTACCGGCAGGCGCGGCGAGCAGCAGATCCTTGAGGTTCTTGGCGAACACCGACACGGCGTCCTCTTCGGCGCCGCGACGAAGCCGCACTCGCGCGTCCACCGACGCCGACACCGACAGCCGGGTGCGCCACGCGAAGCCGACGGTGTTGCTGAGCCACGGGGTTGCCGCTCCCGGAGCGGCGCGGTCGATGCCGAGCGCCGCGGCGATCATCGCCTGGTAGACCTCGTCGGCGCCGGCGTCTGGGTCGTCGGGCACGCCGCCGTGGAGGGTCAGCGTGAGGGCCTGCTCCTTCTCGCCCCGCAGCACGGCGAGCACCCGGTGGCCGGGCATACTGGTCAGCGGCTCGGAGTAGTCGAAATAGTCCCGGAACTTCTGCGCCGCAGCGGTCTTCTCCGCCGTCTCCGACGCGGCCCGGGTGCGCACCCAGCCGTTGTCCCAGAACCGTTCGCGCAAGGCGCCCACGAGCCGGGCGTCCTCGGCGGCGCGCTCGACGATGATGTGGCGGGCACCGTCGAGTGCCGCGGCGGTGTCGGCGACGGCGGTGCCGATGAAGTCGGCGGCGGCGGTCTCGGGTACCAGGGTGGGGTCGGCGAGCAGCCGGTCGGCCAACGGCTCGAGGCCCGCTTCGCGAGCGATCTGGGCCTTGGTGCGCCGTTTGGGCTTGAAGGGCAGATAGATGTCCTCGACTCGGGCCTTGGTGTCGGCAGACATCAGCGCCGCGGTGAGTTCGGCGGTCAGCTTGCCCTGCTCATCGATCGAGGCGAGCACCGCGTTGCGGCGGTCGTCGAGCTCGCGCAGATAGCCCAGACGCTCGTCGAGCTGACGCAGCTGGGCGTCGTCGAGGCTGCCGGTGGCCTCTTTGCGGTACCGGGCGATGAACGGCACCGTCGAGCCCTCGTCGAGCAGCCGGATGGCGGCGGCGACCTGGTTCTCACCCACCGCCAGCTCGGCGGCGAGCCGGGTGCTCAGCGAGGGCAGGGCGGTCGATCGACTCTTCTCGGTGGCGCTCGAATTCACGCGCAGGACCCTACCGAATCAGCCCGACAGAAGGGCTGCGGACACGACGGTGCCGGACAGGCCGCCCCGCACCACCGGGAGGCTCGATCAGGCGACCGTGCTGGCCGGCCCTCCCCCGGCCAATGCCTCGCGCAGGCGGTACAGCGACTGGCTCAGCAGCCTCGACACGTGCATCTGCGAAATGCCCCTTCGGGCGGTGATTTCGGACTGGGTCAGAGATTCGAGACACGGCGCCGATGAGGTCGACGCGCAGCCATCCGCACGAAGAGGTGCTGCATCGCTTCTGGACGCGAATGTCACTGCACGGCAGATCGTCACGCGTGAGAGCTGAGAGCCGGCGTCGATGTGCAGCGTTCTCGAGGTCGCGGGTGACTGGCTCGGCCGTCTCACGCCATCGCGCGGCGAGCGACACCGCTGGGACGTGTGGCAGCGTCGTGATAGGTCACCTCGGCATCGACGGCGATGCGATCCCAGCTGTACCGGGACCTCGCACGGGAACGTCCGGCCAGCCCCATGCCCTCCCGCAGTACCGGCTGGCCGAGGATCGACTTCAACGCCCGACGCAGCGCGTCCACATTGGCCGGTGGTACCAGAACTCCGGTGACGTCGGGAATGACCGCGTCGCGCATACCGCCGGTTGCCGCGGCGACGACCGCGGTGCCGCTGGCCATCGCCTGCAGCGCGACGGTGCCATAGGCGTCGTAGGAGGCAGGGCACACGACCACATCCGCCGACTGCAGTACCGCATCGAGGTCACCGTCGTTGTCCACAGACGCGACCCGGCAACGGTCACCGAGGCCCAGTTTCTCCGCCAGGGCGAGAATCCGGTGGATGTCGCGTTGGTCTTCGCCACCGTCGTCGACGATGCGTAACCGAGTGTGTGGAAGCACCGCGACGGCCCTCACCACTTCGGTCAGCCGATCCGGGCGTGCGGGTCCGCTCGCGACGGCGACGACCTCGTGATCGTCCTGTCCGCGAGATGCGTGCGCCAAACCGACGCTGTTCTCGTCGACGGAGATGCCGGTCGGCACCACCGAGATCTTGGTGCGCGGGCATCCGAACCGAACCAGCTCGAAGAGGTCGTCGGTGCACGCGGCAGCGACCGCGGTGGCGTTTTTGGCCAGCAGCGTCTGCAGTTTGATCCGGGTTTCCAACGTGCCGGCCTCATCCCTGGGCAGACGCATCAGGGTGCCCAGTCCGTGAAAGGACTGCACCGTGGGCACAGGACGTCGGTTGGCCGCCAGCTGGCTCGCCATCCCGTATGCCCAGCCGTGGCAGTGCACCACGTCCGGAGGGCGATGCGACCATTCGTCGACCAACTGACGTCCGAGATCACCGATCAGCGGCATCAACGCCTCGGGCGGCCCGTCGAAGCCGGATTCAGCCGGCAGCGTGACCACCTGGTAGTCGCCGGGGGATTCCGGAGTTGTCGGCGAGGCGGTGTAGAGCGTGACGTCGTGCCCCCTGCCTGCCAGAGCGTTTGCCAGGCTCGCGATGTCATAGCAGCCGTCGTTGCCTCCCGCCACTCTCGCGTTGTCCGGTGTTGCGCCTACTATCGCCAGTCGCATGAAAGCCCTTCGGATCGGCATTGGCGGCCGCCCCGGTCGCGGGACGGTTCCTATCCCTCTGGAGGGCCGAAAAAGTTGTTCGCGAAACAATCCCGCGACAATGCTTCGTCTGATGTCCGAATCTGTTCGCATTGCGGACCGACGAGCGGGCTTTGTTCCGATGTGCCGGTTACCGGCCCCCACATCGGGTAGTCCGAGCTTCATGGGCAATGATGCGGACACCCCGGCCGCCGGGGCCATGACGACCGACAGCTCTGCAGTCGGCGTGGCGGCTCTATGTGTCGGCGCCTGACGTTTGCCCGAGGATTTCGCTTTCGTGGAATCGATGGCGACATCTCCCACCGCCTACGGACTGGCGGGCACCCGGTCCGGCGGCGGCTGTACGAAAAATTCGGGCTGGCAGTTGAACTGGTCGAGTCGGCGACGTCGCCCACTCCGCGGCACGGCTACTGCGTGCTGGTCGGTGAAACCGACACAGCGTTGACCGCGCGACGTGAGCGGCTCGTCGAAACCGAATGCCGCTTGGACGATGGTTGAGCACGGCGACATCGGCATCGCGGCGGTGACTGCGCCGGTCGGCGCGCTGATGACCATGGCCGGGACGCTGGACGAACGTACCTACCATGAGGTCCGGGACAGCGTGATCAAGGCGGCGCTGGAGGAACCGCGGGCAGTCCTCGTCGACGTCACCGCGTTGTCGGTGCCGTCGGAATCGGCGTGGGCGGCGTTCAGCAGCGCACGTTGGCATGTGAGCACGTGGCCCGATGTTCCCGTTGTCTTGGTGTGCGCACATCAGGACGGGCGAGACGCGATCACCCGCAGTGGTGCGGCACGCTACGTGCCGGTGCACGCAACCGCGCAGTCCGCCGCACGGTCGGTCGCACGGTCAGTCGAGGACGGCGTCGGGTTCCGCCGCCGCGCCCACTGTGAGGTGGCCAGGAATCGGAGCACTCTGCGGCGTTCCCGCGAACTGGTAGACGAGTGGCTCACGCAGTGGGATTGCCGGGAAATGATTCTCACGGCCAGCACGGTGGCCACCATCTTCGTCGAGAACGTCATCGACCACACCCTCAGCTGTCCCACTCTTCGGCTGGAGACGATGGACGGGCGGCTCACCGTTGCGGTCCACGACAGCAGCCCGCACCTTCCGGCCCGCCGGGAGGACACGGCCGACTCTGCTTGTGCGATTTCCGGGCTGGCCATCGTCGCCGCGCTGAGCCGGGCCTGGGGCGTAATCCCCGTACCCGCCGGCAAGGTGGTGTGGGCGGTGCTGGTGCCCGAGAACCGGCTGTAGCAGCCGGCCCCCGGGCAGCCAGGTCAACGCAGGTCGAACCGGTCGTTGTTCATCACCTTCACCCAGGCGGCGACGAAGTCCTCGACGAACTTGCCCTGGTTGTCGTCCTGGGCGTACACCTCGGCCAGCGCCCGCAGGATGGAGTGCGAACCGAAGACCAGGTCGTTGACGGTCGCGGTCCACTTCTTGGTCCCCGTAGCGCGGTCGACACCGTCGTAGACGTTCTCCGTCGTCTCGGAGACCTTCCACTCGGTGCCCATGTCGAGCAGGTTGACGAAGAAGTCGTTGGTGAGGACCCCGGGCTTGTCGGTGAACACGCCGTGCTTCGTCCCGCCGTGGTTGGCACCCAGAGCCCGCATGCCGCCGATCAGGACGGTCAGTTCGGGGGAGGTCACGTCGAGCATGTAGGCGCGGTCCAGCAGCAATTCCTCGAGCTGGGCCTTCTCCCCCGGGCGCACGTAGTTGCGGAAGCCGTCGGCGCGCGGCTCGAGCACCGCGAACGAATCGACATCCGTGGTCTCCTGTGTCGCGTCCGTGCGACCGGGCGCGAAGTGCACGTCGATCTCGAAACCGGCGTCCTTCGCGGCTTTTTCGACCGCCGCAGAACCGGCCAGCACGATGAGATCGGCCAGCGACACCTTCTTCGCACTCGAGCCGTTGAACTCCTGCTGGATCTTCTCCAGCACCGGCAACACCTTGTCGAGCTCGGCCGGCTCGTTGACCTCCCAGTTGCGTTGCGGCTCCAGGCGCAACCGTGCGCCGTTCGCACCGCCGCGCTTGTCGGTGCTGCGGAAGCTGGCCGCCGACGCCCACGCTGTCTTGACCAGCTGCGGCACGGACAGCCCGGCGTCAAGGACCTTCGCCTTGAGCGACGCGATCTCGGACTCGCCGATCAGCTCGCCCTCCACCGCAGGCACCGGGTCCTGCCACAGCTGTGGTTCGGGGATCCACGGTCCGAGGTACCGCGACACCGGCCCCATGTCACGGTGCAGCAGCTTGTACCAGGCCTTGGCGAAGGCCTCGTTGAGTTCCTCGGGGTGGTCGAGCCACCGGCGGGTGATCTCGCCGTAGATCGGGTCGACGCGCATCGACACGTCGGTGACGAGCATGGTGGGCTTGCGCGGCGGGCCGCCGAACGGACCGGGAATGATCGCCTCGGCGTCCTTGGCCTCGAACTGCCATGCGCCGCCGGGGCTTTTGGTCAGCTCCCACTCGTAGCCGTAGAGCAGTTCCAGGTAGGAGTTGCTCCATTTGGTCGGAGTGGGGGTCCACACGACCTCCAGTCCGCTGGTGATGGTGTCGGCGGCCTTGCCGGAGGCGAACGCGCACTTCCAGCCGAGTCCCTGTTGCTCGACCGGGGCGCCCTCGGGTTCGGGTCCGACCAGGTCGCCGTCGCCGGCCCCGTGCGTCTTACCCAGCGTGTGCCCGCCGACGATCAGCGCAGCGGTCTCCTCGTCGTTCATCGCCATCCGGCCGAACGTGACGCGGATGTCGTGAGCGGCTTTCAACGGATCCGGCTCGCCTTCGGGACCTTCGGGGTTGACGTAGATCAAGCCCATGGTGGTGGCGCCGTAGCGCTCCTCGAGCTCGCGAGCACCCTGGGCTGAGCCCTCGTAGCGCTTGTCGGTGCCGAGCCATTCCTCTTCCTCGCCGAAGATGACTTCCTCGGGTTCCCAGAAGTCAGGCCGGCCGAAGCCGAACCCGAAGGTCTGGAAGCCCGCGGACTCCAGTGAGACGTTGCCGGCGAACACCAACAGGTCCGACCACGAGATCTTGTTGCCGTACTTCTTCTTCACCGGCCACAGCAGCCGACGCGCCTTGTCCAGGTTGGCGTTGTCCGGCCAGCTGTTCAGCGGCGCGAAACGCTGCATGCCCTGGCCGCCGCCGCCGCGGCCGTCATAGATGCGGTAGGTACCCGCGGCGTGCCAGCTCATCCGGATGAACAGGCCGGCATAGCTGCCGTAGTCGGCCGGCCACCAGTCCTGCGACGTGGTGATCACCGACATCACGTCGGCTTTGAGCGCCTCCGGATCCAGCTTGGCGAACTCGCCGGCGTAATCGAAATCCTCGCCCAGCGGGTTGCCCTTGCTGGAGTGGGCGTGCAGCTTGGTGACGTCGATCTGCTCCGGCCACCAGTCCTGGTTGGTCAGAGGTCGGTGTGCCTTGGGCTCCGGGGAACGGATGGCCGGGTTCTCGCTCTCGCTGCCGCTGCTGTGCGTCGCTTCCTCGGGGAACGGCGGCTTGGCGTCGGAGGTATCAGATGATGACACAGTGTGTTTCCCTTCCATCTTCCTGCGGTGGTCGAGCTGTGATCACGGGTGTGATCGGGAAGTGTGCTGCGCAGAGCAGTCGGGGCACAGCCCCCAGTAGATGACTTCGGCCTCGTCGACGTCGAAGCCCTGCTCGTCGGATGCCGTCAGACACGGTGCGTCGCCGACGGCACAGTCCACATCGCGAATCGTGCCGCAACTGCGGCACACGACGTGGTGGTGGTTGTCGCCGACCCGGGATTCGTAGCGGGCCAGCGAGTTGGCCGGCTGGATACGGCGCACCAGCCCGGCAGTCGTCAGCGCACTGAGCGCGTCGTACACGGTCTGGCGGGACACGTCGGGTTGTCGTTCCCGCGCGGCCCGGATGATGAGCTCGGTGTCCGCGTGCGGATGGTGCTCCACGGCGTGCAGCACTGCCATCCGTGGGCGGGTGACACGCAGCGAGGCGCCCTTGAGAACCTCGGCGTAGTCCGGATCGTGACCCATCCACTCGATACTGTCGTGAAAACTGGATGGGATCAAGATTATCGGCCGGATTGCCCACCGGATTGCTTGATGGACAACCGAATTCGTTCGTTATTTGGATAGTTGCGCCCGGGTCGCGGTGTCGTCGGTCGGCCGGCGGCGATCCGGCCCAGTGCGGCGGTGGCCACGAAGCCGGCGAGCGCGCACCAGCCGGGCGCCTCCCCGAGTCCCGATTTCGCCATCAGCACCAGTGCGATACCGGCGGCGCAGACGGACAGGCCGGCGACACCAGCGCGTGCACCGACCGCCCGCACCGGCGCGTCCCACCATGGCAGCGGCCGGTGTTCCAGCGGGGCGAGCAACCAGAACAGCGCCAGCATCACCGCGGCGAACACCAACGCGCGCAACGCCAATCGGCCCCAGAAGCCTGGCTCGTGGACGTCATAGGCGTCCAGCCCCACCAGGTGCAGTCCGACGGCGGCCACCGCGATGGCCGGGATGTGCCACAGGTACAGCGTCATCGCCCCGGCGTTGCCCCGGGCCACGACACGCCAGACCCGGCGGCGCTGCGCCCACCGCTGGATCGACCTCGCCACGACCACGAACGCGCTCGACATCCACACGCACTGCAGGGCCAGGACCAGCGTCGGCGGCGACACGTTGGACACCCGGTCGGCCCCGGTGACCACCAGCGACACCTCGTAGGGCCCGAGGGCGACGAGGCCGACTTGGGCCGTGAACGCGACGACGGCCACCACGCCCGCAGTCCGGACCCCGAGGAGACGATGCGCGTACCCGACACCGAACACCACCGGGATGAGCCACACCAGCACGAAGTTGGCCACGGCCACCATCGGGGAGTCCACCGCGAAACGGACCGCATCGAGGGCAGCGATCGCCACCAGCAGCGAAACGAGCAGCCCGGTCAGCGCCCAGGAGGTGGTCAACCGGGTCAGTGCCGGCACGAACGCGAGGGCGAGCAGGTAGACCCCGAGGAACCACAGCAGCGCCACGCTTTCGCCGCCAAGGCGCGCCTCGGACGCCTCCCCCAGGACGGCCCGAACCAGCAGCAGAATGGCAGACCACGCCGCCAGATACCAGAACACCGGTCGACACAAGCGTTGCGCACGCGTGAACAGCCAACTCCCCCAGGATGTTCCGGCGTGATAACCGTAGGCGCCGGCCGCACCGCCGGCCAGGAAGAACAGCGGCATCACCTGCAGGACCCACGTCACCGGCGTCAGCGCGGGCAGCGCCCCGAGGGTGTTGCCGATACGCACTCCGCGGGTGTCGATGGTCGCCAGTAGCAACGCACAGTGCCCGAACATCACGACGACGAGCGCCGCGAGACGGGCGACGTCGATTGCTCGGTCTCGGCCCGGGGGAATCACGTCGGGCGTGGAGTCGGTCGGGCGGACGGGGTGCGCCATGACCTCAAGCATGCCCGCCCGCGACGCTCCGCGACTGAGTAGTACTACGGCATCGTGAGCAGTGGCGGCATCGAGAGCAGTCTCGGCACTCTCAGCGTGGCGGCATTAGCGCCAGTGCCAGTGCCAGTGCCAGGGTCGCCGGCGCCGGTGCCATCAGCGGCCCTGAATCAGGGCAGCGCCGACAGGATGTCGAGAGGGTTCTGAGGCGGAGCCGGCGCGGTGGCCGGATTCTTCACCGCCTGGGCCGGGGACGGCCCCGCCAGCGGCGCACTGTCGGTCAGGTGCGGTTGGCCCACGCGCACGGCAACCGGGGCCGCCTCCGCGGGCAGCGTGCCCGCGGCGGTCGGATCCGTGGCGACGGCGGGAGCGTCGAGGGTGTCGGGCCCGGAAGCGGGCTGCGACACCATCATGTGGTGCGGGGTGGTCGCCGGCTGCGAGGAAGTGACCTGCGCGGCCGAGGCGGGCTGGGTGTCGGTGTCGACCTGCGGCGCCGAGACGGGCCGCGGTTGAGCGATCACCTCGGGAGCCGACACGGGCTGCGGGTCGGCGACGACCTGGGGAGCCGAGGCAGGCTGCGGTTCGGCGACGATCTGCGCCGATGCGGGCGCCGGGGTGTCCACCACCGGCGCCTGGGGCGCCGGTGCCGCGGGCTGGCGGGCAGGCGCGGGCGCCGCGACCGGCGCTGGGTCGGTCCGGGCCGGCGGGGTGAGCGCTGCCGGGGGCGCTGCTGCCGGCGCCGGCTCGGCGTTGGCGGTCTCGACCGGCTGCGACGGAGAACCGCCCATGGTCGCGAAGACCCCGAGCGCCGCGACGGCACACACTGCGGCGATGCTCGCCGCCATGGTGATGCGCATCGGCACCCGGGCGATGGTGGCGCGGGCGACGGGCACGCGGGAGGTCAGCCGCCGCAGCAGGTGGTGCGCCTCGTCGGCGGGATGCGCGCGAGCGGCCCCGTAGGCCAGGGTCAGGTGGGGAGCGATGTGGCGGGCCGTCTGGTTGCGGCCTTCCCGAGCCTCCTCCTCCGTGACGTGCTCGATGGTGTCGAAACCGAACAGTCGCAGCTTGGAGCGCAGCCGGATGCCGTGATCGCGTCCGTCGTCGGTCCATGTCATGCGGATGCCGTCGATGTCGCGGTCGCTTTGCAGGGCGAATGCCTGCACGCTGCGGGCCGTCGCTCTGGCTATCTCGTTTACCGAATCGAGAGCGACGACTTCGTCAGCCAGGATCGCACCGTCCTTGGTGTCGACCAGCGCCCAGACTGCACTTGTCGCTGTCAGTGACAGACCCAATACCACGCGCATAGTTACCCCTCGACAACTGCCGGTGTTAGCTTTGTATCGGCGTGCCTGGGTCCGATGTTACGCACGTTACTCGATTGAGATCAGCCGCGTGAGCGAATCCTTAATTAACCATTTCGGCGAATTAGAGAGGGTAGCTAGCGGTGTGCGCTGTTCTCAGAATGCCGCAGTCAGCGGTCCGAGTTGCTGACATAGCGGAGCCGGATCGGTGCCGATCCAGCTACCACAACCGCGGCCGGTGGCGGTGTAGGTGACTCCCGGGACGAGTGGCGTGAAGTACACCTGGGCCGGCTGGGCACCCGTGCCCTGCGCACACTGCATCGGCGCGCCGGCGTCTGCCGGTTGGACACAGGCCACGCTCATATGGGGCGCGGCGGGTGGACCGCAGTCGGCGGGCGCCACCGTCGCCGCCACGGCGTCGACCCCGTCGTGGTGCACCACCTGCGGCGCCGACAGGGTGAACGCGCACGGCGGGGGCGGTTCGGCGGCGGCGAAGCCGGCGGTGACCACGCCGCCCAGCGGAAGCATCGCGGCGATCAGAACCGTCGCGCCGGGGCGTCTCATGCCCGCATGGTAGGGCAACCGGCCGCCCCGCCGCCGGTGAAGCGTGCGGCTCGCCTCAGCTCTTGGCCGCTTCGAGCGCCTCGTTGAAGGTTGTGCTGGGCCGCATGACGGTCATGAGCTTCTCGTCCTGCGGGTAGTAGTAGCCGCCGATGTCGGCGGGGCTGCCCTGCACGTCGTTGAACTCCGCGATGATCTTGTCCTCGTTCTCGGCCAGGGACTTGGCCAGGGAGGCGAAGTGCTCGGCGAGTTCGGGGTCTTCGGTCTGCTCGGCCAGCTCCTGCGCCCAGTACATGGCCAGATAGAACTGGCTGCCCCGGTTGTCGAGCTCACCGGCTTTCCGCGACGGGCCCTTGTTGTTGTCGAGGAGTCTGCCGATCGCGGCGTCCATGGTCTTGCCCAGCAGGGTCGCCTTCTTGTTGTCCGACTTGCGGCCCATGTCCTCGAAGCTGGCCCCCAACGCCAGGAATTCACCCAGTGAATCCCAGCGCAGATGGTTCTCCTCGATCAGCTGGTGAACATGCTTGGGCGCCGAGCCGCCGGCGCCGGTCTCGTACATTCCGCCGCCGGCCATCAGCGGAACGATCGAGAGCATCTTGGCGCTGGTACCCAGCTCCAGGATGGGGAACAGGTCGGTGAGGTAGTCGCGCAGGATGTTGCCGGTCACGGCGATGGTGTCCTGGCCGCGGATGACCCGCTCCAGCGTGTACCGCATGGCCCACACCTGCGGCATGATCTGGATCTCGAGTCCCTCGGTGTCGTGGTCTTTGAGGTAGGCCTTGACCTTCTTGCGCAGCTCGGCCTCGTGCGGGCGCTCGGTGTCGAGCCAGAACACCGCGGTCATGCCCGACGCCCGCGCCCGCGTGACGGCAAGCTTGACCCAGTCGCGGATCGCCGGGTCCTTGACGATGGGCATCCGCCAGATGTCGCCGGCCTCGACGTTGTGGCTCAGCAGCACCTCGCCGGTCTCGACGTCGACGATGTCGGCCACGCCGTCCTCCGGGATCTCGAAGGTCTTGTCGTGGCTGCCGTACTCCTCGGCGCGCTGGGCCATGAGACCGACGTTGGGCACGGTGCCCATCGTCGTCGGGTCGAACTGGCCGTGCGTCTTACAGAAGTTGACCATCTCCTGGTAGATCCGCGAGAACGTCGACTCCGGATTGACGGCCTTGGTGTCCTTGAGCTTGCCGTCGGCGCCGTACATCTTCCCGCCAGCGCGGATCATCGCCGGCATCGAGGCGTCGACGATGACATCGCTCGGCGAGTGGAAGTTGGTGATGCCGCGCGCCGAGTCCACCATCGCGAGCTCGGGCCGGTGCTCGTGCACGGCGTGGATGTCGCGGATGATCTCCTCGCGCTGCGAGGCGGGCAGCGACTCGATCTTGGAGTACAGATCCGACATGCCGTTGTTGACGTTCACGCCGAGCTCGTCGAGGACCTGCTGGTGCTTGGCGAACGCGTCCTTGTAGAACACCTTGACCGCGTGGCCGAACACGATCGGATGGCTGACCTTCATCATGGTCGCCTTGACATGCAACGAGAACATGACGCCGGTCTTGTAGGCGTCTTCGATCTGCTCTTCGAAGAACTCGCACAGAGCTTTCTTGCTCATGAACATGCTGTCGATGATGTCGCCCTCGTCGAGGGCCACCTCGGGCTTGAGGACGGTCTCGCCGCTGTCGGTCTTGAGGACCATCTTCACCGTGCGGGCCTTGTCGATCGTCATCGACTTCTCGCCGTGGTAGAAGTCGCCGTGCTTCATCGTGGCGACGTGGGTGCGGGAGGCCTGCGACCACTCCCCCATGCTGTGCGGGTGTTTACGCGCATACGCCTTGACCGCCTGGGGTGCGCGCCGGTCCGAGTTGCCTTCGCGCAGTATCGGATTGACCGCGCTACCGAGCACCTTGGAGTAGCGCGCCTTGATCTCCTTCTCCTCGTCGGACTTCGGCTCGCCCGGGTAGTCGGGCAGGTTGTAGCCCTTCTCGCGAAGCTCCTTGATCGCGGCCAGCAGCTGCGGAACCGAGGCGCTGATGTTGGGCAGCTTGATGATGTTGGTCTCGGGCAGCTGGGTCAGCTTGCCCAACTCCCCGAGGTTGTCGGGCACCCGCTGTTCCTCGGTCAGATAGTCGGGGAATTCGGCCAGGATGCGCGCGGCCACGGAGATGTCACTGGAGCTGACGGAGATGCCGGCTGCGTCTGCGAAGGTGCGGACCACGGGCAGGAAGGCGTAGGTCGCCAGCAGAGGCGCCTCGTCGGTCAGCGTGTAGATGATGGTCGGCTGCTCGGCGCTCATGTGGTGTTCTCCCGGCATCGGTTTCGGTCAGTTCGTGGCGGCTCGCGTCGGGGCCGGTGACCATCGGCTGGTCGTCGGTATCCGGCAGTCAGTATCGCGGCACCGCACCCTTCAGGCGGAGCCTACCCAACTGCGGCGACGACAGGGCGGGCCAGACCTGCGGTGCTCGGTCACGGTCGGGCTTCGGCGCGGCGCGTCGAGCCGGCCGGCGCACGTCCCGCCGCTACATTCACGGCCATGACATGGGCCGGGAGCAAAGACTGTGTTCGCAGCGTCGCGGCGGCGCTGGGGGTGCTCGTCGCGGTGGCGGGCTGCTCGGCGCCGCAGACACCCGATGGCACGGCAAACGCGGCCGGGACGCCGCCGGTATCGGGCACCGTCGAGCAGTGGCAGGACGCGGTGTGCCGCGACGGGACCGAAACCGACTCGGGCACCCGACACATCGTCGACGGCAGTACCTGCGTCCCCCACGACGGCGACGGGGTGGTCAACTTCGACCATTTCGACTCGGTGCCCGCGATGGACGCGATGCTGTCGTGGGCGCCGTCCCCTCAGGTCGCGACGACGACGCTCGACGACCGTCCGCTGGCGATCTGGACACCCGACGGCGAGGCCGAGGACCTGGCCCCACTGTCCGGATTCGGCTTCACCGTGGCGTCCTACCGGTCGCCGGCGTTGGCCCGTGCCACCGAGCAGCTGCCCGGTGCCGTGCCGTCTGCCGAGGTGACGACGATTCCGCCCAACCAGTTCGGTTACGTCGTGGTGACCACCGCGGCGGGTGACCCGCAGTGCATCGTCGAGACCACGTTCGTGGGATGCCAGACGGCCGCTCGCAATTGGCAACAGCACGCTGACGGCAGCGGTCCTTACCACGGGGTGCGGGTGAACACCGACGGCACCGGTTCGTGGGTGGACGGCAATCTCGGCGCCGCGGCCCCGACTCCGTTGGCCGAGCGAACCTACCGCGCCTTGGGGTGGACCATCGTCGCCAACGCCTCGGAGCTGCGATTCACCCATGACGCCACCGGCCACGGCGCGGTGGTCAGTGCTGCGCGGGTCGCACCGTTCTGAGCGGCGCCCTGCCGGGTTGACGAGCGGGTGCTGCCGGGCATCGAATGGCAGACATGCAGAAGGTGTCGATCGAAGCTTTGGCCCGCCAGCAGTTGCAGCTCGCGACCGCCAACAACCGCAACGCCGCCGACACCGTGGTCGGCGGTCACGAGAAGGTCCTGCGCCAGACCGTCATCGGGATGGTTGCCGGCGCGGAGATGGGTGAACACGAGAATCCCGGCGAGGCAACCGTGTACGTGATCAAAGGATCGGTCCGGATGTCCTCGGGTGACGAGCAGTGGGACGCGCGCGCGGGCGACCTGTTGAAGGTTCCCGATGCCCGGCACTCGCTGGTCGCGCTCGCCGACTCCGCGTTACTGCTGACGGTGGCCAAACTCCCGTAGCGCCGAAGTTCTTCCGCAGCTGGGGGGACGATGGTGCCATGGACAGCGCGGGGCGGCGGTCATGATGCGATCTCGGTGGCGGCGGGCCGGGATCGGCGTACGACTGTTGGCGGCCCAGGCCCTCGTGCTGCTGGTCGCGGCGGCCGCGGTGTGGGTGGTGGCCGCGATCGTCGGCCCTCCGCTGTTCCGCGAGCACCTGCACCGGGCCGGCGTTCCGGCTGATTCGCTGGAGGAACTGCACGCCGAGGAGGCGTACCGATACGCGACGGCCCTGTCGATCGGAGGCGCGGTCGCGGTCTCGGCGCTGGCCGCGCTGGCGGTGAGCGGCTACGCCGGCCGGCGCCTGCAGCGATCGGTTGCCGAAGTCGCGTCGGCGGCCACCGCGGTCGCCGACGGCCGCTACGAGATCAGGGTCGCACCGCAAGAGTTGGGTGAGGAGTTCGACAGCCTCGCCCGCGCTTTCAACCAGATGGCGACACGGCTGGAGTCGGTGGAGGCCACCCGGCGACGTCTGTTCGGGGACTTGGCCCACGAGATCCGCACGCCGGTGTCGGTGCTCGACGCCTACATCGAAGCGCTGGAGGACGGCGTGCGCATGTTGACGCCCGAGACGGCCGAGGTGCTCCGGGACCAGACCCGCAGGCTGGTGCGTTTCTCCGAGGACGTGGCGGCGCTGGCTCAGGCCGAGGAGAACACCGCGAACGTGTCGTTCTGCCGTGTGGCGGTCGCTGCGCTGCTGGAGCGCTGCGCGGCTGCGGTCGCCGAACGATTCGACGACAAGGGGGTCGCGCTGACTGTGGCCGTCGGTGGAGATGTTCCACCGGTCTGGGCGGACCCGCAGCGTCTGGCGCAGGTGCTGGCCAACCTCCTCGACAACGCCTTGCGCCACACACCCGGTGGTGGCGCGGTGCAGCTGAGCGCGGATCGCGTGGGCCGGCAGGTGATCGTACGGGTGGCCGACGACGGCGAAGGCGTCGCACCGCAGCACCTGCCGCACCTGTTCGAGCGGTTCTATCGGGCCGATCCGTCGCGCAACCGGGTCGGTGGCGGTGCGGGCATCGGTCTGGCGATAGCCAAGGCGCTGACCGAGGCCCACGGCGGCGACATCAGTGCCGCCAGCGCCGGACCAGGGCAGGGCACGACAATCACGGTCACCCTTCCAGTCAGCGAATCCGTCTGAGCCGGCGACCT
This sequence comes from Mycobacterium sp. PO1, assembly GCF_017312405.1. Taxonomy (GTDB): domain Bacteria; phylum Actinomycetota; class Actinomycetes; order Mycobacteriales; family Mycobacteriaceae; genus Mycobacterium. The sequence continues at coordinate 52,044 of NZ_BLTG01000036.1, forward strand.
GCAGCGGCCCGGTGCGGGCCAACGGCCGACCGACGCGCCAGACGCAATTGCCGGCAAACCTGGCCGCATGGCGGGGTCGCGCCACTAAGGTGCTGATCGTGCGCAGGGACGTGTTTGCCAAGGGCCGGGGCCGATGGCTCGCGGTCGTGGTGTCTCTGGTCGTCTCGGGCGGCATGATCTACGCCCAGAACGCCGCGCCGCCGTGCTGCGCCCCCGAGCCGTCGCCACCACCGAGCGCCCAGGGCGCGGAACCGAGTGCCGCACCGGAGCGGGTCCGGCTCTCGGAGGCGGAGTTGCTGGCCGCCAGCGCCCCGGTCGACGGCCGCGTCTTCGACCTTGCCCTGCCCGCCGGCGTCGCGCCGGAGGGTGGCCTGCAGGTCAACACCATCTGGGCCGCCCGGGCGATCAGTGCCCTGTTCCCGGAGATCACCACCATCGGCGGCTATCGCCAGGATCCGTTGAAGTGGCATCCCAACGGGCTGGCGATCGACGTGATGATCCCGAACTACCACAGTGACGAGGGCATCGAGCTCGGCAACCAGATCGCCGGGTACGCACTCGCCAATGCGGAACGCTGGGGGGTGCTGCACGTGATCTGGCGGCAGGGCTTCTATCCGGGCATCGGTGCGCCGAGCTGGACCGCCGACTACGGCAACGAGACGCTCAACCACTTCGACCACATCCACATCGCCACCATCGGTGGCGGTTATCCCGACGGTGACGAGACCTACTACATCGCTTCGATGCAGTCCTAGCCCTAGACGGCGATCTGACCGCAGGCGGGCAGCGCCGCCGCGTTGTCCCCGTCGCACAGCTGCGCGGCGTCCAGCGGAGATTCGACCGACGGCGGGGCCGGCGGCCACAGCGGGAAGATGCTCGCACCGGTCACCCCGGTCAGTCTGGCCACGATCTGCGCGACGACGTTGGTCACCACGTAGGTGAGGTTGCCGATCAGCCGGACCGGCACGATCGCCAGCGCCGCAAGCGGACTGATCAGGAAGATGTCCTGATCGACGATCTGCTGCAGGCCCGCGGTGAGGCTCTCGGTGAGCCCGTACACGATGTAGGGCACGGTGGCGGCGACGGTGCGCACCCCCAGCGCGATGTTCGTCCCGATGTCGGGGTAGCCGTACATCGCGATCGCGTCCTGCAACGCTCCCCGCAGCGCCTCGTCGTCGTCGACGGGGAAGACATCGCTGGCGCCGAGCGTGGTGAGCGACACGCCGTCGGAGTCGGTGGACGGGGTGCCGCCGAACAGCGTCATGACGGTCGGGGTGACGTCGACGATCTGGTACTTGAGGTTGATCGCGCCGGCCGCGAACAGGTTCGGGTTCTCGGCGATGACGAAGGTCGACGTCTCGTCGGGTGACTGAAACCCGTGGCCGAAGCCCCGCTGCGGCTGGTGGCCGTGGTCGGTGACGACCAGGATGGTCCACTGTTCGCCGGTGAGGGCCTCCCACGCGTCGACCGCCTGCAGGATCTCACCGAGATTGCGGTCGACGTTGCGGATCGCGGCGGCGTACTGCGGCGAGGCGCCGCCGTACATGTGGCCGTTCTCGTCGACGCCGACGAAGTAGCTGAAGACGAAGTTGGGGACCATCGGGTCGGCGGCCATGATCGCCAGTTCGGTGGCGTCGCCGACCGCGTCGTCGGTCAGCAACCAGTCGGTGTCTCCTTCGATCTGGCCGATGTCGACGATCTCGTCGGCCGGCGTGGCGCCCGCGCCCGCGATGGCGGAGATGACGTTCCAGTTGGCGATCGACGTGGTCTGGATTGCCGAGTTGAACGCTTCGAGTTGGGTGAACACCGTGGGCCAGTCGTCATAGGTCCACGGGGTGAACACGTTGTTGATGACGCCCGTCTTCTCGCCCCACGCCCCGGTGAGGATGGACGTCCACGACGGGTTGGAGATGGTGGTGTGTCCGGCGATGCTCGCCGGTGCGGTGGTGCCGTCCTGGATCAGGCCGAAGAAGTTGGTGTTCGCGAGATCGGCGAGCACTCTGCTCAGATTCGTGCCGTCGACGCCGATGACCAGGACGTTGGGCGAGGGATCGGCCAGCAACTCGATCTCGGGTGGAGCGACGGCGCTGCTGCGCAGCGCGGCGCGCTCGGACTCCTCCCGGGCACCGGCCAGCGTCGCCAACGCCATCGGCAGCACCGCAGGTGCGGGAGCGTCGGGAACCGGCTGCGGTGCGGGCTGTTCGATCGCGACATCAGCGGCCTGGGCGGGCGCCGAGGCCGGCGCTTCGGTGGCGTACCCGGACGCGACCACCGCGTCGTCGGTCGCGTCCTCGTCCAGGTCCGCGCCGGCGTCGGTGACCTGCGGAGCGTCGAGGTCGGTGCCCTCGCCGACGTCGGTTGCGCCATCACCGGCTTCGTCGAGGTCGTCTGCGAGGTCGTCCCCGAGATCGGAGTCCGCGTCCGAATCCTCGTCGGCGCCGAGACCCTGTCCCCCGTCATCCGAGGCGGCGGACTCCTCCTGCTGTGTCGTCGTATCGTCCGTGCGGTCCGACGACGCGGCGCCGGCGGCCCCCGACGACGCCGAACCTCCCGAGTCGCCGGCCTGACTCGTGGTCGAGGAATCCCTCGACGAATCTGCGGTCTCGGCCGCGGCGATCCCCGGCGCGCTGGCCACGGCGAGCCCGACGCCCAGTGCGACCGCGAGCCCTCCCACCCGACCGATGTACTTGGCATGGTTCATGGGACATCTCCTCGGGGCCGCCTGACTGACACCGCTGCGGCAAAGTTGCCGCGGGCGTAAAAATACGCGGAACACCTGTCCTGGAGGCCATGAATCGGCGACTTGGCTGGAAACAGTCGACCGCCACCAGCCCGCCCCGAGCGAACACCCCGCAGGGTAGGCTGGCCCGCGCCGCTTGCGGAAGCAGACCGCGACGCTGCCGTTCCGACAGGTGTAGCACCGGAGTTTCGCCAGCGACGGAAGGGCAAGTGTGCCGGACACCCCACGGCGTTTCTCGCGCATCAGCATCCAGTCCAAGCTGCTGCTGATGCTGCTGCTGACCAGCGTGCTGTCGGTGGCCGTGGTGGGCGCGATCGGCTTTCAGTCCGGCCGCGAATCGCTGCGTGAATCGGTGTTCGAACAGCTCACCCTCATTCGCAGCGCCCAGGCCCGCATGCTGGAAAAAGCGATGCGGGACCTGACCAGCTCGATGGTCGTCTACACCCGCGGCAGCACCGCCGAGCAGGCGATCGCCGCGTTCACCGCCGGATACGACGAGCTCCGTGACGCCGAGGTGCCGCCCGACCGGCAGCAGGCCCTCGTCGAGTTCTACCAGCGCAACTACGGCGAGACCGACGCCGACGCCGACCGCGACGCCGCTCAGGCCCGGGTCCAGGCACTGCTGCCCCGCGGCAACTCGCAGCGCTACCTGCAGACCACCTACACGCTGGCCGCCGACACCCCCGAGGACCGCATCGAGATCGACGATCCCGGGGACGGCAGTGCCTGGTCGGCGGCGAACGCCCAGTACAACGAGTTCTTCCGCCAGGTGATCAAGCGGCAGCACTCCGCCGACGCTCTGTTGATCGATGCCCGTGGCAACGTCGTCTACAGCGTCGGCAAGGGCATCGACCTGGGAACCAACATCCAGTACGGGCCCTACCGCGGCAGCAACCTCGCCGAGGCGTTCAAGGAGGCGATGAACTCCAACTCGCTCGACGAGGTCGTGGTCCGGGACTTCGACACCTACCAACCGTCGGGGACGCCCACCGCCTGGATGGTGTCGCCGATCGGTCCGGCCGGCAACGTGCAGGGCGTGATGGCGCTCGCGCTGCCGGTGGACAACCTCAACCGCGGTCTCACGTTCAACGGCGACTGGCAGGGTGCCGGGCTGGGCAAAACCGGTGAGACGATCCTGGTCGGGCCCGATCTGCTGATGCGCTCGGAGTCACGACTGTTCCTGGAGGACCCCGACGCCTACCGCAGCGACGTGGTGGCCGCCGGCACGCCCGTCGAAGTGGCCGACGAGGCGATCCGCCAGGGCAGCACCATTCTCGTGCAGCCCGTGGACACCGACGCGGTCGGGCAGGCCCTGCAGGGGGCGACCGGAACTCTGATCACCGAGGACTATGAGGGTCGCCGGACGCTGCAGGCGTACTCACCGGTGCAGACCGCGGGATTGAACTGGGTGCTCGTCGCCAAGATCGACGTGGCCGAGGCGTTCGCTCCCGTCGCCACGTTCACCCGCACCCTGGTGCTGTCCACCGTCGCGATCGTCCTGGTGGTCTGCATCGCCGCGCTGCTGCTGGCCCGGGTGTTCGTGCGCCCGATCCGCAGGCTGGAGGCCGGGGCCGAGCAGATCGGCGCCGGTGACTTCGATGTCGAGCTGCCCGTCACCTCGCGCGACGAATTCGGCGATCTCACCCGCGCGTTCAACCAGATGAGCAGCAATCTGCAGACCAAGGAGCGACAGCTCACCGAACAACGCGCCGAGAACCACCGGCTGCTGTTGTCGCTCATGCCCGAACCGGTACTCGAGCGCTACCGCGACGGGGAGGAGAACATCGCCGAGGAGCACCAGGATGTGACGGTGCTGTTCGCCAACGTCGACGGACTCGACGACCTCGCCGAACAGCTGACCGCGCAGGAATCGCTGGCGGTGGTGAACCGGCTGGTTCGCCAGTTCGACGCCGCGGCAGACAATCTGGGTGTCGAGCGGGTGCGCACGCTGCACGACGGATACCTGGCCAGCTGCGGTCTGACCGTGCCCCGGCTCGACAGCGCGCGCCGGACGGTCGACCTGGCCGTGGAGATGCAGCACATCATCGATCGGTTCAACGGCGAGACGGGGCACCGGCTCAGCCTGCGGGCCGGGATCAACACCGGCATCGTGACCAGTGGTCTGCTCGGACAGTCGAACCTCGTCTACGACATCTGGGGTTCGGCGGTCAACCTCGCCTACCAGGCGCACAAGAGCCCGGCGACGGCCGGGGTCTATGTGACCCGTCCGGTGTACGAGGCGATGCGGGATATCCGCGACTTCACCGCCGACGGCGAGGTCGTCGCCAACGATCGCGTCGAACACCTGTGGCGTCTCTCGGGTGACCAGCGATGAGCGAGATCTTCTCCGCGCCGTGGTTCTGGTGGGCCATCGCGATCGCGGTGGCACTGCCCATCTCGCTGGTGGTGCTCACCGAGGTGCACAACGCGCTGCTGCGGCGCGACAGTTATCTGGCCCGGCCGGTGAGCCTGGTGCGCAACTACGTGCTGCCGCTGGGGGCACTGCTGTTGTTGCTGCTCAAAGCGACCGAGGTGCGCGCCGATGCCACCACCGTGCGGGTGGTGGCCACCGTGCTCGGGTTCGTCGTCCTGGTCCTGCTGCTGTCCGGCCTCAACGCGACGGTGTTCCAGAGCGCGCCGGAAGGCAGTTGGCGCAAGCGGGTTCCGTCGATCTTCCTCGACGTCGCCCGGTTCGTCCTGATCACCGTCGGTGTCGCGCTGATCTTCGCGTTCATCTGGGGCGCCAACGTCGGCGGTCTGTTCACCGCGCTGGGCATCGGCTCGATCGTGCTCGGCCTGACGCTGCAGAACTCCGTAGGGCAGGTCATCTCGGGGCTGCTCGTGCTCTTCGAGCAGCCCTTCGAGATCGGCGACTGGGTCGCCACCCGATGGATCGATGGCGGCCGGGTGGTCGAAGTGAACTGGCGGGCCACACATCTGGACTCCGGAAACGGTGTCTACGTGTTGCCCAATTCGCTGCTGGCCACCGAGCTGTTCATCAACCGCAGCCTGCCGCGCGGTGAACACTCGATCGACATCACGACGAAGTTCTCGGCTGCGGATCCACCCGACGCGGTGTGCCGGATGCTGACCGGCCTCGCGCAGCGGGTACCCCAGCTGCGCGCCGGGGCCGACCCGGTGACCCTCATCGGCGCCACCGGCGAGTACACCACCACCGTTCCGCTGCACACCCCGGCCGAGGACGCCGAGGCCCGGTCCACCTTTCTGCGCTGGGCCTGGTACGCCGCACGGCGCGAGGAACTCTCGCTCGACGACGTCACCGATGACTTTCCCTCACCTCTGCTGTTCGACGACGCGCTGCAGGTGGTGGGGCGCAGCCTGCACCTCAGTCGCACCGATCAGGAGCTGGTGCGCGAGCACATCCGGGTGGTCCGCTACGGGGTCGGTGAGATCGTCCAGGAACGCGGGACCGTCCCGGTGCGGATGATGTTCGTCGTCAGCGGGCAGGTTCGTCTGGAGGTCCGCTCAGGTGGCGCCGTGGTGGGCATCCGCACGCTCGAGCGCGGCGATTTCCTCGGTCAGACCGCTCTGACCAGAGAGCAGGTCAAGGCCGACGCCCGCGCGCTCGACGAGTTGACCGTGGCGTGGATCGACCGCCAGAGCATGGAGGCGCTGGTGCTGCGCCGTCCGCTGCTGATGCAGGAGATCGGCCGGGTGATCGAAGAGCGCCGGGCCAGCATGCGCAAAGTGACCGCGGCGGATTAGCCCCGGCGCTCAGCCGGACTCCGGTCAGCCCCGGCGGTGTCGTCTGCCGTGACCGGGGTCGCCGACCAACGCCTGGCCGAGGAATTCGTCGGGGCCTTGCACACCCGGAAGAGCGAAGAAGAACCCGCCGCCCACCGGCATGATGTACTCCTCCAACGGTTCACCGGTGAGCCGATTCTGGACCGCCAGGAAGCCGCGCTCGAGGCTGCGCTGATAGGACACGAACGCCAGGCCCTGATCGAGGCGGCCCGCACCGTCGAAGCTGCGGGCATAGGAGAAGCCGCGGCGCAGGATCAGACTGTCCTCGGTTTCCGGTGTCCGCGGGTTGGCCAACCGGATGTGGGCGTTCAGCGGAATCCGTTCTCCGCGAGGATCATCGGCGTAGTCAGGGTCGGCGAATTCGTCGGACATCCCCAGCGGCGCGCCGCTGATCTTCTCTCGGCCGAAGATCTGCTCCTGCTCGATCAGCCGGGTCCGGTCCCAGAACTCGACGAACATGCGGATGATCCGCACCGCCTGGTAGGACCCGCCCACTGCCCAGTCCGGCTCAGCGTCGCCGGAACCGACCCACACGTAGCGGTCCATCAGGGCTTGGTCATCGCTGTCCAGGTTCGCGGTGCCGTCCTTGAAGCCCAACAGGTTTCGGGGGGTGGCGGCGTGTGAGGCGACGCCTGCGCCGCGGGCGTAGCCGTCGATCATCCAGTGCAGCACCAGGTGTCGTCTGGTGCGCCGCATCAGTTGGCGCAGTGCGAACTGCAGGGTGTCGATGTGCCCGGCTTCCATGGTGAGCAGCAGGTCACCGTGGGAGAACTTGGGGTCGAGCCGGTCGTTGGCCAGAAACGGCATCTGCACCAGCTCGGCGGGGCGCCGGTCGGCCAGACCGAACCGGCCGTCGAACAGCGACGCGCCGACGCTGACCACGACCGACAGATCGTCCGGTGGCGGCTCTTCGCCGAGGATGCCCGAGTCGACCGGCGGGTAGGCGGGCCCGCGCTGCTCGGGCGGCCGGCCCGACATCAGGCCCCGGATCTCGTCGGTGAGCTCGGCGAGCGTGTCCGCCAGCTTCTCCCGGCTGTCGGCGATGACGGTGAAGGCCGCCATCAGTCCCTGCATTGGCACGGGGATGGCGGTGATGCCCGCTTGGTGAGGTCCCTCGAACGGCACATATCGCGGCGCCGGCGGGCCGGCGGTGGACGGGCCGTCCTCCGCCGAACACCCGGTCAGCGCCGCGCCGACACCGACCGCCGCACCGGTGCCCAACGCCCCGGTGACGAAATTACGGCGGCTGATGCCGGATCGCGGCGACTGCGTGCTCACTGCAGGTTCAGCACTCCGGCGACCTCCGACACGTTCTCCGACAGCCCGGCCAGCTGGGCCTTGAGGGTGTCGATGGTCTGCTGGTCGACGGTCACCTCGGGGCAGCGCGGCGAGGGGTACTGGTCATTCGGGGTGCAGTACAGCACCCAGCCGTCGCCGCGACGCAGCGGTTCGAGCGTCGCGTTGACGTCGGCGAACCCGGCGTTGATCTGCTCCAGCAACTCCGGATCGGCCTGCTGCAACGCCGGTGTCAGGTCCTCGATCGCGGCTTGCGAGCCCTCGAGGTTGGCGTTGAAGTCCCACAGGTCGGTCTTGGAGTAGCGGTTCTCCTCGCCGGTGATCTTGCCCTCGGAGACCTCCTCGATCAGCTCCGCTGCCCCCACGGCGACGTCGCTGGGTGCCACCTCGAGCGTCGGCATCTGCTCGTTGAGGGTGGCGATGTTCGCGTCCAACTGGTCCGCGAACTGTGCGCCGCCGTCGGTCGTGTTCTGCTCGAACAGCAGGTACTCCAGCCGGTGCCAGCCGGTGAAGGCGGGATCGTCGACGCCGGCGAAGTCGTCGACGCGGGCGTCGACCAGCCCGTCGATCTCTTCGACGAGCCCGGCCAGCGGCTCGATGCGCTCCCACGGTTCACGAGAGGGGGCGTAGGCATCCTGGGCGGCCTGCAGGTCGCCGGCCCGCACCGCATCGGTCAGCACCTTGACGGCGGTCACCAGCTGGTCGCTCTGGTCGACGGCGTAGGCCTGGTACTCCTCCGCGGCCTGGGCGACCAGCGGGTCCGGTGCCGCCGAGGGCTCCGCGCTGGTCTGCGTCGCGGTCTCCGTCTCGGTCGTGGCGGTGTCGGTGTCGGAGCTCGAGCAGCCGGCCAACGCCAGGCCCAGTGCCAGCGCCGAGATCGGAAGGGCAGTACGCCGTCTCATCAAAGGAACCTCCTTGTTCGGGTCGAAAGGCAGGCTAGCGCCCCGGCGGAGATGAGGGTAGCCACACCTAGGTAAAGAGGACCTTAGTCCCTCGGGTACGGTGTCCGCTTAGGCTAGGGTTCGCTAAAGCGTCTGAGTAGGGCGCGGGAAAGGAAGGCCCCCGCATGCGCGCAGGTTGGAGTCGGATCGCCGCAGTCGTCGCCCTCACCGCAGCATTGGGCACCGCTGCTTGCTCGAGCTCTGGCGAGAGCGACGAACTGCTCGTCTACAGCGCCCAGCACGAGTCGCTGACCAAGGAGTGGATCGAGGCGTTCACCGCCGAGACCGGCATCCCGGTGACCTACCGCCAAGGCGGCGACACCGAGATGGGCAACCAGCTGGTGGCCGAGGGGGACGCCTCGCCGGCCGACGTGTTCCTCACCGAGAACTCCCCCGCCATGGCCGCCGTCGAGCGGGCCGGCCTCTTCGCCGACATCAGCCCCGAGGTCGTCGCACAGGTTCCGGCCCAGTACCGGCCGGCCAGCAACAAGTGGACCGGTGTCGCCGCCCGCGCCACGGTGTTCGCCTACAACACCGACCTGCTCACCCCTGAGCAGCTGCCTGCCTCGATGCTGGACCTGCAGCAGCCCGAGTGGCAGGGCCGGTGGGGAGCGCCGCCGGCGAAGGCCGACTTCCAGGCGATCGTGGCCGCGCTGCTCGAGCTCGAAGGCCCCGAGGTGACCCAGCAGTGGCTGGAGGGCATGAAGGCCAACGCCAAGATCTACGACAACAACATCACCACGCTCAAAGCGGTCAACAGTGGCGAGGTGGCCGGCGGGATCATCTACCACTACTACTGGTTCCGCGATCAGGCGGAGACCAAGGAGATCAGCGGCAACACCCAGCTGCACTACTTCCGCAACGAGGACCCGGGCGCCTTCGTCAGCATCTCCGGCGCCGGGGTGCTGGCCTCCAGCGACAAGCAGGACCAGGCTCAGCAGTTCCTGCAGTTCGTCACCGGCAAGGCCGGCCAGGACGTGCTGCGCACCGGCACCTCCTTCGAATACCCGGTCGCCAGCGGCGTGGCCGCCAATCCGGCGCTGCCGCCGCTGGCCGACCTGCAGGCTCCGGCGGTCAACCCGTCTGATCTCGATGCGCAGGCGGTGTCGGACATGATGACCCAGGACGGTTTGCTGTAGGTGGTCGCTCCGGCCACGTCACCCGACCTCGAGTCGGCACCGCAGCGTCCCCCGGCCGGGTCCCGGCCGGGGGCGGGTCGTCCCGGCCCGCTGATCTCCACCACCGTCGCGGTCCTGGTCGCCGCCACGTTCATTCCGTTGGGCTATGTGGCCTGGGCGTTCGCGACCACCGGCTGGGATCAGGCCTATGCCCTGATCGTCCGTCCACGTGTCGGCGAGTTACTGGTGAACACACTGTCGCTGGTCGTGCTGACAGTGCCGCTGTGCATCGTGGTCGGGGTGGGGGCCGCGTGGCTGGTGGAGCGCACCGACGTTGCGGGCCGGGCGTTGTGGCGCCCGCTGTTCGTGACGCCGCTGGCGGTGCCGGCGTTCGTCAACAGTTACGCCTGGCTCGGGATCGTCCCGTCGCTGCACGGGCTGGGGGCCGGCGTGCTGGTCACGACGCTGTCGTACTTCCCGTTCATCTACCTGCCCGCTGCCGCGACGTTACGCCGGCTGGACCCCACCATCGAGGAGTCGGCGCGCGCGCTGGGCTCCAACTCGGTCGGCGTCTTCGTGCGGGTGGTGGTGCCGCAGTTGCGGTTGGCCATCCTCGGCGGTGCGTTGCTGATCGGGCTGCACCTGCTCGCCGAGTACGGGGCGTTCGTGATGCTGCGCTTCGAGACCTTCACCACGGCGATCTTCCAGCAGTTCCAGGCCACCTTCGACGGCCCGGCCGGCAGCATGCTCGCCGGTGTTCTGGTGCTGTGCTGCCTGGTGCTGCTGGTCGCTGAAGCCGGCGCGCGGGGCAACGCGCGGCTCGCCCGGGTGGGCAGCGGCGCTGCGCGGTCAGTGGTGCCACTGCGCTTGGGCCGCAACCGGATTCCCGCGCTGGTGGCGTTGGTGGGGCTGGCTCTGCTGGCTCTCGGTGTGCCGCTGTGGACGCTGGCGCGCTGGTTGTGGATCGGCGGGGCCGACGTGTGGACCCTCGGCTCGATCGGGCAGGCGCTCACCCAGACGATCGGCCTGGCCGCCGTGGCGGCGGTGGTGACGACCGTGTTGGCCTTCCCGGTCGCCTGGGTGGCGGTGCGCTGCGAAGGCTTCCTGGCCCGCACGGTGGAGGGGGCCAACTACGTGACGAGTTCGCTGCCCGGCATCGTCACGGCGCTGGCCCTGGTCACGGTGACGATCCGGGTGGCTCCCCCGCTCTACCAGACTGTCGTCGTGGTGGTCTGCGCGTACGTACTGATGTTCCTGCCCCGCGCGCTGGTCAGCGTGCGAGCCGGCCTGGCGCAGGTCCCCCTCGGCCTCGAAGAGGCGTCCCGTTCGTTGGGTGTGGCGCCCTGGGCGACGTTCCTGCGGGTCACGCTGCGCCTGACCGCTCCCGCGGCGGCGGCCGGCGCCTCGCTGGTGTTCGTCGCCGTGGCCACCGAACTCACCGCGACCCTGCTGTTGGCCCCGACCGGGACACGCACGCTGGCGATGGGTTTCTGGTCGCTGTCCAGCGAGCTGAACTATGCGGGGGCGGCACCGTACGCCCTGGTCATGGTGCTGTTGGCCATGCCGGTCACCATGGTGTTGTTCCGCCAGTCCACGAAGGCGGCGTCGGTATGAGCGTCGCGGCGACGGTGCAGGGTCTGTCGAAGTCGTTCGGCGGGGCCGCCGTCCTCGACGGCATCGATCTCGACCTGCCCCGGGGACAGACGACCGCGATCGTCGGATCGTCCGGGTGCGGCAAGACCACGTTGTTGCGGTTGATCGCGGGATTCGAAACCCCGGACGCGGGCAGCGTCGCCATCGACGGCACCGTGGTGTCCGGTCCCGGGGTGTTCGTGCCCGCCCACCGGCGCGAGGTCGGCTTCGTGGCGCAGGACGGTGCGCTCTTCCCCCATTTGACCGTCGGACAGAACATCGCCTACGGGCTCCCCGGAGTGCGGCGCGGTGGTGCCGTGCGTCGACGGGTCGCCGAACTGCTGGAGACGGTGGCGCTGGATCCGGCGTTCGCCACCCGGCGCCCCCACCAACTCTCCGGCGGCCAGCAGCAGCGGGTGGCACTGGCCCGGGCGCTGGCCCGCAGCCCCAAGTTGATGCTGCTCGACGAGCCGTTCAACGCGCTGGACGCGGGACTGCGCGCATCCACCCGCAAGGCCGTCGCCCAGCTGCTGACCTCGGCGGGTGTCACCACCTTGGTCGTGACGCACGACCAGGAGGAGGCGATGTCGATCGCCGACCGGGTCGCGGTGATGCGACACGGTCGTTTCACCCAGGTCGGCAGCCCCCGCGAGGTGTACCGCCACCCGGTGGACCGGTTCACCGCCGAGTTCCTCGGCGAGTGCGTGTTCGTGCCGTGCACCGTCCGTTCCGGTGTGGCCGACTGCGTGCTGGGCGGCGTGCCCGTCGACCCGCCCGTCGACGACGGTGCGGCGACACTGATGCTGCGACCGGAGCAGCTGATGGGTACGGAGGTATCCGACAGTGAGCGTCAGACCGGCGTCGGCACCGTCATCGCCAGTGAGTTCCTCGGCCATGACGTGCTGCTCACCATCGATCCGGGGGGCGACACCGCCCCGATCACGGTGCGCCAGCACAGCATCGACCCGCCTGCGGTCGACACCAAGGTGCACATCGATGTGATGGGCAGTGGTGTGGTCTTTCGATGAACGGTCTGGTCGAGGGGCTGTCCCGCCACGGTGAGCGTCTGGCGGTGGCGACCCGGACCGAGCAGTTGAGCTACCTGGATCTGGCTGCCAGGGTCGCTGCGGTCGCCACGCAACTGGCCGGGGTGCGGCGGCTGGTGCTGCTGGAAACCCATAACGACCTGCATACCCTGGTGCACTATCTGGGTGCGCTGGCCGCCGGGCACGTCGTGCTGCCGATGCCGGCCGGGCGGCCGTATCCGGAGATCATCGCCACCTACGCCCCGGACGTCGTCATCGACGGCGACGGTATCCGGGAGATCCGCTCGGCCGCCCCGGGATCCGCCCGCCCTCTGCACCCCGATCTGGTGTTGCTGCTGTCCACCTCGGGCAGCACCGGGTCACCGAAGCTGGTGCGGCTGTCCGCGCACAACGTGCTCGCCAACGCCCGCGCCATCGCCGAGTACCTGGAACTGCGCGACACCGACCGGGCCGCCACCACGCTGCCGATGTCGTATTGCTACGGCCTGTCGGTCATCCACAGCCACCTGCTCGTCGGTGCGGGCCTGATCCTGACCGACACGTCGGTGGTCGACGACGAGTTCTGGGAGCTGTTCCGGCGTCACCGCGGTACGTCCTTGGCCGGGGTGCCCTACACGTTCGATCTGCTCGACCGGGTGGGCTTCGCCGACATGGACCTGCCCGACCTGCGCTACCTGACCCAGGCCGGTGGACGGTTGGCTCCCGAACGGGTGCGAGCCTATGCCGAACTCGGCGAACGGTCCGGCTGGCGGTTCTTCGTGATGTACGGCGCGACCGAGGCGACCGCCCGAATGGCTTACCTGCCATCGGAACTCGCCCGGTCGCGGCCGGACGCGATCGGCCGGCCGATTCCCGGCGGGTCATTTCGGATCGACCCTGTCGAAGGTTGGGACGACGGATCCGGCGAGCTCGTCTACCAGGGCCCGAACGTCATGATGGGTTACGCGCAGGACCGGGCCGATCTGGCGCGCGGCAGCGCCCTGACGGAACTGCGCACCGGCGACATCGCCAGGCGAGGCGCCGACGGACTCTACGAGGTGATCGGCCGCGCGAGCCGCTTCGTCAAGATGTACGGCCTGCGCATCGACCTCCAGCAGCTCGAGGCGCAGCTGCGCGGTCGGGGCGTCACCGCGATGTGTACCGGTGACGGTGACCGGATCGCAGTCGCCTACTCCGGTGCGCCCGGGGAATCGGAGGTGTCGCGGGCGGCCGCGGACGTCGCCGGGCTCCCCCCGGCGGCGGTGACGGCGGTACGGGTCGCCGCCCTGCCGCGTACCGCCTCGAACAAGCCGGATTACCAGGCCGTGCGCGAACTCGCCCGCCGGAAGCCGGCGCCGACGGAGCGGGCCGATCTGCGCGGTGTGTTCGCCGAGGCGCTGCACCTGGATCCGCGGGACGTCACCGGCGATCGCAGTTTCGTCGATCTGGGCGGCAACTCACTGTCCTACGTCGCGCTGTCGGTGCGGCTCGAGCGGGCACTCGGCCATCTGCCGCCCGACTGGCACCGGCGCCCGATCGCCGACCTGGAGTCGACCGCGCAGCCGACCCGTCGACGGTCGTGGTGGGCCTCGACGATGGAGACCAGCGTCGCCCTGCGCGCCGCGGCGATCGTGCTGATCGTCGGATCGCATGCCGAGCTGTTCGAAGTGTGGGGCGGTGCACACGTGCTGCTCGGAGTTGCCGGATACAACTTCGGCCGCTTCTGTCTGACCCCGTTGCCACGCCGGGACCGCATCCGTCACCTGCGTTCGACGATCGCCTGGATCGCCGTGCCCTCGATCCTGTGGATCGCGCTGATGCTTGCGCTCACCGACGAATATCACCCCACGAATCTGGTTCTGCTGCAGAAGATCCTGGGCCCCGACGGCAGCATGACGGCTGGCCGGCTGTGGTTCGTCGAGGCGTTGGTGTGGATTCTGGTCGCACTCGCCGTGGTGTTCTGGTGGCCGGTCGCCGACCGCGCCGAGCGTCGACGCCCGTTCCTGGTCGCCATGGCCTTCCTGGCACTCGGCATGGCTCTGCGCTATGACGTGCTGGGCCTGGGGCTCGGCTATCAGGCGATGTTCACGGTGTTGACCTTCTGGTTCTTCGCGGCCGGCTGGGCGGCGGCGAAAGCGTCGGCGGGATGGCAGCACGCCCTGGTGACCGCGGTGCTCGCGATCGGCCTGTACGGCTACTTCGATCAGACCTATCGGACGGTGTTGGTGTTCGCGGGTCTGACGCTGCTGATCTGGCTGCCCGCGATCCGTTGTCCCGCCGGGGTGTCGATGCTCGCCGGATGGCTCGCCGAGGCGTCGCTGTTCACCTACCTGACCCACTACCAGGTCTACGCGCTGTTCGACGGACACCCGCTGCCCGGGGTGCTCGCCTCTCTGGTGGTCGGGATTCTGCTCACCAAGGCGGTGTCGTTGCTGCGCAACCGCGTGAGCCGCGACGAGCAGACGGCCGACGCGGCGACCGCCTCCCGGTAGGACCTGCCCTGGTTGCGGCCCCGTCCGGGCCGCCGCTATATTTTCGGCTACCCGAAAAATCGGATAACAGCCCCCGAAACCCCAGGTATTGCGTGTGATGATCGGACCTCGCCGCGTGGCGGCGATCTTGATGGTGCTCGCCACCACAGTGGTGTGCGCGTGCGCGCCGGGCGGCAATCCGCAGGACGGTGACTCGCAGGACGGCGGCCGCCCGGTCGTGCTGACCACCTTCACGGTGCTGGCCGACATCGCCGCCAACGTCGCCGGGGAGCATCTGAAGGTCGAGTCCATCACCAAACCCGGTGCCGAGATCCACGGCTACGAACCGACGCCCGGCGACATCAAGAAGGCTGCCAGGGCGGATCTGATCCTCGACAACGGTTTGAATCTGGAGGCGTGGTTCGCCCAGTTCGTCGACGACATCGACGTGCCGCATGTGGTGCTCAGCGACGGTATCGAGCCCATCAGCATCAGCGCGGACGCCTATGCCGGCTCACCCAATCCGCATGCCTGGATGTCGCCGCTGAACGTGCAGATCTACGCCGACAACGCCGCGGCGGCGTTCGCCGGCCTCGACCCTGAACACGCCGCGGACTACCAGGCCAACGCCGCGCGGTACCGCGGCGAGCTGCAGCAGGTCCAGGATGATCTGGTCGACCAGTTGCGCGCGGTACCGACCTCGCAACGCGCGCTGGTGACCTGTGAGGGCGCATTTTCCTACCTGGCGCGTGACACCGGATTGACGGAGAAGTACATCTGGCCGGTGAACGCCGAACAGCAGGCGACGCCGCAGCAGATCGCCTCGACCATCGACTTCGTCGCCGAGAACACGGTGCCCGCCGTGTTCTGCGAGTCGACGGTGTCCGACGCGCCGATGCAGCGGGTGGTGGAGGCCACCGGCGCCCGCTACGGCGGCACCCTGTACGTCGACTCCCTGTCGGCCGCCGACGGCCCGGTGCCCACCTACCTCGAGTTGATCCGCCACGACGCCGACACCATCGCCGCGGCGCTGACGGCCAGCCGCACACCGTGACGCCGGCGATCGCCGTCGATTCCGTCACCGTCCGGTACGGCTCGGTGCCCGCCCTCGACGACGCCACGGTCCACATCGGCTCGGGCCGGGTGTGTGGCCTGGTCGGCATGAACGGCTCGGGCAAGTCGACCCTGCTCAAGACGATCATGGGCATCGTGCGGCCCATCGCCGGCACGGTGGCGATCAACGGCGGCAGCCCCGCCGCGGCCCGGCGGGCCGGGCTCATCGGCTACATGCCGCAAAGCGAGGACGTCGACTGGCAGTTTCCGTTGTCGGTGCGCGATGTCGTGCTGACCGGGCGGTACGGCCACATGGGCCCCACCCGGCGGACCCGCCCGGCGGATCGGGCCGCGGTCGCGGATGCGCTCGAGCGGGTGGAACTCACCGATTACCGGGACCGCCAGATCGGTCAGCTGTCCGGTGGACAGCGCAAACGAGCGTTCCTGGCCCGGTGCATCGCCCAGGGCGCCTCGATCCTGCTGCTCGACGAACCCTTCGCCGGTGTCGACAAACGCACCGAAGCCACGATCAGCCGACTGCTGCGTGACCTCGCCGCGAGCGGCGCGACGATCCTGGTGTCCACGCACGACCTACAGGCCCTGCCCGGGTTGGCCGACGAAGCCGTGCTGCTGATGCGTACGGTGCTGATGCACGCCACGCCCGGTGAGGTGCTGCAGCCGCAGAATCTCGCCCGGGCGTTCGGGATCGACGTGTTGGGCGAAAGCCGGGAGAGCTGATGGGTGTCGTCGATTTCCTGGTCGAGCCGATGCAATTGGACTTCATGGTGCGGGCCACGCTGATCACCCTCACCGCGTCGGTGGTGTGCGCCACGTTGTCGTGCTGGCTGGTCCTCATCGGCTGGTCCCTGATGGGTGACGCGGTCTCGCACTCGGTCCTGCCCGGGGTGGTGCTGGCCTACGTCGCCGGTGTCCCGTTCGCGGTGGGCGCGGTGATCTGCGGATTCCTGGCGGTGGCCCTCATCGGCGTGGTGCGCGACACCAGCCGGGTCAAGGAGGACGCCGCCATCGGGGTGGTGTTCACGACGTTCTTCGCTCTCGGGCTCACGCTGGTGTCGGTGACGCCGAGCCACGTCGACCTCAACCACATCATCTTCGGCAACCTGCTGGGGGCCTCGCGCTCGGATCTGATCCAGGTGGTGGTCATCGGCGCGGGGGTGCTGACCGTGCTGGTCGCCAAGCGCCGCGACTTCACCCTCTACGCCTTCGACCCCATTCACGCCCACGCCATCGGCCTGAACCCCCGACGGCTGGGTGCGGTGCTACTCGGGCTGCTGGCGCTGACGGCCGTGGTCGCGCTGCAGGCGGTGGGGGTGGTGCTCGTCGTCGCGCTGTTGATCACCCCGGGAGCGACCGCCTATCTGCTCACCGACCGATTCGCCAGGATGCTGCTCATCGCGCCCGGCCTCGCCGTACTGTGCGCGATGGTCGGTCTCTACGCCAGCTATTACCTCGACACGGCGTCCGGGCCGATGGTGGTCCTGGTCAACGGCATCCTGTTCACGCTGGTCTATCTGTTCAATCCCCGGCGCGGGGTCGTCACCGCGCGGCTGCGGAAGCCTGCCCCCGGCGCGCCCGGCGTGGACGCGTCGGCCGCCAGGTGAGCAGGATCCGGCGCGCCCCCTGAGTTCAGGGTGTCAAGAAACCGTCAAGGTCGCGTACGTGGTGCGCCCGGCCGGGAAACCTGAGATCAGGACCGCTCAGCAACCCCGGGCAAGGAGGATCCGATGGATCGGTACGGGCTGCACAGCTGGTATGACTACGTCACCCTCGGGCTGCTCATCAGCTTCGTGATGTTCGCTCTCGGATTCGTGATCTGGCGCTGGCACGCCAACCGCTGAGCGGGTCGATGGCGGTGGTCAGCCGGCCGCGTGGCGCCGAAGGTGCTCCTGGTCCTGTCGAGCTCCGACAGTGTCGGCCTGCCGGCCGTTGTGCTGCTGAAGGCGTGTGAGCGACGCTTGCAGGCTGCGACGACCGCAGGCCACGCACAGGACGGAATCGGCAAGCTGCGGTCGACGGCGGCAACTGGTGCATCGGTTGTCGTGGGCCATGCTGCACCTCCTGGATATGTGAACGGGTGGCCGCGTTCGATCAAGCCTCCCCCAGAGTGATCTCGCCGCGCCAGTCACCGTGGCTGTGCCCTTCCTGTGCAAAGCCTGTGTCGACTCGCGCGGCAATGTCGGCTGCCCGTCGGCGGTTGTCGGTCTCCCGGCCCCCAGCCGTTGCTCGAGGCGAGATCGACCCCAGGGCTCCCGTCACCACCGACCGAGCTGTACCGCGCAACCATCACGTCGGTCTCGACGCGAGGGGCCCATCCCTTCGCTCAGAGAGGCCAGACGGGATTCCCCGGGGCTCCCCTGCGGCTCCCGACGGCGCCGTTGCCGAAGCGTGACGAACACTTGACCGAATCGAAGGGGCTCAACGGCTTTCGGCAAACCAGAATTTACGCATACCATCAGACATTGACGATCTTGAAATTTCGGAAGGATGCGGAGACCCATGCGCGTGGCAGTTCGGAGTGTCCTCGTCATGGGCATCATGGCCGCGAGTGCGGTTGCGGGGCCGGCCAATACCAGTAGCGCAGCGAGTTGGTCACCCCAGCTCGATGTCGAATCACTGCTACCTGCCGAGGGTGCGGTCGTGGGCGTCGCTCATCCCCTGGTGGTCACCTTCGACGGGCCGGTGGTCAACCGGCGGGCCACCGAACGCGCGTTGCAGGTGAAATCCGAACCGCCGATGACAGGCAGGTTCGAATGGGTGGAAAGCAATGTCGTGCAGTGGGTTCCCGACGAGTTCTGGCCGGCTCACAGCACGGTGGCGTTGTCGGTGAGCAACCTGCCCACACGAAACTTCGACACGGGACCGGCCGTCATCGGCGTCGCTGACCTGTCCAGGCACACGTTCACCGTGACCATCGACGGTAAGCCGCCGTCAGAACTTCCGGCGCCCCACCACCGGCCCAACTGGGGGCAGAACGGCGTCTTCCCCGCCTCCATGGGACGTCCGGAATACCCCACGCCCGTCGGGATTTACTCCGTTCTGGCCAAGGAGCGGGATGTGACGATGGATTCGAGCAGCGTCGGCATCCCCGTCAACTCCCCCGATGGCTATCTGCTCGACGTGGAGTACGCCGTGCGGTTCACTCATCGAGGCCTCTTCGTGCACTCGGCGCCGTGGGCGATCAATCAGATGGGTTACGAGAACACCAGCCACGGCTGTATCGGACTGAGTACCGAGGACGCCGAGTGGTACCTGAACACCGTCAACGTCGGCGACCCGATCATCATTCGGGAGAACGGCGTCGAGGTCCCCCGGACCGTATCAAGCTGAATCCCTTCGTGAATGGCGCATCCGCGGTGGCGGCTGCGCCTCGATAGGGTTCCGCGAATCGTCCGACGCCTCGGAGCGCCCCGCTTGCGTCGGTGTGACCGGCACAAGCCCCGAGCCCGGCTGCGGCGCTCTCGTCGCTCGCGCCTGTGTGACCGGCACGCTGCTGGAGGCCATCAGGATGGCTGGGCTCCGGACAACCGGTGCGGTGCGATGAACGGTGATGTGATGTCGGGCTGCGTTTCCGGGTTCGGCATTGGTGTCGCGAGGTCCCGGTGCCAGTGAGGTACGCCGCATCCGGCCGCCGATGACCCGCAACAGGCTTTGCGCCCAACACGTTCCGTCGCGCCACCATCATCGTTGTCACGGTGGGTCTTGGCGTCGTCCCCTAGATCCTGGTGTCGCCCAGGACCGGCCTCCGGCATGGCGTCGAACACTGGCCTACAACGCTCGAAAAGACTGGCAGCCCGCCCCTTTCGGGACGGGCCGCCAGCCGCGAGTGTCGTTTCGAATCAGGCTGCTGGGCCGGGTGCGATCGGTTGGCCGGGTGCCGGGGCTCCGCTCGGTGCCGGACCAGTCATATCTCCCTTGCCGGCAAGACCACCCATCGTGCTGGTCGGAAGACCGCCGACAGCGCCGGCAGCCGGCACCAGCGGCGCCACCGGCGGGATGATCGGAGGCGGCGCCACCGGCGGAACGACCGGCGGCACCACCGGGGGCGGCAGCAGCGGCGGCACCACGGGCGGCACCGGCGGCGGCAGCAGCGGGGGTACCACCGGTGGCGGGGCCACGGGCGGAATCACCGGAGGCGGCGCCACCGGCGGACCGGGCAGGATTGGCACACCGGACATTTCAGAGATCGGAGCGCATGCCGCAGCCCCGGCTCCCGCTCCTCCCGCGCCTGCTCCTGCCGCCGCAGGCGCTTCACCCGCGGTGGTTTGCAGGCAGTCGTATCCGCCTGCCTGCGCCACGCCGGGGCTCAACGCCAGGGCGATGCCGCACAGCCCGGCACCGACGGCAGCCACTCTGATGCTGAGTCGATCAAAGACCGCCATCATCCACCAACTCCTTCATCTACACTCCACAGTCTTCTCGTTCCGGGTGATGCGGCAGCATGTCTGCCACACCCATTCATGACGATCCCCAGAACGACGCCGTCAATTTATCGACACACAGAGCGCTGGTGGAACACGCCGCACCACGCCGTTTCCGAATGGTGACGTTGGGCATGGGTTGACACCAGTTCGTGTCTGAAATCGACTGCAAAAGAGACGATTTCGAGACTTTCGTGTTCGCGTGTCTCAGCCTGGAGCCAATCGGCTCACTTCGGCGTCTCGCAACGCGAGATCCTTTAAGTGCCCGGGGGTCTACGGGCCGGCGAAGTCGCCGACGGCGGTCATCGTGTGACCGTCCCACGCCGTGGCGAAGCCGCCGGAGGTGAATCCGCAGTTCAGGATGATCGCGCGGTGCCCGGGACTCTGCATCCAGAAGGCGATGGCGCTTTCTGCGGTCGCGGCAGACCCCGTGGCCCAGTAGACGATCTCTCCGGTGGACCCGAGGGCGCCGTAACCCGACTCGGCCATGCGGGCCCGCGGTGAGGAGCCGTCGGTACCGATGTGGCTGTAAGCGCGGTTGTGCAGCATGTCGTCGGCGTGTCGCTGGGCGGCCGACGTCAACCGGGGGTCCTCGCCGATCGCCCCGCAGCCCTGACGCTGCTGGTTCACCCCGACGTATATGCCGGCCGCGCGGCCGTCGGCCTGCGCCCGGAAACCCGCAGTGGTGTCGAGCGCCGTCGAGAGGACAGTGCAGAGGGCGAGAACCCCGACGACCTTGGCTTTCGTCATGATGTTGCCTCTTGCCGTGCCTGCAGTTACCAGTGGTGTTGTCGTGACGCCATAGAAATTTGTTACACGACCGAGATCAAACCGTGCCGATATCGAAGAAATCTGTCGGCGGCGGTTGCGGCGAGTGCACCAAGAGCGCGGGAGCGGGTGACGTGTCGGGGGTCCACAATCTGAGGGCGGTTCTCGACGATGGCGACTCGTGCCGGACGTGTTTGTGGTTGGCGATGCCCGTGTGGAGGACGAACAGAGTCGGGCCGACGTGTCAAAGTCACCCGCTTCGGGCGATGCAGGCCCCGGCCAAGATTTGCGCCGGACCGCAGAACCAAGAAACCCGCTCCGACACAGGTCAGAGCGGGTTCTCAATGGTCGGGCTGACAGGATTTGAACCTGCGACCACTTGACCCCCAGTCAAGTGCGCTACCAAGCTGCGCCACAGCCCGCGGTGCCTCCGGGATCGCCGGTAGGCGGTCGAAAGCCTACCTCAGCCACCCGGCCAGATCCCAACCGCCTCATCGGCCACCGAATCGTCACACTTCGCAGTACCCCCCGCGCCTACCCTCGGACTGATGGCGCGTGACGACACTCCCCTCTGGCTGTTCGCCGACCAGCTCGGGCCGGCCGTGTACGGCGGGGAGCACGCCCACCGCGAGGTTCTGCTCGTCGAGTCGAGCGCGGCCCTGCGCAAACGCCGCTACCACCGTCAGAAACTGCACCTCACGCTGTCGGCGCTGCGCCACGCCGAGCGCGACCTCGGTGACCGCGCCACCCTGCTGCACGCCGACACCTACACCGACGCACTGCGCCGGTTCAACAGGCCGGTCCTGGTGCACGAACCCACGTCGCACGCCGCCGAGCGATTCGTGTACCGACTCAAAGACGAGGGTTTGGTCGCCGATGTGTTGCCCAACCCGACGTTCGCGCTGTCGCGCAACGGCTTCGCCGAGTGGGCCGGCACCCGGCAACGCTTCCGGATGGAGGACTTCTACCGCGACCAGCGGCGCCGCTTCGGCGTGCTGATGGACGGCGACGACCCCGTCGGCAACCGGTGGAATTACGACGAAGAGAACCGTGAGTCGCCACCGAAGAATCAATCCACCCTCGACGTGCCGGCACCGTACCGCCCCCGGGAGGACGACATCGACGAGAAGGTCCGCGCCGACCTCGACGGCATGGACCTCGACACCGTCGGAGCCGACGGGCTGCGCCTGTTTGCCGTCACCCCCGCCGAAGCCAAACGAGCCCTGAGCCGGTTCATCGACCACCGCTTGGGCACCTTCGGCCGCTATGAGGACGCCATCATGGCCGACGACTGGGCGATGTCGCACTCACTGCTGTCCGTCCCGCTGAACCTCGGCGTGCTGCATCCGCTCGACGCCGTCGAAGCCGCAGAGCGCGCGTACCGCACCAAGAAGGCCCCGCTGGCGGCCGTGGAGGGCTTCATCCGCCAGATCCTGGGCTGGCGGGAGTACATGTGGCACCTGTACTGGCACTTCGGCCCGGACTACACCACCAACAACAAGCTCAACGCACGCAAGAGGCTGCCGACATGGTGGGCCGACGTGGACGCCGACGCCGTCACCGCCAGCTGCCTGCATGAGGCGCTGGCCGGGGTCCGCGACCGCGGCTGGGTGCATCACATCCAGCGCCTCATGGTGCTCGGCAACCACGCGCTGCAGCGCGGCTACCGGCCCGATCAACTGACCGAATGGTTCGCCACCGCGTTCGTCGACGGCTACCGCTGGGTGATGCCCACCAACGTCGTCGGGATGAGCCAGCACGCCGACGGGGGTCTGCTGGCCACCAAGCCCTACACGTCCGGCGGCGCCTACATCAACAAGATGAGCGATCACTGCCGCGACTGCGCCTTCGACCCGAAGAAGCGCGTCGGCGACGACGCGTGCCCGTTCACCGCGGGCTACTGGGCGTTCACCCACCGCCACCGGGACCTGCTGGCCCGCAACAACCGCACCCGACGGGCGGTATCGACGATGGAACGCCTCAACGATCTCGACGCGGTTCTCGAGCAGGAATCAGCGCGTGACCGATTCTGAGTCGGTGTCCCCCGCCGTCGTGGCGGCTTCTGCACCCGCCTGCGGGGCGTACCGGGGTGCCCGCGAGACCCGCCAGGCGTAGAACACCAGCGACGCCCACACCACGACGATGACGCCGTAGATCACCGACGACCACGGCCAGTCGATACCGAAGAAGTGCACCAACTTCTGGCTGTTGGTCAACACGATGACGCCGCCCACCGCGGTGCCGAGCAGCGCGGGGCTGACCCGGCTGACCAACCACGCCGCGAACGGTGCGGCGATCACGCCGCCCACCATCAAACCGACCACGACCGGCCAATTGGCCAGGAACTCCTCACGCAACCCGATCAGGAAGCCCAGCGACGCCGACACCGACACCAGGAACTCCGACGCGCTGACCGAACCGATCACCGTCCGCGGCGCGGTTTTGCCTTGGGAGAGCAGCGTGCTGGTGGTGACCGGACCCCAACCGCCGCCACCGGAGGCGTCGATGAAGCCGCCGAACAATCCCAGCGGCGCAAGGAACTTCGCACTGTGACTGGTGCCGCGGGCGCCGAAAGTCAGCGGGGTGCGCAGCGAAAACCGCAGCAGCACATAGGTGCCGATCGCGACGAGGATGGCGGCCATCAGCGGTGCGGCGTGTTCGGTGGCCAGCGACGACAGCACCGTCGCCCCGACGAACGCACCGATCGCACCGGGCGCCCCGAGCTTGAGCACCAGCGCCCAGTCGATGTTCTTGAACTTCCAGTGCGACAGACCGGAGGCGAACGTGGTACCCACCTCGGCCAGGTGCACCGCGGCGCTAGCCTGGGCGGCGCCGACGCCGGAGAGCACCAGCAGCGTCGTGGCGGTGACGCCGAACGCCATGCCCAGGGCGCCGTCGACGAGTTGGGCGCCGGCACCGACAAGCGTGAAGATCAGAAGCGAACGCATGGCTTCTTTCAGGGGGCGGGGTCACCGTGCGGCGACCGCGATGGACGGATGGGTGCGCGTCAGGGACGCGGACAACACCACTCGTCGAAAGCCATGAGGCGGCGTGAAGGCCAGAACGGCTCCAGCGCGGACAGGTCGGACGGCGCGGGCGCGAGCACGCATTCCGTCATCGACATCTCCATCGTCCGGTCAACCAATTCCGAGCTTCGGTCAGACTACACGCTCAACAACCGATACAAACCAATCAATCCCACCACGACGATGACCGCCCGCAGCACGTTCGGTGACAGTCGACGTCCGTAATGCGCACCGAGGAAGCCGCCGATCAGCGAACCCGCCGCGATCAGCCCCGCGGCCACCCAGCTGATCCGGTCGAATGCCACCACCGTGTAGGCCACCGCGGCGACGACGTTGACCACCAGCGACAGCAGATTCTTCGCCGCATTCATCCGCTGCATGTCTTCGGGCAGCAGAGCGCCCATCGCGGCGATCAGCATGATGCCCTGGGCTGCGGTGAAGTAGCCGCCGTACACCCCGACGGCGAAGGTGGCCACCACCAGCGCCGCCATCCGCCGTCCCGAGATGTGGTCGACGGAGCGGCCGGTCTTCTCGGCGCGTTGACGTGCCCAGCTCTGGATCTTGGGCCCGATCACCACCAGCGCCAAGGCGATAACCAGCAGAACCGGGACCACGGTGACGAACACCTTTTCCGGCAGGTGTAGCAGCAGCCACGCCCCGCAGCCCGCCCCGATGAACGAGGCGGGGATCTGCCACGCCAGCCGCCGGCCCTGACCGCGCAGCTCCCGGCGGTACCCCCAGGTGCCCGACACCCCGCCGGCGACGAGGCCGACGGCGTTGGACATTGTCGCCGTCACCGGCGGCAACCCCAGCGCCACCAGCGTCGGGAAGGTGATCAGCGTTCCGGAGCCGACCAGCGCGTTGATCGCGCCGGCTCCCACACCCGCCAATGCAATGAGGATCATGTCGACGACGGGCACTCGGAGAACCCTATCGCCTGCCCACCGGCTCGAGTCTGCTGGGAGATCGCCGATCCGGCCCGACGCGCGATCTGGCCGCAGACTCGGCGTCAGAACGGGCCGCTAGCGCTTCGCTCGCTTCTCGCGGACCCTGACATTGATCCGGATCGGGCTGCCCTCGAAGCCGAACGTCTCGCGCAGGCGCCGCTCCAGGAACCGCCGGTAACCGGCTTCCAGGAAACCTGTGGTGAACAGCACGAATGTCGGTGGCCGCGCGGCGGCCTGGGTGGCGAACAAGATCCGGGGCTGCTTGCCTCCGCGCACCGGCGGGGGCGTCGCCGCAACCACCTCTTTGAGGAACGAGTTCAACTGGCCCGTCGTGATGCGCTTGTCCCATGAGGCCAACGCCGTTTCCAGCGCCGGGACCAGCTTCTGCACCGCGCGCCCGGTCTTGGCCGAGATGTTGACCCGCGGCGCCCACGGCAGCTGTGCCAGATCCAGGTCGATCTCGCGGTCCAACAGATAACGGCGGTCCTCGTCGACCAGATCCCACTTGTTGAACGCCAGCACCAACGCCCGCCCGGCTTCGATCACCATCGACAACACACGCTGGTCCTGTTCGGTCAGCGGCTGCGATGCGTCGATCAGCACGATGGCCACCTCGGCAGCGTCGATCGCTCCGTGGGTGCGCACCGAGGCATAGAACTCATGGCCGCTGGCCTGACCCACTTTGCGGCGCAGACCCGCCGTGTCGACGAACCGCCACAACTTGCCATCCATCTCGATCAACGAGTCGACGGGATCGACGGTGGTGCCGGCGGCGTCGTGGACCACCGACCGCTCGTCGCCGGACAGCCGGTTGAGCAGCGAGGACTTGCCGACGTTCGGTTTGCCCACCAGCGCCACACGGCGTGGCCCGCCACCACCGCCGACCATCTCGGACACGGTGGGTAACGCATCGACGACGACGTCGAGCAGATCGGCGACGCCGCGACCATGGATGGCGCTGACCGCGTGCGGCTCCCCCAGCCCCAGCGACCACAGCTCGGCGGCGTCCGATTCACCGCGCTCGCTGTCGACCTTGTTGGCCGCCAGGAACACCGGCTTGCCCGAACGTTGCAGGATCTTGGCGGCAGCCTCGTCGGCAGAGGTGGCCCCGACCGTGGCGTCGACGACGAAGATGATCGCGTCGGCAGTGCGCATCGCGACCGAGGCCTGCTCGGCGACCAGTTGCTGCAGGCCTTTCGCGTCGGGCTCCCAGCCGCCGGTGTCCTGCACGACGAACCGCTGACCGGACCACAGCGCGTCGTAGGACACCCGGTCCCGGGTCACGCCCGGCACGTCCTGCACCACGGCCTCACGTCGGCCCAGAATGCGGTTGACCAGCGTCGATTTACCGACATTGGGGCGCCCGACCACCGCCACGACGGGCGGCGGCGCCGACGCTTCCTCGATCGCCTCGGCTACCTCTTCGGCGCCCAGTTCCCAGTCACGCTCGTCGACCCACGTGCCGTCGGATTCGGTCATCGCTCTGCTCTCTGTTCTTCGCGCACCCGCTTCTCGCCCATTTGTGCGGTGCGCTCCACGAGATCTGTCAAGAACGCGATCACCTCGGATTGCGTCATGTCGCTGGTGTCGACCACGGCGGCATCGTCGGCGGCGCGCAACGGCGACACGGGGCGGGTGGAATCAAGGTGGTCGCGGCGCTTCACATCGGCGAGCACCGCCTCGTAGTCGTCGGGCAGACCGTTGGCGACGTTCTGATCGTTGCGGCGACGCGCCCGCTCCTCGGCGGACGCGGTCAGAAAGATCTTCACATCGGCGTCGGGCAGCACCACGGTTCCGATGTCGCGGCCTTCGACCACGACGTCGTCGGCGCCGCCCGCCAACGTCCGCTGCAGTTCGACCAGTCGCGTCCGCACCGCGGGTACCGCAGAGACCGCTGACACCGCCTTCGTGACGGCGTCCCCCCGGATCTCGGTCGACACGTCCTCTCCTGCCAGA
Source organism: Mycobacterium sp. PO1 (assembly GCF_017312405.1). GTDB lineage: Bacteria > Actinomycetota > Actinomycetes > Mycobacteriales > Mycobacteriaceae > Mycobacterium. The sequence continues at coordinate 79,221 of NZ_BLTG01000036.1, forward strand.
AAGGACCGATCCTCACCGGGGTCGTGACCGACGGAGAGCTCGACGTCGGCGACCGCGCCGGCGATCGCATCGGCATCGCCCAGATCCACGCCCCGGCGCAGCGCGGCCAGTGTGACGATGCGGTACATCGCTCCGGTGTCGAGATAACTGGCACCCAGGGCGGACGCCAAACCCCTTGCCACCGTGGACTTTCCGGTGCCTGCCGGCCCGTCGATGGCGATCACCCGTGCCCGGCTCACAAGCCCACCGCCTTGTAGAGGTCGCCGATTTCCTTCTGCGTCAGTACCCGGATGCTGCCCGGGCGCTGGTCGCCGAGGGTGACCGCGCCGATGTCGGTGCGCACCAGTTCCTGGACCGGGAAACCGACTTCGGCCAGCAGTCGGCGCACGATGCGCTTGCGGCCTTCATGCAGCGTGACCCGCACCAGCGATTTGCCCGGCACCGCGTCGACAACGGCGAAGTCGTCCACACGCACCGGTCCGTCGTCGAGTTCGATGCCGTCGCGCAGCTTTCGGCCCAGCCCCTTCGGCACCGCGCCCATCACGGTGGCCAGGTAGGTCTTGGGCACTTCGTAGGAGGGATGCATGAGGCGGTGAGCGAGCTCTCCGTCGTTGGTCAACAACAGCAGGCCCTCGGTGTCGGCGTCCAACCGGCCGACGTGAAACAGCTTGGCGTTACCCCGGACTCGGTGCTCCACCAGATCGCCGACGCAGGGCCTGCCGCGATCGTCGGACATCGTGGAGTGCATCCCGCGCGGCTTGTTGATCGCCAGGTGCACCAGAGTGTCGTCGATCGAGATCCGGGCACCGTCGACCCTGATCACCGAGACCGCGGGATCGACGCGAGTGCCCAGTTCGGTGATGACCACCCCGTCGACCTCGACGCGGCCGTCGCGGATCATCTTCTCGGCCACCCGCCGGGAGGCGATTCCCGCCTGCGATAACACTTTCTGCAGGCGCACACCGGTCTCGTCGGACATCGTCATTCCTTGTCCACGTCGAACGACGCCTCGGACGGCACAGCGGGCGCTCCGTTGAGCTTCATGAATCGCGGTTCCTCGCTGAGTGTTTCGGACAGATCGTCGATCACATCCACATCGGGCAACAGCGGCGCGATGTCGGGCAGGTCGGCCAGCGAACTGAGCCCGAGACGCTCGAGAAACAGTTCGGTGGTGGTGAACGTCACCGCACCGGAGTCGACGTCGGTCCCCGCTTCGGTGATCAACCCGCGCGCCAGCAGCGTACGCATCACCGCGTCGACGTTGACCCCGCGCACCGCGCTGACCCGCGCCCGGGTCACCGGCTGCCGGTAGGCCACCACGGCCAAGGTCTCCAAAGCGGCCCGGGTCAGCTTCGAACGGGCCCCGTCGAGCAGGAGCTTCTCCACGTAGGGGGCGTACCTCGCGCGGGTGTACATGCGCCAGCCCCCGCCGGCCTCCCGCAGGTCGATACCGCTGTCCCGGTCCGCCAGCGCGCCGGCGAGAAGCTGCAGCCGCTCGGCGATCCGGGCCGGCGGCTGGTCGGTGGCGGTGGCCAACGCGTCCACCGTCACCGGTGTGTCGACGACCAGCAGAAGCGCTTCGAGCACCGCGTCCAGTTCGGCGTCGTCCAGCGGGGAGTCCGCTTCGGGAAAGTCGGACTCGAAGTCCGGTTCGCTCACCGGTTGCGGGCGGTCGGACTGCAGTTCGGGTTCGCCCGCCGGTTCCACGGAGCCCGACTGCAGTTCGGGTTCGCCGGCCGGTTCTGCGGAGTCGGACTCCAGTTCGGGTGCGCTCGCCGGTTCCGGCGCGAAGTCGTCAGTCATCGTCTTTCTGTTCTGTGTCACTCGGCGTCGGCGGTGGCCAGCTGCTCGCTGTCGGGCCGCTCTCCGGTCCACGAAATCTGGAGCACACCAAGCGGTTCTGATTGGTCGAATGCTACCGCCCGGGCGCGGTACAGTTCGAGCAGCGCCAGGAACCTGCCGACGATCTCCATCGGCACCTGGCAGTCGGCGACCAGCTCGGAAAACGACGCCCACTGCCCCACTCCGCGGCCCTCGAGCTGACCCAACAGGTGCGCGGCCTGCTCAGGCACTGACACCGAGACCTGATGCAGGTGATCGGTGCCGACAGTGGGCACCGGACGGGGCGTGAACGCTGTCGCCGCGATCTCGGCGAATCGCCCGGCGTCGACGCCGAGCATCACCTCGGGCAGCAGATCGGAGAAGCGGTCCTCGAGCGACACCGCACGTGGATAACTGCGCAGCGCCGCGGCCTCCAGCTCGGCGAACATCTCGGCGACATGCTTGAACGCCCGGTACTGCAGAAGCCGGGCGAACAGCAGGTCACGGACCTCCAGCAGCGCCAGGTCGTCTTCGTCGTGGACTTCCCCGGCAGGCAGCAGACGCGCCGCCTTCAAGTCGAGCAGGGTCGCGGCCACCACCAAAAAGGACGTAGTCTCGTCGAGACCCAGCTGAGCGCCGATCATCTTGGTGTAGCCGATGAACTCGTCGGTGACCTGGTGCAGCGCGACCTCGGTGACGTCGAGTCGGTGCGCGAAGATCAGCTGCAACAGCAGGTCGAACGGCCCCTCGAAATTGGCCAGCCGGACCTGGAAGCCGGTGGGGGTCGCTTCGTTGTCCGGTGTTGTCTCGCTCACGCGCCGAACCGGTGGATGACCTCACGCGCCAGCGCCCGGTAGGCCTCGGCTCCCGCGGACTTGGGCGCCCAGGTGGTGATCGGCTCGCCGGCCACGCTGGTCTCCGGGAAACGCACGGTGCGGGTGATGACAGTGTCGAACACCAGGTCGCCGAATCGCTCGACGACGCGCGCCATCACCTCCCGCGAGTTCACGGTGCGTGGGTCATAGCGGGTGATCAAGATGCCGCTGATTGACAGCTTGGGATTGAGGCGGTCGTGCACCTTGTCGACGGTGTCGGTGAGCAGTGCCAGCCCGCGCAGCGAGAAGTACTCGCATTCGGTCGGGATGACCACACCGTCGGCGCAGGCCAGCCCGTTGACGGTCAGCAGGCCCAGCGACGGCTGGCAGTCGATCAGCACGTAGTCGTAGCGATCGAGTACCGGATACAGCGCGCGGGCCAGTGACTGTTCGCGACCGACCTCGTTGACCAGCTGGATCTCGGCGGCAGACAGGTCGATGTTGCTGGGCACCAGGTCCAGTCCCGGCACCCGGGTGGTCAGCAGCACGTCGTCGATGGACACTCGCGGCTCCACCAGGAGGTTGTGCACGGTGTTGTCGAGTTCGTAGTGCGGCACCCCCAGCCCGGCGGACAGAGCTCCCTGGGGGTCGAGGTCCACCAGCAGCACCCGGCGGCCGTACTCGGCCAGGCTGGCGCCCAGATTGATGGTGGAGGTGGTCTTGCCGACCCCGCCCTTCTGATTGCACATCGCGATGACCTTGGCGGGTCCGTGCGTCGTGCGTGGTGGCGGTTCGGGAATCTGCCGCGGGATCCGGCCGGTCAAACCGATGACCGGTTCGGGCGCTTCGCCGCCGGTGGGGTCGGTCATGCCGAACCGTCGCTGGTCAGGCATCCCACAGGCATCGCGGACATCCGGGCAAGTTTAACGGTGCGCGTCGCGCCGGTGAGGCAGACCCGCAGGCGAGATCTCGATGGATACGCCACCGAGCGTGAACCCTGTGCGAAAAAGCGGCCCGCAGATCGCACAGAGCTCACACTCGGCGAACGGAACGCACAGAGCTCACACTCGGCGAACGGATCGCACAGAGCTCACACCCGGCGAACGCTGCCCGCGCTCACACCCGGCGAACGCTGCCCGCGCTCAGACTCGGCGAACGCTGCCCGCCCGCCTACGCTGGCAGCGTGGGTGTGAGGAAGAAACTGCAGTCGTGGGGGCGGCTGATGCTCGGTATGCCCTCGTTCCTGAAAACCGGGCAGATCGGCGACGGACGCGAGGCCGCCTGCGCCGCCCATGTCGAGAACGCGGTGCCGCCCGGCGACATCGACGCAGCCCTGGCGGCCATCGACAGGTTCGCCCGCGACCAGGCCATGCTGGTCAACATCGGTGACGAGAAAGGCGAGCTGCTCGACGCGGCGGTCCACCGGGCGAAGCCGGCGATTGTCCTCGAACTCGGCACGTATTGCGGCTACAGCGCGTTGCGGATCGCGCGTGCAGCTCCCGCGGCTCGGGTGTATTCGGTGGAGTTCTCCCCCGCCAACGCTGAGGTCGCCCGGCGGATCTGGACTCATGCGGGTGTCGCCGACCGGATCACCTGCGTGGTGGGCACGATCGGGGACGGCGGCCGCACTCTCGACGCGTTGTCCCGCGACCACGGGTTCGGCGACGGCGCCGTGGACCTGCTGTTCATCGACCACGACAAGAACGCGTACCTGTCGGACCTGCGCAGCATCATCGCTCGGGGCTGGCTGCACCCCGGTTCGATCGTCGTCGCCGACAACGTGAGGGTTCCCGGGGCCCCGGGCTACCGGCGATTCCTGCGGGAGCAGGAGGGCCGGTCCTGGCGCACTGTCGAGCACAAGACCCACGTCGAGTATCAATCGCTGCTGCCCGACCTGGTGCTGGAGTCGGAGTACCTCGGCGGCTAGCGACTGCTGTCGAACTAGCGAGCCCGGGGGTGGGCGCCGGCCCACACCTCCCGCATCGCGTTGACCGTCACCATCGTGTAGATCTGCGTCGTCGTCACAGAGGCGTGGCCCAGCAGCTCCTGCACGACGCGCACGTCGGCCCCGCCGTCGAGCAGGTGGGTGGCGAACGAGTGCCGCAGCACGTGGGGCGACACCGTGGCGGTGATGCCGGCGCGCTCGGCGGCATCCTGCAGCACCTGCCACGCACTCTGCCGAGACAGCCGCCCGCCCCGGGCGTTGAGGAAGATCGCGGGGGTGCCCCGGCCACGTCGCGCCAAGTCGGGGCGACCGCGCACCAGATAGGCGTCCAGCGCCGCCACGGCGGGGCGCCCGATCGGGATCAACCGCTGCTTGCCGCCCTTGCCCGCCAGCAGCACCGACCGCGCCGAGGTGTCCACATCGTCGAGATCCAGGCCGACCGCCTCGGAGATACGGGCGCCGGTCGAATACAGCAGCTCCAGCAGCGCCCGGTTGCGCAACGTCAGCGGCCCGTCGGCGTCGCTGTCTCCGCCCGCGGCCTCGAGCAGCGCCAGCACCTCGTCCAGCGTCAGACTCTTGGGCAGGCGCCGGCTCGGTGTCGGAGGCTTGACCTCGCGGGCGACGTCGATCGTGGCGATACCCTCGGCCGCAGCGAAGCGGTGCAGGCCGCGCACGGCGATGACAGCCCGGGCGGCGGACACCGCGGACAGGGGCACCACTCCGTTGTCGGGGTCGCCGCGCCGCAACGCGACGAGGAAGTCGCTGACGTCGGCTTCGGTGACGGCAGCCAGGTCGCCGATGCCACGGCCGCTGAGGTGCTCGCGGTAGCGGCGCAGATCGCGCCGGTACGAGCTCAACGTGTTGGCCGCCACGCCCCGCTCGATCGCGAGGTGGTCGAGATAGCCCTGGAACTGGTCCTCGAGCGCCGCACCCACCGTCAGCGAGGCGTCGCTCACCGATGCCCCATCCGGGTCGAGAACGCCGTCGGCCGGTCGGTCCACGGGGCGTCCACCGGGCGCAGCGACGTCACGTCGGGCATCACCTGTGCGGCCAGGATGCCGGCCACCGAGATGGCGTTGACGATCTCGCCGGAGAACACCATCTGCACCGCTTCCGACAGCGGGACCCTGCGCACGACGAGGTCGGCTTCCTCGTCGTGGGCCTGCGGCCGGTCGACCTCGCTCAGGCCGGTGGCCAGGAAGACCCGAACACTCTCGTCGCAGAACCCCGGTGCGGAGTCGAGGTCGACGAGGGTGTGCCACTGCTCGGCGGCCAGGCCGACCTCCTCGGCCAGCTCGCGTGCCGCGGTCTGATGTGGCGGCTCGCCGCTGAAGTCGAGCAGCCCCGCGGGCAACTCCCACAACCTGCGGCCGAACGGGTGGCGGTACTGATGGATCAGCACGACGCTGCCGTCGTCGAGGGCGAGGACGGCGACCGCGCCGAAGTGCTCGACGACCTCCCGGCGGGCGGTGCCGCCGCCGGGCATCCGGACCTCGTCGGCGCGCAACGCGAAGATCTTGCCCACGTACAGGGTTTCCGATGCGGCCGTGGAGAACTCGTGGGCGCCGGGCTCGCGAGCCGAGCCCGGCGGGTTCTCCTCAGCCACGGGTCGGCGCGTCCTCGAGAGCGTGCTCGGCGCCGTTGGAGCCGTGGGCGGGCATCTCCGGCATCTCCACAGGCAGACGTTCTTCGTTCTTGTAGTCCACCGCCGCGCCGATGAACGCGACGAACAGCGGGTGCGGGCGGGTGGGCCGGCTCTTGAGCTCCGGGTGGGCCTGGGTGCCCACCAGGAACGGGTTCACCTCCGGCGGGTATTCGACGAACTCGACGAGGTGACCGTCGGGCGACGTGCCGGAGAAGCGCAGCCCGCTCTCGGCGATCTTCTCGCGGTAGAGGTTGTTGACCTCATAGCGGTGACGGTGCCGTTCGGACACTTCGGTCGCGTCGTAGGCCTTGGCGACCACCGAGCCCTCGTCCAGCATGGCCGGGTAGGCACCCAGGCGCATGGTGCCACCCAGGTCGGCTTCACCGGCCACGGCGTCGCGCTGGTCGGCCATCGTCGAGATCACCGGGTCCGGCGTGGCGGGGTCGAACTCCGCCGAGTTGGCTTCGGTCAGACCCACCGAGCGGGCGGCTTCGATCACGATGCACTGCAGCCCCAGGCACAGGCCGAGGACGGGCAGCTTGCGACGGCGGGCGTACCGGATCGCGCCGATCTTGCCCTCGATGCCGCGAATGCCGAAACCGCCGGGAATCAGTACCCCGTCGACGTCGGCCAGTGCCGCCGCCGCCCCGGCGTCGGTCTCGCAGTCATCAGAGGCCACCCAGCGCATCTCCACCCGCGCGTGGTGGGCGAACCCGCCGGCGCGCAGCGCCTCGGCCACCGACAGGTAGGCGTCGGACAGGTCGATGTACTTGCCGACCAGAGCCACCCGCACCGTTTCGCGAGGCTCGTGCACCCGGCGCAGCAGGTCGTTCCACTGCGTCCAGTCGACGTCGCGGAACGGCAGGTTGAGCCGTCGCACCACGTAGGCGTCGAGCTCTTCTCGGTGCAGCACCTTGGGGATGTCGTAGATCGACGGCGCGTCCGGGGTGGAGATACATCCGTCCACATCGACGTCGCACATCAGTGCGATCTTGTTCTTCAGCGGTTCGGGGACGTCACGGTCACAGCGCAGGATCAGCGCATCCGGAGTGATACCGATGCTGCGCAGCGCGGCCACCGAATGCTGCGTCGGCTTGGTCTTCAGCTCGCCGGACGGCGCCATGTAGGGCACCAGCGAGCAGTGCAGGAAAAAGCAGTTCTCCCGCCCCACCTCGTGGCGCACCTGGCGGGCCGCCTCCAGGAACGGCAGCGACTCGATGTCACCGACGGTGCCACCGATCTCGGTGATCACCACGTCCGGGCGGTTGCCGTCGCTGTCGGCCTCGGCCATGGCCAGCACGCGTTCCTTGATCGCGTCGGTGATGTGCGGGATGACCTGCACGGTGTCGCCGAGGTACTCGCCGCGGCGCTCCTTGGCGATGACCGACGAATACACCTGCCCGGTGGTCACATTGGCCGAGCCCGACAGGTTGCGGTCCAGAAAACGCTCGTAGTGACCGACATCGAGGTCGGTTTCGGCGCCGTCCTCGGTGACGAACACCTCACCATGCTGGAACGGGTTCATGGTGCCGGGGTCGACGTTGAGGTAGGGATCGAGCTTCTGCATCGTCACCTGCAGGCCGCGCGCGGTGAGCAGCTGACCGAGGCTGGAAGCGGTCAGACCCTTGCCCAGCGAGGAGACCACGCCACCGGTGACGAAGAGATGCTTTGTCGCGGTTTGCGGGTGCTTGCGTAGCGCGGGCAAGTGCGACCTCCGTGACGACGGGCAGGGCTTACTGGGGTTGGGCTTCCGTCGAGATCAAGCCCGGTTGGGGCCTGCCGACCCACGGAACCCCACCCTAACACCGACCGCGACACCGCGTTGTTGACACGCGGGCGAGCACGCTCAGCGGGGCACCGTGACGGCTTCGGCGCCCGGGCCGATGCCGAACTGGCCGGGTTCGCGACCATTGATCAGAGCGCTCAGGGCGAGCACGGAGGTGATGCGGCCCGCGCTGCTGCCGACGTCGTCGACGGTGCTGACGGTGCTGGTCAGAGCCTCATCCGAGCGGGTCACCGCGATGGCGGAGGTGCCCGAGGCCGAACCGTCCCGGCCGGCCAGCACGGTGCCGGACCCATGTTGGGCCAGGCCGCCGGAGAATCGGGCCACGGTGGCACCCTGATTGCCCGCGTCCTCGCCGAGGGCGCCGCCGGTGACGACCAACGCGGTGTCGGCCGCGCCGACCCGCTCGGGGCCGTAGCTGATGAAGCCGGTGTCGCGCAGCGCGGCGAGCACGGTGTCCCGTTGGGTGTCCTCGACCGGCGGGGCGTCAGGACCCGCGGTCAGCAGGGCGATGCCCAGCAGATCCCCGGCTTGGGAGCCCTGGTCGACCGTCGCGGAGTTCAGTTGCGCGCCGGCCGGCACGATCGGCGAATTGACCACCGACAGCAGCTTCTCCGCGGAGTTGGCGTCGACGAACTCCTGGGTCAGTCCGATCGTGCCCGTCACCCGGCCGCCGGCGTCGGTGACCAGACGTGACACCGCGTCGACGTCGTCGTCTGCGGCGTCGGGGGTGCGGAAGACCACCACCGATTTGTCCGCCAGCGCACCACTGACGATGCGCGGAGCCATCTGCGCATCGAAATCGTTGGCTGCACTGAGCTTTTCGGTGAGCGCGTTGCGCTCGTCGGTGAGCGTGTCGATCTGGTTCTGCATCTCGTTCTTGTCGTCGCGCAGTCCCGAGAGCACGGTGTTCGACAGCAGCCCCGACCCCAGCGCGACCCCGATGGCCAGCGCCAGGAACACCGCGGCCAGGGAGATGGCATGCGAACGCAACGAGATCACGGTGGACTCCTAGGCGACCAGGCTCTGCACCCAGAGGGTGAGGCGGTTCCAGTACTCGGCGACCCACTCCAGCACCGCGGCGTCGGCGCGAGACACCCACAGCGCGGCGATCACGGCCACCAGCATCGCCAGCACCAGCAGAGCGATCGCGCCGCCCGACACCCGGCTGCGATACAGCGTGGCAACGGCTTTGGCGTCGACCAGTTTCTCGCCGACCTTGAGCCGGGTCAGGAAGGTCGACGGGTTGCTCTGCTGGCGGGTGCGGTCGAAGAACTCCTCGATCGAGGCGGTGTGTCCGACGGTGACGATCAGCGCGGCGCCGTGGTGATCGCACAGCAACAGGGCCAGGTCGGCAGCGGAACCGGCCGCCGGGAACGTCATCGCGCCCACTCCGAGGTCCTGGATGCGCTCCAGGCCGGCGGCGTGGCCGTCGGCGTCGGCGGGCAGGATCACCTGGGCGCCGCAGCGCAGCACCTCGGCGCTGATGGTGTCGGGATCACCCACGATCAGCGCGGGCCGGTAACCGGCTTTGCGGAGCGTGTCGGCACCGCCGCCGACGCCGACCAGCACCGGCTGGTACTCCTTGATGAACGGCTTGAGCGCTTTGAGATCGGCAGCGGCACAGGGCTCCTCGGCTACCACCACGACGTGCCGGTGGGTCAGGTCGACGTCGATATCGGGAATGCCGATGCCGTCGATCAGCAGCGGGCTCTCGCTGCGGATGAACTCGATGGTGTTGCCCGCGAAAGCTTCCAGGTGGGCGACCAGGCCTCCCTTGGCTTCCTGCATCAGCTCGTGGATATCAGCGTCGGTGCGTTCGGTGCCCAGGACCAGGCGGCGGTCACCGGAATACAGCCCGCCTTCGTTGATCCGGATCCGGGCGCCGTCTTTGATCTTCTTGAAGACGTCGTCGCCGGTCTCGTCGACCAGGGTGATGCCGTTGGCGACCAGGACCTCGGGGCCGAGGTTGGGGTAGCGGCCGGTGATCGAGGACGACGCGTTGACCACGGCGGCCACGTTCGCCTCGACGAGCGCGTCGGCGGTGACGCGATCGAGGTCCTGCGCGTCCATCACGGCGATGTCACCGGGGCTGAGGCGGCGCAACAGTTTGTCGATGTCGCGGTCAACGCGGGCGGTGCCCGTGATACCCGGGCGTGAGCTGGCATTACGGGACAGCAACGCTGACATCTTCATGCGGCGATTCTGGCCAGTGACAGCCGGGATGCGTCGGAGGCGCGCCGTAACAGCAGCCTCAGAAGTTTATTCTTTTCACACCAGTCACACGGTCAGGCGGGTTGCTCCCGGTCCGCACGTGCCGCGTCGAGCAGGTCCCGCGCATGTGCGCGGCCGCTGTCGGACTCCCCGAGTCCGGCCAGCATGCGGGCCAGCTCGGCGACGCGGTCCTCGTCGTCGAGGCGTCTCACACCGCTGGACTTTGCGCGGCCGCCGCGACTGCCACCTGTGCCGTCGAGACCGGCATCCACCACCAGATGGATGTCGGCGTAGGCGGCGACCTGCGGAAGATGCGTCACCACGATGACCTGATGAGTGCGCGCCAGCCGCGCCAACCGGCGACCGATCTGCACGGCGGCACGCCCTCCCACCCCGGCGTCGACCTCGTCGAACACCATGGTCGTGCCCTCGGTGGACGCCGCCAGCACCACTTCCAGCGCCAACATCACCCGCGACAGTTCGCCGCCCGAGGCGCTCTTGTTCAGCGGCAGCAGGTCCGAGCCCCGGTGGGCGGCGAAGCCGAAGTCCACCGCGTCCACCCCGTCGCGTCCGGCGTGCACCGACTCCCCCGACGCCAGCGCCAGCGGGGCGCTGTCCTCAGCGCGGGCGAGCAGCGGTGTGACCGCGATGCTGAACTGCGCGCCGGCCATCGCCAACCCGGCCAGCTCTTCGGTCACCGCTTTGGCCAGTCCTTTCGCGGCCTTGACCCGCACCTTGGTCAGGCTCTGCGCCGCTGTGGCCACCTCGCTCTGCAAGGCGTCGACGCGGCGGGCCAGCTCGGCCAGGGCGTCTTCGGACACATCGAGCTGGGCAAGCCGATCACGGGACTCCTGCGCCCAGGCGAGCACGCCGTCGATGTCGGCGGCGTACTTCTTGGTCAACGTGCGCAGTTCAGCCTGGCGGGCCAGCTTGGTCTCCAGCGCGCTCGCATCCGAGGGCAGTTCACTCAGGTAGCGCCCCAGTTCCGCGGATACGTCGACCAGGACCGTCAACGATGCATTGAGTTGCTCGGCCAGCCCTTTGAGCTCGGCATCGTTGCTCGTCTCCAGCGCCGAGCGGGCCTGCCCGACCGCGCCGGCAGCCGAGAAGCTCTCCACCGCATCGTCACCGTCGCCGGCCAACGCGGCCCGCGCGGTCTGCACCGCGTCGCGCACCGCGTCCAGTTCGGAGAGCCGGCGAATGTCGGCGACCAGCGCGTCGTCCTCTCCCGGTTGGGGGGCCACCGCGTCGATCTCGTCGAGCGCGAAGTGCAGACGGTCGGCCTCCTGGGCCAGTTCCCGAGCACGCCGGCGCCGGTCCTCGAGGTCGCGGCGCGCGGCCAGCCAGTCGTCGCGCAGTCGGCGGTACCGAGCCAGCTGCGTGGTCACATCGGCGAAACGGTCCAGCGCGGCGCGTTGCTGGTCGGGCCGCATCAACCGCAGCTGGTCATTCTGTCCGTGCAGGGTCAGCAGCTCGTTGGTGAATCCGCTCAACGACTTCGCCGGGACGCTGCGGCCTCCGAGGTAGGCGCGGGAGGGCCCGTCCCGGTTGACCGATCTCGCAGCGATGACGCTGCCGTCGTCGTCGCGGTCGGCGCCCGAGGAGTCGAGGATCTCTTCCACCCGCGCGGTCACCCCCGCACCGAGTTCGGCTGTGGTGAAACGGCCTTCGACGACGGCACGGTCTGATCCCGACCGGACCTTCGTCGCGTCGGCGCGGGATCCGCCGAGCAGGTGCAGCCCGGTGACGACCATGGTCTTGCCTGCGCCGGTCTCGCCGGTGAGCACGGTCAGCCCACCGTCGAATTCGGCGGTCGCGGCGCTGATGGCGCCCAGCGACTCGATGCGGATCTCGGATAGCACTACTGCCCGCGCCACCCCGTGACCGGCAACCGGAACTTGCGCACCAGGCGATCGGTGAACGGCGCGCTGTCCAGGCGGATCCACTTCAACGGTGTGGCGCACCGGGTCACTTCCAGCCGTCCGCCGGCGGGAACCACCATCTCGCGGCGGCCGTCGCAGAACACCAATGCCGCGTGGCCACCGGCCTCGATCTCGATCGCGATGGTCGCATCCGGGCTGGTCACCATCGGGCGTGCGAACAACGCGTGGGCGTTGTTGGGCACCACGAGAATCGCCTCCAGGTCGGGCCAGAGCACCGGACCACCCGCCGAGAACGCATAGGCCGTCGACCCTGTCGGCGTCGACACCAGCACGCCGTCGCAGCCGAACGTCGACACGGGTCGGCCGTCGACCTCCACGACGACGCCGAGCACCCCCAGACGCGGGCCCTTCTCCAGGCTGGCCTCGTTGAGCGCCCAGCCGTGGTCGAGCACCTCCCCGCCGGCACGTACGACGATGTCCAAGGTCATGCGCTCTTCGATGCGGTAGTCACGGTTGATGACGTGATCCAGAACCGTGTCGATCGCCTCGGCCTCGGCTTCGGCCAGGAACCCGATCCGGCCCAGATTCACGCCCAGGACGGGGATTTCCACGTTGCGGGCGAGTTCAGCGGCACGCAGGAACGTGCCGTCGCCGCCGAGTACCAGCACCAGCTCGCACCCTTCGGCAGCTCGCTCTTCGGCGTCGACGACCTCGATGTCGATGCCGAGCGCACGCATGTCGTCGGGGGCCAGATGCACCGGGCCGCGGTCGACCGCCTCGGCCGAGAGCACCCGCAGAGATATCCCGTTGTCGCCCAGCACCTTTTCGACGCGGCGGGCCACCTCGGTGGCATCCTCGCGGCCGGTGTGCACGACCAGCAGAATGGTGCGGGGTGTGTCGGGTCCGGTCACTGCGGCCCCTCGTCGACGGCGCGGCGCACCGCAGCCTCCACGTCATCGTCGTGCTGCTCGGCGTCCCTGCGCAACCGCAGGAAGTACTCCACGTTGCCGGCAGGCCCCGGCAGCGGGCTGGCCGCCACGGCCACGGCGGACCAGCCCAGTTCAGCGGCGCGCCGGCCCACCGAGACTACGGCGTCGACGCGCAGCGCCGGGTCGGAGACGACGCCACCGGGCCCGACACGGTCCCTGCCGACCTCGAACTGAGGTTTCACCATGGGAACGATATCGGCCGACGGATCGGCGCACGCGGTCAGTGCGGGGAGCACGGTGGCCAGCGCGATGAAGGACAGGTCCGCGACGACGAGATCGACCGGGCCGCCGATGGCCGAGGCGGCCAGTTCACGGACGTTGGTGCGTTCCATGACGGTCACCCTCGGGTCGGTGCGCAGCGCCCAGGCCAGCTGGCCGTAACCGACGTCGACGGCGACGACCTCGCGGGCGCCCCGATCCAGCAACACCTCGGTGAAACCGCCGGTGGAGGCTCCGGCATCCAGACAGCGGCGCCCCCCTACCTCGATCGAGAAGGACTCCAAGGCGCCGATCAACTTGTGCGCACCCCGGGACACCCAGCTGCGCTCGTCGGAACCTTCGACCGTCAGATTCGCACTGAGCGGGATCGCCGTCGCCGCCTTGGCGGCGCGCATCCCATCGATGCTGACCCGGCCGGCACCGATCAGTTCGGCGGCCTGCTGACGCGACCGGGCCAGTCCGCGTCGCACCAGTTCGGCGTCCACCCGAGCGCGCCGCGTCACGCGGATCAGCCCTTCTCGACCGATTCCAGCGCGCGCACCAGCAGGTCGTGCGCCTGTTCCAGGCGCACGGCGAGGGAATCCAGCTCGGCGGCCGGATCGGAGGCAGCCGGGTCAGTCGACTCACCCAGCAGTTCGGCGACCTGGGCGCGGATCTGGTCGGGATCGTTGGTCATCTCAGGGTTCACGCTAGTCGATCGTGGGCGGGGCCAGCGACCACCGCTGCACGGCCTGTCGGGCGGTTTCGTCGGCGCCGGAGATCGAAGCGCGGCGATCGCCCCGGTCGTCCTCGGCCGCCCACACCGCGGCGGCGACGGCACGCACCACCGACAGGCTGTCCCCGGGGTCCTCCCCGGTGGCATGAACCGTGACCGTCGAGCCGTCGAGCTCGACCCGCCACGCGGGGTGCGCCGACACCCGCAACGTATCGGCGTCGGTGGGCAGCGCGCGCAGATCTTCGCCGAGGTAGTCGGGCCGCTCGTGCGGAACAGCCCAGATCACGTCGGCGGCGGTGTTGACTCCACACAGCACCATGAGGCTGGGGAGCTCTGCGGCATTGGCGCCGGCGATGTCGGTGTCGAGGCGGTCACCGATCACCAACGGCGACTGGAAGTTCCCGCGGGCCAACGCATCTGCCATCAGCACCGGCGACGGTTTGCCGGCCACCTGGGGTTCTGCGTCGGTGGCGGTGCGCAGCGCGGCGACCATCGATCCGTTGCCGGGCAGCAGCCCCCGCTCCGAGGGCAGGGTCTTGTCGACATTGGCGGCCACCCACAACGCCCCCGCTCGGATGGCCAGTGCCGCCTCGGCCAGCTGGGCCCAACCGGTCTCCGTCGAGTGACCCTGCACCACCGCGACGGGTTCGTCGGCGAACTGACGCACGGGGGTCAGTCCGACGCCGCTGACCTCGCCGGCCAGCGCGTCGGTGCCGACGACCAGAACCCGGTCGTTCGGAGCCAGCTGATCGGCGAGCAGCCTGGCCGCGCTCTGGGCGCTGGTCACGACATCTTCTGAGCGGGCGGTGAACCCCAGCTCGTTGAGATGCTCGGCTACCTGGGCCGCGTCCCGTGAGGCGTTGTTCGTGACGAACAGGATCCGAGAGTCCAGACCGGCCAGCGTTTCCACTGCCCCCGGGGTCGGCTGATGGCCGCGAAACGCGGTGCCGTCGAGGTCGAGCAGCAGGCAATCATGCTGCTGGGCAAGGATGCTCACTCAGGACAGCTCCGTGATGCGCTCTTCGGCATCCGTGGCGCCCTCGAGGTCGGCAGCCGCCGCGTGCAGGAACCACTGAAGCGCCTCCTCGGACCTGCCCAGAGTCAGGAGCGTGTCGGCGTAGGCGTAGAACAGCCGAGCCGCCGTCTGACCGCTGCGCGACGGATCGAGTTGCGGCGTGGACAACACCGCCAGCGCCTGCTCGTGCTGGCCCAGATCCGAACGGGCACCGGCCACGACGATGCGTAGCTCGTCGGCGTCGTCACCGGTGAGCTGGGCGGCGTCGTCGCTGCGGGCGAGTTCGATGGCACGCTCCGGGCGGCCCACCCCGCGCTCGCAGTCGGCGATGAGGGCCAACAGCGGTGAGCGACTGCCCATGCGACGTGCCGCCCGCAGCTCGGCCAGCGCCTGTGACCAGTCGCCGCACTGATAGGCGGCGATGCCCACCGCCTCCCGGACAGCGGCGATACGCGTCGAACGGGCCCGAGCCGCCCGTGCGTGCGCCAGCGCGGCTTCGGGGTCTTCGTCGAGCAACTCGCCCGCCGCCACCAGGTGCCGAGCGACGAAGTCGGCGGTGCTGCGGTCCAATGTCGTCAGTTCGCGGCGCACCTCCGGCGCGAGCTGCCTGGCCTCGATCTCGGCCGGGATCGGCGGTGCGCCGCCGCCGGATTGCGCGTCGTGCTGGGGCTGCGCGGGGCGGGCCCGCTGCGGACCGGAATGCCGCGGCGCCGGGCGCTGATCGCGACGGGGCCGCGGCCGGCCGCCGTCGGACCCGCGGTGCGGTCTGCGGTCGCTGCGGCCGCCCTGGTTGTCATTGGGCACGAGAAAAGGATACGGGCTCGGCGGATGGGCTCACAATTGAGGAATTGTGCGACGCAATTTCGATGGTAATGAGAAGCGGAAAAGGAAATTGCGGGCTGAATGTATTGCTGCCACATCCGCTCATGATGCACGAATGCCGGTGCC
>NZ_BLTG01000037.1 GCF_017312405.1 Mycobacterium sp. PO1
TCCTCGGAGTTGCGGGGCCGCTGGGCCGGCCCGGACCAGGGGCTGCTGGTGCACTGCGGGCGGCTGTCGGTGGAGAAACACGCGCACCGCAGCATCGACACCGTTGCCACCGTGCGTGAGGAGGGGGTGGACGCCCGGTTGGTCGTGGTGGGGGAGGGACCGCTGCGCGCCAGGCTGCAACGGCAGGCCGGTCGTCTGCCTGTCGACTTCCTCGGATACGTCGGGTGCCGCGACACCGTGGCGGGAATTCTGGCCAGCGCCGACGTCGCACTCGCACCCGGCCCTCACGAGACGTTCGGCCTGGCCGCGCTCGAAGCGCTGGCATGCGGCACGCC
The DNA here is from genome assembly GCF_017312405.1 of Mycobacterium sp. PO1. Classification (GTDB taxonomy): domain Bacteria; phylum Actinomycetota; class Actinomycetes; order Mycobacteriales; family Mycobacteriaceae; genus Mycobacterium. The sequence continues at coordinate 336 of NZ_BLTG01000037.1, forward strand.
CGCGGTGGNNCTGGGGTTCGGGCCGGCTCATCACCGTGGTGACCGCGCGCGCCGTCGCCCACGCGGTCACCACGGTGATGAGCCGGCCCGAACCCCAGCGCAGACACAGCGCGCGACAGCGGGCCGAGCAGTTCAGCTGGCCACGCTCAGCCCAGGGCATGCTGACCGCGCTCGGGGCGTCTTAGCAGAGCAATTGCGCCGCTTCCCGGTGGCCGCCCCGTCCCGGTGCCTTACCATCCAGTGCATGCTTCGCGCGTGCGCAGTGGGGGTGCTGGTCCTGGTTTCCCTGGGTTCGTCGGTGGCCGTGGCGGCCGCCGAGCCCGAGCCGGCGGGGTGCACGTACTCGCTGACCTCCCCCACCGTGGTCAACGTCGCCGGTGTCGACATGGTGACCGCGACGGTGGACACCGGCGCCTGCGAGGGTGCGGTGACCTTCCAGACTGTCGCGTGCATTGCGATGGACGGCGAGTCGAGCCCGGGCCGGTGCGCGCAGGGCTCGGGAATCGTCCCGGCGCAGGTGTTCTTCCAGCCGTACCGCCCCGGCGCGACGTACACCGCCACGGGTCGCGGGTGCGCAGCGACGGGCAACCCGCCCCAGAAGGTCTGCTCCGAGAACGGCCCCCTCACCGCGACGCTGTGACCAGCACCCGCGGTTTAACGCGTGGCCCCCTCGGGCATCCGTGCGGTCGAGGCAATGGATGGGGTCGGCACATCTGACCGACCTCCGTGACCCGAGGAGCCGGCATGGATAGCAACAGTGTGCTGTGGATCGTGATCGCGGCGGTCGCCGCGATCGTCATCATCGCGGTGGTCGTGTTCCTCACCCGTAAGGCCGGAAACCGGCGCAAGCAGGAGCAGGCCGATCAGTTGCGCGCCGAGGTGGAGCACGACAGTGCCCGCGTCAACCGACAGGCCTCGCTGGTGGAGGAGGCCGAAGCCAAAGCGCGTGCCGCCCAGGCCGAAGCCGAGGCCAAGGCCGCCGAGGCCGCCCGCCTGGCCGACACCGCCTCGACTCGCCGCGATGCGCTGAGCAGTTCGCAGGACGACTTGGCGAGCCGGCGCGCGCACGCCGACAAGCTGGATCCGCGGGTGAAGTCGGACGGGACACGTAAAGACGGCGGGACTGACCTGACCACGGACACCGCCGGCGACTCGACCGTCGACGCTCCCACTCATCGGGACACCACAGCGCGCTGATCGCTCGGGCTTCAGCCGCGCTGACCGCGGCCATGTTTCAGCCGCGCTGACCGCGGCCATGGTGCAGCCGCGCTGACCGCGGCCATGGTGCAGCCGCGCTGACCGCGGCCATGGTGCAGCCGCGCCGACCGCGTCCATGGTTCAGCCGCGCCGACCGCGCTCGAGACTCACCCACCCGCCCGCGCGGCGTCGCGAGAGAATCACCGGCTTCACCGCTACGGCGACCAGGTCACCGGCAACCTCTTGATGCCGTGGATGAATGCCGAGTGCAACCGGTCCGGTTCCTCGACGGCGTGGATGTCGGGGACGCGCCGATGCAACTCCTCGAACGCGACGGTGATCTCCCGGCGTGCCAGATTCGCGCCGAGACAGAAATGTGCACCGCCGCCACCGAATCCGACGTGCGGGTTGGGATGGCGTCGTACGTCGAACAACCAGGGGTCGGCGAACTTCGATTCGTCGCGGTTGGCCGAGCCGTACCACAGGGTGACCTTGTCGCCCTCGGCGATGCGCGCTCCACCCAATTCGACGTCGCGCGTGGCGGTTCGACGCATATAGGCCACCGGCGATGCCCACCGCACGATTTCCTCCACCGCAGTCGGCGCCATCCCGGCATAGTCGGACCACCAGATGTCGCGCTGCTCGGGATAGCGGCTCAGCGCCAACACGCCGTGGCTGATCGCATTGCGGGTGGTCTCGTTCCCGGCCACGACCAACAGGATGAAAAAGGAGGCCACCTCGGCGGACGTCAGTCGTTCCCCGTCGAGTTCTGCCTGCACGAGGGCGGTGGTGAGGTCCTCGGCGGGGGAGTCTCGACGGGCATCGGCCAGGTCCGTCGCATACGCGCCGATCGCCATTGCCACCGAAGCGAATTCATCGAAGTCGGTTGCGATGTCCGGATCACCGAAGCCGAGGATGACGTTCGTCCAGTGAAAGACGCGCTGGTGATCGGCCTCGGGAATGCCCATCATGTCGCAGATGATCTGCAGCGGCAACGGGCCGGCGAAGTCTCCGACGATCTCGCCACTGCCGTCGGGATGCGCGGTCACCATCTCGTCGACCAGCCGACGGGCCCGCACCCGCACCGAATCCTCGATCAGGGCCAGCACGCGCGGGGTGAACGCGCTGCGCACGATGTTGCGCAACCGGGTGTGGCGGGGATCGTCCATCGCGATCATCGAGCCGAAGTACTCCGCCAGTTCCGGCGTCTGGTCCCCGACGGTGATGCCCAACGCCGAGCTGAACAACTCCGGGTGGCGGCTGGCATAGAAGACGTCGTCGTGCCGGGTGACCGCCCAGTGGCCTGCAACCGGGGTGTCGTTGTCGACCACGTAGGACTCGTGAAACGACACCGGTGCTTCGCGGCGCAGGGTCGTGAACGCGCCGTCACGGTAGTCGTCGTCGAATCCCCAGAAGTCCCACGAACCAAGATCGATCTCGGCCAACGGCACCGCCGGCGGCGCCACTCCGTTGGGGCGGACGAGAGGTCCTGCCTGCGAGCCTGGTCGCGAGTCTGTACTCGAACTCATGCAGCCCCAGCGTAGCCTCACGGCGCCGCTTCATGCCCCTTTCTGCCGTGGGTGCGGCGCTTTTCCTTCAGCCGCGCCTCATGCAGGTGACGCGCGCCGTCGGTCAGCTCGTCGCGCAACCGGCGCTCGTGGTCCCGGAACAGCGACCAGTAGGTGTCATCGAATTCCTCGACCACCTGGAAGGTCCACCGTCCCTGGATCACGTTGTGCCCGATCAGTTCCGTTTCGATGCGCTCTGCCGCGTCCGCGTGGCCCGCGTCCCGCAGCGCGTCGGACGCTTCGCCCAGCAGCAGGTCGGCGTGGCCGATCAGCTGATGGAACGAGTAGAGATGCCCCCGCGCGCGCTCGACGAACTCGAGCGCCTCGGTCACCTTGCCGACGGCATCGACGGTTCCGTTGTCTTCACCGTTGTCGCTCACGTCGGCGAAATACCCGCGCGATCACCCCACCAACCGCCTCGGGAGATCCGTCAGGGTGGGGTCACGATTGCTCGGCCATACCGGCGGTCACGCTTCCACGACCGCCTTGATCCGCTCCAGCGTCTTACGCATGTCGCGCAGGTTGCGGCGCCGCCGGAGTTGGCCGCCGAATATCGAGTACAGCGAGACGAGCGGACTGGCGTTGAGATGGAACGACTCGGTGACGGCGGTGGACCCTTGCGCGGGTGTCAGCCGGTAATGCCAATTGTTCACTGCCCGATCGCCGACAAGGACCTCGAACCCGAATTCCCGGCCGGGTTCACAGGCCGTCACGCGGCACGTCGTCCAATACACCGGTCCGATCTCGTTGCGCCGCACATGCCCGCGGAACTTCGCGCCGAGCGTCGGGCCGGTCGCACCGTCGAGCCACTCGGCCTCGAACGTTTCCGGCGAGTACCGACCGATGTTGCGGATGTCGGTGATCACCTCCCAGATCTGCTCGGCCGGCGCTGTCATCGTCACCGTGACGGCTCCCCGCATCACCGCACTCCTTTCTGTTCCGTTCGTGACGGAGTCTGTTCCGTGAGGAGGTCTGTTCCGTCCGTGACGGGGCCTGTTCCGTCCGTCGCGGGGCCACCCTCGTCACCGTCACAGCTCTCCGCACAACCACATCACCGCACCGCGTTCTGATCAGTCCCGGCCTTGCCCACCTCACCCGATGCGGTAGACGTGCTCGGGAGTCAGTTCCGTGGTGATCGCGGTCGCCAGCAATGTGCCCGGATCCGTCCCCTCGAACGGGATGTCGGTGTTGATGAGAATGACGAGCGTGGTCTGTGCGGCAGGCAGGTACACCGCGACGGTCTGATAGCCCGGCAGGCTGCCGTTGTGACCGATCCACCCGCCCAGATTGAACAGGCCGAGCCCGTAGCCGTCCGGCGGGCTCTGCCCGGGAAACCCCACCGTCTGCAGCCGCTGCTCCTGCATCTGACGGGTCAGCAGCTTTCCGGTCGCGAGGGCGGGCGCCCAGATCCGCAGGTCGTCGAGCGTGGAGATCATCGCCCCGGCCGCCCACGCCCACGATGGATTCCACTCCGTTGCGGTCGTTTCGCCGCCATCGGGGGTCTGTGTCGTGTAGCCCTCGGCGTGCGGGTCGGGGAAGGCGCTGCCGGACGGAAAGCTGGTCTGGGACATCCCCAGAGGTTCGAGGATGTGGTGGCCCATGTACTCGCCGAGCGGCCGGCCACCGACCTGCTCGACCACCAGCCCCAACAGCACGGTGTTGGTGTTGCTGTACTCGACGCCCTGCCCGGGAGCGAACGCGGCCGGCTGGGAGAAGGCGTAACCGAGCAGTTCCTCGGGGGTGAAGGAACGCTGCGGGTCGGCGAACAACGCCTGCTGGAACCGAGGATTTGCCGAATAGTTGGCCAGGCCGCTGCGCATGCCGGCGAGTTGCCGCAGCGTGATGACGTCGCCGTCGGGCACGTCCGGCACGTAATCGGCGATCGTGTCCTCCAGGCCCACCCGACCCTGGTCGGCCAGTTGCAACAGCGCGGTGACGGTGAACGTCTTCGTCAGACTGCCGATCCGGCTGTAGAAACCCGTCTTCATCGGCGCTCGCGTCTTCTTGTCGGCCACTCCGAACGCCCGGACGTAATCCCCGCCCGGACCCCAGATCCCGACAATGGCGCCGGGAACGCCGGCCTCGGTCATCACCCGCTCGACGGCCGCGTCGAGGCGGTTCGTGACGTCGGCGGGCATCGTCGCCGCAGGCGCAGGACTCGCCTGCGAGGTCGTCTCGGGCAGCGGTTCCTCGACCGGCCCCGCGCAACCCACCACGGTCAACAACACCGTGCAGACAACAGACAGCACGCGAAGGATCATCGCGTTCACAGTATTCGTCCCGGTAACCCGCCGGCCGCAGATGGTCCCGGCGTCAGCGGTCGAAGTCGGCGTCGTAGTCCGGGTCGTCCGGCACGTCCATCGACTGCTCGATCAGATCGGCTTCATTGGCCTGCCAGTCCCGGTCGGCTGAGACACGCTCGGCGTCGGGCCACGACTGCGGATCGGAGTCGTCGATCGGAGTGCGCTGCTCGGCCACATCAGCTTCGGGCGCCTCCGGGGCGTCACCGAATTGGCTGCGGTCAGGTGTCGTCATCAGCGTTCCTCCCAGCGATCAGTGACGGGTGTGCGCCTCCACGATAGGCGCGCCCGGCCGGGTACCCACTCGCGCGCCCGGCTGTCGCGCTGCCCGCCGGGTGTCTCGACACGCGGTTCAGCACGGCATTCACGCGGCACGCCGTTGACCGGGTGGTCGGACCTCGCGATGACCTCCACCGTGCGGCTACCCGTGGCCCGGTTCGGCCCGCGAGGGTCCCGGGCGGTCGGCGCGCTACGTTGCTGGTCTGCTGGTCAGGAAGATTGACTGGTCCAGGTGACTGTCGGGTACTGTGCGTAAACTGCCATGACGACAAGACCGGCCCTCGAACCCGGGCGGGGCCGGCGGACAACACCAGATCCCAGAATCCTGAAGGCGTGCACTTTGCCAGATACAACGAACGGCGCCCCGGGGCTGCAACCCCATTTCGAGGACGTCCAGTCGCACTACGACTTGTCCGACGACTTCTACCGGCTGTTTCTCGATCCCACGCAGACCTACAGCTGCGCATATTTCGAGCGCGACGACATGACGCTCGAAGAGGCCCAGATCGCCAAGATCGACCTGTCGCTCGGAAAGCTGGGGCTGCAGCCGGGCATGACCCTGCTCGACATCGGCTGCGGTTGGGGCACCACCCTGATGCGCGCCGTCGAGAAGTATGACGTCAACGTCGTCGGCCTCACGTTGAGCCGCAATCAGAAAGCCCACGTCCAGAAGCGCTTTGACGAGTCGAGCAGCCCCCGTTCGAAGAAGGTCTTGCTGCAGGGCTGGGAGCAGTTCGACGAGCCCGTCGACCGCATCGTCTCGATCGGCGCGTTCGAGCACTTCGGCCGTGACCGTTACGACGAGTTCTTCAAGATGGCCCACCGGGTACTACCCGACGACGGCGTCATGTTGTTGCACACCATCATCAAGCCCACCGATCAGGAGTTCGCCGACCGCGGCCTGAAGCTGACGATGAGCTTGGTGCGGTTCTCGAAGTTCATCATGGACGAGATCTTCCCGGGTGGTGACCTGCCCAAGCCGACCACCGTCACTGAGCACGCCGAAAAGGCCGGGTTCCGGCTGACCCGCGAACAGCGGCTCCGCGAGCACTACGCCAAGACACTCGACATCTGGGCCGAGGCACTGCAGAAACGCGAGGACGACGCGGTGCACATCCAGTCCCGCGAGGTCTACGACCGCTACATGAAGTATCTGACCGGCTGTGCCGATCTGTTCCGGGTCGGCTACACGGACATCTGTCAGTTCACCCTCGCCAAGAGCTGAGTCGCCGGGCGACCCGGCCGCACCAGGACGGGCTGGGGCAGGGGCCCCATCGGTAGGAACGGGCCGGCGAACGTGCGGGCAGCAGACGCTACCGGTTGGACTGAGCCGCCCAAGGTGGGGCAGCGGGCTCTACCGGTAGGAACGGGCCGGCTGGCCCGGCTCGCCGCCGCCGGCGTCGCGACGGCGGGCCGCCATTCCGGCGAGCGCCTCGAAGACCACCCGGTGGGCGGCGTTGACCGTCAGTTCGGCGTGGTCGTAGGCGGGGGCCACCTCGACCACGTCGACTCCGACGACGTCGTGCTCGAGGCAGAGTTGCCGCACCATCCGTAGCAGGTCTGCGCTGGTGATGCCGCCCGGCTCCGGGGTGCCGGTACCCGGCGCGTGGGCCGGATCGAGCACGTCGATATCGACGGAGACGTACAGCTTGTCGGCCTTCGCGAGCGCCTCGGCGACGGCGTCGCGCATGACCTCCTTGAAGCCGCGCTCCCAGATCTCCTGCATCGTGTGCCACGTCATGCGTTGCTCGAGCATCCACTCGAACGTGTCCTGCGGAGGCCAGTAACCGCGCAGCCCGACCTGTACGAAGTGCGAACCTGGCACCGCACCCGACTCGATCAGCCGCCGCATCGGCGTGCCGTGTGACGCCAGGTTGCCCTCGATCTCGTCGGCGGTGTCGGCGTGGGCGTCGAAGTGGACGATGCCCACGTTGCCGTAGCCGTGGACGTCGGCCACCGCGGTGGCGGCCGGCCACGTGATCGAATGGTCGCCGCCGAGGATCACCGGAACGATGCCCCGCGAGGCGATCGCGTGCACGCGTTCGCGGATGTTGGCATGGGAGACCTCGGTCTGCCCGTGGGGACAGTAGGCATCACCGAAGTCGACGACCTCGAGCCAGTCGAAGATCTCCAGACCGAGGTCCATGTGATAGGTGCCTGGTTCATAGGCGGTAGCACGGATCGCGCGCGGCCCGAAGCGCGCTCCGGGCCGATTGGTGGTCGCGATGTCGAACGGCGCTCCCACGATGGCCACGTCGGGCCGCCAGGCGTCCAGCTGGTCGGCCTCGGTGAGGAACGGGCGGTGTCCGAATGACGCCACCCCGGCGTAGGCCAGCTCGAGCTGTTCGATCATTCCCGGCGGCAGTTCGCGACGATGACCGTGATCATGGCCCATCGTCTGACCGTACCGGTCAGCCGCCCGCGTGGCCGGTCAATGCGGTGCGCAGGTGCGCCGGCAACGGGCGTTTGGTCCAGCCCTCGGTGGAGACCACGACGTAGACGTTGTGACCGCGCACCGCGACGCGCTCCTCGGATCCGTCCGACGCTCTCAGCACGGTGAAGCCGATCGTGAAACTCGTCGTGCCGACCCGGGCGCACTCCGCGGTGACACGCACTTCGTCGCGCCAGCGCACCGAGGCCACGAAGTCGATCTCGCTGTGCACCACCTGGAAGTCGTAGCCCGCGGACATCAGCTGCGGGTACGTCACCCCGATGTGGTCGAGGTAGCCGGTGCACGCCTCGTCGAACCAGGTCAGATAGTGGCCGTTGAACACCACGCCCTGCTGGTCGATCTCGGCGTAGCGCGGGACCACGGGCAGCGAGAACGTGCGCACCTGGATGACCCTAGCGCCCGGGCGCAGGCGAGAATGCCACCGTGGAACTGGTCACGATCGATGACATCCGGAACGCGGCCCGGCAGGTGGCGGGCCATGTGGTGCGCACGCCGCTGCTGGAGGCTTCGTGGGGCGATCCCGATCGCCCGCTGTGGGTGAAGCCGGAGAGTCTGCAGCCCATCGGCGCCTTCAAAGTCCGCGGCGCGTTCAATGCGATCGGGGCACTGGTCGCCGGTCCCGACCCGGTGAGCGGCGTGGTCGCGTATTCGAGCGGCAATCACGCCCAGGCAGTGGCCTACGCCGCGGCGGTGTACGGGTTGCCTGCGCACATCGTGATGCCCGAGGAGACCCCGGCGGTGAAAATCGACGCGACGCGGCGGCACGGCGCCAGGGTCGTGCTGTGTGCCGCCGGACAACGAGAGATCGTCGCCGAGGAGGTGGCCGCGGAGACCGGTGCGGTGATGATCCCGCCGTTCGACCATCCCCGCGTCATCGCCGGTCAGGGCACGATCGGGCTCGAGATCGCCGAGGACCTGCCCGAGGTGCGCACGGTGTTCGTGCCCGTCAGCGGCGGGGGACTGGCCTCCGGCATCGGTACCGCGATCAAGGCCCTGTGCCCGGAGGCCGTGGTGATCGGGGTGGAACCCGAACTGGCTGCCGACACCGCCGAGGGACTGGCCCAGGGCCGGCGCGTGAACTGGCCCATCACCGACCGGAACCGGACGATCGCCGACGGCCTGCGCTCACAACCGTCGGAACTGACATTCGCGCACCTGCAGAACGTGCTCGACGAGATCATCACGGTCTCCGAGGCTGAAATCCGCTCCGGTGTACGTGAATTGGCGTTCCGGGCCCGCCTGGTCGCGGAGCCCAGCGGCGCGGTGGCACTCGCCGGTTATCGCAAGGTTGCCGCACCCGGCGGACCGGCCGTGGTGATCCTGTCCGGCGGGAACGTCGCGCCCGAGATGCTCGGACAGATCCTGGCCGGCTGAGCCCGCTCGTTTGACAGGTGTGCAATGAGACCCCGGGCCCGGGTAGGGTCACCGGGATCGCGTCGCACGGTCCGCCGGAAGGCTGCGCTGTGGACGCCGTGAAGGAGTATGTGGTGAACGCAGTACTGGGCCTGTCCGTGACGCCGTCAGCGATCGGTGTGGCCGTCCTGGACGGGTCGGTCGACGGCCGCGAGACGTGGGAAATTCGTCCGACGAGCGCGGAGCGGAACCCGATCGAAGCGGTCGCCGCGGTGCGGCGGGCGGAACAACTGCTCGCCGGACGGGGTCGCCGCGTGCGGTCGATCAACGTGACGTGGAGCGACGAGGCCCGTGCCGATGCAGCCGCGCTGGTCGACACGCTGGCCGAATCCTGTCTTGTGAACATCATCGAGGTGCGCCTGCCGGCGGCCACCGATGCGCTGGCGCGCGAAGTCGCCCACGATGCGGGGTACTCGACGACCGCCGTCTGCCTGGTCGAACCGGGTCAACTCGTCGCGCTGGTGGTGAATTCCGCCGACGGCGCGGTGCAGACCGCGGTCAACCACAGCGCGGTCACCGAAGACGACTTGAGCGACTGGCTGAGCATCGTGTTCACCAAGGCGGATCGGACACCTGATGCGCTCGTGCTGGTGGGATCGGCAGAGGACCTGGACGGGCTGGCGCCCGCACTGCAGGATGCACTGAGAATTCCGGTGCTCGTGCCCGCCGAGGCGGCCCTGGCTCTGGCCCGCGGCGCTGCCCTCGCCGGCGCACCGGCTACCGACCTGGGGATGTGGGACCAACTCCATCCCGGCGAGGCCGGCAGGTCGACACGGCGGTCCCGTTCGCTTCACCCGGCAACCCCTGCGGCCATGCTGGCCGCGGGCACTGTTGCGTTCGTCGCGTCGGCGTCGGCTGCGCTGGCACTGCAGTTCACCGCCACGGACGCCGCGTCGGCCGAGGCGATCCGTCCGTCGGCTCAGACGTCCGCGGCTCTCACCGGTGCCGCGCCGGTGGAGCGTCCACCGGTCACCGCGCCCGCCCCGCAGCTGCGCCCGCCGTCGTCCGGCGAGGCGGTCGATTCCGCACCGATCGCCGAGGCTGCACCGATCGTCGAAGCTGCCGGGCAGATCGGTGAAGCCGCCGCACCGATCGGTGAGGCGCCGCCCGCTGTCGAGCCGGCGCCCGCCCCAGGGTCAGCACCCGGTTCAGAGTCGGCCCCCGTCTTCGAGGCCGCCCCGGTGGAATTGCCGGTCGCCCAGCCTCCGGCCGAACCGCCCCTGGCGCCTGTCCCGTCCGCGACGCCGCCGGAAATGATCCCTCCGCCGGTGCCCGAACGGGAGCCTGGGCTCATGCAGCGCATCCGCGACCGGCTGGCCGGGATCGGTAACGACGACGCCGCACCGCCGCCCCCCGCACCGGTTCCCGCCCCACCTGGCGCCCCACTGCCACCGCAATAGCGCGTGGCCGCAAACCGGCGTCACTGCCAATACTCTCGGTGAGGTGATCGGAGCCGTCTCACCCCCAGGTCCCACGACGACGCGGTTCGTGCTGCGGTTGGGCATCGTCTGCTCGGTCGTGGCGGCGGTGCTCGTGGTGGCGACAACCTCACGCTGGGGCCTGTGGTGGCGCCTGATCACGTTCACCTATCAGGCCAACCTGTTGGCGGCGGGCTACTACCTGTGGACGCTGGTCTACCCACGCGCAGAGAGGCGAGTCGGCTTGCGCGGCGCAATCGTCCTCTATGTGGTGACGGCTGGGCTGATCTGGAATCTCTTTCTGACCGGCCACAGCATGGGGTACACGGTCGCGAATTTTCTGTTGCACGTCGTGGTTCCCGTGCTTGCGCTGGCCGACTGGATGCTGGTCGGGCGCGGAGTCGCGCGCGTGACATGGTGGCAGCCGCTGGTGTGGCTCATCTATCCGAGCGCCTACCTGGTGCTTGCGCTGCTCGTCCTCAATACCGCGGGTAGGCGGGCACCGTATTTCTTCCTGGATCCGGCGACAGTCGGGGCCGCCGCGGTCGCCGTCAACGTCGGCGCACTCGCCGCCTGCGTGCTCGCCCTGGGGTACGCGTTGCTGGCGATACACCGGTCTGCTGTCGCGTCACACCGCGGTGCGGTGTGAAACGTCGACGATGCCCGATCCGATAAACGCACCGAGACACTTTTCGATCAGTCGCCCGACCTGCGTTTTCGTCAGCGGGTCGGCGCCACGAACTAGGATGGCAACGTGTTGAGCACCCACCCGCAGCACACTCTCCGACGTCGAGTGAGCATGCGTCACCTGGCCGCGGTGATCGGTGCGCTGACTGTGATGAGCACCCTGTCGACCGCGCTGCCCGTCGTCACCGCGTCCGCCGGCTCGACCCAGCCGGGGCCCGTGTCCGGTGTGTCGCCCCAGCCCGGTCAGACCGTCGGCGTGGCGCACCCGGTCACGGTCACGTTCACCGAACCGGTGGCCGACCGCTCGGCCGCCGAGTCGTCGATCACGGTTCGCCCGGTCGGCGCGCCCGCGACGCCGGGATCGTTCACGTGGCTCGACGACGACGTCGTCGAGTTCACCCCGACCGAGTTCTTTCCCGCACACACCCCGATCACCGTTTCGGTCAACGGGCTGAAAAGCAGCTTCGAGACCGGAGCCTCAGTGGTCAGCGTCGCCGACATCGACGCGCACACCTTCACCGTCAGCATCGACGGCGAGGTCGCGCGCGAGATGCCGGCGTCGATGGGCAAGCCGAAATTCCCGACTCCGACCGGATCCTTCACCGCACTCGGCAAGGAGCGGTACGTCACGTTCGACTCCCGGACCATCGGCATACCGCTCGACGACCCCGAGGGATACCTCATCGACGGCGAATATGCGGTGCGGGTGACGTGGGGCGGCGTGTATGTCCACTCGGCGCCGTGGTCGGTCGGTTCGCAGGGATACGCCAACGTCAGTCACGGCTGCATCAACCTCAGCCCGGACAACGCCGCCTGGTACTTCGACACTGTGCAGGTCGGCGACCCGATCATCGTCCAGGCTTGACCGTCAGCAGGCCGCTTCGATCCGGAAGTTCGCGGAGACGGCGTTGCCCGGTTCGTCGGCAAACGAGCCGTCCGCGGTGCCGGTGATGACGTAGCGTCCGTCGCGGCCACTGACCCGCGCGTCGCCGATGTTGTCGTTCCAGAAGGAGCCGGTGAATCCTTCGAGGTCACGGAAGTTCACCGAGGACGCCGAGATGTCGCTGCCGGTCTGCAGGACAGCGGTGAAACCGCTGTCCTGGTCGGGTGTCTCGATGTACCACGTGGGGCCGGTCTGGTGGCAGCGCACGGCGCGGACGCCGGAGTCATTGCCGTCGATGCTGACCGTTGCAGTGGTGCCACCCAGCGCCGGTTCGGGCGCCGAACACGCGGCGATCCCCAGCACGGCGATCCCGGCACCCGCGACGCCTGCGACCTCTCGGATCCTCATGGCGACAGACTCTATGCGCTCGACCCTCTCGACCGGCCAGAAATGCGCGCCCAGCGCCCTCTATCGGCAGCAGCACGCGCCCAGCGCCCTCTATCGGCCATCAGCGCGCGCCCAGCGCCCTCGATCGGGCCATCAGCGCGCGCTTGACGCCTCCAGGCTCGGTCGTCCCGGCTCAGTTACCCGGGGCTCAATGCACCATCACGGCCTGCCACCACGCGTGATTAGTCAGCCGTGGGGACTGTCGCGATAAGGGTGTAAACGGCCTGATCGGCCCCGGTGTG
>NZ_BLTG01000038.1 GCF_017312405.1 Mycobacterium sp. PO1
TCGGAGATGGGTATAGGAGACAGGGGTGGGGGCGGCGGCCGCTTGGGCGGGCCGCCGTCGAGCGCACGCTTGACCGAGTCGATCGGGTCGCGCAGGTGCGCAGGGACATCGTCGCGCACGGGCGGCAGGATCGCGGTGCGCCGGTCGTCGGGCGCACCCGGTGGACGGCGCTGCATGTCCGGGCCGGGCGAACGGTGCCTCGGCCCGTCCGGCCGGTGCTGCGGGGGTCGCGCGTTCACGCCGTCAGATTGGTGCCCTGCGCGGGCATCCTGGCCTGACCGGTCGTGGCGCCTGTCGCTATTCACTGGCCGTGCGCGCACGGCTGCGCGCGGTCTGGGTGCGGCGTGATCCCTTGGGTGGCGGGATCGCGCCGAGCACATACGACTTGACCAGGTGATTCCAACTGCAGGTGCGGCATACCTCCACCACGTGGACAGAGAACTCGTCGTACCGGGTGGCCAGCAGGACGAGTTCTTCGGCGGTGCGCGCAGACCCCGACACGGCGCCCAGGTGATCGCCGAACACCCAGGACACCAGCGTCAACGGCTCCTTGCGGCAGATCGGACACATCACCGAACTGGGCTTGCCGTGGAACTTGGCGGCGCGCAGCAGATACGGATTGGCGTCGCAGACCTCCGAGACGCCGGTGCGTCCCGAATAGACCTCTGCCAGCAGGGACCGTCGCCGAAGGGCGTAGTCCACCACCTGTCGCTGCAATCGCACGCAGACCAGAGTACGTCGGCCCGCCGAGCACAGAAGCGTGGCGGGCGAGCCGTGGCGGCATCGAGACGATCTCGAGGCCATCTGGCCTGCGGTATCGACGCACCAACTCTTACGATCATCGACGTGGCCTCGGGCAGCTCAGCACGGCGGACGTCGGGCACGCGGGCGAAGGACAGCGACCGCAACTCCACGTGCGCGGCGCTGGACACCGCACTGGCCGAAGGTCAGCTCTCGATGACCGAACACGGCGAACGGGTGAAGGCCGCCACCACCGCGGCCACGCTCGGCGAACTGCAGACGCTGGTCGCCGACCTGCAGATCGCGGCCCCGCCGATCACGCTGTCGCCGCCGGAAAAGCGGCGCCTGCCCGTCGCACCCGGGTGGGGCATCAAGGCGGCCATCGCCGGCGTCCTGGTCGTGTTGGGCATCGCCATCGGCTGGGGGCTCTACGGCAACACCCCGTCGCCGCTGAACTTCACCTCCGACCCCGGTGCGAAGTCCGACGGTATCCCGGCCAAGGTGCTCACTCCGCCCCGGCAACTGCAGTCACTGGGCGGGTTGAACGGCCTGCTGGAGCAGATGCGGCAGAAGTTCGGGGACACCTCGGGATACTCGTTGACCGTCTACCCGGACTACGCGTCGCTGGAGCGCCCGGACCCCGCCGACGCGCGGCGCGTGCTGCGCTACAGCTACCGCGGCGGCTGGGGCGACCCGTCGACATCGGCCAAGGACGAGCGCGATGTGCTGGTCGACCTGGCTGCGTTCGACGTCGAAGAGGTGGTGGGTCTGCTTCGCGGGGCGCCCGAGACGCTGGGCATCAACGCCGCCGACGTCGAAAACATCTATCTGTCGATCGATCCGAGCAGCGACATCACCGCTCCCCCGGGGGCGATCGACCTGTCGATCTACGTGTCCAGCGAGTTCGGCAGCGGCTACGTCGAGCTCAACGCCGACGGCACCGTCAAGCACATCAGCTACCCCAGTAGCTGACCCGTCCGAAGATTGCGCGAGATTTGCGCGCTCCGATGTAGCGGTTAATATATCGGCGCGATACAGTTGGCTGACGTGTCGAGCCGTCGTAGCGACGGACAGGTTTCTCGAGGAGGTGTCCCCCGATGCTCGAACTCGCCGTCCTGGGGCTACTCCTGGAATCGCCGATGCACGGCTATGAGCTGCGTAAACGGCTGACCGGTCTGCTGGGTGCGTTCCGGGCCTTCTCGTACGGTTCGCTCTACCCGGCGCTTCGCCGCATGCAGGCCGACGGCCTGATCGTCGAGGACGCCTCCGGTGACGGTTCCCTGAAGGTGCGCCGCGCCCGCCGGGTGTATCAGCTCACCGACGCCGGAAAGCAACGTTTCAGCGAGTTGGTGGCCGACACCGGTCCCCAGAACTTTTCCGACGACGGTTTCGGGGTCCACCTCGCGTTCTTCAACCGCACACCGGCGGAAGCCAGAATGCGCATCCTCGAAGGCCGTCGTCGTCAGGTGGAGGAACGCCGCGAAGGTCTGCGTGAAGCCGTTGCGCGGGCGAGCAGCTCGTTCGATCGCTACACCCGGCAGCTGCATCAGCTGGGCCTGGAGTCCAGCGAACGAGAAGTCAAGTGGCTCAACGAGTTGATCGCCGCAGAGAAGTCTGCACAAGGACACGCCGGACAGACCTGAGCCAGGTCCCGGCGCCAGTCGAAGCAGTGAGTAATCCCGACAGTAGTTCTCGAAATACAGGTCGAGTTGGACAAGAGGAGAAGCCGTCATGACCGCAAGCAATGACGTCCGGGTCGCGATCGTCGGCGTGGGCAACTGCGCGTCATCGCTCGTGCAGGGCGTGCAGTACTACAAGGATGCCGACGAGAACGCCACCGTTCCCGGCTTGATGCACGTCAAGCTCGGCCAGTACCACGTGCGCGACGTCAAGTTCGTCGCCGCATTCGACGTGGACGCCAAGAAGGTCGGCTTCGACCTGTCCGAGGCCATCTTCGCCTCCGAGAACAACACCATCAAGATCGCCGACGTGCCGCCTACCGACGTCGTCGTGCAGCGCGGACCGACCCTCGACGGCATCGGCAAGTACTACGCCGACACCATCGAGATCTCCGATGCCGACGCCGTCGACGTGGTCCAGGCGCTCAAGGACGCCGAGGTCGACGTGCTGGTGTCCTACCTGCCCGTCGGGTCCGAGGAAGCCGACAAGTTCTACGCCCAGTGCGCCATCGACGCCGGTGTGGCGTTCGTCAATGCGCTGCCGGTGTTCATCGCGTCGGATCCGGTGTGGGCCAAGAAGTTCGCCGACGCCGGTGTCCCGATCGTCGGTGACGACATCAAGAGCCAGGTCGGCGCCACCATCACCCACCGCGTGATGGCCAAGCTGTTCGAGGACCGCGGCGTCGCGCTCGACCGCACCTACCAGCTCAACGTCGGCGGCAACATGGACTTCCTGAACATGCTCGAGCGCACCCGGCTCGAGTCGAAGAAGGTGTCCAAGACCCAGGCCGTCACGTCCAACCTGTCCGGATCGCTGGCCGGCAAGGTCGAGGACAAGAACGTCCACATCGGCCCGTCCGACCACGTGGCGTGGCTCGACGACCGCAAGTGGGCCTATGTGCGCCTGGAAGGCCGCGCCTTCGGTGACGTGCCGCTGAACCTGGAGTACAAGCTCGAGGTGTGGGACTCCCCCAACTCGGCCGGCGTGATCATCGACGCGGTGCGCGCCGCGAAGATCGCCAAGGACCGCGGTGTCGGTGGCCCCGTCGAGGCGGCCTCGGCCTACCTGATGAAGAGCCCGCCCAAGCAGCTCGCCGACGACGTCGCGCGCGAGCAGCTGGAGAACTTCATCGACGGGAAGTAACCCGCCAAACCCTCGTTGAGGCTGCGCTCACGGTGGAAGTCACTCGCACTTCCCCGCCGTGGGCGCAGCCTCAACGCATTTGGGGCTAGAAGCCAGCCTAGAAGCCGAAGCCGAGTTGGGCGGGGACGCCGGAGGCGAACGCGGCGTCCAACGCCGCCACCAGCCCGGGGTCGGCGCAGCGCAACCGGCCCGCCGTCGCGAACGCCGACGCGGGGTGCGCCCCGAAATACAGCGACCCCAGCACCGACAGGTCGGTGTGCACGTCGGCGTCCGCCGTCGTCGGGACGCACCGGGCCCGGCCGTCATGCACGTCCAGCGAAAACCGGCCGCCCCCACCCAACACCGGGTCCGAAATGTCCAGCACCACCGACACATCGGCTGAGTACGTGCGCGCCCGCAACGCGGCGGGGACATCGAGCAACCTCAACCACAACCCGTCGTCGACGCCGGTGGTGCGGACCAGCCGCGGATCGGTCAGCAGATACGGCAGCGGCTCCCCAGGGTGGGTGTGCACCGACACCGAATCCATCAAGTCCATGCCCAGCAGCGTGCGCCACAACGCCACGTGCGCGTCCGCGGTCACCGCGGCGAACTTGGTGATCTCGATTCGGTCTTTACGTTCACCGCCATGTACCCGGTACAACGCGAAACCATCGGGGTGCAGCAGGCAGAACAGGGCGCTTCCGCCGTCGCGGGCATCGGGGCGGTCGGTGAGCACGTCATCCCACAACTGGCGGGGACTGTGCAGACCGCCCGGCGTCTGCCGCCGCCACCGCTCGAAGATGTCCTCGAGTTGCTCGCGGTGCTCGGCGGCGTGGGCGAGGCGCACCCCACCGGGGTCGGCGACGGTGTCGTGGAAGCGCGCCGATCCCCGATCGACGGTCAGTCGAAGCGCCTCCGTTGCGCGCCCGTAGCCGAAGCGGCCGTAGATGCCGGCCTCGCTGGCCTCCAGACCCGCGATCGAGTAGCGGTCCATCCTGGTGTGCAGTTCAGCGAACATGGCCCGCAGCACACCGCGGCGGCGATGCGTCGGCGACACCGCCACCCATGAGATGCCCGCCATCGGCAGCACCGCGCCGCCCGGCACCGTCACCTCGAGGTCCAGCGCCACGGCGGTGCCCACGACATCGGGTCCGTCGCACGCCACCACCGCGCACCCCGGCGCCACCAGGCTCTGCCACATCTGGCGCGCGTCCGGTGGATGCCACAGCCCGAAACAGGTGGCGGCGAGCAGCGCCATTCCCGGCCAGTCGCCGTCCTCGGCGCCGCGGACGATCACCTCCGACGATGCAGTCACCTCCCGACGTTGACACACCGCGGAGGTGGGCCGCATCTGAATTTCGCCGGTGCGTACTGTTTCCCCATGGACGACACCGACGACGAGCTGGCCAGCCTGTCCGAGTTCATCTTCCTCCAGGAGAACGCCCGCCAGGCGGGCGTGTCCGGTCCCCTGCCCGCCGCCACCCGCATCGAGCACGGCCCCGTCAGCGCCGTGAAGTTCGGCGACGACGCGCCCCGGGTGGTGTTCCTGCACGGGGGCGGACAGAACGCGCACACCTGGGACACCGTCATCGTCGGACTGGGGGTTCCGGCGCTGGCCGTCGACCTGCCAGGCCACGGCCGGTCGGCGTGGCGCGACGACGGTGACTACGGCCCCAAACTGAACGCCACCGCCGTCGAACCGATGATCCGCGAACACGCCGCCGACGCGGAACTGGTGGTCGGCATGTCGCTGGGGGGTCTGACCGCGCTGCGGCTGGCGGTGAGCGCCCCGGAGCTGGTGCGCGAACTGGTCCTCGTCGACGTGACTCCCTCGGCGCCCGAGCGGCACACCGAGATGACGGACGCGCAGAAGGGCACCGTCGCGTTGGTGCAGGGTGAGCGCACCTTTCCCTCGTTCGACGCGATGCTCGAGGTGACGGTCGCCGCCGCGCCGCACCGGGACCGGGAGTCGTTGCGGCGCGGGGTCTTCCACAACGCCAAGCGTCTCGAGGACGGCACCTGGACGTGGCGGTACGACACCATCACCAAAGCCGAGGGCTTCGAGGGACTGTGGGACGACGTGCCCAGGCTCGACACCCCCACGACGCTGATCCGCGGAGCCAACTCGTTTTTCGTCAACGACGAGGACGCCGACGCGTTCGCCCGCACCGCGCCCGGTTTCCGGGGCGTGCACGTCGTCGCCGACTCGGGCCACTCGGTGCAGAGCGATCAGCCCCGCGTGCTGACCACACTGCTGCGAGGAATTCTCGAAAGCTGAAGCGTGCGGCCCAGGTAACCCCCGGCTGTTCACCTTCTGATTGCCTGCTGCTAGCCCGGCTGCCGTAATTTTCCGCGAGTCCCGGCCTCAGCCCGGCCGGTAGTCGACCGTGGAAGGAACAGCACCGCCATGGCGCTTGTGCCGCTCAATCTGTTTGTCACGCATGACGGAAAGTCCAAGCGACAGCACATCACGTGCGTCTACAAGTGCGGTGACGCCTGCTCCAAGCCGGTTCCCAACCGCAGCGACAACGAGTACTTCGGCGACATCGTCAAGACCCTGTCGCGGCGGTCCATGTTGCAGGCCGGCGGCGTCGCGGTGCTCGCCGTCGGCGCCGGTTCCGTCCTGGCCGCGTGCTCGAGCGATTCTCAGCCCGCAGCGTCGCCGACCTCGTCGTCGGCGGCCCCCGCCGGGCCGCCTCCCGGCATGAACTTCGCCTCGGTCGCCCCCAACAGTGAGGACGCCGTCGTCGTCGCCGATGGTTACCAGCAGGCCGT
The DNA here is from genome assembly GCF_017312405.1 of Mycobacterium sp. PO1. Taxonomy (GTDB): domain Bacteria; phylum Actinomycetota; class Actinomycetes; order Mycobacteriales; family Mycobacteriaceae; genus Mycobacterium. The sequence continues at coordinate 6,322 of NZ_BLTG01000038.1, forward strand.
CGTGATCAGCTGGGGCGATCCGGTGCTGCCCGGCGCGCCGGCCTTCGACGTGACCAATCAGACCGGCGACGCCCAGCGCGGCCAGTTCGGGTTCAACAACGATTTCGCCGGTCTGCTGCCCGTTCCCGGCAGCCGCAACCGCTTCCTGCTGGTCACCAACTTCGAGTACGTGACACCGCAGTTCATGTTCTCCGGCTACAACCCTGACGCGCCCACGCGCGACCAGTTCGATGTCGAGATCGCCGCGGTCGGCATGGGTGTCGTCGAGGTCGAGCGCACCCCGGAGGGTCTCAAACCGGTGATGGGCCGCTACAACCGCCGCATCACCGCCGACTCGCCGATGACACTGACCGGGCCCGCCGCCGGCAGCGAGTTCGTCAAGACCGTTGCCGATCCCGAGGGCCGCACCGTTGCAGGCACATTCGCCAACTGCGCCGGCGGTGTGACCCCGTGGGGGACGGTGCTGTCCGGGGAGGAGAATTTCCAGGACTACTTCGGTGCCGCCGAGGGCTCACCGACCCCGGCCCCGGTGCAGGCCGACCGCCTGGACCGCTACGGAGTGTCACTGGAACCCACCGAGCTGAAGTGGGAGACCTTCGACCCGCGCTTCGACCTCGTCGCAACACCGAACGAGCCCAACCGGTTCGGCTACGTCGTCGAGCTCAACCCCTGGGACCCGAACTCCACGCCGGTCAAGCACTCCGCGATGGGCCGCCTCAAGCACGAGGGCGCCAACATCTACGTCACCGACGACGGCACCGTGGTCGCCTACACCGGCGACGACGAGCGCTTCGATTACATGTACAAGTTCGTGTCGTCGAAGAAGATGCGGGATCCAGGACCTGACAAGAGCAACACCGCGGCGATGGCGCACAACATGACGATCCTGGACGAGGGCACGCTGTATGTGGCCAGGCTGTCCAGCGACATCCCGCCCAGCGACATCGACGGCTCCGGTGAACTGCCGCCGAGCGGGTCCTTCTCCGGCACCGGGACGTGGCTTCCGTTGTTGCGCAGCGGCGCCGACGGGCAGGCCGAGTCGCTGGTGGACGGCATCACCGCCCAGGAGGTGGCGGTGTTCACCCGAATGGCGGCCGACAAGGCAGGGGCGACGAAGATGGACCGCCCCGAGGACTTCGAGGCCAACCCGAAGACCGGCAAGGTGTATGTCGCGCTGACCAACAACAGCAAGCGGGGCGCGCCCGGTGAGGCGGGCCCCGACGCGGCCAACCCGCGCAACGACAACAAGAGCGGTCAGGTCCTCGAGATCACCGACAACCACGCGGGCACCGACTTCACCTGGGATCTGCTGCTGGTGTGCGGGGATCCCGAAGCCGCCGACACCTACTACGGCGGCTTCGACAAGTCGAAGGTCAGCCCGATCTCCTGCCCTGACAACCTCGCCTTCGACTCCCACGGCAACCTGTGGATCTCGACCGACGGCAACGCCCTGGACTCCAACGACGGTCTGTTCGCCGTCGCGCTCGACGGCCCGAACCGCGGCGAGGTCAAGCAGTTCCTCACTGTGCCGCTCGGTGCCGAGACGTGCGGGCCGGTCGTCACCGACGATCTCGTCACCGTCTGCGTGCAGCACCCCGGCGAGAACGACGAGAACAGCATCGACGACCCGCAGTCCCGCTGGCCCGAGGGCGGCAACGGCACGGCGCGCCCGTCGGTGGTGGCGGTGTGGAAGAACAACGGCCAGATCGGCGTCTGAGCGCTTGCGCGAAGACGAGACAGCAGAAGTCTGAGCGCTTGCGCGAAGACGAGACAGCAGAAGTCTGAGCGCTTGCGCGAAGACGAGACAGCAGAAGTCTGAGCGCTTGCGTGAAGACGAAACGGCAGAAGTCTGAGCGCTTGCCGGGCTCCGCATGTACCGAAACCGCGGCGAGATCGCCCATTCGCAAGAATTCACGATCTCACCGCAGTTTCGCGCCCAGTTTCGCGCCTAGGTTGGAGGCATGACCTCCTCCACTCGCCCCATCCGTATCGGCGTACAGCTGCAGCCGCAGCACGCGCCCCGCTACAGCCACATCCGCGACGCGGTACGTCGCTGCGAAGATCTCGGCGTCGACGTCGCCTTCAACTGGGACCACTTCTTCCCGCTGTACGGCGACCCGGAGGGCGCCCACTACGAGTGCTGGACGATGCTCGGCGCGTGGGCGGAGCAGACCTCGCGCATCGAGATCGGCGCGTTGGTGTCCTGCAACTCCTACCGCAATCCCGAACTGCTGGCCGACATGGCCCGCACGGTGGACAACATCTCCGACGGCCGGCTGATCCTGGGCATCGGTTCGGGCTGGAAGCAGAAGGACTACGACGAGTACGGCTACGAGTTCGGCACTGCGGGCGGCCGACTCGACGAGCTGGCCGCGGCGCTGCCGCGGATCGAGTCTCGGCTCGGCAAGCTCAACCCGCAGCCGGTGCGGGACATCCCGATCCTGATCGGCGGACAGGGCGAGAAGAAGACGTTGCGCATGGTCGCCGAACACGCCCACATCTGGCACGGCTTCACCGATGCGTCCACCTATCCGGGCAAGGCCGAGGTGCTCGACCGGCATTGCGCCGACGTCGGTCGCGATCCCGGTGCGATCGAACGGTCTTCGGGCGTGCCCGAGCGTAGCGCCGAGGCCGCGATCGAGGGTGCCGAATCGCTGGTCGCCTTGGGCGTCACATTGCTGACGATCGGCGTCAACGGACCCGACTACGACTTGACCGTGGCCGAGGCGCTGTGCCGATGGCGTGACTCGCGATAGTCCGGCGTCAGCTGAAGCCGCCGAACGTCGACGGTGGGTCGTCGCGGCGTGAGAGACTGGCGCGGCCATGCCGAAGAAGTATGGGGTCAAAGAGAAGGACCTCGTGGTCGCACACGTGGTCAATTTGGTCCTGACCGGCAAGCTCCGGTCGGGAGATCGCCTGGACCGCAACGAGATCGCCCAGGAGCTCGGCCTGAGCCGGGTTCCGGTCCAAGAAGCGGTGGTGCAGCTCGAACACGACGGCATCCTGTCGACCCGCTACCACCGCGGCGCCTACGTCGAGCGTTTCGACGAGTCCACGGTCCGCGAACACCACGAGTTGTACGGCGTGCTCAGCGGCCTGGCTTCGTCGCGCGCCGCTCAAGCCTGCGACCCGGAGATCGTCGCCGCCCTCGGCGAGCAGATGTCGGCGATGCGCGGCGGCAGAGACTCACGCACGTTCGACACCCACGCCAGGATGTTCCGCAACATCGTCAACGGTGAATACGCCGGGCCGCGGCTGCAGGCGATCATCGACTCGTCGCAGACGATGATTCCGCAGGCCTTCTGGGAGACCTATCTGGGGCATCGCGACGAGCTGCTGCCCTGCTACGAGGCGGAGCTCGCGGCGATCCGCGACGGCGACCCGGACGCGGCGAAGGGTGCGTGTGCGCAGCGTGCGGCGGTCATGGCGCGCATCCTGGTCGCCGAACTGGTCCGTCGCGGGGTGTTGCGGCCGTCGGCGCCGGAGCAGCCGGACGGCCCACGTTGATGCTGACCTGCGTCCACATCAACGCGGCACTGCGACCACATCCTCGCTGACCTGCGACCACATCATCGCTGACCTGCGGTAAGCCCGGGTAAAATTCGCTTGCGAAACCCAGCGACATCGTCTCCGACCGGCCAGAACCGGTTAGACTGACTGAATTATGGTCGAAGCAGATGCACAGGTCAGCGAGCTCGCTGGGGAGCTGCAGCGCGTGCTGTCCAAGGTGCTGGCCGTGTTGCGGCACACCGGGCGAACCTCGACGTCAGGGGATCTGACCCTGGCGCAGCTGTCCATCCTTCTCACGCTTTTCGACCAGGGCCCGATGCGCATGACAGAACTGGCCGCGCACGAGCGGGTCCGCACCCCCACGACCACCGTGGCGATCCGCCGCCTCGAGAAGCTCGGCCTGGTGAAACGCTCCCGGGACCCCTCCGACCTGCGTGCCGTACTCGTCGACATCACTCCCGAGGGGTTGGCGCAGCATCGAGAAGCGCTGGCCTCGAGGCAGGCCCACCTGGCCTCGCTGTTGAGCAAGCTCAGCGGCGAGGAGCTCGAGGCGTTGGCCAAGGCGCTGGCACCGCTCGAGCGGATCGCCGAATAACCTCGCGCGGCTCGCCGGGAATTCAGCCCAGCCAGTCCAGTACCGCGGCAGCGGTCCACGACTGCTGCATGCTGCCCAGCGGTTCACCGGTGAACGGCTCGTAGTACTCGGCGAAGGTGCCGTCGCTGGCTTGGCGCAGGCCCTCCCGGCGCAGGATCGAGGACCGCTCGGCCCATCCCCGCCGGGCGAAGCACCATGCGAACAGCCACGTCATCACCGGCCACACCGGACCGCGCCAGTATTCGCGCGGCCGGAAGTCGCGCGACACCGGTGACGTCGACGGGATCAGCGCGTAGGCCAGATCCGGGTGACCACAGAACCGCGGCCCCTCCAGCAGACGCAGCAGGGTCCTCTCCCGGTCGTGCGGCAGACCTCCACAGAGCAGCGGCGCGAACTGTGCGACCGTCTCGGTGGCGATCCACCTGTCCGCTCGCACGTCGTAATCCCTTGCCGCGCCGGTTCTCTGGTCGGTGGTCTCGATGACCCCGGACCGGAACCGGTCCGCCCAGGCGTACAGGTCTCGCACGTCGGCGTGGGGGCGTTTGTAGTCCTCACCGATCTCGGCGAGCACCTGACAGGCCACCGACAGAATCGCCGAGACGAAGACGTCCTCGACCGCGAAACTCACCGACTTCGACATCAGCTCGTCGTCGTAGCGGGCCGCTTTCATCTCCTCGACCAGCCAGAGGTACCGGTCGTACTCGAGGTCGCTGGGGCGCTGGGTGGCGTCGGTGTTGATCTTGTTGTCCTCGCGTTGGTACTCCGGCACATCGCCGGGCACCACGTTCGCGTAGGCGGCGTCCCACCGGGGTGAGTTGTCCATCCCGGACTCCCAGCCGTGGTACAGCGTGATCCGGCCCCGTTCGTTGAGGTCGCGGCATTCGGCGAGCCAGCGGTGCCAGCGCACCAGCTCCGCCCAGCGGCGGTCCAGGAACGACTCCGCGACCGCGCGGGTGGACCGGCCGCGGGTGCGCGCGTGGTCGAGGATGCGTTGCACGGCGATCGCATGCACCGGCGGCTGGGTGATCCCGGACGTGTGCCGAGCCCCCGGGGCGTTGGCCGCCAGCGCCGAGCAGGCCCACCGGGCCGGGCCCGGGAAGTAGCCGTCGACGCCGTTGGCGAACACGATGTGCGGGATCATGCCGTTGCGCCACTGCGCCGACAGCAGCGTGTCGAGCTCCACCACCGCCCGCTCGACCGACAACGGAGCCAGTCCGATGGACACGAACGCCGCGTCCCAGCTCCACATATGCGGATACAGCAGCGGCGCCGCGGTGGTCATCACACCGAGGTCATTGCCCCGCAACAGATAGGCCGCGCGGGCCGCGAGTTGCGTGGGCGTGAAGCTGGGATCGTGGGGCATCGCCCTTCATCATGCGACGAGTTCGCCCGCCGCGCAGATCGGTAAGGTTCGATTCGTGCCGACCGCCATGATCACCGGGGCCTCCGGCGGACTGGGCTCCGCCCTGGCCGATGCGCTGGCCCCCACCCACACGCTGCTGCTCGCCGGCCGCCCGTCCCCCCGCCTCGATGCCGTCGCCGAGCGCCTCGGCGCCACCACCTGGCCGATGGATCTCGCCGACCCGGACTCGCTGGCCGCGGTCGTGGAACCGATCGTCGAGCTCGACGTGCTCATCCACAACGCCGGGGTGGCCTATCCGGGCCGGGTCGCTGAGACCTCGGTGGACGAGTGGCGCTCCTCGATGGCCGTCAACGTCATCGGCGCGGTGGCGCTGACCCTGGAGCTGCTGCCCGCGCTGCGTGCGGCGCAGGGGCATGTGGTGTTCATCAACTCCGGGTCGGGTATCAACCCGTCCCCCGGGCTGGCGTCGTATTCGGCGAGCAAGTTCGCGCTGCGCGGGTTCGCCGGTTCGCTGCGCACCGATGAACCGTCCCTGCGTGTCACCTCGATCCATCCGGGCCGCATCGCGACCGCGATGCAGGAGGATCTGGTTGCCTACGAGGGCCGCGACTACGACCCCGACCAGTTCCTGAGCCCGCAGACCGTCGCCCGGGTCACCGCGGACGCCATCAACGCTCCCCGCGACGCCCACATCCACGAGGTGATCGTCCGCCCGCGGTGACCCCGGCCCACTCGTCGTCGGCCCACGACCGGAACCACGCCGAGCCGCCGGCTACAGGACCACGTTGACCAGTCGGCCGGGGACCACGATGACCTTCTTCGGGGTCCGGCCGTCGAGGAACGCCACGACCTTCTCCTCGGCCAGCGCCGCGGCCTGCACCGCGTCGTTGTCGGCGTCGGCGGCCACCGTTACCCGGCCCCGCACCTTGCCGTTGACCTGAACGGGGTACTCCACGCTGTCCTCGACCAGGTAGGCCTCGTCGGCGACCGGGAAGGGCCCGTGCGCCAACGACGAGTCGTGGCCGAGACGCCGCCACAGTTCCTCGGCCAGGTGCGGCGCCAGCGGCGCGAGCATCAGCACCAACGGCTCGAGCGCGGCCCGGCTGGTCACCGACTGCTTGGTCAGGTGGTTGGTGAACTCGATCAGCTTGGCCGCCGCGGTGTTGTTGCGCAGCGCGGCGTAGTCGTCTGCCACGCCGGCGATCGTGCGGTGCAGCAGCCGCAGCGTGGCATCATCGAGCTCGTCGTCCGTGGCCACCGTGGCGCCGCTGTCCTCGGAGACCACCAGCCGCCACACCCGCTGAAGGAAACGGTGCGCTCCGACAACATCTTTGGTTGCCCACGGCCGCGATGCCTCGAGCGGACCCATCGACATCTCGTAGACGCGCAATGTGTCGGCGCCGTAGTTGTCGCAGATCTCGTCGGGTGACACCGAGTTCTTCAGGCTCTTGCCGATCTTGCCGAACTCCTGCTTGACCTCGATCTCACCGTCGGGGCCCGGCCAGAAGAAGCGGCCGTCGCGTTCGACGACCTCGGCCGCGGGCACGTAGGCGCCACGCGGGTCGGTGTAGGCGAACGCCTGGATGTAGCCCTGGTTGACCAGACGCCGGTAGGGCTCGCGGGAACTGACGTGGCCCAGATCGTGAAGCACCTTGTGCCAGAACCTGGAATACAGCAGGTGCAGCACCGCGTGCTCGACCCCTCCCACGTACAGGTCGACACCACCCGGATCGTCGGGGCCGTGCTCGGCCGGCCGCGGGCCCATCCAGTACGCCTCGTTCTCCGGGGCGCACATCTGGTCCTGGTTGTGGGGGTCGGTGTATCGCAGTTCGTACCAGGAGCTTCCGGCCCACTGCGGCATCACATTGGTGTCGCGGGTGTACTTCTGGATCCCGTCGCCGAGGTCGAGCTCGACGTTGACCCAGTCGGTGGCCTTCGCCAATGGGGGCGACGGCTCGCTGCCGGCATCGTCGGGATCGAACAGCACAGGCGAATAGTCCGGCACGTCCGGAAGTTCCACCGGAAGCTGCGATTCCGGCAGCGGGTGCGCCCGCCCGTCGGCGTCGTAGACGATCGGGAAGGGTTCGCCCCAATACCGCTGCCGCGCGAAAAGCCAGTCGCGCAACTTGTATTCGACGCGCGCCCACCCGCGGCTGTCGGCGGTCAGCTTCTCGGTGATGGCTGCCTTGGCCTGCCCGACGGTCATCCCGTTCAGAAAGCCGGAGTTCACCAGCTCGCCGTCACCGGTGTAGGCCGCCTCGGTGACGTCGCCGCCGGAGACGACTTCGACGATCGGCAGACCGAACTCGGTGGCGAAGTCCCAGTCGCGCTGGTCCCCACTGGGCACCGCCATGATCGCGCCGGTACCGTAGCCGGCCAGCACGTAGTCGGCGATGAACACCGGGACCTGTTGCCCGTTGGCAGGATTCACCGCGTAGGTGCCCAGGAACACCCCCGTCTTGGTCTTGTTCTCCTGACGCTCCAGATCCGACTTCGCCGCGATCGCCGCCCGGTAGGCCGCGACCGCCTCCGCCGGCGTCGCCGCCCCGTACGTCCAGCGCGCATCGACACCGTCGGGCCAGGTCTTCGCAACCAGGGCGTCCACCAGTTCGTGTTCGGGGGCCAGCACCATGTAGGTGGCCCCGAACAGCGTGTCCGGACGGGTGGTGAACACCTCGATGTCGCCGGCGTCGGTGCCGAACAACACCGACGCTCCGGTGGAACGCCCGATCCAGTTGCGCTGCATGGTCTTGACCTTGTCCGGCCAATCGAGCACATCGAGATCCTCGAGCAGCCGGTCGGAGTACGCGGTGATCCGCATCATCCACTGCCGCAACCTCTTCCGGAATACCGGGAAGTTGCCCCGCTCGCTGCGTCCGTCGGCGGTGACCTCCTCGTTGGCCAGCACGGTGCCCAACCCGGGGCACCAGTTGACCACCGAGTCGGACAGGTAGACCAGGCGGTGCCCGTCGATGACGTCGGCGCGCTCCCCGGCGCTGAGCGCCGACCAGTCCCGGCCGTCCGCGAGCGGGCGCGTTCCCGCGTCGAACTCGGCGATCAGTTCGGCGATCGGGCGGGCCCCGCCGAGCTCGGGATCGAACCAGGCGTTGTAGATCTGCAGGAAGATCCACTGCGTCCACTTGTAGTAGTCGACGTCGGTGGTGGAGAAGCTACGCCGCGAGTCGTGGCCCAGCCCGAGTCGTCCGAGCTGGCGCCGGAAGTTGACGATGTTGGCCTCGGTACGGGTGCGCGGATGGGTCCCGGTCTGGATGGCGTACTGCTCGGCGGGCAACCCGAATGCGTCGAAGCCCAACGCGTGCAACACGTTACGGCCGGTCATCCGGAAGTAGCGGGCGTAGACGTCGGTCGCGATGTAGCCGAGCGGGTGCCCGACATGCAGACCCTCACCCGACGGATACGGGAACATGTCCTGGACGAACATCTTGTCGGTCGGCACCCTCTTGTCGATGGGCAGCGACGCGCCGTCGGCGGGGGCCAGCGAGCCGACCGGGTTGGCCACGTCGAACGTTCCGCGGGCCTGCCACTCCTGCTGCCAGCCACGCTCGATGTCCCCGGCGAGCTCGGCGGTGTAGCGGTACCGGGGGGTGTCGGCGTCGGCAGCAGGCGGCGCGGTCGGCGTTTCGGTCACCTCACCAGGGTATAAGCCCGCCGATCGCGATCTTCCGGGCCACGGGTTGATCTCGGTTCCGTTGCGGATGCGTCAGGGGTTGATTCCAGGTCGATCCCAGCACTGGTGGCTGCGCGAACCGCATGGATACATTCGTCGCCTGAACCGGGTGAGCTGCCCGGAACCACGGAAACACACGTCGGGAGAGGAACGGGAGGGCTGCACTCGATGAGCGAAATCACCCGCCAGTGGCGGGTCATGGCAGGAGGAATCGGGGCGTGCGCCGCAGGCGTCGCCGGAGTCCTCGGTTTGGCGGGCACGACCGCGTCGGCGCAGCCGGCGATCCCCCAGCCGCCGCTGCCCGCTCCAGCCCCCGCGACCGTCACCCAGACGGTCACCGTGGCGCCGCAGGCCGGGGATCAGGCCCTGGCCCAGGCCGGCGCCGCGCCCGCTGCGGCGGGTCCCGCCGCCGTCCCGGCCGGCATCAGCTCCCCCGCCCTGCCCGCGCCGCCCCCGTCGACCATCGCTCCGGCGACCTCGGGCACGCTGCGGGAGTTCTTCGCGGCCAACAACGTCACCCTCGAACCGCAGTCCAGCATCGGATTCCGTGCGCTGAACATCGTGCTGCCCATGCCGCGCGGCTGGGAACACGTGCCCGATCCGAACGTCCCCGACGCGTTCGCCGTGATCGCCGACCGGGTGGGCGGCAACGGCCTCTACACGTCCAACGCCCAGATCGTGGTCTACAAGCTGCTCGGGGAGTTCGACCCCAAGGAGGCGATCAGCCACGGCTTCGTCGACAGTCAGCAGCTGCCGGCCTGGCGGTCCACCGACGCCTCGCTGGCCGACTTCGGCGGGATGCCGTCGTCGGTGATCGAGGGGACCTACCGGGAGAACGCGATGACGCTGAACACGTCGCGGCGCCACGTCATCGCCACCTCCGGCGCGGACCGCTACCTCGTGTCGCTGTCGGTGACCACCAGCGTCGACCAGGTCGTCGCCGCCGCCGACGCCACCGACGCGATCGTCAACGGTTTCAAGGTCAGCGTCCCCGGAGCCACCCCACCGGCACCGGCGGCCGCCCCGCCTGCACCCGCCGCGCCGCCTGCGCCTGCCGCGCCCGCCGCGGCACCTCCAGCTCCCGCCGTCCCCGCAGCGGTCACCGCGCCGCAGATGTTGGGGCTGCAGGGATAGAGCCGTCGTCCCCCGGGCGAAGCCTGGCGCCCGGGGGACGGCACCCTGACACGCCGTATTCTTCTGGTCATGTTCGTCGCCGCAGTCGTGTGCCTGTGCGCCGCCGCCGTGACCGGCGCGCTGGGCGCGTGGTTCCTGACGCGGCCGCCATCGCCGGACTACGTCCTGCGGGTCCTGCGCGCGGTCGCCCCGACGCAACTCGCGGCAGCCGCGATGCTGGTCGCCGGTGCGGTCATCGGGTTCGTCGCACCGGCTCCGACGTCGACGCTGCTGCTGATCCTGTGCGTCCTCGGGGCAGTCGGAACCGTCGCCGCCGGGTGCTGGCAGGCCGCGAAGGCGGTGGCGCTGACGCAGGCCCGCGCGGAGGCCGACCGGCAGTCCGGCGGCGGATGTGCCGGCGAGAGCGGTGGTGGGTGTGCCACCTGCACGCTGTCCTGCTCGGACCAGAAGGGTTAGTTGCGGCTCAGATCGATGGGGTGGGTGGCCAGCATGGCCAGCGGCATCGGCTGACGCCGCAGCACCCGGGCCCACAGATCGACCTGCGGCTCGACCAGGACGTCCGACGGCAGCGCCGAGAGCACGATCCAGTCGTCGCGCTCGATCTCACCCTCGAGCTGCCCGATCGTCCAGCCCGAGTATCCGGCGAAGATCCGCACCCCCTCGACCATCGGGGCGATCGTGGCCGGATCGGCATCGAGATCCACCATGACCATGCGCCCCTGTATGTGGCGCAGCCCGGCCACCGCACTGTGGTCCACTCCGACGCGCAGCGTGGCCAGGCACAGCGCGGCGTCCCGTTTGACCGGGCCGCCGATGAACATCGTCTTCGGTTTGGTCGCCAGCTGCGCCCATTGCGGCAACACGTTGTAGACCGCGGTCTCGCTGGGCCGGTTGAGCACCACCCCGAGCGTGCCGCCGTCGTTGTGTTCGACGACGTAGATCACGCTGCGGCGGAACGTCGGCTCCAGCAGATCGGTGTTAGCCAACAGCAGGGTGCCAGCACGCACGCGGTGCGCCGCGGGGGCGACGAAATCCTCCGGATCCTCTGGCTGACCCATCCGCCCATCATGTCATCACCGGGGGCCGATGGTGGCGCGCAAGCGCCGGACGACACCATATTTGTAGTGTGGATGCGGTCGCGGACATCCGCCCGTCAACGCTCGTGTGACGCGTCGCCGGACCCCCGACGTTCCACCACCGTCAACAGGATGTGAAACCCGTGCCCAACCTCCGCGCGCTGGCCCACGTGTGGCGTTCGGTACGCGCGCTGCCCGAATTCCGGCGCCTGCTGGAACTGCGGGCGGTCAGCCAGTTCGGTGACGGCCTGTTCAACGCGGGGCTGGCCGGCGCCATCCTGTTCAACCCGGAACGCGAGGCCGCGCCCTGGGCCATCGCCGGTGCCTTTGCGGTGCTGTTCCTGCCCTACTCGCTGCTCGGGCCGTTCGCCGGCGCCCTGTTGGACCGCTGGGACCGCCGGTTGGTGCTCATCGGGGCCAACACCGGGCGGCTGGCCCTGATCCTCTGCGTGGCCGCGCTGCTCAGCGCCGGAGTCGGCGATCTACCAATCCTGTTGGGCGCGTTGATCGTCAACGGGTTCACCCGCTTCGTGTCGTCGGGAATCTCGGCGACGCTGCCGCACCTGGTGCCGCGCGAGCAGGTGGTCGCGATGAACGCGGTGTCTGTGGCCACCGGAGCCGCGGCGGCGTTCTTCGGGGCGTTCTTCATGCTGGTGCCGCGCTACCTGTTCGGCGCCGACGACACCGGCGGGGCCGCGGTCATCTTCCTGGTGTCGGCACCGGTGGCGATCGCGCTGTGGCTGTCCGTCCGGTTCCCCGCAGGCATGCTCGGGCCCGACGCGAGTGCCCGCGCGGTGCACGGTTCGGTGGCCTACGCGGTGGCCACCGGATGGGTGCACGGGGCACGCACCGTGGTCGCGGTGCCCACCGTGGCCGCGACCCTGTCGGGCCTGGCCGCGCATCGCATGGTCTTCGGCCTGAACACGCTGCTGGTGCTGGTGCTGGTGCGGCATGTCGAGGCGGCCTCGGTCGCCGGCCTGGGCACCACGGCGCTGTTCGTCGCCGCCGCCGGCACCGGCTCGTTTCTCGCCACGGCGATCACGCCCGCCGCGGTGCAGCGGTGGGGCCGGTACACGACACCGAACGCGGCGCTGGCGTTCGCTGCGGTGGTGCAGCTGTGCGGGGTCGGGCTGCAACTGCCGGTGATGGTGGTGTGCGGCTTCCTGCTCGGCGCTGCGGGGCAGGTGGTCAAGCTGTGCGCCGACACCGCGATGCAAGTCGACGTCGAGGACGCGCTGCGCGGCCATGTCTTCACCGTGCAGGACGCGTTGTTCTGGATCGCGTTCATCGCCGCCATCGCGGCCGCCGCCGCGGTCGTCCCGGCCGACGGTCACGCCCCGGCCATCGCTCTGGCGGGCTCCGGCATCTATCTCGCCGGCCTGGCGGCACACGCCACCGTCGGCCGCCGCGCCACCCCACGCGGTTAAGGTGACCGGCATGGCCGGAGCAGCCCCGATCGTCGACGATCTACGCGCCGAGAGCGACGCCCTCGACGAGCTCGTCGCCGACCTGCCCGCGCAGCGGTGGACCACCGCCACCCCGGCTGCCGGCTGGACGATCGCCCACCAGATCGCCCACCTGCTGTGGACCGACCGGGTCGCGCTCATCGCCGTCGAGGACGAACCCGGGTTCACCGCGGTCCTGGGTGCCGCGGCCGAGGATCCGTCCGGCTTCGTCGACGTGGCCGCCGAGGAGCTGGCGGCCACACCACCCGGTGAGTTGCTCGCGGACTGGCGCGCGACGCGCACGGCTTTGCACGACGCGCTGCTGACCGTGGCCGAGGGCCGCAAGCTGCCGTGGTTCGGCCCACCGATGAGCGCCGCATCGATGGCGACGGCGCGGCTGATGGAGACCTGGGCGCACGGCCTCGACGTCGCCGACGCGCTCGGCGTGACCCGGGCGCCGACCGCGCGCCTGCGCTCGATCGCCCACATCGGCGTGCGGACACGCGACTTCGCGTTCGCCGTGCACGGGCTCACCCCGCCGCCGGCACCGTTCCACGTGAAACTGACCGCCCCGGTCGGCGCCCCGGACGACGTGTGGTCCTGGGGTCCCGAGGACGCCGAACAGCGCGTCACCGGGTCGGCCGAGCACTTCTGCATGCTGGTGACCCAGCGCCGTCCCCGCGCCGACCTCGACGTGAGGGCCGAGGGCCCCGACGCCGAACGGTGGCTGGGAATCGCGCAGGCGTTCGCCGGACCACCCGGCGCCGGTCGCGGCTGACGCGCCGGCCGGCGGCGCCGACCAGCAGCCCCGGACCCCGGGAGCGGGACGCAGCCAAGCAGCGTTGAGACTGCACACCGTGCGGGAAAGTGCGAGTGGACCCCGCCGTGGATGCAGTCTCAACGTCCCTGGGCCCCGCACGGCCCGGTCTCAACGTCCCTGGGCCCCGCCCGGGAAATCAACCCCTAGGGAGACCCGACCGTATCGGCGCGGCCGTCGCCGTCGGTGTCCCCCAGACGCAGATCCCAGCGGCCGTCACCGTCGGTGTCCACCCACGCCGACCCCGCACCGAACGCCCGATCCGCCAGTCCGTCACCGTCGGCATCGGCCAACCGCTCGGCCGCCCCGTCACCGTCCAGATCGGCGACATCGGTGCCGAGACGTTCCAGCCCGTCCAGACCGAACCACCGCAATCCCCCGGCCCGGTCGGCACCCAGCGCCCAGGTGCCGGTCCCGTCGTCGGTGACCGACAGCTCGGCCACACCGTCGTCGTCGACGTCGAGCAGCGCCTCGTCGGCCAACCCGTCACCATCGGTGTCCAGCAGCATGTCGTCGAGCAGCCCGTCGCGGTCGACGTCGATCCCACCGACCTCCGGCCCGCCGTCGACCGTCCACATCGTCGCCGAACCGTCCGGCTCACCCAGGCAGTAGTCCACACCCGGTCAGACGCCGGAGCCGCCCTGCTGGTTCCACCACGTCAGCAACTCGGCGATCGCCTCGTCACGCTCGAGTGGGCCGCGGTCCAGCCGCAGCTCCTTGAGGTACGTCCACGCCTTTCCCACCTGCGGACCGGCCGGGATACCGAGGATCGCCATGATCTCGTTGCCATCGAGGTCCGGGCGCACCCGGGCCAGGTCCTCCTTGGCGGCCAGCTCCTCGATCCGGCGCTCCAGATCGTCGTAGTTGGCCTGCAGTCGCGCCGCCCGACGCTTGTTGCGGGTGGTGCAGTCCGCACGCACCAGCTTGTGCAGCCGGCCCAGCAGCGGGCCGGCGTCGGTGACATAGCGGCGCACCGCCGAGTCGGTCCACCGCCCGTCCCCGTAGCCGTGGAACCGCAGATGCAGATACACCAGCTGAGAGACGTCGTCGACCATCTGCTTGGAGTACTTCAGCGCCCGCATCCGCTTGCGGGTCATCTTGGCGCCGACCACCTCGTGGTGGTGGAAGCTGACCCCGCCGTCGGGCTCGTGCCTGCGGGTGTCCGGCTTGCCGATGTCGTGCAGCAGCGCCGCCCACCGCAGCACCAGGTCGGGGCCGTCCGGACCTTCCAGGTCGATGGCCTGGCGCAGCACCGTCAGCGAATGCTGGTAGACGTCCTTGTGCTGGTGGTGTTCGTCGATCGCCATCCGCATCGCCCCGATCTCGGGCAGCACCACCTCCCCCAGCCCGGTCTCGACCATCAGATCGATCCCGGCGATCGGGTCGGCGCCGAGCAACATCTTGTCCAGTTCGGCGGCCACGCGTTCGGCGGTGATCCGGCCCAGCTGCGGGGCCATCTGCTCCAGCGCCGTACGCACCCGCGGCGCGACCGTGAACCCGAGCTGCGAGACGAAGCGCGCCGCCCGAAGCATGCGCAACGGATCGTCATCGAAGGACACCTCCGGCGCCGACGGAGTGTCCAGCACACCTGCACGCAGCGTCGTCAGCCCGCCCAGCGGGTCGAGGAACTCCCCCGGCCCCTCGGCGGTGATCCGCACCGCCATCGCGTTGACGGTGAAGTCGCGCCGCACCAGATCGTCGGCGAGGTTGTCGCCGAAACGCACCTCCGGATTGCGCGACACCTGGTCATACGTGTCGGCGCGGAAGGTGGTCAGCTCCAGCCGGTCGGCGCCCTTGCCGACGCCGAGGGTGCCGAACTCGATGCCGGTGTCCCACAGCGCGTCGCCCCACCCGCGCAGGAACCGCTGCATCTGCTCGGGCCGGGCGTCGGTGGTGAAGTCCAGGTCGGCGCCCAGACGGCCGAGCAACGCGTCGCGCACACTTCCGCCGACCAGATACAGCTCGTGGCCGTGCTCGGCGAACAACTGCCCGAGACCGCGCAGCACCTCGGCATGACGATTCAGCGAAACCTGGGCAGCAGCCAGCAGCTCGACATCGGTTTCGCCGGGTGCGCTTTCTCGCCTGGGGTCGGGCACGTCCGATGAGCCTACTGGTCACAGCCGTATCACCGACCGGCGAGTGCGGCGGGAAGCACCGTTGACGGCAGCTACTATCGCTTGGGTGTCGGACGGGGAGCAACCCAAACCCAGACGGCGCCGAGGTCGGCGCCGCGGCCGACGCGCGGCAGGTCCGCCCGAACCCGGTAGCCAGGCGCCCGACAACGGCCGGACCGCCGGCGGGAAGCAGAACGCGCCCAACGCTTCCGGCCAGAACGCCACCCCCTCCCCCAAAGCCCAGAAA
>NZ_BLTG01000039.1 GCF_017312405.1 Mycobacterium sp. PO1
CCAAAGCTAAATGTCGGTGGGGTGGCCTAGCGTTCGCAACAGTTCGATCACATGTTCTATCCATCGAACACATGATCGACTATCGTTCGAACACAAGAGCGAATCCGAACCGCGAGGGAAGGGCAGTGAAGATGACGATCACCCCGGAGTACGACACCTGGAGCCGCCTGGAGGCCGGGCCCGCGTACGAGGCGACGTGGCGACCGGCCGGCCATGCCACGCCCCGTGAAGTGCCGGGTGCGTTCCGTCCGCGCCGACGCGCGGTCTCCGCGCACCGTACGCGCCGCCCCGCCGGGTCGGCGATGCGGTACCGGGGCACCGGAGTGCTGCTGTCGCGGGCCTCGCATCGGCCGCGGCCCATCACGCCCTTCACCACGGTGCTGTTGGCGGTCGTCGCCGGCGCGATCACACTGTGGCTCGGCCTGGTCGCCCAGGCCGGGGGCGTCGTGGGCGAGACCGCCGAGGCTCCGCCGAGCCGGCTGGCAGTGGTGCAGGTGCAGGCGGGGGAGTCGTTGCAGCAGATCGCCCAGCGAGTGTCGCCGGACGCCCCGGTGTCGGAGGTCGTCGACCGTATCCGGCAATTGAACGAGCTGGAGTCGGTTGCCGTCGACGCCGGTCAGACCCTCATCGCCCCGGTCGGTTGAGGGGGAACTCGCCATGACTGGCACCTGGCGCCGCCGTGACGCGCCGCTGCCGGCTCGTACTCGCTGCATGACCGCCGGTCCGGTGGCGGGCCGACCAACTCGGGCGCAGGTAGTCTCGATGGGGTCCGAAGTGGTTGTCCGTCGGTGTGGCGAAGGAGCGGTGATGCACTGTCCGTTCTGTCGTCATCCTGATTCGCGGGTGGTCGACTCGCGTGAGGCCGACGAGGGCCAGGCGATCCGGCGACGCCGTGCGTGCCCGGAGTGCGGGCGGCGATTCACGACGGTCGAAACAGCGGTTCTCGCCGTCGTCAAGCGCAGTGGTGTCACCGAGCCGTTCAGCCGCGAGAAAGTCATCAGAGGTGTGCGGCGCGCCTGTCAGGGCCGCCAGGTCGACGACGACGCCCTGAACCTGTTGGCCCAGCAGGTCGAGGACGCGGTGCGCGCGACGGGTTCGCCAGAGGTCCCCAGCAACGAGGTCGGCCTGGCGATCCTCGGCCCGCTGCGCGATCTGGACGAAGTGGCCTACCTGAGGTTCGCATCGGTGTATCGCTCGTTCTCCTCGGCTGAGGACTTCGAGCGGGAGATCCAGGCGCTGCGGGCGCATCGGAAGGTCCCGGCGCCGGGCTGACCCAACTGTGGTGGGCCCGTCAGTCGATCTGACGGACGTGGTCCTCGACGACGCGGCCGGCCACCTTGACCCACCCCTCTGGGGTCCATGTGGTTTTGATGACCGATCCTCGACCCTGGACGATGGTGAGATCTCGGCTCAGATATTCAGTCATGCGGACTGCGGCAGCGCCGGTGGCCTCGTCCTCGGTGATGCCGAGGCGGGGCGCGAACATCCTCGATCTGATCGACCCGGCTTCCCGGTCGATCCAGGTCCACAGATAATGCTCGGCGTCGTCGCTGTAGTCCTCGGGATCGGCGGCCGACAGTTCGTCGGCGGTGGCGAAGTCGTAGATGGAGAACGCGGGAGCCCACTCCGCGCGGGCGCTGACCGACGCGAGTTCGCCTGCGTAACCGATCTGCACGATTCCGGCGGGCACCTGCAATGTCTTGACCGGCGTACCGCGTTGGTGGAGCCACCACGCCGCGCCGACGGTCGGGTGTCCGGCGAACGGCAGCTCGGTTGTCGGAGTGTGGATGTGCGCCTGGGTGGTGTGCGTTCCTGCCGCTGGCATGGTCACGAAAATGGTTTCGCTGTAACCCAACTCGGTGGCCAGCCGCTGCCGGTCGGCGGGCTCGACGCTGGCGGCGTCGATCACGCCGAGGAGATTCCCGTATCTGCCGTCTTCGTCGGTGAACACGCGCAGCACTGTCACGTCGATCGCCATGGTGCCGACTCTACGTGGCCGCACCACGGCGTAACGTCAGGTTGCGCTGCGTTCGTCGGCACCCATGGCGTCGAGCACGGCGACACGGGTTCCCACCGAACCCGAGATCGATGTCTCGCTGATGCCGGCGCGCAACAACTCGCGCAGGTAGTCCTGGTCGTAGACGGCGGGATCGGTGCTGTCGATGAACTGTTCGACCACCTCGACGAATCGGTCTGGATCATCGTGGAACGGGAAATGGCCGGAGCCCTGGAAGATCTCCAGCTGCGACCCCGGCATCGCCGCGTGCGCCATCTCGGCGTGACTGACCGGGATCACCGAGTCGTGACTACCCCAGATCAGTTGCACGGGAACCGATTGCGTCAGATAGCAGCGGTCGAGCATGGTGACGACCTGACCGCGCCAGTCGACCACGGCGCGCAGGGTGCGCGCGAACGCCGACGAGGCGGTGGGCTCGGGCAGATCGGAGAGAATGCGCAGGGCCTCGTGGATGTCCCTGCCCGCGCGGGTGGAGCCCAACAGAGCGCCACTGCAGCGTCCGACGGCCTGCAGCGCGGGAAGCACCAGCGGCAACCGCAGCAGCGCCAGGGCCTCGCTACCCATCGGCATCGCTGCGACGCGCAGCGCGAGGTTGACATCTTTGGTGACTCCGCCGGCACCCACCAGGATCAGCCGGTTCACCAGCTGCGGAAACTGGTAAGCGAACTGCATGGCGACGCCGCCACCGAGCGAGTGCCCCACCACGGTCACGCTGTCGACGTCCAGCACACTGAGCAGATCGCGCATGCCGTTGGCGTAGGCAGCCACGGAGTAGTCGGCGCGTGGTTTGTCGGACCTGCCGTGGCCGAGGAGGTCGGGGGCGATCACGGTGAACCGTTGAGCAAGCTTGGTCTGCACCGTGCTCCACGTCGTCGAGTTGTCGCCGATGCCGTGGATGAGCAGGATCGCCGGACCCGAGCCGGCCACCCGAAAAGCCCGGCGATAACCGTGAATGGTGCGGAACTGCAGCGTCGGCGTGAGCTCGCGCACCGAGCGCAGGTTCGGCTTGCGCTCGGTCATCGGTGGCACCCGATCGTCACGGTCATGTCGCCCACTTCATCGTCGGGACCGGCGTGCGGCACGAAGTCCGAGGAGTGATCCGCTAACTGTTGTCGCGGGGGTCGTCCTTGTCCTTCCGGTACCTCTCGTCGGCCTGCTGGGCGAGGAAACGCTCGAACTCGGCGCCGATCTCCTCACCGCTTGGCAATTCCTCGTCGCGCGCCAGCAGAGACCGGTTCTCCTGAGCGGCAACGAACGCATCGTACTGGCGCTCCAGGGCCTCCACCACTTGGGCGACCTCGGAACTGGCTGCCACCTGCTCGTTGATCTTGTCGAACACCTCGGCGGCGGCACGGGTGAGCGCATCGGTCGGGATCTGCAGAGAGGCACTTCGAGCAACCTCTGACAGCAACGTCTCGGCGGCGGCAGGAAAATCGGTCTGGGCCAGATAGTGCGGAACGTGGACGGTGAATCCCACCACTTCGTGGCCGTGCTGGGCCATCCGGAACTCGAGCAGGTTCGACGCGCTGCCGGGCACCTGCACCTCGCCCACCCACGGCTGATGGTCGGCGATGAGTTCTTTGTCGTTGGAGTGTGCGGTCAAGGTCATCGGACGCGTGTGCGGCACCGCCATGGGGATCGAACCCAGCCCGATCACCCGGCGCACCCCGAGCCGCTCCGACAGCAGCCGCACGGCGGTGATGAAGCGCTCCCACTTCAGGTCGGGCTCCATGCCGGTCAGCAGCAGAAACGGTGTACCGACCCGGTCGTGCAATGCATACAGGTTGAGCTCGGGCTCTTCGTAGGCGGTGAAGTGGTCGGTCTTGAACGTCATCAGCGGGCGCCGGGACCGGTAGTCGAGCAACTCGTCGATCGCGAACGAGGCCACCAGCTCGGTGTCCAGGGTGTCCTTGAGGTGCTGTGCGGACAACCGGATCGCATGGCCGGCGTCGGAGAACCCCTCGAGCGCATGGATCAGCACCGGTCCGCGACCGTCCGGTGAGGACAGCTGCGGGGCCGGGAATTCGAGCTCGTACATGCCGGTCTGCTCGGGTTGATACTGCTGACCCGGTTCCTGGCCATGGTCTTGTGCGTTGTCAGCCATCTTTCTCGCCTCCTCGTCGCGACGTCATCGCGACAGTGGTCTGTCGTGGTCGACCGTGCCCCTCCAGTGTCTCGCACGTCGTGGGTCACGCCACGGGGGTACCCGCCATGTCACCTGTTTGTTCGAACGTGCACACGCCGATGTGACATTCCTGCCGCAGGCGCTACCTAGGTGCGAGGGTTCGGGTCAGCTGCGGAATTGGTGCAGCGCGCGCAGCTTGTTCATCACGTCCAGCGCGGCGACCTTGTAGGCCTCGGAGAACGTCGGATAGTTGAACACCGCGTCGACGAGATACTCGACGGTTCCGCCGCAGCCCATGACCGCCTGGCCGATGTGCACCATCTCGGTGGCGCTGGTACCGAAGATGTGGACACCGAGCAGGCGGAGGTCTTCGGTCGAGACCAGCAGCTTGAGCATCCCGTAGGAGTCTCCGGCGATCTGGCCGCGAGCCAGCTCACGGTATCGCGACACCCCGACCTCGTAGGGGATGGCGCTGTTGGTCAATTCGACCTCGGTGGCGCCGACGTAGGAGACTTCGGGGATCGAGTAGATGCCGATGGGCTGTAGCTCGGTCATGCCTTTGCAGGGTTCGCCGAATGCGTGGTAGGCCGCGAGCCTGCCCTGGTCCATCGACGTGGCAGCCAGGGCTGGGAACCCGATGACGTCGCCGACGGCATAGATGTGGTCGACCTTGGTCTGGAAGTTGTCGTCGACGAACACCCGGCCCCGGTTGTCGGCCTCGAGGCCCGCGTTGGGCAGATCGAGGTGGTCGGTCTGGCCCTGCCGCCCCGCGGAGTACATCACGGTCTCGGCGGGGATCTGCTTGCCGCTGGCCAGCGTCGTGACGGTGCCCGCGGCCCCGACGTCGACCGCGGTGACCTCTTCGCCGAACCGGAACGTGACCGCGAGGTCGCGCAGGTGGAATTTCAGTGACTCGATGATCTCGGGATCGCAGAACTCGAGCATGTTGGTGCGTTTCTCCACCACCGTGACCTTGGTGCCCAGGGCCGCGAACATAGAGGCGTACTCGATACCGATCACCCCGGCCCCGACCACCACCATCGAGGTCGGCAGGATCTTCAGATCGAGGATTCCGTCGGAGTCCAGGACTCGTTCCTCGTCGAACTCGACCCCGGCCGGGCGGGCGGGTTTGGTGCCGGTGGCGATGACGACGTACTGCGCTGTGACGGTCGTGCGTTCCCCGCGGTGAGGTTCCTCGACCAGCACCGTGTGCGGGTCCAGAAACCGGCCGTGCCCCTCGATCAGGTCGATGCGGTTGCGGATGAGCTGGGAGCGCACGACGTCGACTTCCTTGCCGATGACGTGCGTGGTGCGGGCCAGCAGGTCCGCCGGGGTGATCTTGTCCTTGACGCGGTAGCTCGCGCCGTACAGTTCACGCTGGTTCATCCCGGTCAGGTAGACGACGGCCTCGCGCAGAGTCTTCGACGGGATGGTGCCGGTGTTGACGCAGACGCCGCCCAGCATCCGCCCGCGTTCGACCACGGCCACCGACTTGCCGAGCTTGGCGGCGGCGATGGCGGCCTTCTGTCCGCCCGGTCCCGAACCGATCACGACGAGGTCGTACTCCAGCATCGAAGCCATGGGTAAGGTCTACGCCGGTTACTGACACCTCGCATGTCGGCGCACGTCAACAACTGGTGAACACCCGCAGGCAGCGCCGGCGGTTCATCCCCAATCGCGTGTTCATCCCCAGTTCGGCCGCGGCGAGTCGCTGTCGCGGCCGGTTCGTCGGAAGCAGTTGCCAGGTTGGCCATATGGCCACCACATCACGCTTCGGATGCCCCCTCGACAATCCCGATCTCATGATCGCGTCGCTGCCCGCGGTGTTGGGCTTCGTGCCCGAGAAGTCACTGGTACTCGTCACCGCCGCCGACGGCGAAATGGGCGCGGTGTTACGCATCGACCTACCCGACGGTGACACCGGACCACTGTTCGAGCTCGCCGAGGTGGCAGCTGTTGCCGAGCCCGACGTTGCGGTCGCGATCATCGTCGACGGCGAGGGTGCCGGCTGCCGGATGTGCGCCGAGGACTATCGGGAGTGGACCCAACTGCTCACCGAGGAACTCGCCGAAAGGCACGTCGAACTGATCGCCGCGCACGTCGTGGACGTGGTCGATGCCGGCGGCCGGTGGTACTGCGCAGACGGCTGCGGCCGTTCCGGGCGGGTGGCGGATCCGACCGCATCGCCGCTGGCGCTGGCCGCAGTGCTGGACGGGCGACGGCTCTACGCACGGCGCGCCGACCTGGTGGCTGTCGTCGCGCCCACCGAGCCCGACCGCGCAGCCGGGCTGGCGCGACTGCTCGACAAGGCTGACGGCGTCGAGCGTTGCGACATCGGAAGCCGCATCGAGTTCGCCTTGGCGAGCGCGGCGCAGGTCGCCGCCGGGTCGGCGTTGAGTGACGACGACCTGGTCCGGTTGGGGACGTCGCTGACTCATCCGCAGGTCCGTGACACGCTCTACGCCCTGGCGGTGGGCGACGGTGCCGGACCGGCTGAATCCCTGTGGGCGGATCTCGCGCGACGGCTACCCGGCCCATGGCGCGCCGAAGCGCTTGTGCTGCTGGCTTTCTCCGCCTATGCGCGCGGCGACGGGCCCCTGGCGGGCATCGCCCTGGACGCCGCATTGAGCTGCGAGCCGGGGCACAACATGGCAGGCATGCTCGACCAGGCGCTGCGGTCGGGGATGCGGCCGGAAGAGATTCGCGATCTCGCGCGCACCGGTTACCGCATTGCCGCCGAACTCGGTATCCCGCTTCCGCCGCGCCGGCTGTTCGGCCGCCGCGCGGGGTAGACCCGGGACGGTGTCAGACCTTCTCGACCTTGACCGCGTGGGCCATCTCGTGGGGGAGTTCGACCTGCTCGTGGCCCGGGATGACGATCATGACGCCGCCGTGGTCGTTCAGCTCGACCGTGACGCGGGCGTTGGGCACCACGCCGGCGTCCTTGAGCCGGGCGATGAGATCGGTGTCGCCCTGCACGTGCTCGGTCAGCTGGCGCACGACGACGGCCACCGGCATGCCGGCGGGCAGTTCGGTCAAACGCACCAGCGTCGAGGTCTCGTTGAGCAGATCGCCACCGAAGCCGAGCTCGGACAGGCCTGGGATGGGATTGCCGAACGGTGAGGTGGTCGGGTTGTTGAGCACCTGGACGAGTCGCCGTTCGACGTCCTCGCTCATCACGTGCTCCCACCGGCATGCCTCGGCGTGCACTTCCTCCCACGGCAGACCGATGACATCGACGAGAAGACGTTCGGCAAGGCGGTGTTTGCGCATCACCGCGATGGCCAGCGACCGGCCTTTCTCGGTGAGCTCGAGGTGACGGTCACCGGCTACGTGGAGCAAGCCGTCCCGCTCCATCCGTGACACTGTCTGGCTCACGGTGGGGCCGCTCTGTTCCAGACGCTCGGCGATACGCGCCCGCAGTGGGATGACGCCCTCTTCCTCGAGGTCGTAAATGGTCCGAAGGTACATCTCGGTGGTATCGATCAGGTCGTTCATGCGCACACCCTCCGTCTGTGCGTGAGTCTACCGGTCTGCCGCCCCGACAAACGCTGCTCCCTGCGGCGACACCGCCCTGCGTCGTCGACGCGCAGAAGGCCCGCCGCGGTGCGGCGGGCCTTCTGTCGGTTCCGGCCTGGCCGGCCCATCGGCGCAGCCCGATCAACTCGCCCGAGGGCTGAGTCGATCAGCTCGCGTAGGAACGCAGCCGGTCGGCACGGTCGCCGTGCCGCAGCTTGGCCATCACCTCGCGCTCGATCTGACGGACCCGTTCCCGAGACAGGCCGAACAGCTTGCCGATTTGATCCAGGGTGCGGGGCTGGCCGTCGTCGAGGCCGAAGCGCAGCCGGATCACCTGCTGCTCGCGTTCGTCGAGTGTGGCCAGCACGTAGCGGATATCGGTGTGCAGGAGCTCGGAGATCACCGCGTTCTCGGCCGACATCGCCTCGGAGTCTTCGATGAAGTCGCCCAGCGGCGCTTCCTCGTCGCTGCCGACAGGCATGTCCAGGCTGACCGGGTCACGGCTGTGCTCGAGCAGGTCGGTGATCTTCTCCACCGGGATGCCGGACTCGGCCGCGAGCTCCTCGTCGCTGGCTTCGCGACCAAGCTGCTGATGCATCTCGCGCTTGATCCGGGCCAGCTTGTTCACCTGCTCGACGAGATGAACCGGTAGCCGGATGGTGCGGCTCTGATCGGCCATTCCGCGGGTGATCGCCTGGCGGATCCACCACGTGGCATAGGTCGAGAACTTGAATCCCTTGGTGTAGTCGAACTTCTCCATGGCGCGGATCAGTCCGAGATTGCCCTCCTGGATCAGGTCGAGCAGCGGCATCCCGCGACCCGTGTAGCGCTTGGCCAGCGACACCACCAGACGCAGGTTGGCCTCGAGCAGGTGACGCCGGGCCGCCTGACCGTCACGCACCACTGCAGCGAGATCGCGTTTGCGGTTCTCACCCAACCGTTTCCGGGTGTCGAGCAGATGCTGTGCGTAGAGACCGGCTTCGATGCGCTTGGCCAGTTCGACCTCATCGGCCGCATTGAGCAGTGCCGTCTTGCCGATGCCGTTCAAGTACACCCGAACGAGGTCGGCGGCAGGGCTCTGGGCGTCGAGATCCTGGTCAACGCGGCTGGTGGTGGCATTTGCCATAACGGCCTCCTGATCGGGTGGAACTTTCATGAGCTACAACGCCCTATGCCGGCAAAGAGTTCCCGCCCCTCGCCCGGTTCACACCTTCTGATCTGCGGTTATTGGAGGCCGACCTGAAAATTCGCTGAGAAACGCGCCAGAACCGACTCAGCGGGGAACGTCGCCGTCGGACCCGTCGGAGCCATGTTGCGGCGCCACCGGGGTCACACCGCCGATCGCCGGGCGCTCCGCAGTGGGAAACAGCGGGATGCGCCGGCGCGAGTCGTAGCGGCGCGGCTCCTCGGCGCGGCGGGGCGGCCGGTCGTTGGCGATCAACACTGCCATCCACGGCAGGGGAATCGAGGCGACGATGATGGCCAGCGAGATGAGCCCGTTGTGCCAGACGCTGTAGGCCACAGCGGCAAGGATGAGCGCAGGAATTCGGAAGGACATCAGCGTGAGGTACTTGCGTACCCGCTGGCGGTGCTGGTCCTCGTAGGCGGGGGCGGCCTGAGTGATCAGAACAGGACGACCATCGTCATCGAAACCCAGCTCTTGGCCGTGTTTCATGCCTCCACTGTTCCACATATCGGTCCCGGTGTGCCGGTCGCATTTCTTACCGTTCCATGGCGAGGCAGAATGGGCGCATGCAGACCCAGACGATCGAGCGCACCGACACCGACGAACGCGTCGACGACGGGACAGACGACGACGCTCCGAAGTTCTTCCACTACGTCAAGAAGGACAAGATCGCCGAAAGTGCCGTCATGGGCACACATGTCGTCGCCCTGTGCGGCGAGGTGTTCCCGGTGACCAAGTCGGCCAAGCCGGGCTCGCCGGTATGTCCTGACTGCAAGAAGATCTACGAGCAGCTCAAGAAGTAGCGTCCCGCTTGGTGACGGCGCCGGATCCCTGACCGAGTTCGTCGGTGAGCGCGCCGGCGGTGTCGTCGGGCAGGAACGCGTCCGCGGGCACCGGCGCGGGGCGCCGCGCCGCGGTCAGGGTGTCGGCCTTGGTGGCCATCCAGCGGCGCACACGTTTGGCGTGCGTGTGCGGAGCGGGGAATTCCTCCTCGATGGCCGCGTTCAGTTCGGCGCCGATCATGATCGCGAAGCCGAGGAAGAACGCGAACAACAGGAACGCGATGGGGGTGGCCAGCGCTCCGTACGTGTAACCGGTGCTGGTGATCCAGGTCAGGTAGATGCGCAGACCCACCGTGGCCAGCAGGAACACCACGGTGGCCAGGACCGATCCGTACAGCAGGCGGTGCGAGGGCAGCGGTCGCGGCAGCGACACGCGGTAGAGCACGTTCACCGCCACGATGAACGTCAGGATCAGCACCGGGTAGTAGCCGAACCGCAGGAAGTGGTCCCAGCTGTCGGGGATGTACTCGGCGATCTTGCGGGGGCCCAGCGCAATGAACGGCGCTGTGACAATCACCCCGACCAGCATGATCACGTACAGGCCGAGGGCGTAGAAGCGCTGCCGGACAGGGTGGCGCAGCGGCGTCTGGTCATGGGCCTCGGTGATCGAGTCGACGAAGGCCGAGATCGCGGACGAGCCGGCCCACAGCGAGATGACGAACCCCAACGAGACCACCTCACCACGGGCCCCGGCGACGATGTCTCGCACCGTCGGCTCGATGATCTCGCTGGTGACGTTGGGAGAGAAGAACCGGCTGGCCGTGTTGATCAGCTGATCCTGGATCACCGGCAAGGTGTCGGGTCCGAACAGCGGGGCGATGTAGGCGAGGCTGCCCAGCATGCCCAACAGCAGCGGCGGCAGCGACAACGCGCACCAGAACGCTGCCTGAGCCGACTCCGAGAAGATCGAGTCATCCCAGCTTTTGACGAGCGTTCGGCGGGTGATGTGCCGGATGTGGTGGCGCGAAGGTCGCTGCCGCGTCGACTGGTCACTCATGACCAGTCCAGCATTACTGATGGGCCCGTTAGGGCTCCAGCGGGCTCACCTCGAGCACGGCTGCCAGTTCGACCAGCTTCGCCTCGTGTTCGTTGGCGTGGTGCTGGCAGAACAGCAGTTCGGCCCCCGAAGGGAGCTTCGCCCGCACTCGGGCTGCGGCGCCACACCGATCGCAGCGGTCAGCCTTGGTGAGTTCGGGACTGGTGATCGTTGCGGTCATGGCACCTCCATTGGGGGTAGCTACGTGCTTCCACTCTGTCAGACGCTTGCGGTTCCGGCCTTGTTCCCCGGGGGTTTACGGGTGTGTCGTGTCTCACCGGTCTCTGTGTTGCGACAGTGTGTCGCGGGCGGTATTGCCTTGGATGTGGTTCCTGACGTCGGCGTCCTCGTCCATTTGTGCACCCGTGGCGACTGGCGGAGTGCCGAGCACTCGGGAGAACTCCGGCCCGACTCGCTGGACGCCGTCGGGTTTGTTCATCTGTCCACGCCCGAGCAGGTTCACCTTCCGGCCAACCGGTTGTACTCCGGTCGCACGGATCTGATGCTGCTTCGCATCGATGCCGCACGCCTCTCCTCTCCGGTCCGGTGGGAACCCGGTGTGCCGGGCGACCCTGGAGAGATGGTGTTCCCGCATTTGTACGGCGCACTGCCCGTCGCGGCTGTGATAAGCGTCACTCCTTACCTGCCGGACGCCGACGGGAGCTTCCCCGCGACGCGCGCGACCCACGGCTAGCTCGCCGTCGGGAACCGCGCGAGGCATCGACGATCGTGTCCTCGGCGGCACTGCGCGAGTGCCGAGGGATCGCCGCGTGCGCCGACGACTCAATACACTGACCGCCCGTGGGGATCTTGTTCGGATTTGCGCCGTGGATCGTGTACTGGGTGCTCGTCGGCAACGTGCCGTTCGCCACGGCCGTGCTCGTGGCGCTCGGGGTGGCGATCGCGGCGTTCGTCGTGGCCCGCGTCAGCAATTCCCCGGGGCGCACGCTCGAGGTCGGCGCCGTGGTGACGTTCGTGATCTTGGCGGGGCTGACGTTCACGCTCGACCAGGCTTTCCTGGAGCGCTGGATGCAACCCCTGAGCAACGCCGGAATCTTCCTGGTCGCGTTGGTCAGCGCACTCATCGGTCGTCCGTTCGTGCGGGAATTCGCCGAAGTGGGACAGCCGAAGGAGGTCATCGAGAGCGAGCCCTTCGAACGGATCACTGCGGTGCTGACCTGGATCTGGATCGCCGCTTTCGGTGGCATGACGGCCTCCTCGGCGGTTCCGCCGCTGATCCAGGGCGACGCCACCATCCTCGATACCCGCACTCCTCTGTCGTTCGTCTGCTACTGGGTGGTGCCGTTCACCCTGCTGGGGCTCGCAGCACTGCTGACCCGGCTACTGCCGGACCGGATGGTGCCGCCGGACGAGGAGATCGTCCGCAAGACCACCTTCGTGGCCTTCGCCGAAGCCGAGATCGACCAGTTGATGTATCTGGCGACCGAACACGCCAACCGCGAGGTGGGCGCCGGTAAGGAGGCCTACGACATCCGGATCGGCGGCAAGGGCGTTCCGCTGGTCGGTGACGAGACCCGCGAATCCTGGCCGTCGACGTACAAGGTGCGCGAGCGCAAACGCTGACGGCGCCGGCCCAGGCCACCCGCCACCACAACTCACCGTCTACCTATTGACTGTTGTGCTGATTTGCCATGTTAGATTCCAGCTAATTCATGTACCCAAGCAGACGGGGGCCTGCGCATGGTTCATCGACAGGGCAACATCGGTCAGGCGGGCGGTAACGGCCGTCCGGGACGCCGCCGGGCAACGCCGGCCGCCGTCGGTGGCGGGGGTGCGACGATGCTCGCTTTCGGTTTGCTGGTCGGCGCGCACACCAATGCGGCGACCCCGGTGGAACGGGCGGTCGCGCTCGCCTCCTTCGATTCCGTGGTGATCCCGAATTCTCCTGTCGATGAAGAACTTTGGTGGTTCGGCCGCGCAGGTTCGCACCGCTCGGAGCGTCTCGAGGCCCCTCGCCTCACCCCCGCCGACTCGGCGGCCGCCCGGCCCATGATCGGTCCGGGCGGTTGGCTGATCGGCAACGGCGAAGACGCCGCTGAGGACTGCGCGGGGGTGGCGTGCAACGGCCGAGCGGGCGGTCTGCTGTGGGGCGACGGCGGAAATGGCGCACGCGGTGGCAAAGGTGGCAACGGCGGACTCTTTGGCGGTAATGGCGGGCGCGGGGGAGACGGCGTGTTACCCGGCCAGAACGGCGGAGACGGCGGAAGCGCCGGACTCCTGGCTCTGGTCGGCGACGGTGGTGACGGCGGCCACGGCGCCGACGGCGCGCTGGGAATCCGGGGCGGCGACGGTGGAGCCGGTGGCGCGGCCGGCCTGCTGTACGGCGACGGCGGTGACGGAGGCAATGGAGGCGCGGGTGGTTCCGGGCTCGACGGGATGAATCCGGCAGCCGCCGGACAGGCCCGCAGCGGCAATCCGAACTACCTTGGCTCCACTGGCCTGCCGTATTCGAACACCGTGCAGGACGGCACCTTGCTCGGCCGTGACGGCGGACAGGGCGCCGGCGGCGCCGTCGGCTCGAACCAGTCCGGTGGCGCCGGCGGCCAGGGCCAGGGCACCACGGCATGGTTCAGCGCACCCCACACGTTCAACCTGAGCGGATCCGGCGGCGCGGGTGGAACCGGCGCCGGCGGAGGAGTCGGCGGCGATGGCGGCAATGCCGGCCTTGCGCAAGGTGTTTCGCCGGCGACCGCGGTGTTCGGAGGGGCCGGCGGTGATGGCGGCGACGGTGGCACCGGGGCTCGCGGCGGAGACGGCGGGGCCGGCGGCGCGGTGAACGTCGGGTCCAGCACGGTGGCATTCGGTGGACCGGGTGGTACCGGTGGGTCCGGTGGCACCGGAGCGGCCGGTGCGATCGGTATGGGCGGCGGCAACGGCGGTGACGGCGGTCGAGGTGGCGCGCGCAGCGGTGATGGCGGCTCGGGTGGAGTCGGTGGCGCAGGCGGTACCGGCGGTGGGGGCGCCGTGGGCGGTGACGGTGGCTCCGGTGGATCCGGTGGTGCTGACGTCTCGGATGCCGACACCCGTTCGGTCACCGGCGGCGACGGTGGTGACGGCGGATCGGGCGGCGCGGGTGGCGTCGGCGGGGACGGTGGCCCCGGCGGTGTCGGCGGAAAAGGCGGCCTCGGTGGTTCGGAGACCGGAGCGGCAGGCCGCGACGGTGCCTCCGGTGAGACCGGACGCGGTGGGGCCGGCGGCGCAGGCGGCCACGGCGGGGTCGGCGGGGCGTCGGGCGACGGCGTGACCGGCTCGGCCGGGTCCGCAGGATCGTCGGGCAGCGCCGGCGCGGGCAGCAAGGGCGGCTCCGGTGGTGTGGGTGGCGCCGGCGGAGCGGGCGCGCCCGGCGGTGACTCCCAGGACTGAGCGGATCGGCGCGGCAAGCGCACCCGGCACTGAGCGGATCGGCGCGGCAAGCGACCCGACCGATCGGCGTGCGAGCCGGCAGGCAGCACCGACATGCCGCGGCGCGTAGGGAGGTGCCTGTCGGCCCAGCGGTCGGCGCACTTCGAGCCCGAAGGGCGCCGACCTTCCAGCTCCGCTGGCGCGCCCTTCTAGTCCAGGTAGTCGCGCAGGACCTGGGAACGGCTCGGGTGCCGCAACTTCGACATGGTCTTCGATTCGATCTGGCGGATCCGTTCCCGCGTCACGCCGTAGACCTGACCGATCTCGTCGAGGGTGCGGGGCTGGCCGTCGGTCAGGCCGAACCGCAGGCGCACCACGCCGGCTTCGCGCTCCGACAGCGTCTCCAGCACTGACTGCAGCTGATCCTGCAGCAGCGTGAAGGACACCGCGTCGACGGCCACGACGGCTTCGCTGTCCTCGATGAAGTCACCGAGTTGCGAATCGCCTTCGTCGCCGATGGTCTGGTCCAGCGAGATCGGCTCACGCGCGTACTGCTGGATCTCCAGCACCTTCTCCGGCGTGATGTCCATCTCCTTGGCCAGTTCCTCCGGAGTGGGCTCGCGGCCCAGGTCCTGGAGCAACTCGCGCTGGATTCGGCCCAGCTTGTTGATGACCTCCACCATGTGCACGGGGATGCGGATGGTGCGGGCCTGGTCGGCCATCGCGCGGGTGATCGCCTGACGGATCCACCAGGTCGCATACGTCGAGAACTTGTAGCCCTTGGTGTAGTCGAACTTCTCGACAGCGCGGATCAGACCCAGGTTGCCCTCCTGGATCAGATCCAGGAACGCCATGCCGCGACCGGTGTAGCGCTTGGCCAGCGACACCACGAGCCGCAGGTTGGCCTCGAGCAGGTGGTTCTTCGCCCGGTCGCCGTCACGGCAGATCCACATCATGTCGCGGCGCTGGGCAGCCGGCAGCTTCTCACCCTTGTCGGTGAGCTCGGCCATCAACTGGGTGGCGTACAGGCCGGCCTCGATGCGCTTGGCGAGCTCCACCTCTTCCTCGGCGTTGAGCAGCGCCACCTTGCCGATCTGCTTGAGGTAGGCACGCACGGAATCTGCCGAGGCAGTCAGCTCGGCGTCCTTGCGCGCCTGGCGCAGCGCCTCGGATTCCTCTTCGTCCCAGACGAAGTCACCGGAAGCCTTGTCCTTCTCGGAGGGCTCGGCGATCTCGTCGTCCTCGGCGGCTTCATCGGGCTTCGCTACCTTGGCCGCGGCTTTCTTCGCGGGCTCGGTGACACCCTCGGCGGTGTCGTCGTCGCCGTCGTCGGAGTCCTCACCGTCGTCGGAGTCGTCCGAATCGTCGGAGTCCTCGTCGACCTCGATGTCGTCGAGGTCGAGGTCCTCGTCGACTTCCAGTTCCTCGCCGGGCTCAGCGTCGAGATCGTCGTCGCTGTCGACCTCCGAGCCGGTCAGCTCGTCGTCGACGACACCGCCCTCGGCGGCCGTGGCCTTCTTGCCCCGGCCTGCCGGCGTGTCACCCTTCGCTGCGGCTTTCTTTGCGGGGGCGCGCTTGGCCGCCTTCTTCGCCGGTGCCGACCCGTTCGCCGACTTGGTGGGGGATGCCTTCTTGGCGGTGGTCTTGGTGGCGGTGCGCTTCACCGGCTCGTCGGTGGCCGTGCTCGCCTTTGTCGCTGCCACGTACAGCCTTTCGGTCGTGAGGTTCTCGGCGCACGCAGGGGCGCGACCGAAGAGTGTCGGCTATGTCGATGTCGGCGTCGATCTCAACTCGGGATGCTTTGCCGCTCTCGGGGTGGGCGGCCGCCGACGACCATTGTAACGACTGTGTGTGCCCTCGCCGCGCCCAGCGGCAAATTTGACGCGTCTGCTTGCCCGGAAACCAGGGGTTACCGTCCGGTAGCGGTGACGTCGACGTCGGCGGCCATCGCAGCTCCGACGATGCCGGCGGTGTTCTGCAGCGCCGCGGCCACCACGGGGGTGCGGTTCTTCAGCAACGGCACCCATTTGTCGGCCTTGCGGCTGATGCCGCCGCCGGCGATGAACAGATCCGGCCAGATCGCATTCTCGATGGCCACCAGCACTTTCGTGACCTCCTCGGTCCAGCGCTCGTAGCTCCAGTCCTTGCGTTCCTTGACCGAGCTGGCGGCGCGGTGCTCGGCTTCCTTGCCGCCGACCTCGAGGTGGCCGAACTCGGTGTTCGGCAGCAGCACACCGTTGTGGATCACCGCCGATCCGATTCCCGTGCCGAACGTCAGCAACACGATCACGCCGGTGTTGTCGCGGCCGGCACCGAACTTCTCCTCGGCGAGTCCCGCGGCGTCAGCGTCGTTGAGAACGGTGACCTGCTGCCCGTCCAACGCGGCGCCGATGACCTCTTTGGCGTTGAGGCCGATCCAGCCCTTGTCGACGTTGGCGGCCGTCCACACGATGCCGTCGGCGACGACGCCGGGATACGTCACCCCGAGCGGTCCGTCCCAGCCGAAGTGGGCGACCACCTCGGCGATCGTTTTCGCGACGGCGTCGGGCGTGGCGGGCTGGGGTGTCGCCAGCTTGAACCGGTCGCCGATCAACTGTCCGGAGTCCAGGTCGACGATGCCGCCCTTGACGCCGCTGCCGCCGACGTCGATCCCGAATCCGCGGCGGGGGGATCCGGTGGCCGGGGACTCGGTGCCGGTCATGCGAGCTCCTCTGCGCAGATGGGCTGCTGGGCAGCCGGGGCGCTTGACACATTAACGGCTCGCACGTGGCCATGTGGCGCGGTGGTGCCTGTCTCCCGTCCTGTCGGCCGATGTGTTGCGATGGCTTCGTGACGACGCACCTCGGGCCCGACGATCCCGCCACGCTGAGATCAGTGGCCGAGCAGCTCGCCGGCGAGGCGGCGGCCTACGTCCGCCGGCGCCGCAGCGAGGTCTTCGGGTCCGGGGCTTCCTCGGCCCGGCAGCAGGATGCGGTGCGCGCCAAGAGCACCCCCACCGACCCCGTCACCGTCGTCGACACCGAAACCGAGCGATTGCTGCGGGACCGGCTCGCCGAGCTGCGTCCGGGAGAGGCGATCCTGGGTGAGGAAGAAGGCGGGCCCGGCCCCGGGAGCGACCCGGCAGGCGCTGGTCGGCTCACCTGGGTGCTGGACCCCATCGACGGCACCGTGAACTTCATGTACGGCATCGAGGCCTACGCGGTGTCGGTCGGGGTGCAGCGCGACGGAGTCTCGGTGGCCGGTGCGGTGGCCGACGTGGCCGCCGGGGCGGTCTACTCCGCGGCCACGGGCGGCGGCGCGCGGGTGGTGCGCGACGGTGCCGTGACGGCGCTGCAGTGCAGCGCGGCCGCCGAGCTGTCGATGGCGCTGGTGGGTACCGGCTTCGCCTACGACCGTGACCGCAGGATGCGGCAGGGCCGGGTCGTGGCCGAGCTTCTTCCCGACGTCCGGGACCTTCGGCGCATCGGGTCCTGCGCGCTGGACCTGTGCATGGTGGCCGCGGGACGCCTCGATGCCTACTTCGAGGAGGGGGTGCACGTGTGGGACTGGGCGGCCGCGGCGCTGATCGCTGCGGAGGCCGGCGCACACGTGCGGACGGCCACCACGCCGGACGGTGCCGGTTTCGTCGTCGCCGCCGCCCCGGGACTCGGTGCGGCGTTCGAGGGCGCGCTGGAACGCTGCGGAGTAGTCGCCGGCTGAGCTCAGCAGGTGCCGGTGTGGGCCTGGCGCAGCAGCGAGGGGTCGGTGGGCTGGGTGGCTTCGGGCATGAGGCTGGCCAGCACCGCGTCGATGTCGTCGCTGCGTGTGAGCTCTGTGAACTCGGTACCCAGCGCCAGATCGACGGTGTCGTCGGTGCGCTGGTCCTGATACAGCTCGGTGCACGGCGCCACCAGCCATACCGCGGCCGCCGCGGCCCGGCCGGACGGGCCGAATCGGATCTGGCCCTGGCACTGCAGCCGGGCGGTGGCGTAGATCGTGTCGTTGGCGGCTTCAGGCTCGGTGAAACCCAGGTCGCGCAGCGCGCCGGCGACCTCGGCGGCCTGCCCGCCCTGACCGCTCGCGTTGAGCACGCGGATCGTGGTGTCGGCGAGCTTGGCCGGCATGACGTCGACCATCGTGTCGCGGGACACCTGCTCGCCGAGGTCAGGCGCCGGCGCCCCGGGCTCGGCCGGCGGGGGCGGATTGCAGACGGCGGCCTCGCGGACGTCGGGTGGCCGGGACAGGGCGATGACCCACACGAGGAGGGCCGCTACCGCCATGGCGGCGAACATCACCAGTCCGGGCAGGAGACGGCGGCGGCGGAAGGGGCGTCCATGCTTGTCGAACGCGGTGCCGTCGGTGATTTGCGCGACCACGGTGAGCACTCTAAGGCCACGGGGTCCTGCTCACTATCGGCGCGGTCTGCAGTGCCTGGACCGGCGGGAACAACCCCTGCCGCAGAAATGTGAGGTAAATCACACCACTACCACCGTCAAACTGGGCACGAATCATTTGGTGCAGGCGTTCGACGCTGGTACAAAGCACTGCTGCAACGAGCTTCACGGAGGGGACAGATGGCCACCGACTACGACGCCCCACGGCGCACCGAAACCGACGACGTTTCCGAGGACTCCCTGGAGGAGTTGAAGGCACGGCGCAACGAAGCTCAATCCGCTGTCGTTGATGTCGACGAATCCGAGACCGCCGAGTCATTCGAACTCCCGGGGGCCGACCTCTCGGGCGAAGAGCTGTCCGTGCGGGTCATCCCCAAACAGGCCGACGAGTTCACCTGCTCGAGCTGCTTCCTGGTTCATCACCGCAGCCGGCTGGCCACTGAGAAGAACGGCCTGATGATCTGCTCCGACTGCGCCGCCTGAATTCAGGCGCGCAGCGCGGCCAGCACCTTCTCCGGTCGGCGCGAGCTGACCAGCCAGTACGGCGTGGGGTCCTCCGGATCGTCGAGCACCACCAGGACCATCGGTCCCACCCACGCCTTGTGCACGACATAGGCGGCCGGGTCGAGCTGGCGGCCCAGCGCCGCCGATTTCGCTGTGCGTGGCACCTCCGCCGAGCGCGCGATGACGCTGACGGGCAGGTGCGCATCGCCGACCCACAGTTCGGTGTCGCCGCCGCCGGAGACCACCCGCAGCTCGGTCCGTCCGAGCGCCACCAGGGCGACGGCGGCCACCGGAAGCAGCACCGCGTAAGCCACCCAGTCGGGCAGCACCCGCACCCCCTGGTTGACCTCCAGGGCGATCAGCGCGGCCAGTCCCAGGCCGGGCAACCACCACCACAGCGGCACGGACAACCGCTCGCGGTAGCGCACGGTTTGCGAGGCGGCACGCGTGTCGGACACGTGCCCAAGAGTAATCTGTGACGCCGTGTCCCCCTCTCTGGCGGTAGTACGACTGGACCGCGACCTACCGCTGCCCAGCCGGGCCCACGACGGCGACGCGGGTGTGGATCTGTACAGCGCTCACGACGTCGAACTGGCGCCGGGGGAGCGGGCGCTGGTGGGCACCGGGGTGGCGGTTGCCATCCCGCACGGCATGGTCGGGCTCGTGCACCCGCGCTCGGGTCTTGCTGCTCGCGTGGGGCTTTCGATCGTCAACAGCCCCGGCACGATCGATGCCGGCTATCGCGGCGAGATCAAGGTGGCGCTGATCAACCTCGACCCGCAGACCCCCATCATCGTGCGCCGTGGCGACCGGATCGCTCAATTGCTGGTGCAGCGGGTGGAGTTGCCCGAGCTGGTCGAGGTGGGGTCGTTCGACGAAGCCGGACTGGCCGACACGACGCGCGGCGACGGTGGGCATGGTTCCTCCGGTGGACATGCGAGTCTGTGAGACTGGGAACGCGCGCGAAGACCGGGCAGAACTGCACACATCTACGAGCATGGTGACGAGGAAATGGCACTGAGACGGCATCGCAAAGACGAGAGCACCGACGCAACCGAGGGGCGCGGCCCGGCCTCCGCTGAGGCCGACGAGGAACTCGACGGCCCCTTCGACATCGACGACTTCGACGACCCGTCGGTGGCCGCCCTGGCCCGGCTGGACCTGGGCTCGGTGCTGATCCCCATGCCCGAGGCGGGGCAGGTGCAGGTGGAGGTCGGCGAGAACGGCGTCCCTACCGCGGTGTGGGTGGTGACACCGAATGGCCGTTTCACCATTGCGGCATACGCCGCGCCCAAATCGGCGGGGTTGTGGCGTGAGGTGGCCTCGGAGTTGGCCGACTCGCTGCGCAAGGATGTGCCCACGGTCAGCATCGTGGACGGCCCGTGGGGGCGAGAGGTCATCGGGGCCGGCGGCCAGGGAAACGTCGTGGTGCGTTTCATCGGCGTAGACGGGTACCGGTGGATGATCCGGTGCGTAGTCAACGGTCCGCAGGACCGCATCGACGCGCTGGTGGATCAGGCGCGAAATGCACTGGCCGACACGGTGGTTCGGCGAGGGGACACTCCGATGCCGGTCCGCACACCGCTGCAGGTGCAGCTACCTGAGCCGATGGCGGCCCAGCTGCGCGCAGCTGCCGAGCAGGCCGCCGCGCAGCAGGCCGCGGCTCGGCAGCAGTCAGGGCAACAGCAACCGAGCCCCCAGCAGCCCAATGCTGAGCAACCGAATCCGCAGCAACCGAATCCGCAGCAGCCCGGTGCGGACCCCCAACAGCCACAGGCCCAGCCCGCCGCCCGGCGGAGTACTCCGGGCTCGGCGATGCAACAGCTGCGCACCATCACCGGAGGGTGACGGCCCAACCGGGTGGCGTGTCAGCCAAGCGACGGTGACGGGTTGTCCGGGTGACGGGGCCGTTGCCTGACGGGTCGATCGCCTGACGTGGTCTCGCCCCGTGAGCTATTGACGTCACGTGAGCTCCCGACCGAGTGGTGGATCAACCGGGGAAGTGTCGCCCGGCGGGTTCCTCGGCCTCGTGCAGCGCCGCGAGACACTGCCTGCCCAGCACTGACGGGTCGGCGCCGATCTCGTCGAGTGTGACCGTTCGCAGCGACGACCGCGGCGCGGCCGACACCCACTCGACGCCCATCTCCACCGGATGCACCGGATCGTCGGTGGCCGAGACCACACCGAGGGGAACGGCCAACCCCTCGAGCTGGCCGGTGGTCGGCGCCACGTAGTGCGCAGCCTCGTCCATGGCGTCGGGCAGGGCGGGCCACTGCGGCAGCCACGACCGCGCGAGCTCATCAGCAAGCCACCGAGGACTGGTGGCCTGCATCTGGGCGGTGGCCGACACCAGCCCGTCGCGCCGCAACAGCTGTGCAGAGTATCGGGCGGCCAGCGCGGCCGGCGCGGCATCCGGTTCGCCGGTCCATGCGGGCAGCGCCGCCAATACCGCGATCACGCCGCCGGGATGCGCCAGCGCCCACTCCGTCGCCACCGCGGCGCCGATGGACACCCCGCCCACCGCGATCGGCTCGGGTCGCACCGCCCGCGCGATGTTGTCGAGCTCGTCGAGGTAACCGGCGATGAGCCGGTGCGGTTGCGGGGACGGTGTCACCACCACGGCGCCCACCTCGTGCAGCGCGGGCGCGAACGCGCGGTAGACGAAGTCGTCGTCCGACCCCGTCCCGGGAAGCAGAACGATGGTGACGCCGCGCAAGTTGACCGCCATGGACTCGATCGTGCCTGGTCGCGGAAAGCTCGGCGCGCCGACCCGCCCTGACGTGGCATCCGGGAAGTAAGAGGTCTACCGTGGCGTTGGTTGGGGCAAATCCACAGTGGATTGACAGAAGGTGAAGCCATGGCCACGGCCGAGGGGTATCTACGGCGGCTGACTCGTCGGTTGACCGAAGACCCAGAGCAACTCGACGTCGAGGAACTCAGCGAAGATCCGGCCAACACCGGCGCGCAGAAGGCGATCAACTGCCAGCGCGGCCAGGAGGTCACGATGGTGGGCACGTTGCGCAGCGTCGAATGCAACGGCAAAGGATGCGCAGGCGGTGTGAAAGCCGAACTGTTCGACGGCACCGATTCGGTGATGCTGGTCTGGCTCGGTCAGCGCCGCATCCCCGGTATCGAATCGGGTCGCACCCTGAAGGTGCACGGCCGGGTGGGCAAGCTCGACAGCGGTGCCAAAGCGATCTACAACCCCCATTACGAGATCCAGAAGTGAGTGACCCGGGCAGCGAACC
Source organism: Mycobacterium sp. PO1 (assembly GCF_017312405.1). Lineage (GTDB taxonomy): Bacteria > Actinomycetota > Actinomycetes > Mycobacteriales > Mycobacteriaceae > Mycobacterium. The sequence goes on from NZ_BLTG01000039.1 coordinate 22,214, forward strand.
GGGCACGCAGACTTCCTCGCCGCGGGGCGCCACCGTCCTGCAACAGATGGGCGGCGTCAGCGGCCTCATCTACTCGTCGCTGCCCGTACTGGTGTTCGTGCCGGTGTCGTCGGCGTTCGGGTTGGTGCCCGCGATCGCCGCGGCGCTCGGCGTCGCGACGGCGATCCTGGTGTGGCGGCTCTTCCGCCGGGAATCGACCCAGCCGGCGATCTCCGGGTTCTTCGCCGTTGCGATCAGCGCGCTGATCGCCTACCTGGTGGGGGCCTCGAAGGGGTATTTCCTGCTCGGCATCTGGATGTCGCTGTTCTGGGCGATCGTCTTCGCGGCGTCGGTGGTCATCCGCAGGCCGGTGGTGGGCTACATCTGGGGCTGGGTGCACACCCAGGACCGCGGCGCCTGGCGCGACGTGCGCCGCGCGGTCCGCGCCTTCGACATCGCCACGCTGGTGTGGGTGCTGGTGTTCACCTCACGGTTCGTCGTGCAGCACCACCTGTACGACGCCGACCAGACCGGGTGGCTCGGTGTTGCCCGGATCGCGATGGGCTGGCCGTTGACGGCGGTGGCCGCGCTGGTGACGTATCTGGCGATCAAGGCCGCGCAGCGCGCGGTGCGGGACCACGCCGGCGACACCGAGACGACGACCGGCGACACCGCAACACCCGACGGCGCGACAACGGGCACCGGGACCCCCGACAGCGTGACGACGGGCAGCGAGACGCCCGACACCGTGACCACCGACAGTGCCGACGACGCGACCGCGCGGGGCGACGCTCAGCGCTGACGCGGGTGCAGCACCTGCGCGCGCAGCTCGTCCTCGACCTCGGTCACCGCGACGAACAGCAGCTCGTCGCCGCCCTCGAGCGGCTCATCGCCCTCCGGAACGATCACCCGCGGGCCGCGCAGGATGGTGACCAGTGACGCGTCGCGGGGCAAGTCCAGGCGTTTGACCGGCTTGCCGCCCCACGGCGTGTCGTCGGGCAGCGTGATCTCGACGAGGTTCGCCTGACCCTTGCGGAACTCCATCAGCCGCACCAGGTCGCCGACCGACACAGCTTCCTCCACCAGCGACGCGAGCATGCGCGGGGTGGACACCGCCACGTCGACACCCCACGCTTCGTCGAAGAGCCATTCGTTGCGAGGGTCGTTGACACGTGCCACCACCCGCGGCACCGCGAACTCGGTCTTGGACAACAGGCTGACCACCACGTTGGCCTTGTCGTCGCCGGTCGCCGCGATCACCACGTCGAACTCCTCGAGCTTGACCGACTCGAGAAGGCTCAGCTCGCAGGCGTCCCCGAGCCGCCAGTGCGCGGCGGGAATGGCGTCGACGTCGATGTGGTCGGGGTTACGTTCGAGCAGCGTGACCTCGTGAGCATCGACGAGCTCACGGGCGATGGATCGCCCGACGGCACCGGCCCCGGCGATGGCGACTTTCATCCGCGCCGCTCCTCATGATCGTCGTCGGCGGTCTTCATCTGCGCCGCTCCTCGTGATCGTCGTCGGCGGTGTTCATGCCTCTGCTTCCTCACCGGGCGGCAACGCCGCGATCGCCAGCGCTTCGGCGATGTGCCCGGCGATCGCCGCCAGATAGACCTGGTCGCCGGACTGGACGACGGTCTTGGCGTCGGGCAGCAGACCCGCGCCGAAGCGGATCACGAACGACACCCGCCCGGCGGTGGCGGTCTCGAGCTCACTGATCCGCCGACCCACCCAGCCCTCGTGCAGCGTGAGTTCGGTCACGCCGACGTTGCCGCTGGGGTCGCGCCATTTGGTCGTCTCGGTCTCGCGGGTCAACACATGCAGCAGACGGTCGGTCGTCCACGGCACGGTGGCCACCGTGGGGATGCCCAGCCGCTCGTAGACCGCCGCGCGTTTGGCGTCGTAGATCCGGGCCACCACGCGCTGCACGCCGAAGGTCTCACGCGCCACGCGCGCGGAGATGATGTTGGAGTTGTCCCCCGAGGACACCGCGGCGAAGGCCGACGCGTCCTCGATACCGGCGCGCACCAGCACGTCCCGGTCGAATCCCATGCCCAGCACCCGCTCCCCGGAGAAGTCCGGGGACAGCCGGTGAAAGGCCGTGCCGTCCCGGTCGATCACGGCGACGTCATGGCCGATCCGGGCCAGACTGTCCGCCAACGATGCGCCCACCCGGCCGCATCCCATCACCACTACCCGCACCGACGGTCCTTTCCGGCCTGAGCCGACGTGGCATACCGATACCTGCGGTTGTGTAACCCGCGCACCCGGAACGCTACCGCTTTCCTACGGTCGGGTGGCTGCGGGCTTACTCTTGGCAGTCGTGTCCAAGCTTTCGACGGTCGCCCGCCGTCTCGTGCTGGGTCGGCCGTTCCGCAGCGACAAGCTCGCCCACACGCTGCTGCCCAAACGGATCGCGCTGCCCGTCTTCGCCTCTGACGCGTTGTCCTCCGTGGCGTACGCACCCGAGGAGATCTTCCTGGTGCTCTCGGTCGCCGGACTCGCGGCCTACTCCATGGCGCCGTGGATCGGTCTGGCCGTGGCCGTGGTCATGCTCGTCGTCATCGCCAGCTACCGGCAGAACGTGCACGCCTATCCGTCCGGCGGCGGTGACTACGAGGTGGTCACCACCAACCTGGGCCCGACCGCGGGGCTGACGGTGGCCAGTGCGCTGCTGGTGGACTACGTGCTGACGGTCGCGGTGTCGATGTCGTCGGCGGCGTCGAACATCGGCTCGGCGATCCCGTTCGTCGACGACCACAAGGTGTGGTTCGCGGTGACGGCGATCCTGGTGCTGGCCTCGCTGAACCTGCGCGGCATCCGGGAGTCGGGCACCGCCTTCGCCATCCCCACCTATGCGTTCATGATCGGCATGTTCGCGATGCTGTTCTGGGGCTTCTTCCAGATCCACGTGCTCGGCGAGCCGCTGCGCGCCGAATCCGCCGATTTCGAGATGCACTCCGAGCACGGCGACATCCTCGGCTTCGCGTTGGTCTTCCTCGTCGCCCGGGCGTTCTCGTCCGGCAGCGCCGCGCTGACCGGTGTGGAAGCGATCAGCAACGGGGTGCCCGCGTTTCGTAAACCGAAGTCCCGCAACGCCGCGACGACGCTGGCGCTGCTGGGGGCCATCGCGATCACGCTGTTCATGGGCATGATCCTGCTGGCCCAGGACACCGGCGTGCAGATCGCCGAGCGGCCGCTGGAACAGCTCGAAGGCGCCCCCGACGACTACCAGCAGAAAACGCTCATCGCCCAATTGGCGGAAACGGTGTTCCACGGATTCGCGCCCGGGCTGTACCTGATCGCCGGTGTGACCGCGCTGATCCTGGTGCTGGCGGCCAACACCGCGTTCAACGGTTTCCCGGTCCTGGGGTCGATCCTCGCGCAGGACCGTTTCCTGCCGCGGCAGCTGCACACCCGCGGTGACCGCCTGGCGTTCTCCAACGGCATCCTGTTCCTGGCGTTCGGCGCCATCGCGTTCGTCGTCGCATTCCAGGCTCAGGTCACCGCGCTGATCCACCTCTACATCGTGGGGGTGTTCGTGTCCTTCACGCTGAGCCAGATCGGCATGGTCAAACACTGGACACGGCTGTTGCGGACCGAGACCGATGCTGTGGTGCGCAGCCGGATGAAGCGCTCACGGGTGATCAACACGATCGGCTTCCTGTGCACCGGCACGGTGCTGATCATCGTGGTCGTCACCAAGTTCATGGTGGGCGCGTGGATCGCCATCCTGGCGATGACGGCGATGTTCGTCATCATGAAGATGATCCACAGCCATTACGCGGCGGTCAGCCGTGAGCTGGAGAAGCGCGCCGCCGAGACCGAGGACATCGTGCTGCCCAGTCGCAACCACGCGATCGTGCTGGTCTCCAACGTCCACATGCCGACGCTGCGGGCGCTGGCCTACGCGCGCGCCACCCGCCCCGACGTGCTCGAGGCCGTCACGGTCAGCGTCGACGACGCCGAGACGCGCGAGCTGGTGCACAAGTGGGAGAACAGCGACATCAGCGTGCCGTTGAAGGTCATTGCCTCGCCCTACCGCGAGATCACCCGTCCGGTGCTCGACTACGTCAAGCGGGTGTCCAAGGACTCGCCCCGCACCGTGGTCACCGTGTTCATCCCCGAGTACGTGGTGGGGCACTGGTGGGAGCAGGTGTTGCACAACCAGAGCGCGCTGCGGTTGAAGGGCAGGCTGTTGTTCGAGCCCAATGTGATGGTCACCTCGGTGCCCTGGCAGCTGTCGTCGTCGGAACGGTTGAAGAACCTGCAGCCGCAGTCGGCTCCCGGCGACGCGCGCAAGGGATTCCTCGATTGAGTGCCGCCGACCGGCCGACCGAACTCACGCTGACCACGGGCCCGCCGGCCAACGGAGGCAGCTGCGTCGCCCGCCACGACGGACGGGTGGTGTTCGTGCGGCACGCTCTGCCCGGGGAGACGGTGCGGGTGCGGTTGACCGGGGGAGCGGCGCCGACCACGTCGTACTGGACCGGCGACGCCGTCGAGATCCTCGAGCCGTCCCCCGGCCGTGTCGAATCACTGTGCCCCATCGCCGGTGTGGACGGCGCGGGGTGCTGCGATCTGGCGTTCGCCGAACCGGTGACCGCGCGGCGCCTCAAGGGCGCCGTGGTGGCCAATCAGCTCGAGCGTCTCGGCGGATACCGGTGGCGCGACGAGTCCGAGGCGATCGCCGAACCGGTCGGTGACGCCGGCCCCGCCGGGTGGCGCACCCGGGTGCGACTGGCCACGTCGGAGGACGGACAGGCGGGATTTCACCGCTACCACAGCGACGAACTGGTCCACCGGCTCGACTGCGCGCAGTTGCCCGACGGCCTGCTCGCCGACCTGGCGCACGAGCGCTGGCCGGGAGGTGCCCAGATCCACGTCGCCGTCGACAGCGACGGCGCGCGCCACGTGGCGGTGTCGCAGCGGCGCGAGGGCGGACGACGGGGATCCGACCGTGGCCGCACCGCCACCCGCGTCGTCGACGGGGCCTACGAGGCGGTGCAGAGGGTCGCGGGCCGGACCTGGCAGATCCCGGTGACCGCGTTCTGGCAGGCCCACCGGGATGCGCCGGACTGCTACAGCACTGTGGTCGGCCGATGGGCTCAGCTCAGCGCCGGAATGACCGCATGGGATCTGTACGGAGGCGCCGGCATCTTCGCCGCGACGATGGCCGCGGCGGTGGGCGACACCGGACGGGTGCTCACCGTCGACACCTCCCGCGCCTCCGCCCGCGCGGCGCGCGAGGCGCTGGCGGATCTGGGGGCGGTGACGGTGCTCACCGATTCGGTCCGGCGGGCGTTGACCGCACAGCGCCAGCGCGCCGACGTGGCCGTGCTCGACCCTCCCCGCACCGGGGCCGGCCGTGAGGTGATCGACCTGCTCGCCGCTGCCGGAGTGCCCCGGATCATCCATATCGGTTGCGAGGCAGCCTCTTTCGCGCGTGATATCGGCCTGTACCTGGCCCGCGGTTACCGCGTCGAGGATCTGCGCGTCTTCGATTCCTTCCCGCTGACCCACCATGTTGAGTGCATCGCGGTGCTGCAGAGATAATGAGCGGGATGCCGGTCAGGTGGAATAAGGTGGCTCAACGGCGTGCCGGCAAGCCTGGTCGGCGATGGCAAATGTCGGCTCCAACCGAAAGCAGGCTGTGACTTCGAAATCCCGCGGACGACAGGTCGGGCGCGCGCTGTTCTCGCGGGGGTCCTGGGCGGAAACCAGCCGGATCTCCGAGATCCTGCGCAAGGAGACCGTGGGCGGTGTCATCCTGCTCGTCGCGGCCGGGACCGCGCTGGTGTGGGCGAACTCCCCGTGGAAGGGCAGTTACTTCGGCGTCCGCGACTTCGTCCTCGGGGGGCAGTGGCTGGGCCTGCACCTCGATCTGTCGATCGGTGAATGGGCCGCCGACGGGTTGCTGGCCATCTTCTTCTTCGTCGTCGGTCTGGAGCTCAAACGCGAGTTCGTCGCCGGTGACCTGCGCGACCCGGGCCGGGCGGCCCTGCCGATCGCGGCGGCCGTGGGCGGAATGGTGGTGCCGGCACTGATCTTCGTGGCGTTCACCGCCCATGTCGGCGACGGTGCGCTGCAGGGCTGGGCGATACCGACCGCGACCGACATCGCCTTCGCGGTGGCGGTGCTGGCGGTCATCTCCACCCACCTGCCCGCAGCGCTGCGCACGTTCCTGCTGACGCTGGCTGTGGTCGACGACCTGCTGGCGGTCACGGTCATCGCGGTGTTCTACACCGACGAGATCAAGATCTGGGCGTTGCTGGGAGCACTGATCCCGCTGGCGTTGTTCACGCTGTTGGTGCAGCGCGGTGTGCAGGCCTGGTGGCTGCTGGTTCCGCTCGGGGTCGTGACCTGGGTGCTGGTGCACGAGTCGGGGGTGCATGCCACCGTCGCCGGCGTGCTGCTCGGCTTCGCCGTCCCCGTGCTCCGCTCGGCGAAGAAGAAGGGTAAAACCACCGAGATCAGCATGGCCGAGCATTTCGAACACCTGCTGCGGCCCATCTCGGCCGGCTTCGCGATCCCGGTGTTCGCCTTCTTCGCCGCGGGGGTGAACTTCGGCGGGCTCAGCGGCCTGGGCCGGGCGTTGGCCGACCCGATCACGATGGGCATCATCGGCGGACTGGTACTGGGCAAACCGATCGGGATCTTCTTCACCACCCGGCTGTTGGCCGCGGTGACGCGCGCGAACCTGGACTCGGCGTTGCGGTGGGTGGACGTCCTCGGCGTGTCGATGCTGGCCGGCATCGGGTTCACGGTGTCGCTGCTGATCGGCGATCTGGCCTACGGCCTGGGCTCAGAACGTGACGAATTCGTGAAGATCGGCGTGTTGACGGGTTCCCTGGTCGCGGCCGCCTTGGCCTCATTGTTGCTGTTGAGCAGGAACGCCACCTACCGGCGGATATGCAACGAGGAGACCGTCGACGAGGACCAGGACGGCGTGCCCGATGTGTACGAGTCTCGACAGGACTGACCCCGACACCGTGCGTAGACTGGCGGAATGCTTGAACAGATCCGCGGTCCCGCAGATCTGCAGCACCTGACACAGGCGCAGCTGGAAGAGCTGGCTCGAGAAATCCGCGACTTCCTGATCCACAAGGTCGCGGCGACGGGCGGGCACCTGGGACCGAACTTGGGCGTCGTGGAACTGACGCTGGCACTGCACCGTGTCTTCGACTCGCCGCACGACCCGATCCTGTTCGACACCGGACATCAGGCCTACGTGCACAAGATGCTGACCGGTCGCTGCCGCGATTTCGAGACGCTGCGCAAGAAGGACGGCCTGTCGGGATATCCGTCGCGGACCGAGAGCGAGCACGACTGGGTGGAGTCCAGTCATGCCAGTTCGGCGCTGTCCTACGCCGACGGGCTGGCCAAGGCGTTCGAGCTCAACGGTCACCGCAACCGGCACGTGGTCGCCGTGGTCGGCGACGGCGCGCTCACCGGGGGGATGTGCTGGGAGGCGATGAACAACATCGCCGCCTCCCGCCGGCCGGTGGTGATCATCGTCAACGACAACGGCCGCAGCTACGCGCCCACCATCGGTGGGTTCGCCGAACACCTGGCGGCTCTGCGTCTGCAGCCCGGCTACGAGCGGGTGCTCGAGGAGGGGCGCAAGGCGGTCCGGGGCGTCCCCATGATCGGCGAATTCTGCTATCAGTGCATGCACAGCATCAAGGCGGGCATCAAGGACGCGCTGAGTCCACAGGTGATGTTCACCGACCTCGGCCTCAAGTACGTCGGGCCGATCGACGGTCATGACGAACACGCGGTGGAGAACGCCCTGCGCCACGCGCGGGCCTTCAACGCCCCGGTGGTCGTGCACGTCGTGACCCGCAAGGGCATGGGTTACGCCCCGGCCGAGAACGACGAGGACGACCAGATGCACGCCTGCGGCGTCATCGATCCCGAGACCGGCCTGGCGCGATCGGTGCCGGGCCCGGGCTGGACGGCGACGTTCTCCGACACGCTCATCCAGATCGCGGCCGAACGGCGCGACGTCGTGGCGATCACGGCGGCGATGCCAGGGCCCACCGGCCTGAACGCGTTCCGGGCGAAGTACCCCGATCGGTTCTTCGACGTGGGGATCGCCGAGCAGCACGCGATGACCTCCGCGGCCGGCCTGGCGATGGGCGGCATGCACCCGGTCGTCGCCATCTACTCGACGTTCCTCAACCGCGCCTTCGACCAGATCATGATGGACGTTGCGCTGCACAAGCTGCCGGTCACGATGGTGTTGGACCGCTCGGGCGTCACCGGCCCCGACGGTGCCAGCCACAACGGCATGTGGGATCTGTCGATCCTGGGCGTGGTGCCAGGGATGCGGGTCGCCGCCCCCCGGGACGGCGCCCGTCTCGCCGAGGAACTCACCGAGGCGATCGACATCGACGACGGTCCCACCGCTGTTCGCTTCCCGAAAGGCGATGTGGGACAAGAGGTTCCAGCTCTGGAGCGGCGCGGTGTCGTCGACGTGCTGGCCGCTCCGGTATCGGGACTGTCCGATGATGTCCTGCTCGTCGCGGTCGGACCGTTCGCCACGATGGCGCTGGCTGTGGCCGAGCGGCTGCGCAACCAGGGAATCGGCGTCACCGTCGTCGATCCGCGCTGGGTGTTGCCGGTGCCGGACGAGATCGTGACGATGGCGGCCGGGCACAAGCTCGTGGTGACCCTCGAGGACAACGGGGTTCACGGCGGCGTCGGTTCTGCGGTCTCGGGCGCCCTGCGCCGCGCCGAGGTGGACGTGCCGTGCCGCGATGTGGCCCTTCCGCAGCAGTTCTTCGACCACGCGTCCCGGGGCGAAGTGCTCGATTCGGTCGGGTTGACCGAGCGCAACGTCGCCCGCCAGGTCACCGGGTGGGTGGCCGCACTCGGCGCCGCCACCGCTGCGCAGGAAGTCAGCGAACACCTGGAGTGACGGCGTGGCCGCCGCTGGGCCGCGCGTGACATCCGTGCTGCGACACGGATGCGCAGTGCCGCATGGAGTTGACTCGCAGGCAGGATGGTCGCATAGAGTATCCAATATCAGCCGAAAGCGAGAGCCGATGCCACCGCGCACCGCCGCCAAGCGTGCACAACCCGAGGGCGCAGATCGTGCCACTCCCGCGGGGTACTCCGGAGACGCCGTGCGGGGACGCCGGGCCGATTTCGTGCGGCCGAAGACCGCCCAGCAGGCCGTGGCCGAAGCGCTTCGCCACGACATCACCACCGGCAAGTTGGCGCCCGGCAGTTGGATCGTGCAGGAGGCCGTCGCCGAGCAGTTCGGCATGTCGCGGATCCCGATCCGGGAAGCGTTGAAGACGCTCGAGGCCGAGGAGTACATCACCTACGTTCCGCACAGCGGGTACCGCGTCACCAAACTCAGCCTCGACGATCTGCTGGAGGTCTTCAAACTTCGGGCGATCCTGGAGGAGGCGTTGATCCGGGACGCCATGCCCGGGGTCACCGACGACATCGTCGACGAGATGCGCAGCTGCAACGCACAAATGGATGCTGCACTGGCCGACGGCGATCCCATCACCGTCGGAGTACTCAACCGTCAGTTCCATTTCCTGACCTTTCACGCCAGCGGCATGGCGCGCACCAAGCGCATCGTCACGCAGCTGTGGAACACCGCCGACGCGTACCGGCCGCTGTATTCACCGCTGTTGGACATGCCGAAGGTGTGCAAAGAACACGAGGCGATGATCGACGCCGTGGCCGACCGCGACGTGGAGCGGCTGGTACGGCTCAACCACGAACACCGCGCCCACGCCCTCGGGCCGATCCATCAGATCTTCGACGCGGAATCCGACGCCTCGGCATGACGGTCGCCGACCGGTTGCGGGAGGCGGGCGTGATTCTTCCCCCTGCGCCGCCGCCCAAGGGTGCGTATTTTCCGAGCCGCCGCTGCGGTGATCAGCTGTGGGTCTCGGGTGCCACCGCCCGTCGGGACGGCGAGCCGGCGCTGCGCGGAGTCGTCGGCGTCGACGTGACCGTCGACGAGGCGCGAGAACAGGCGGGGCTGGTCGCATTGAACCTGCTGGCTGCGATCGAGGCGGAGGCGGGCCTCGACACCGTGGACGCGGTGGTCGCGTTGCGCGGCTATGTCCGTGCCGCACCGGAGTTCGACACGCACCCGGCCGTCGTCGACGGCGCGTCCCAGGTGTTGCTCACCGCATTCGGTGCGCACACCGGCGCACATGCCCGGACCGCGATCGGGGTGGCGTCCCTGCCCGGTGGGGCGTGCGTCGAACTCGACCTCGTCGTCAGCGTCGCGACGGCCGCGCGCTGAGCAGGTCCAGCCACCGCCCGACCGCCAAGCCCAGGGCCAGGCCGGCGAAACCGTTGGCCAGCACCGTGATCCACGCGTCTGGTGGATCGATCGGGGACACGGGCAGCCGCCTTTTCACCTCGGCGGTCGCGGTGTCCTCCTCGCCGGCGAGGACATGGTCGAGACGGGCGACGAACTGGCCGATGATGCGGTTGCTGACCTGGACGATGACCGTGCGGCCGAATTGCGCGATACGGCCACTGAGTTCGACGTCGGTGGTCACTGTGACCACCGATTTGTCTCCGTCTTCGCGGGCCACCAGACGAACGGTCGCTTCGGTCGAGCCGTTGCCCTTGCGGTCACGTGCGTTGCCGCGCACAACCATTTCCCTGGCCTCGTCGTCCTGGTGCGCCAGGGTCGCGGTTCCCACGAGGGTCACTGCGACGGGACCGACCTTGACGGCCACCCGGGCGTGGTAGTCGTCGCCGTCGCGACGCTCGAGTTCGGCGCCCGGGATGCATCCGATCACCGTCGGGATGTCCGTCAGCACGGCCCAGGTGGCGGCGGAAGACGATCTGCCCGGGGAATCCGCGTCCGCGCACCATGCGCCACCCGAGCCGCCCCGCCGCAGCCGAGGATGGGGGACGGCGGGTTTCAGCGTGGGTGCCACCCTGGCCCTGATCGTCGCGCTGACGGCGTTCGCCGAGATAGGTTCGCGAGCGGGGTGGTGGAACGATCATGTGCTGCCCGCGCCGTCGGTGATCTTCACCGAGCTCGGGGTGTTGATGACCGAACGACAGTTCTGGATCGACGCACAGCGCACCGGGATCGAGGTGGCCGCCTCGATCGTGTTCGGATGCCTGCTCGGATTCGCTGCCGGACTGTTGTTCTGGAAGGTGCCGTTGCTGGGCCGGGTGTTCGAGCCCTACCTGGTGTCGTTCTACGCCGTGCCGCTGGTGTTGTTCTATCCGGTGATGATCGTGCTGGTCGGCATCAACGCCATGTCGGTGATCATCCTGGCCACGATCATGGCGGCGATCCCGATGGCCCTGAACACGGCCGTGGGTTTGAACCAGATGCCGCCGGTCTACCTCAAGCTGGCCCGCTCGTTGCGCACCTCGCCCCGACAGACGTTGTTCGCGATCGCGATCCCGGCTGCCGGCCCGTTCATCGTCGCGGGTCTTCGGCTCGCCGTCGTCTACGCCCTGATCGGGACCATCGCGATGGAATTCACCACCGCGCAGGCGGGCCTGGGCTACCGCATCCGCTACCTCTACGAAATCTTCGACAACATCGGGATGTTCGCCTACATCGTCGTGGTCCTGGTGCTGTCGTGTCTGCTGACCGTCGCGTTGGCCGCCGTCGAGCGCGTGCTGCTGCGGGGAAGGAACTCGTGACCGCCACCGCACCGGCCCCTGCACCCGTCGAGGCCGACCGACCCGTCACACGGCGCTTCTCCTGGCGTGCGGTCATCGGCAGCCAGTTCGTCGGTGCGAGCCTGCTCGCCGTCCTCGTCCTCGTCGTCTGGGAGGTCGTGTCGGGGTTGACCTTCGTCATCCCGTCGCCGGTCCGCACGCTCGGCGTGCTTGTCGAGAACCTCTCCGACCCCGCCTATCTGTTCGACCTCCGGGTCACCGCGCAGGCGGTGGCTCTGGCATTCGTGGTCGGCACCGCCGTCGGCGGGGGCATCGGGCTTCTTCTCGGCCTGTCGGGCCGACTGCGTCTGATCTTCGAGCCGATGATCATCATGCTCAACGGGATCCCCAAGATCGTGCTGTATCCGGTGTTGCTGCCGATCTTCAGCCTGTCGGGCTCCAAGGTCGTCATGGGGGTGCTGTTCGCGCTGTTCCCGGTGCTGATCAATGTCTCGACCGGTGTGCAGGAGATCCCCAAGGTGTATTGGAAACTCGCGCGCTCGGTGCGCGCCAATCCCTGGCAGATGCTGGTGCACATCATCTTCCCCGCGATTCGCCGTCCGCTGCTCACCGGTATCCGGCTGGCCGTGAGTCTCGCCGTCGTCGGCGTCGTCCTCTCGGAGTTCTTCGCCACCAGGCGGGGCCTGGGACGCGTCGTGCTCCAGGCCTACAGTCACGGTGACTACCCGTCGATGGTTGCCACGATCATGTTGCTGATCACCATCTCGTTCGGCATCTCGATCGCTCTGTGGCAGTGGGAGAAAAGGATCCATTGACCCCCGTCGCATCGGAGTCGGGCGCAGATCGCCCATGGGTCGGCAGCTCGGTGCGGCGCCGGGAGGACGACCGCATGCTCGGCGGGCGCGGACGCTTCCTGGCCGACCTCGCCGCCGGCGCCGCGCACGTCGTGTTCGTCCGATCGAGCCAGGCGCACGCGAAGATCACCGGAATCGACACCGCGGTCGCCGAGCGGATGCCGGGCGTGCACGGAGTGTTCGGAGCAGCCGATCTCGGCCTCGACGGAGCGTGGATCCCCGCGCTGACCACGCCCGACCCCGATTTCAGTGCCGCCACGTCGCTGGAGTTGGCTGAGCAGCGCCTTCCCATCCTCGCCGCCGACCGTGTGCACTACGTCGGCCAGCCGATCGCCGTGGTCGTCGCCGCCGACCGCTACGTCGCCGAGGACGCAGCCGAAAGCGTCGTCGTGTCCTATCAGGCGCTGCCGGTGCTGACCGACGCCGTGACCGCGCTCGATCCGGACAGCCCCGCACTGTTCGGCCATCTGCCGACCAACCAGGCCGCTCGTCTGGAGTACGAGTTCGGCGCTCCCGATGAGGCTTTCGACACAGCCGCCCATGTCGTGGAGGGCACCTACCGCATGGAGCGCCACGGTGCCGTCCCTCTCGAATGTCGCGGCGTGCTCGCCGATTACGACGCCGGACGCGGACGGGTGGAGGTACACACCTCGACCCAGGTACCGCACATGGTGCGCAACGCGATCTGCGCGGTGACAGGCTGGGACCGTCAGGACATCGTGGTCAGTGTGCCGGATGTGGGTGGTGGTTTCGGCACCAAGGCCAATGTGTACGGCGAGGAGATCGTGCTCGCCGTGCTGGCCAGACACACCGGGCAGCGCGTGGTCTGGGTCGAGGACCGCCAGGAACACCTGCTGGCCAGCGCTCAGGCCAGGGACCAGCTGCACCGGGCGCGGCTGGCCGTCGACGCCGAGGGCGCGATCCTCGCGTGGGACGTCGATTTCGTCGTCGACATCGGTGCCGGAAGTCTCTGGGTGGCAGGCATCGTCGCCAACACCGCCGTGCACTTGATGGGGCCCTATCGGATACCGGCCATGCACGTCCGCGGATATGCCGCGCTGACCAACAAGACACTCGTCGCGCAGTACCGCGGCGCGGGCCGGCCGGAAGCGACGTTCGCGCTGGAGCGGAGCCTGGATGCGGCGGCGGCGGTCGTGGGCATCTCCGGTGAGGAGATCCGCAGGAGAAACCTGCTGGGCGCGGCTGATCTGCCGTACGCCCGGCCCCTCCCGTACCGCGACGGGGTGCCGATCTGTTTCGACGGTGGTGACTACCTGGCCTGTCTGGATTCGGCGGTGCGCACGCTGCCGCGCTCGGAGGTGGACGTCTGCGCGATCGAGAACCCCGATCACCATGTCGGGTACGGGTTGTCGTGCTATCTGGAGGCGACGGGTCGGGGCCCGCACGAAACAGCGCGCGTGCGGGTGCTGCCCAGCGGGCAGTTCGAGGTGACGGCGGGCGCCGCATCGGCGGGTCAGGGGCACGAGACGGTCTTCGCCCAGGTGGCCGCTGATGCGCTGGACGTCCCGCTGCAGCGGGTGCGTTACCGGCCCTGCGACACCGAGCAACTGCCCGAGGGAGTCGGAACGTTCGCCAGCCGGTCGGCGGTGCTGGCCGGCTCCGCGGTGCACCAGGCGTGCGGCGAACTGATCGTGCTTGCCTCACAACGCGCTGCGCAGCTCGTCGATGCCGAATCGGTCGGCTACGCCGGGGGCCGGTTCACGGCGGCCGGAACCGCGGTCGGCTGGGACGAACTGGCCGCGGCGGGCCGCGTCGGAGGTGCCGGTGAGGGTGGTGCGGCGCTGGACGTCACCTCCGTCTACCGGGTCCCGACGGTGACGTGGACGATGGGTGTGCACGCGGTCATTCTCGGCGTGCACAGGCGCACCGGGATCGTGAAGGTGTTGCGCTACGCGGTGTCCCACGAGGGTGGCCGGGAGATCAATCCCAGGATCGTGGAGGGCCAGATCGTCGGTGGAGTCGCCCAGGGGATCGGTGGCGCGCTGTTCGAGGCGTGGAGATACTCGCCCACGGGGGAACCGACCTCGACGACGTTCGCGGCCTACCATTTGCCCCTCACCACGGACGTGCCCCCGGTGCTCGTGAACCATCACCACGTCGCCACGCCTGCCAATCCGCTGGGCGTGCGCGGTGCGGGGGAGAGCGGCACCATCGCCGTGTACGCCGCGGTCGCCGCCGCCGTCGACGACGCGCTGGGCGGTGGCCACCACGTGACGACGACGCCGATCGGGACCGCCGATCTGTGCCGGGCGCTGGACAGGGTGGCGTCGTGAAGCCCGCCGCGGTGTGCTACCAGCGGCCGGACTCGGTCGCCGAGGCCCTCGAGCTGCTCGCGCAGGACGCCGATGCGAAGCTGATGGCCGGCGGCCAGTCCTTGATGACACTGATGAACCTGCGCCTGGCGCGGCCCACGTCGGTCATCGACATCGGCAGACTCGCCGAATTGAACCGCGTGTTCGATGACACCGATGATCTGGTGCTCGGCGCTCTGGTCACCCACCGGACCGTGGAGACCGACCCGTTGATCGCCGCACGGGCCCCCCTGCTCGCCGATGCGGCGCGCTACATCGGTCATATCGCCATTCGCAACAGGGGCACCATCGGCGGGTCGGTGGCACATGCCGACCCGGCCGCCGAGATACCGCTGGCGACCGTCGTTCTCGGCGCCACGTTTCACGTCGAGTCCGTGTCGGGGCGGCGCACGGTCGCCGCCGAGGAGATGTTCGTGTCGTTGTACACCAACGCCCTTGCCGCCGACGAGATGGTCACCTGGATCTCCGTGCCCGCCATCAAGGCCGGGCAGGGTTGGGGCTTCGTCGAATTCGCTCACCAGCACGGCGACTACGGCCTCGCCGGCGCAGGCTGCCTGCTGACGGTGGACCCGGATGGCCGGATCGCAGCTGTGCGCGCCGGTGTGTTGAGCATGGCAGACCGGCCGCTGCTCTTCGTTGCCGACGATGCGGTCGGGAAGGTGCCGTCGGCGCAGCTGTGGCGCACCTTGGCCGACCGATGGGCGGACGCCTGCGAACCGGCGGTCGAGGACACCGACTACGCGCGCCGCCTGTGCCGCGCGGCGCTTGCCGATGCGCTTGCCGATGCGCACCGGCGGGTGAACGCTCCGAGAGGGGGTGGATATGCGGCCTGATTCACCGGCGACGCTGACCATCGCGGTGACGGTCAACGGCAAACAGATCGTGCGAACCGTGGCAGGTCGGCTCACTCTCGCCGACTTCCTGCGCGACGAACTCGGCTTGACGGGAACGCATCTGGGCTGTGAGCACGGGGTGTGCGGTGCATGCACCGTGTTCGTGGAGGGCCGGTCGGCGCGCGCCTGCCTGATGCTGGCCGCACAGACCGATGGTCTTCGGATCGACACCGTCGAGGGTCTCGACCAGTTCGAGGAGGCTGACCGACTGCGGCAGGCGTTCGCCGAACGTGGCGGACTGCAGTGCGGTTTCTGCACTCCCGGGTTCCTGGTGGCGGCAGTGGAACTGTTGCGCGATCCCGACGCCGAGAAACCGCTCACCGCCGACTCGGTACGGGAGGCGCTGTCCGGCAACATCTGCCGCTGCACGGGTTACCAGGGCATCGTGGCGGCCGTGCTCGATGCCGCCACGCCGGCGGGCAGCGCGGACAGTGCGGAATCCTGACCGGGCAGCCATCCCTGCGCCGTCCCCCCGGTTCCGGCGGGTTTCCGAGGTGCTGCGTCCCGTCGGACCCAGCCGTTGGGGGATGGCCGTCTGGCTTGCTGTGGGCCTCGGGGCGATCCTCGGGGTGACGGCGGCGGCGGGTCGACCTGCGCTGGGGTCGGCGCTGGGGCTGGGTTTCGTGCTGACGGCGGTACCGTCGCTTCCCGTGGCGTGGCGTCCCGCGGTCGTCACCATGGGAGTGCGGGGCCTGGCGATCCTGGTCGGAGCGACCCTGGCGGTGCTCACCTCGGGCCATCCGCCGGCGCTGGCAGCGGTGACGGTGGTGGCGGCCGTGGCCGGTGCGTTGTTGGTCGAGGTGGGTCCGACCGCGGCGTTGGCGGTGGTGCTGATCGCGATCGACGTCCCTGACGACCCCGGGGCCGCCTCGCTGGTGCCGTATCTCGTCGGTGTACTGGTGGTGCCGGCCGCCTGGAGTGCGTGGTACGGATGCACGGTCGTGTGTCGCCGGCGTGGCTTGCCCGCGCCCTCATCGGGTCGGATCGGCGCGCCGTGGCGGGAACGCCGGCCCCACGCGATCCGGGTCGGCATCGCGGTGGCCGTCGCGGTAGGGGCGGCCGGGTTGTTGCCCGATGACCTGGTCGGCGGCCATTGGCTGGTGACCAGTGTCGTGCTGACCGTGCAACCCGTTGCGCGGGACACCGGACTGCTTCTGGCGCAGCGGTTGTCGGGCAACACGGTCGGTGCGCTGATCGCCGCGCTGATGCTGGGCACGCACCCGTCGCTGCCCGTCGTGGCGGTCCTCACCGTGGTGTTGTTCACCCTCGCCATGGCGCTACGCCCGGTGAACTACACGTGGTGGGCGGTCACCGGCCCACCGGTGCTGCTGGTGATCAGCGAATACCCGGCGTTGTTCCCCTGGTACGAGGGCGGCGTCCGGCTGGCGATGAACCTCGTCGGCGCGGTCATCGTGCTGGTGGTGGTGTTCGGCGCTCCAGCTCTGGGCCGGCTGCGCCGGGCGGACGCCGAACCCGATTTCCCGCAGCGCGATTCGTCGGATAGTGTATACAAAATCCAATCGAGGAGGTCCTAGGTGACCACGCTGCTGGTGGAGGACATCGGGCTGCTGGTGCACGGCGACGCGAACATCGCCCCGCTCCGTGACACGACCCTCGTCGTCGAGGACGGCCTCATCGTCGGCGTGGGGACCACCGTCGGTGCGCCCGACCGCGTGCTCTCTGCAGGTGGACTGACAGTCATGCCCGGTCTGGTCGACGGTCACATCCACCCGACCTTCGGTGAATGGACTCCGGCGCAGAACTCCGTCGGCTGGATTCACAACTACCTCCATGGCGGCACCACCTCGATGGTCTCGGCCGGCGAACTGCACATTCCGGGTCTGGCGTTCGACGCGCTCACCCCGGAGTTGGTGCTGAGCATCGCGATCACCTCCAAGCACACCACCGGGCGCATGCGGCCGTCCGGGGTCAAAGTCAACGCCGGCACCGTGCTGTTGGTACCTGGCATGACCGAAGAACACTTCGACCGGGCTCACCGCGAGGGCATCGACCAGCTGAAGTTCATCTTCTACGACTGGAACCGGTTGGGCGACGGCGAAGCCCAGCGGTACGTGCGGTGGGCGCACGAGCGGGGGATGACCGTCAAACTGCACTCCGGTGGGGTCTCCCGGTCGGGTTCGAGCCGGGTCGCCGGAGCAGAGGTGGTACTAGCGGTCGAGCCGGATGTGGTCGGCCACATCTCCGGCGGCCCGATCCCCCCGCCGGATTCGGACATCATCGCGATCATCGCCGGCCTGCCCGACACCCACGTCGAGGTGTGCAGTTCCAACAACTACCGTGCCACGACGGTCGTGGTGGACGAGCTTCGCCGGGCAGACAGACTGGACCGCCTCACCCTCGGCACCGACACCCCCGGCGGCACCGGTGTCATCCCGCGCGGAATGCTGCGCAACATCTGCTATCTGGCCTCGGTGTGCGGCGTCGACCCGGTGGCGGCGGTCGCGGCGGCGACCGGACAGACGGCACGGGCGCATGGCCTGGACACCGGGGTGATCGCCGAAGGGCGACCCGCGGATCTGTTGGTGCTCGGCCCGATCACCGGGTCGGCGGCCACCGACGCGCTGGACTCGTTTGCGCTGGGGGACCTGCCCGGAATCGCGAGCGTCCTCGTCGACGGGGTACCGCTGGTCGCCACCCGCAGCGAGCAGACCCCGCCGCCAAGCCGATCGGTGAGCTGGCGGGGCGCTGACGTGCGCCCGGCCTCACCACCACCGCGTCCTGTCGGCGCGCACGCGTCCGGCTGCTGCTGATCCCCCTCGACCGTTAGGAGACATGATGTCCCGCCAGCCCACCCAGAACGGCGGCCCCACCGCCCCGGACGTCCTGCTGCGTGTCGACGGCATGCTCGACGACGAGGAACGTCAGATCCGGGATACGGTGCGCGCGTTGGTGAAAGGACGCATCGCGCCGGACATCGCGGCGTGGTACGAGAACGGCGAGCTTCCGGTCCGTGAGCTCGCCGCCGAACTCGGCGAACTCGGCCTGCTCGGCATGCATCTGCAGGGTTACGGATGTGCCGGCACCACCGCGACCGCCTACGGTCTGGCGTGCCTGGAGTTGGAGGCCGGTGACTCGGGCATCCGGTCGCTGGTCAGCGTGCAGGGCTCGCTGGCGATGTTCGCGTTGCACGCCTTCGGCAGTGAAGAACAGAAGCAGCAGTGGCTGCCCGAGATGGCGCGAGGCCGCATGATCGGCTGTTTCGGGCTCACCGAGCCCGACTTCGGCTCCAACCCGGCCGGAATGCGGACCCGCGCCTCACGTTCCGGTGACGACTGGATTCTCGACGGCACCAAGATGTGGATCACCAACGGGTCGGTGGCCGACGTGGCGATTGTGTGGGCCCGCACCGACGACGGGGTGCGGGGCTTCGCCGTGCCGACCGACACTCCGGGCTTCACCGCGCACACCATCAAGTCGAAGATGTCCCTTCGCGCTTCGGTCACCAGCGAGCTCGTTCTCGACGGAGTCCGAGTCCCCGACAGCGCCCGCCTCCCCGGCGCCACGAGCCTGCGGGCTCCGCTGAGCTGCCTCAACGAAGCCCGGTTCGGAATCGTGTTCGGCGCCGTGGGCGCCGCGCGGGACTGCCTGGAGACCGCGTTGAGCTACGCCCAGTCACGGATGCAGTTCGACCGGCCGATCGGCGGATTCCAGCTCACCCAGCAGAAACTCGCCGACATGACGCTCGAGTACGGCAAGGCCCTCCTGCTCGCGCTGCACCTCGGCCGCACCAAGGACGCCGACGGCCTGCGGCCCGAAGAGGTGAGCCTGGGCAAGCTGAACAACGTGCGGGAGGCCATCGCGATCGCCCGCACGGCGCGCACCATCCTCGGGGCGAGCGGCATCACCGGGGAATATCCGGTGATGCGCCACGCCAACAACCTGGAATCGGTGTTGACCTATGAAGGCACCAGTGAGATGCATACCCTGATGATCGGGCAGGCGCTCACCGGTATCGCCGCGTTCCGCTGACCTCCAGGAGCCGCAGTGGCCGAACCGATCGACGAGTACTTCACCCGAGCCGTCTCCGGGCTGACCGCATCGCATGCCGATGCCGACGTCATGCTGCGCGGTGTCTCGCCGAAGACCTGTCTGGAGGTGTTCGACGCACAGTTGGGCAGTCGTCATCTCGACCTGGCTGCGCGCTGGTTGCGATCGAGGAACCAGGGCTTCTACACCATCGGTTCCTCCGGGCACGAGAGCAATGCGGCGGTGGCCACCGCGTTGCGCCCGAGCGATCCTGCGCTGCTGCACTACCGTTCCGGGGGTTTCTACCTCGCCCGTGCACGGCAGGTCAAAGGAAGTGACCCGCTGCGCGATGTGCTGCTCGGGTTGGTCGCCGCGACCGACGAGCCGATCTCCGGTGGGCGGCACAAGGTCTTCGGCCGCCACGATCTGAGCGTCATCCCGCAGACCTCGACCATCGCCTCACACCTGCCGCGGGCGGTCGGGGTCGCCTTCTCCATCGCCCGCGCACGCAAGCTGGGTGTCGAGTGTGCCTGGCCGTCGGACGCGTTGGCGGTGTGCAGCTTCGGCGACGCGTCGGCCAACCACTCGACGGCGGTCGGTGCGATCAACGCGGCCATGCACACCGCCTACCAAGGTGTGCCGATGCCGCTGCTGCTGGTGTGCGAGGACAACGGGATCGGCATCAGCGTGCGCACCCCGCAGGGCTGGATAGCGCGTACCTACGGCAACCGTGCGGATCTGGAGTACTTCACCGCCGACGGCGCCGACGTGGCCGAAGTGCTGACCGTTTCGCAGCGGGCCGCCGAGTACGTGCGTACCCATCGTCGGCCGGCTTTCCTGCACCTGCGGACGGTGCGGCTCATGGGACACGCCGGGTCCGATTACGAGCCCGGCTACCGCAGCGGTGACGAGATCACCGCCGACTACGGACGTGACCCGCTACTGGGCACCGCCCGGATTCTCGTCGAGACCGGGATCTGCACCGTCGCAGAGGTTCTCGACGCCTACGAAGCGAAGCGCACCGACGTGCTCGCGCTGGCCACCGACGTCGCCGAGCTGCCGCAGTTGGACAGCCCGCATGCGGTCATGACACCGCTGCGGGAGGCCCGCGACGACGCGGTGCGGGCCACCCGCGAGGCCGCGTCCCGGGGGGACCGCGGGAACGAAGGGCCGGCGCTCACGGTGGCACAGGCCATCAACCGGGCGCTTCACGAGACGTTGACCGACCACCCCGAGGCGTTGCTGTTCGGTGAGGACGTCGCCCGTAAGGGCGGTGTCTACGGCGTGACCCGGGGGCTGGCCGGAAAAGCAGGAGCAGCAAGGGTTTTCGACACTCTGCTCGACGAGCAGTCGATCCTCGGACTGGCCTTGGGCGCCGGCGTCTGCGGGCTGCTGCCCATCCCGGAGATCCAGTATCTGGCTTATCTGCACAATGCCGCCGACCAGATCCGCGGCGAGGGCGCCACGCTGCAGTTCTTCTCCAACCGGCAGTACCGCAACCCGATGGTGGTGCGGATCGCCGGATACGGTTACCAGAAGGGTTTCGGCGGGCATTTTCACAACGACAACTCGATCACCGCGATCCGCGACCTGCCCGGTGTCGTGGTGGCCTCCCCGGCGCGGCCCGACGACGCCGCGGCGATGATGCGGTCGTGTGTGATCGCCGCACGCACGGCGGGCGTGGTGTGCCTGTTCCTCGAGCCGATTGCGCTCTACCACACCCGCGACCTGCACGACGACGGCGACGACGGCTGGCTGGCCACCGATCACGGCGGCGTGGTGCCGATCGGCAGTGCCCGGACCTACGGTGACGGCCGCGACCTGACCATCATGACGTTCGGCAACGGGTTGCGGATGAGCCTGCGCGTGGCGCGCCGACTGGCCGAGCGGGGCATCGCAGCCCGCGTGGTCGACCTGCGTTGGCTGGCCCCATTGCCGGTGACGGACATGCTGGCCGAGTCGCAGGCCACTGGTCGGGTGCTCGTCGTCGACGAGACCCGCGAGAGCGGCGGTGTCGGCGAGGGGGTGCTCACCGCGTTGATCGAGCACGGCTTCCCCGGAGCGCTGGCGCGGGTGGCCAGCCACGACAGCTTCATCCCCCTCGGTGATGCGGCACTGGAGGTGCTGTTGTCCGAAGAGACCATCGAGTCGGCGGCCATCAAACTGGTCAGCGGTCGGTAGGGGAGACCTGCAGCGCGGCCGTCAGCACCGGAACGGTGAGGTCGCGCTGCCAGTGCCGCGCCCCGCAGTCGCGCAGGAACGCCTCGACGGCCGCGGCCGTGGCAGCGGGGCTGTCTGCGCCCTGGCCGGTCAGTTCCCAGTCCCAGCACAGCCGGCGCACGGTGTCGGGCGCCAGCAGGTTCTCGGCAGGCACGTTGAGTTGCTCGGCCAGGTGGGTCAGCCCGGAGCGGACTGCTTCCAGTCGTGCCGCGGCCTCAGGCTTGCGGCGGGCCCAGCGCGACGCCGGTGGCGGACCGTTGGAGGGTTCGGCTGAGCTGGGTGGTTCGGAGGTCGCGCGGGCCCGGGCGAGCGCGTCGAGCCACACCTGTGCACTGCGCCGTTGCCGGGATCCGCCGAAAATGGGCAGGGCAGTGAGCTTGTCGACGCTGTCTGGATCCACGGTCGCTGCGTTGACGATGGCGCTGTCGGGCAGGATCCGGCCGGGAGCGATGTCCCGCCGCCGCGCGATCTGGTCCCGTGTGGTCCACAGTTCGCGCACCGCGGCCAGCGCGCGGGGGTTGCGGACCTTGTGGATGCCCGAGGTGCGTCGCCATCGGTCCCGCCGGGTGGGCGCCCCCTCGAAGGTGCGCAGGAACTCGAACTCCTGGCGTGCCCACTCGGTCTTTCCCTGCTCGGCGAGGACGTCGTCGACGGCGTCGCGCAGTTCGACGAGCACCTCGACGTCGAGGGCGGCGTAGTTGAGCCAGTCGGCGGGCAGTGGTCGTTTGGACCAGTCCGCCGCCCCGTGGCCTTTGGTGAGTTGCAGACCGAGCAGCCGTTGGACCATCGCGGCGAGGTTCACCCGGTCGTAGTTGGCCAGCCGGCCTGCCAGCTCGGTGTCGTACAGCGAGGTCGGCCTCATCCCGATCTCGGCCAGGCACGGCAGATCCTGGTCGGCGGCGTGCAACACCCACTCGTCGGTGGCGAGCACATCCGCGAGCGGGGCCAGCACCTCGACCGGGTCACCGCCGTGGCTGACCGGGTCGATCAGCACCGTGCCCGCACCGGCGCGGCGAATCTGCACCAGGTAGGCGCGATTGGAGTAACGGAAACCCGAGGCGCGCTCGGCGTCCACCGCGAACGGCCCCGTGCCGTGCGCGAGAAGATCGGCGGCCCTGGCGATCTCACCGCGGCTCGCCGACACGGCGGGCACGCCGTCGCGCGGCCTCAGCAGCGGGGTGGCCTCGGGCTGGTCGGCGTCGGGTTCCACGACGGAACCGGCGGTATCGGGCTCGGACATCGAGTTCAGGCGCGCGACCGCGAACCGAGATCGGTCACGCCGGCGGGAGGTAGCCCCGCGGCATGCTCGAGCACTTCACAGAACGCCTGCACGTGCGGGCCGAGTTCGGCGTCGGTGGCGGTCCACGACGCGCGCAGCTCGAGCTGATGCGCACGTGGCGGTCCGGAGATGTCGCCGTAGCGCACCGAGGTGGTGGCGGTGACGGTGCCGCCGAGCGCGGTGACGTGCTCGGCCCGCTGTTCCAGCGCGTCGACCAGCCAGCTCCAGGCGACCTCGGGCAGCAACGGGTCGACCGCCTCGCTGGAGTCGAGGTCCGCCTGGATGTAGGCGACCAGTCGCATCGTGCCGTCCCAGGCTTCGGCGCCCTCGGGGTCGTGCAGCAGGATCAACCGCCCGAAGGCGTCTCCTTCGGAGCGTTCGGGGATGATCGCGGTCTCGGGATGCTTGATCTCGGCGCCCAGGGCGTAGCTGAACGGTGCCAGGCGCTGGGGTGGCCGAATGGGGCCCAGCTCGATCTCCGGACGCACGGTGGTGGCATTCATCGCCGCCACCGCGTCGCGGAACTGAGCGGGTTCGGCGGAGGTCACGCCGTCTGACGCTAGTCCATATCACCTGGTCTGTGCTCATGGCGCGCCGAATCGGACGGCGTCGGACATGGCAGCATAGGAGGCGATGAACACGCGCCGCGAGCTGCCCGAATCCCCTTACCTGGCCGCCGTGGCCGGTCGCAAGCCCCACCGGGTGCCGGTGTGGATGATGCGGCAGGCCGGCCGGTCGCTGCCCGAGTACCGGGCATTGCGGGCCAAGAACACCATGATGCAGGCCTGCTTCGACGCCGACCTGATCACCGAGATCACACTGCAGCCGGTGCGCAGGCACGGCGTCGACGCCGCCATCCTGTTCTCCGACATCGTGGTGCCGCTCCGGGCCGCGGGGATCGACGTCGACATCGTGCCCGACGTGGGTCCGGTGATCGGCCATCCCGTGCGCAGCCGCGCCGACGTCGCCGGCGTCGGGGAGTTGGACGGCGAGCAGGTCGCACCGGTCGCGACGGCGATCAGCCAGCTCACGGCCGCGCTGGGCGACGTTGCGCTCATCGGTTTCGCCGGGGCGCCGTTCACGCTGGCGTCCTACCTGGTCGAGGGCGGGCCGAGCCGCAACCACGAGCGCACCAAGGCGATGATGTTCGGCGACACCGACACCTGGCATGCGCTGATGACGGCCCTGACCGATGTCACGGTCGCGTTCCTGCGGACTCAGCTCGAAGCCGGGGTGGACGCCATCCAGGTGTTCGACTCCTGGGCCGGCACGTTGTCGCTGGCCGACTACCGCGCCTACGTCCTGCCGCACAGTGCCCGGGTGTTCACCGAGCTGGCCGGCCACGGTGTGCCGATGACGCATTTCGGGGTGGGTACCGCCGAGCTGCTCGGGGCCATGTCGGAGGCCGTCGTCGGACACGGCACCCCTGCGGTGGTCGGCGTGGACTGGCGCACCTCGCTGACCGACGCCGCGAGCCGGGTCCGGCCCGGTTGCGCGCTGCAGGGAAACCTCGATCCGGTGGTGCTGCTGTCGGGCTGGCCGGTGGTCGAGCGGGCAGTGCGCGCGGTGGTCGAGGACGGTCGGCGTGCGGTCGACGCGGGCGCGGTCGGGCACGTCTTCAACCTGGGTCACGGGGTGCTGCCGGCCACCGACCCCGAGGTGATCACCGATGCGGTCGCGTTGGTGCACGAACTGTGAGCTCATCGACCGGGCCGCGCTATTGCGTTGTCGGAGGGGGCATTTCAGGACTCGTCGCGGCCTACCGGCTACGGGTGACCGCCGGACCGGACGCGTCGATCACCGTATTCGATCCCGCTGACCGCCTCGGTGGCGTCCTGCGCACGGAACGCATCGCCGGGCAGCCGCTGGACGTGGGGGCCGAGGCCTTCGTGGCCCGCCGGCCCGAGGTGACGGCGCTGCTGGCCGAGCTGGGCATGACCGACAAACAGATCGCCACCACCGGGGCGCGCCCGCTGATCTACAGCGAAGATCGCCTGCACGCACTGCCCAGGGACACCGTCAACGGCATCCCGTCGCGGCCGGACGCCCTGGTGGGCCTGGTGGACGACGCGACCATCCAGTGGATGCGCGACGAACCCCGCCGGCCGTTCTCGTGGCGTACCGGTGCTGACCCGACGGTGGCCGAACTCGTCGGCGATCGTTTCGGTGAGCAGGTGGTCATCCGCTCGGTCGACCCCTTGCTGGCCGGGGTGTACGCGGGCTCGGCCGCCACGATCGGCATCCGCGCGGCCGCGCCGACGGTGGCCACCGCCTTGGACCGCGGTGCGCGCAACCTCACCGAGGCCGTCACCACGGCGTTGCCGCCACCGGCCCCGGGGTCGGTGTTCGGCGCCGTCGACGGCGGCTACACGGTGCTGCTCGACGAGCTGGTGCGCCGCTCGGATCTGCGCTGGGCGCAGATCGGGGTGCGCACCGTGATGCCGGCGCAGCGCGGGTGGGACGTGCTCGACGACGACGGGCAGCGCTGGCCGGCCGATGCCGTGGTGCTCGCGGTGCCGGCCCCGCGGTTACCGGGGCTGATCGGTGACCTCGCGCCCGAGAGTGCCGCTGCGGCCGCCACCATCCCGGTCGCCTCTGCCGCGGTGGTGGCGCTGGCACTGCCCGGCGGCACGCCGTTGCCCGAGCAGTCCGGTGTGCTCGTGGCCGGTCGCACCCGGCTGCACGCCAAGGCGGTCACGTTGTCGTCTCGCAAATGGGGCAGGCGCGGCAGCACCGAGATGGTGCGCCTGTCCTACGGGCGACTCGGTGACGACATCGCCCGTGGCGCCGGCGACGACGAACTCCTGGCCTGGGCGGAGCAGGACCTCGCGCAACTCTTCGACGTTCACGTGCAACCGGTGGAGTCGCGCGTCGTGCGCTGGATCGACGCGATGCCGCAGTACGGGCCCGGCCACGCCGACGTGGTCGGCCGGATCCGCGCCGGGCTGCCGCCGAGGCTGGCGGTGGCCGGCGCTTACCTCGACGGCATCGGGGTGCCGGCCTGCGTCGCGGCGGCCACCAGGGCTGCGGCTGCGCTGGTCCGCACCGGCTGACGAGCCCCCGGCGCGCCACCTCGGGCGTGGCACGATGGGCGCATGGCCAAGCTCGATTACGACACGCTCAACTCCACGATCCGCTACCTCATGTTCTCGGTGTTCGCCGTGCGCCCTGGCGAACTCGGGTACGACGAGGATGCGCGTGCGGCGGTGGTGCAGGACACCGCGACGTTCCTCAAGCGCCAGGAGGACAACGGCGTTGTGGTGCGCGGCGTCTACGACGTGGCCGGGATGCGCGCCGATGCCGACTTCATGATGTGGACGCACGCGGAGAACGTCGAGGCCCTGCAGGCGACCTACGCCGAGTTCCGCCGCTCCACCACGCTAGGGCGCGCGTCGAATCCGGTGTGGAGCAACGTGGCCCTGCACCGGCCGGCAGAGTTCAACAAGAGCCACATTCCGGCGTTCCTGGCCGGTGAGGAGCCCGGCGCCTACATCTGCGTGTATCCGTTCGTCCGCTCGCTGGAGTGGTATCTGCTGCCCGACGACGAGCGGCGCCGCATGCTGGCCGAGCATGGCATGGCCGCCCGCGACTACAAAGACGTGCGCGCCAACACCGTTCCGTCGTTCGCGCTGGGTGACTACGAGTGGCTGCTGGCCTTCGAGGCGCCGGAACTGCACCGGATCGTCGACCTGATGCGGGATCTGCGGGCGACGGACGCGCGTCGGCACGTGCGCGAGGAGACGCCGTTCTTCACCGGGCCGCGGGTGTCGGTCGAGCAGCTCATCCACGCGTTGCCCTGACCGGGACCGGGTTTGCTGGTCGGTTGGCTTCCGTGATCGCGATGGACGGCGTGCCGGCGTAGGAGTCCAGCCACCTCGCTGACCCTGCCCGTCGACCCGCCTTTCGCGCTCGTCAGCATGTATATGACGGTGACGTCAGTTACTGCGCGCTACCCCCTGGGGTGTTGCTAGCATCGACCGGTGCTGAGCCCCAGGGCAGCGGTGAGCGTCATCGCTGTGTCGGCGGGAGCTTTCTCTGTTCTGCAGTTGAGCAGGTGGAGCACCCTGCCGGCGGTTCGCGTCGTCAACGACGTGGTGGTGATGCTGGTCGCTCTGTCGGCCGCCGTGTGTGCCGGGGCGGCTGCGCGACGCCTGCACGGACGACGTCGGGTGGCCTGGTGGTGGATCGCCGTCGGGCTCTGCGGGTTCGCCTCCGGCCAACTGGTCTGGACCTACAACGGGCTGACCAACGAGGTCCCGCCGTTCCAGTCGGTGGCCGACGTCGGCTATGCGCTGATGCCCGTGGGCGCCGGCCTGGCCCTGCTCGTCATGCTGCGCGACTACCCCCGTTCGACGATGCTGCGGGTGCTCCTCGATGCGGTCGTTGTCGCCGGCGCGTTGTTCGGGGCCGTCTGGGTGGGGCTGCTGGCGACGGTTTACGCGGCCAAGGCGATGGACTGGTTCGCGCTGGTGCTCGTGCTGATGTACCCGGTCACCGGGGTCGCGGTCGTGACGATCGCACTGCTGCTGCTCGTGCGGGCCTCGCCGACAGAACGCCGGCCGTTGGCGATGCTGACTGTCGGGTTGATCTCGATCTGGATCGCCGACGTCGCCTACGCCTACCTCACCACGGTCGAAGGCGTCTACCGCGAAGCGATCTCCCTGGGCTATGTCTACGGATTCATCGCCATCGGTGCCGCGGCCCTGGCGACCCGCGCACGAGCGGCCGCCCTGCCGGCGAAACCGCCGACGGTCTTCTCGCCCGCCTCCATGTGGATGCCGTTTGTGCCGGTGACGGCGGTGGTGGTGATCTGCGCACCGATCATGATCCCGCGTCTGGGGCCGCTCTACATCGTCGGCGCGCTGACGATTCTGGCGGTGATGCTGCGCCAGATGCTGGTACTCAGGGACAACCGCGGGCTGCTGGCCGAGGTCTCCGACCGGGCGTTGCGCGACCCCTTGACGGGCCTGGCCAACCGCACCCTGTTCATCGACCGGCTCACCCACGCGATGGCGCTGCAGAAGCGCGAAGCCCGAGCGGTCGCAGTGCTGCTGATCGACCTCGACGACTTCAAGCTCGTCAACGACAGCCTCGGCCATCCGGCCGGCGACACCATCCTGGCGCGGGTGGCCGAACGCCTCAACAATGCGGTGCGGGCCAGTGACACCGTCGCCCGCCTCGGCGGCGACGAATTCGCGGTGCTGATGGAGGGCGACCCCGACGCCTCCCGGGCGGTGGCACACCAGGTGGTGGCCGCATTCGACCGGCCGTTCCTGATCGACGGTCAGGATCTGTTGGTGCGCCCCAGCGTCGGACTGGCCATCGCGACGCCGGACAGCGCCACCCTGACGGTCGAGGATCTGCTCAAGCAGGCCGATGTCGCCATGTACAGCGCCAAGCGGGCCCAGGCCAGCACGCCGTTCACGTTCAGTCCGGAGATGGAGCTGCAGTGGGGCGAGGATCCGGCGGTGTCAGCCCCGGTGCCGGTACGGGGCAGCGACACCGGTGTCGCCGGACGGGCGTCGCTGCGGCTGCTGCGTGACCTGCGGGGGGCCTTGGACCACGGCGAGTTGAGCGTGGTCTACCAACCCAAGTTCGACCTGCAGTGTGGGACGGTGGTGGGGCTGGAGGCGTTGGTGCGCTGGCCGCATCCGCACCGCGGGATGTTGACCCCCGACCAATTCCTGCCGCTGGTGCGCCAGCACGGGCTGATGCGGTCGGTGACCTCTGCTGTGCTGGACCGCGCGCTCGACGACGCGGCGCAGTGGTGGGCGGCGGGCGCCGAACTGCCCGTGGCCATCAACGTGTTCGCCCCCGCGGTGGGCGACCTGGGCTTGCCCCGTCAGCTGTCGTCGGCGCTCGACCACCGGAGTCTGCCGCCGGAGATGCTGACCGTCGAGATCACCGAGGACCTGCTGCTGGATAACCTGGCCAAGACGCGGGTGGTGCTGAGGATGCTGCGCGAGCACCGGATCCGCGTCGCGATCGACGACTTCGGCAGTGGCTACTCGGCGCTGTGGTACCTGCGCGAATTCCCGGTCGACGAGCTCAAACTGGACAGACATTTCATCGCGCCGATCCTGACCCATGCTCCGTCGGCGGCCATCGTGCGGGCCGTCATCGACCTCGCCCATGCACTCGCCATCACCCCGGTGGCCGAGGGTGTCGAAAATGTCCAGACCGCGCAGCGGTTGCTCGACTACGGGTGCACCATCGCTCAGGGCTACCACTTCAGCAAGCCGTTGTCGGCGGACGCGGTCCTGGAACTGGTTCAAACCCGACGGTTGGCTTCGGAGGAGGCCGGTGACAGCGTCCACTGACCAGAGCTCCCACTGCCCAGAGCGTCCGCTGACCAGCTGAGTCATCCTTTGCTGATTCAACAGAAGCGGGAACTACGTTGACGCCGGCGCAAATGCTGCATGTACTGGATCAACCTGCTGAAATGCACGTATACCTCCGACTCGGTGAGCTGCTGAACCGATAGCAAATCGATTCGGCAGGCGGGTTCTGGCACGAGTCGCCGATGGTGAATTGCTAGAATCCGCGCATGTCGAGCCGGCGAGGGGTGACGCTCGGTGTCACGGTCGCGGGCGTGGGCTATGCCGTCTGGCTGCTGTTCGGTGGGGCCGCCGACCCGTCGTCGCGGGTGGCGGGCGAGGCGGGACTCGTCGGGTTCTCGTTGTTCGCCGCGGTGTGCTCGGCGCTGGCGGCGTACCGGCGCAGCGGCCGCGAACGTAGCGCATGGGCCTGCATGGCGCTGGGCACTGCAGGGTGGGCGGTGGGCGCCGCCGGATGGAGCGTGTCCCGGCTCGCGGCACACCAGACACCTCTGCCCTGGTGGTCCAGCGTGGGCTATCTGCTCTTCCTCGCCGGTGCCGGGGTGTGCCTGGTCTTCCTGCTGACCGCCCAGTCGCCCGGAGCGCGCCTGCGACTGATGCTCGATGGACTCACCGTTGCCGCCGCCCTGTTCGGCGTGGCCTGGGTGGCGGTGTTGGACGACGTCTACCGCGTCCGGTCGAGCGACCCGATGTCCACCGCGTGGTCGCTGGTCTATCCCGTGGGTGACATCGTCTTCGTCGCCGTCGCGGTGCTGCTACTGGTCCGGGCGCCCGCCCACCGACGTCCCGAGTTGTCGCTGCTGGCCGGTGGTCTGGTGCTGATCGCCGCATCGGACACCGCCTACGCGTACTTCGCCGCCACCCGGGAGGTGTGGGGTCCTCAGGAGACCGCGGTGGGCTGGGTGCTGGGCTTCGTCGCGATCGGTCTGGGCGCGCTGTCAATGCCCGGAGCCGACCGGGGTGAGGCCGACGGCGACCACCTCGCCCCCTCCCGCACGTCGACTTGGCTGCCGTATGCGACCGTCGCCACCGCGACCGTGTTGTGCGCGCCCGCGCTCATCGACGGGATGGAACCGGTGTTCGTCGGGGCCGCGGTCGCCGTGTTCGCGGTGATGGTCCGCCAGTTCCTGGTCATCGGCGAGAACCGGCGTCTGCTTCTCGAGTTCGCCGACCAGGCGCGGGGTGAGCGGATGGCCGGGCCGGCGAACGGAGCGGACCCGGCGGCCGGGCCGGAGCCCGCGGCGAATCCGGACGCGGACGACGTGCCGGATGCGGCGCGCCTGCTCGGCGAGTTGCGGCACGCCATCGACCACGGCGAACTGACCATGTTCTACCAGCCCAAGGTCGACATTCGGGGCGCGGCGATCGTCGGTATGGAGGCACTCATCCGCTGGCCGCACCCGCGGCGTGGCCTGCTCGAGCCGGACCGGTTCCTGCCTCTGGTGCGTCAGCACGGGCTGATGCGCTCGATGACCACCGTCGTCCTCGAGCTGGCGCTCGACGAGGCCGCTGAGTGGTACCGCCGCGGCGTCGGGGTGCCGGTGGCGGTCAACGTGTTCGCCCCGGCAGTCAGCGATCCCGCGCTGCCCGACCGGATCATGGGCGCCCTGCAGGCTCGCGGGCTGAGCCCGCAGGCGCTGACCGTGGAGATCACCGAGGACCTGCTGCTGGCCGACATGGACAGGACTCGATCGGTCCTCAACACCTTGCGCAGCAACGGGATTCGAGTGGCGATCGACGACTTCGGCAGCGGCTACTCGGCGCTGTGGTACCTGCGCGAGTTCCCGGTCGACGAGATCAAACTCGACAAGGAGTTCGTCGCGCCGGTTCTCACCCAGCCGACCTCGGCCGAGATCGTACGGTCGGTGGTCAACCTGGCTCATGCCCTGGGCATCACCCCGGTGGCCGAGGGCGTCGAGAATGCGGCGACCGCAGAACGCCTACGGGAGTTCGGGTGTGACGTCGGGCAGGGCTACCTCTACAGCCGGCCTCTGCCGGCTGCCGACACGGTGGCGCTGCTGTCGGCGCACAAGCGCGGCCGCTACGTCTGCGACGGCACCAGCCGCAGCGAGATCGAGTTGATGCAGTAGCGCTGGTCGGTGGGCGTGGGGTAGCCCTCGCCCTCGAAGACGTGGCCGAGGTGGCTGTGGCAGTTGGCGCACAACACCTCGACCCGACGCATGCCCAGGGAATCGTCGGCACGCAGGATCACCGCGTCGGAGTCGGCGGGGTCGAAGAACGACGGCCAGCCGCAATGGGATTCGAACTTCTCGGTGCTGCGGAACAACTCTGCTCCACAGGCGCGGCACTGATAGACGCCTTCGGTCTTGGTGTCGGTGTACTCACCGGTGAACGGGCGTTCGGTGCCCGCGCGGCGCAGCACCTCGAACTCCTGAGGATCGAGGCGGCGGCGCCATTCGTCGTCGCTGAGCACCAGCTTGGGGCCTTGCCTGGCATCGTGGCCCGAACCTGTCGCTGTCATGGCGTCCAGGCTACCCGTCGCCCGCGCGGGCGGAGTTGCCCGCGGGCTGCGGTTCGGGCGACATCCAGGGCGGGTCGATCCCGTCGTCGAGCCTGCCGTCCTCGCGCGCGTCGAGGTAGCGGAACAGCAGCACGGAGAACACCACCACCAGCAGCAGCGACCAGCCGTAGGTGATCTTCAGGTACTCGATCGCGCGGCCGGTGGTCGGCCACTTCCACATCAACCACCGATCCATCGTGGTGAACCCGTAGATCGCCAGCCAGGCGACCCAGCTGCGGATGACCGAATTGGGCAGCACCACCGTCATCAGGAACGGGAACAGCATCATCGAGTAGTAGCCCTGACCCAGCGACAGCACCAGCCATGAAGTGAGCAGCAGGACACCCGACGAGGTGAGCATCCAGAAGAACGGGTCGCGGCTGCGGTAGTAGCGGTAGAGCAGCCACAGCGCGGCCACGCCCAGGACCGCGAACGCCACCCGCAACGCCATGATCAGCCACATCGGCAACCCGTAATAGATGCCGTTGCCCAGGATCGAGCTGTTGAAGTAGTCCCGCGTGGAGAAGATGTACGGCACGGTGCGGGTGACGAAGCTCATCGGGTCGTTGATCAGCGGCCACGCCACGACATTGAACACGGCGGGCACCGCGAAGGCGGTCACCAGAGCGCGCCACTGCCGGTTGACCAGGGGCAGCAGGAGCAGGGGCGCCAGCAGGGGTTTGACGACCAGCGTCAGCCCGATCGACACCCCGGCCCACCACTCGTGGCTGCGGTCACCGTCCAGCAGCCAGCGCAGGAACAGCACCTCGAACAGCAGGATGACGCCGTTGATGTTGCCGAACACCAAGGTGTTGGTGACATTCTCGGTGCAGAACATCGCCAGCAGCAGCGCCGGGGCGGCCACGGAGGCGAGGGTGAAGTTGAACAGCCGCAGCAGGAAGTATCCGGCGAGCACGATGGCCACGGTGTTGAAGAAGATGAACCAGTTCCGCGACGCCTCTTCGGGCAGGTAGCCGAACGGCGCCATGACCAGAGTTCCGCCCGGCGGATACAGATAGTGCGGATCGACCCAGGTGAAGTTCTCGTCGTAGATGTCGCGCCCGAGCTTGAAATGCACCGCCGCGCGGTAGACCGGTGCGAAGTCGTCAGTGATCCAGCGGTTGGCGACCAACACATAGCTGCGATGGATGACCGCCATGATGGCCAGCGGCCACAGCACCGAACGCAGAACCGTGGCGGCGTCGGGTGGGGAGGTGCGAGGCCGGAAGGCGGTCAGGACAAGATCACGCACCTGCGCACCGTACCCGACGCCC
Source organism: Mycobacterium sp. PO1 (assembly GCF_017312405.1). Taxonomy (GTDB): domain Bacteria; phylum Actinomycetota; class Actinomycetes; order Mycobacteriales; family Mycobacteriaceae; genus Mycobacterium. The sequence continues at coordinate 55,526 of NZ_BLTG01000039.1, forward strand.
CCGGCGCGCCGAGCGCAGACATGCGGTCACAGGTGTGCGGGCGGCGGGGTGTCAGGCGGGGCAGTAGATGTCCGAGTCCGGCAACTGACCGCTCTGCAGGTAGGTGATCACCGGGGGCAGCGCGCATGCCGAGTAGATCGCGGCGCCGTGCCCGGTGCCCTGCCACAGGACCCGGCGGTTGGAGGACCCGGCGTTGATCGCGGTGGCCGCCACGGCAGCGACGCCCTCGTTGCCGACGATCGGGTCGTGTTGCACGCCCAGCAGCAGCGTCGGGATCTCCAGACCACCGGGCTCCTCGGGCGGTGAAGCGCTCGGCCAGTTCAGGCACTTGACCATGTCCAGTGCGCCCACGGTGCCGAACTGCGGATACTCCCGCCCCCAGGCCACCACGAGTTCGCGGACCCGGTCGGGCGTGGGGCGGGCCAGCGCGTCGCTGCACCGGTTGACGAACTGCCCGTCGGTGTAGCGCAGCTGCTCGGCCTCGCTGATCAGGGCGTTGAATCGGGCGCTGTCGCCGGCGCGGGCATCGGAGATGGCCAGCGCGAGCTCATTGCCCGCGGTGATGCGGTCCCCGCGCGGATATCCCAGGGCCGTCGAGATCGCGCTGGTGACCGCGGCGACCGACGCGCCACCGGGCCCGCGACCGGCGCGGGCGTCGGAGAGCAGCGCGTCGACGGCGGCCGTCGGGTCGGCGCCCAGCGGGCAGTTGGCCGCCACACATTGCGCAGCCCAGGCCTCGAGTGCTGCCTGCTCGCCCTTGACGCGCTGCTCGGTCGCTGCCTCGTCGGCGATGCCCAGCGGCAGCGGTGAGTCCAGGACCAGCCGGGCCACCTTGTTGGGGTGGGAGCCGGCGTAGGCCAGCGCCACCTGGGCGCCGTTACCGATACCGAACAGGGCGAGTGCGGGCACATCCCAGGTGGTGCGCAGGCGTTCGAGGTCTTCGGCGGCGTGCGCGTTGTCGTAGGCGGAGTCGCCGGGGGCGATCGCGTCGGTACAGCTGGTGGTGGCGGTCATGGTGATCTCGCGCAGGTTGGCGACCGGGTCGTCACCGGCCTGGAACTGGACCTGGTCGAACATCTCCTGGCGGTCGAAGCTGTCCCGGCAATCCAGCGCTCCGGACATCCCGATGCCGCGCCGGTCCACCGAGACCACCGGGTGGCTGCTGAGCACCTCGATGCCCGACCGCGACAGCCACACCGGCAACTGCTCCGAGGTGGGCAAATCCGAGCCGGTGGTCATGACCAGAGGCCCGGCGTCGGCGGGGGTGTCGCTGGACCGGGCCCGGACCACCCCGATGTTGACGGTGCCACTGGCACCGGCGATGGGGTCGAGGTCGGCGTCATAGCTGGCGCATTCCAGGGCCACGCCGGGGATCGGGTCGACGGCCGCGGCGCTGAACACCCGCGACGTGCAGTCCTGCCAGGACAGCTCGTTCTTGGGGGCTTCCACGGCCGGCGGCCCGGAGGCTTGAGTGGTGGTTTCGGGGGCGCCCTGCGGGCCCGCCCCGGAGTCGGTGGCATAGCGAGGATTGGCCGCGAGCCCGGGCGCGCACCCGGCCAGCGCCGTGCTCAGCGCAACCGCCAGCACCGCTCCCACACGCAAACGCATGCCGACCACAGTACTGATCGCCGTCAGTCGGCCGGCCCGCGGCGAGCCCGGCTGTAGCGCAGGCACAGAAAGCCCTCGGAATCGGTGAGCACGCGGTCCAGCCGCAGGGTGGCCTGCACCTCACCGGCACCGGCGACGATGCGCCCCGACTTGCCGCCGACCAGCACTGGTGCCACCGTCAGGCACAACTCGTCGAGCAGGTCGGCGTCGGTGAACATGCCCATAACGCCGGGTCCGCCCTCGGTCAGCACGCGCAGCAATCCGCGCTGGGCCAGCGCGTGCAGCGCGGCGTGCAGATCCACCGACGCGGGGTCGGGGCCGGACGCGTCGATGACCTCGGCGAGCTCACCGAGGTGGCTGCGTGCCTCGCCGGCGGCCTCGGTGCTGGTCAGCACGAGCGGTGCGACCTCGGTGCGCTGGAACAGCGGCGCGTCCCGGGTGAGCCGGCCGGACCGGGTCAGCACGGCGATGGGCGGCACCTCGGCTTGTCCGCGCCGGCGCCGCGCCTCGCGATCGGCGGCGCTGAGGCGGACCCCCGAATAGTCCTCCACCAGTGCGGTCGACGCCCCGACGACGATGACGTCGGCCAGGGCGCGCAGCGCACCGAACACCGCGCGGTCGGCGTCTCCGCCGAGCGCGCCGGACTTGCCGCCGCTGGTGGCTGCGCCGTCGACAGACGTGATCATGTTGCCCCGCACCCAGCATCGGGTCAGATTGTCGGGATAGCCGTAGTGCGCTGACAGGTCCCCGGCGTCGACAGCGTCGACGCCGCCCAGGAGTGTGAACTGCGTCCCGTCGCCGTGTTCGGACATACGCAGAATCACAGCACGCCGTTAAGGTGCCTGCATGCACGGGCCCAGCGATGTCGCACATCTGGTCGACCGGCACCCGAGCGTCACTCCAGAACGACTGATCGCTCAGCTGGTTCCGCCGCCCACGTTCGCCGATGTGGGTTTCGACACCTACCGCCCCGATCCGGCCGAGCCGTCGCAGGCTGCCGCGGTGCAGGCGTGCCGGCAGTTCTGCGACCAGGCCGTGACCCGGCGGGCCGGCAAGAAGAAGTTGTTCGGCAAGCGGGAGGTGCTGCCCGGGGTGGGGGTGTACCTGGACGGCGGTTTCGGCGTCGGCAAGACCCATCTGCTCGCGTCGTCGTACTACCAGGTCGGCCAGGACTCGAACGCCAAGCGGGCATTCGCCACCTTCGGTGAGCTGACCCAGTTGGCGGGTGTGTTCGGGTTCGTCGAGTGCATCGAGTTGTTGTCGGAGTACGTGCTGGTCTGTATCGACGAGTTCGAGCTCGACGACCCCGGCAACACCACGCTGATCTCGCGGCTGCTGTCCGCTCTGGTCGAACGGGGTGTCTCGGTGGCGGCGACCTCCAACACACTGCCCGAGCAGCTGGGGGAGGGCCGCTTCGCCGCACAGGACTTCCTGCGCGAAATCCACACGCTGGCAGCGATGTTCACGACCGTGCGGATCGAAGGGCCGGACTACCGGCACCGTGATCTGCCGCCGGCGCCGCAACCGCCCAGTGACGCCGAGGTGGCTGGTCGCGCCGCAGCGGTGCCGGGGGCCACGCTGGACGACTTCGACGGGCTGTGTGCGCATCTGGCGACCATGCACCCGTCTCGCTACCTGACGCTGATCGAGGGTGTCACCGCGGTGTTCATCACCGGCGTGCATCCCCTCGACGACCAGAACGTCGCACTGAGGCTGGTGTCGCTGACCGACCGGCTCTACGACGCCGGCATCCCGGTCGTCGCGTCGGGCGCGAAGTTGGACACCGTGTTCAGTGACGAGATGCTCGCCGGCGGGTTCCGCAAGAAGTACCTGCGCGCCACGTCACGGCTGTTGGCGTTGACCGCCGCCGGTCACGCCGGGCGCACCATCACATAGTCGTGCTCCACCTCGGCGCCGAGGTGGAAGGTCTTCGTACCGGCGATCTCGAATCCGTGCTTGCCGTAAAAGCGTTGCGCGCGAAGGTTCTGCTGATTGACCCCCAGCCAGACACAGGCCGCGTGCTGCGCCGACGCGTAGCGCACCACCGCGTCCATCAGCGCGGCCGACACCCCGGCGCCGTGGCACTCGGGTAGCACGTACATCTTGGACAGTTCGACGGCCGGGCGCAGCGGCACGGCGCGCTGGACGTCGGGGTCGTCGGGAACCCCCCGCACGGTCATCGCATAGCCGAGGATCCGTCCGTCGCGGCGGGCGGCCAGCACCGTGCGCTCGGGGTCGGTGAGGTAGTGGGCGAAGCGGTCAGCAGACAGGTTCTCCGCGATGAACGCGTCGATGTCCTCGGAGGTGCTCGACGGTGGACAGGCCAACGGGAACGTCCGTGCCGCGACCTCAGCGAGGGCGTCGGCCAGTTCCGTTGTGGCCCTGTCGATCTGAAGGGTCAGGCGACATTCCACTGCGCGAGCCGGATGCCGGTGAGCTTGTCGAGCAGGACGACGTTGGACACGAGGTCGCGGTAGCAGTCCCACCACACCCCGCCGCTGAACGTCTGGCCGACCTGCGCGTTGGCCATGCCGAACTGCAACGCGTCGGGCGCATCGCTGTTGCGCGGTTCGTAGGCGTCGCCGGTCGGGGTGACGCCGCGGAACTGGAACGTGATCGCCATGGCGTAGGGCGTCGGTAGCTGGATGGGTGTGATCGTGACGTCGGCGCGGAACACCTGATAGCGCGGGGCGCGAG
>NZ_BLTG01000040.1 GCF_017312405.1 Mycobacterium sp. PO1
CCATCAGGGGTCAACCCCAGTAATACAGGTTTCGAGTGGGGCGGGCGGGGCTCGAACCCGCGACCAATGGATTATGAGTCCACGGCTCTAACCGACTGAGCTACCGCCCCCGGCACGTCGTGCGCGGCCATCATGGTCGCACATGCCCGCTCAGGCGAAGACCGTCTGGCCCGCCTCGTCGATCTCGTAGAGCTCGGTGCCCTCGGTCACCCGCGCGGCGTCGGAGCCCAGCGACACCAGGATCTTGTTGGCGCCGTTGCGCATCACGTCGAGGGTCAGCTCCAGCGCCTGCTTGGTCGAGAAATGCTTGCGCACCCCGCCCGCGACGTCCTCGCCGATGTTCGACGGCGTCCAGATCAGCGCATCGACGAAGCGCAGCGCGGCCTTGTGCGCGTCGGACAGCCCGTCGGCGCGTTCGAAGTCGGTGATCTGGCTGTAGACATCTTCGGATCCGCCGGCGTCCAACGCGTGGCGTTCGCGCAGCGACTGGCACAACCGGCAGTTGTGGGCGGCCGCCCCGCGCAGCCGCACCACCTCGGTGGTCACCGGATCCAGTGCGCGCATCCGCGCCACCTCGGGCACGAACCCGTTCAACACGAAGTCGATCGGGTCGGTCTGGCCGTCGAAGTCCACCTCGGCGGTGCGCCCCGGCATGCCGAGCCCGAGCGCCTCGCACCCGGCCCAGATGCGCGGCACGAAATCGGCGATGTACATCGTCACCACCGTCCTGAAGGCGTTGGCGCCCCACGCCTCGAGGAATCGGTTGCGCTGGTTGTCGCCGATGCCGGTGACGTCGGTGGAGAACTGTTCGGCGAACGCGACGAGCACCGACTCGGCGTCGCTGTTCTCCGTCGGCACCTCGACCGGCAGCGGCAGCGGCGGCAACGCCAATGTCCGCGCGCAGATCAACCGCATCAGCGTGTCGGCCCGGTCGTCGCCCGAGGACAACGCCACCATCCCGGTCAGTCGGTCAGCCACAGCGGTACGACCCATTCTTGGGATTATTGCGCTTGACTGACCGAGGACATGTGGAAGTCGGGAATCCGCAGCGACGGCATCTGCGCGCGGGGTGCGCTCGGGCCCGGTCGGCGCCCGGGGAACGCCAGGCTGTCGGGCGCGCCGGCCGTCAGCGATACCGCCCCCACAGAGCGGCCGATTCCGAGGCGATGTCCGGATCAGGAGACGAAATCCGCGCTAGACATGCGGCATCGCAACGGAATTCTTAGGATGCCTGCATGTCATCGGCAACGGCGGTCTCCGAACATGGACCCGAGCCCGCCGGCACGGCCGCCGCGCCGCAGATCGAACTGATCGGAGTTCGGAAGGAGTTCGGTGACAGCCGCGCCCCGGTGGTGGCGGTCGAAGGCGCCGACCTGCGCGTCGGCGATGGCGAACTGTTCGCGATCCTCGGCCCGTCGGGTTCTGGTAAGACCACGTTGTTGCGGCTCATCGCAGGGTTCGAGCAACCCACCGCCGGCACCGTCAAACTGGGTGGCGTCGACGTCACCGCGCTGCCACCTGCCCGACGTGACACCAACACCGTCTTCCAGCACTACGCGCTGTTCCCGCACATGACCGTCGCGCAGAACGTGGAGTACGGCTTGCGGGTCCGCGGGGTCGGCAAGGCCGAGCGCAGGCGGCGGGCCGCCGATGCACTGGACCTGGTGCGGCTGGGCGGCCACGCCGCCCGCAAGCCCGCCGAGCTCTCCGGCGGCCAGCAGCAGCGTGTCGCACTGGCCCGTGCTCTGGTAGGTCATCCGCGGGTGCTGCTGCTCGACGAACCTCTGGGCGCCCTCGACCTCAAGCTGCGGGAACAGATGCAGCTCGAACTCAAGGCCATTCAGCGCGAAGTCGGGATCACCTTCGTCATCGTCACCCACGATCAGGACGAGGCGCTGACCCTGTGCGATCGGCTGGTGGTTCTCAACGACGGCCGAATCGAGCAGATCGGCGCGGCCCGCGACGTCTACGAGAATCCGGTCAACCGGTTCGTCGCGGACTTCGTGGGCAGCTCGAACGTGCTCGACGGCGACGTCGCCGCGGCGGTCGTGGGCCGCCGGGGCACCTTCGCGATCCGCCCGGAGCGCATCGAGGTCCTCGCCGAGGGCACCGCACCGCCCGCGGGACATCACAGCATCGGCGCGACGGTCGCCGAGATCGTCTACTCGGGTCCCACCACCCGGGTCGCGGCAACGGTCGCGGGCCTCGACAACCTCCCGGAACCGGTGACGCTCACCGCGACCCTGCTCTCCGCCGAGGCGTCCACCGGTCTCGCACACGCCGCCCCCATCGTCCTGACGTGGCCCGACACCGCGGTCCGCGACCTGACCAGCTGACACCGCACCTGCTAACCCGAGGAGTCCTCATGACACATCCCTATCGTCGCCTGGGGGTCGCGCTCGCCGCCGGCGCGCTGCTGCTCGCCGGGTGTTCCGGCTCCGGTGACTCCGGTCGCGCCGAGAAGCCGCCCACGATGGACGCGGCCACGTCGGTGGGCGACGGTGAAGGTGAGCTGAATCTGATCGCCTGGCCCGGATATGCGGAGAACGGCTCCAACGACCCGGAAGTGGACTGGGTGACGCCGTTCGAGAACGACACGGGGTGCAAGGTCAACGTCAAGATCGGCAACACCTCCGACGAGATGGTGCAACTCATGCGCACCGGCCAGTACGACGGGGTGTCGGCCTCCGGTGACGCGACTCTGCGGCTGATCTACGCCGGAGACGTGGCGCCGGTGAACACCGACCTGGTGCCCAACTACGCCACGGTCGTGCCGTTCCTGAAAGACAAGCCGTGGAACTCGGTCGACGGGCAGATGTACGGCGTGCCGCACGGCTGGGGCGCCAATCTGCTGATGTACAACGCCGACGTCGTCTCCCCCGCGCCGGACTCGTGGGGCGCGGTGTTTCCCGGCTCGCCCGAGCTGAAGGGCAAGGTCACCGCCTACGACTCACCGATTTACATCGCCGACGCCGCGCTGTACCTGTCGAAGACCAAGCCCGAACTGGGAATCGAGGACCCGTACTCGCTGACGCCCGAACAGCTCGATGCCGCGGCCGACCTGCTCAAGGAGCAGAAGGAGAACATCGGCGAGTACTGGTCGGACTACACCAAGGAGGTGCAGGCGTTCGAGTCCGGCACCACGGTCATCGGCACGAGCTGGCAGGTGATCGCGAACACCATCGAGGCCGACAACAAGGTGAAGATCGGCACCGTGCTGCCCACGGAGGGCTCGACGGGCTGGTCGGACACCTGGATGCTGTCGTCGAAGGCCGCACATCCCAACTGCATGTACAAGTGGATGGACTACATCATCTCGCCGGAGGCCAACGCGCAGGTCGCCGAGTACTTCGGTGAGGCTCCCGCGCAGACGAAGTCGTGCGACCTGACGGCCGACAAGGCGCACTGCGCCACCTATCACGCCACCGACGAGGACTACGCCGCGCAGATCCACTACTGGACCACCCCGCAGACCCAGTGCGTCGACGGCAGCGGCGACGGCTGCACCAGTTACGACCAGTGGGTCGACAAGTGGCAGGAGATCAAGGGCTGATGCCGGCTGCCCCGCGGCTGCGGGACAAGGCCGCACTGGCGTTCCTGCTGGTCCCGCCGCTGGCGTGGTTGGTCATCGCCTACCTCGGATCGCTTGCGGTGCTGCTGGTTTCGGCGTTCTGGCGAACCAACAGCTTCACCGGCGCGGTGGTGCGCACCGTCACGCTGGACAACTTCGCTCGAGTGCTGACCGAGGAAGTGTTCCGCGTGACGACGGTGCGCACCGTCGGGGTGGCGATCACCGTCACCGTGGTGTGCGCGGTGCTGGCGGTTCCCCTTGCGCTGTACATGGCCAAGTTCGCCTCGCCGACCATGCAGATCGTGCTGGTCGTCGCCGTCACCACCCCGCTGTGGGCCAGCTATCTCGTCAAGGCCTACGCGTGGCGGATGCTGCTCTCACCGGAGGGGCCGTTGTCGTGGGCCACCGGGTATTCGCCGGGCTACGGCCTGGTGGCGACGGTGGTGACACTGACCTATCTGTGGTTGCCCTACATGGTGATACCGGTGTTCGCGGCGTTTCAGCGGGTGCCCGACGCGCTGGTGGACGCGAGTTCGGATCTCGGCGCGTCGGACCTGACGACGATGCGGCTGATCGTGGCACCGATGGTGTTTCCCGGTATCGCGGCGGGGTCGATCTTCACGTTCTCCCTGTCCCTGGGTGACTACATCGCCGTGACGATCGTGGGCGGCAAGACCCAGCTTCTGGGCAACGTCATCTACGGCCAGCTGGTCACGGCGAACAACCAGCCCATGGCCGCGGCGTTGTCGGTGATCCCGCTGGTCGCCATCGTCGGTTATCTGGTGGCGATGCGCCGCACCGGCGCGCTGGAGAACGTCTGATGCGCTCGTCGGGATTGCGCGCTGGAACCCGCGCGTTCACCTTGCTGGTCTTGGTGTTCATCTATGCTCCGCTGGCGCTGGTGGTGGTCAACGCCTTCAACGCCTCGAAGACATTCGCTTTTCCCCCCACGGGTTTCACGCTGCAGTGGTGGCGCACCGCGCTGCACAGCGAGGGCATGTGGACGGCTCTGGGCAACTCGGTGGTGGTCGGGCTCGGCGCCACGGCGATCGCGCTGGTTCTCGGCACGATGGTGGCTTTCGCGGTGCAGCGCCACGACTTCTTCGGGCGGCAGACGGTCAATCTGCTCGTCATCCTGCCGATCACCCTGCCCGGCATCGTCACCGGTATCGCCCTCAACGCGACGTTCACCTCGGCGCTGGGCATCACACTGGGCATGGCGACGGTGATCATCGGCCACGCCACATTCTGCATCGTGATCGTGTTCAACAACACCCAGGCCCGGTTGCGCCGACTCGGAACGAGCTTGGAAGACGCCTCGGCCGACCTGGGGGCCTCGCCCTGGCAGACGTTTCGTTTCGTGACGCTGCCGATGATGCGCGGCGCGATGGTCGCCGGGGCGATCCTGGCATTCGCGCTGAGTTTCGACGAGATCGTCGTCACGACCTTCACGGCCGGCCCGGCAGTGCAGACACTGCCGATCTGGATCTTCGGGAACCTGTTCCGGCCCAACCAAGCTCCGGTGATCAACGTCGTGGCTGCGGCACTGACCATCGTGGCGATCATCCCGGTGTGGTTGACGCAGCGCATCGGTGGTGATCCGACCGCCCGGGTCTGAGCGCGCGAGTGCTCACGTGCGCTGCCGTCATGTTCTTCGCGAGGGACTACCCCACTGGTCACACCGCAGGCTGCTCGACAACTGTCACCTCGGTCGGCCAGCCACAGCCAGACGCCCAGTCCTGAACTAGTGCGCTTGACTGACCGAGGACATGTGGAAGTCGGGAATCCGCAGCGACGGCATCTGCGCGCGGGTGGCCCAGTCGCCCCATTCGCGGGGCAGCGTGACCTCGCTGACGCCGGCTTCGCCGGCGCGGCGCAGCAGGTCCAGCGGGCTTTCGTTGAACCGGAAGTTGTTGACCGCCGCGGTGACCTGTCCGTCCTCGACGAGATACACCCCGTCGCGGGTGAGCCCCGTCAACAGCAGCACCGACGGGTCGACGGTGCGGATGTACCACAGGGTCGTCAGCAGCAGGCCGCGTTCGGTGCGGGCCACCATGTCGGCGAGCGACGCCGTCCCACCCGTCATGAGCAGGTTGTCGGCGCCGACGGCCACCGGCGCGTCGAATTCGGCGGCCGCCGCGCGCGGATAGGCCAGCGCGTTGATCGCGCCGTCGCGGATCCAGTCCACCCGCTCGATGGGCATGCCGTTGTCGAACACCGACGCGCGTTCCGACGAGCCCGACACCGCCACGAACGGGGTGCACTGCAGCCCGGGGGCATGCGGGTCGGAGTACAGCGTCAGCGGCAGCGACGTGAGCTTCTCCCCCACCCGGGTGCCGCCGCCCGGCGCGGACAGTGCGGTCCGTCCCTCCTGTGCGCCGCGCCCGCCCATCGTCCACGACAGGTAGATCATCATGTCGGCCACCGTCGAGGGCGGCATGATCGTCTCGTAGCGGCCGGCGGGCAACTCCACGCTGCGCTGCGCCCACGACAACCGGGTCGCGAGATCCTCGAGCATGGCATCGGTGGGCACGTCGACGAAGTCGGCTGTGCTGACCCCGGCCCACGCGCTGGCGCCGTCGCGCTTGGCGTTGATCTCCACCGATCCGGTGGGCTGGGTGAACCGGCGCCGCAGCCCGGTCGAGGTGGCCACGAAGGTGGTCTCCACCACGTGGCGGGCGTAGCCGAAAAGTGTTTCCCGGCCGGCGAACCCACGCGTCAGCGCGTCGGCGACCCCGCCGAAGGCGTCGACGCCGGTGCGCGGGCTCGGTGCGTCCCAGTCGGTGGGTGCGGCGTCGGGGGGCAGCGCCGGAGCGCTGTCACGCGCGGGCGAAGCCGCCGCCGCGGCCGCCTGCGAGGCGACGACCAGGTCCATCAGGACCGAGGGGGCGACCGCGCTGGAGCGCACCGAACCGACGTAGGCCTGTCCGTCGCGCCGCACGATCGAGATGACGGTGGTGGTGCGGCTCGTCGACTCCCCGTTGGTGGTCATGGTGTTGTTGGCCCACCGCAGCGCCGCATCGATGCGGTCGGTCACCAGCACGATGGTCTCGTCGGCCCTGCCACGCCGGCGCGCCTCGGCCAGCACGATGTCGACGACTTGTTGTGCACCGATCACCGGTCACCGCCCGCTTTCTTCGCGCGTGTTGAGCACGTTGATGCCCCGGAACAACGCCGACGGGCAACCGTGGCTGACCGCAGCCACCTGGCCGGGTTGGGCCTTGCCGCAGTTGAACGCGCCTCCCAGTCGCCACGTCGATGGCCCGCCGACGGCTTCCAGTGCGCCCCAGAAGTCGGTGGTGGTCGCCTGATAGGCGACGTCGCGCACTTGCCCGTCGAGGCGGCCGTCGCGGATGCGGAAGAACCGTTGCCCGGTGAACTGGAAGTTGTAGCGCTGCATGTCGATCGACCAGCTCTTGTCGCCGACGATGTAGATACCGTCGGACACCCGGGCGATCAGATCGTCGGTGCTCACCTCGTCGGGGCTGGGCTGCAGCGACACATTGGCCATCCGCTGGATCGGGACATGGTGTGCCGAGTCGGCGTAGGAGCATCCGTTGGAGCGGGGCTCACCGAGCCGCGGCGCGAAGACCCGGTCGAGTTGATACCCGACGAACATCCCGTCGCGGACCAGATCCCAGCTCTGCGCGGCGACGCCCTCGTCGTCGAAACCGATTGTCGCCAGCCCGTGCTCGACGGTCCGGTCAGCAGTGACGTTCATCACCGGAGACCCATAGCGCATGGTGCCCAGCTTGTCCGGGGTGGCGAACGACGTTCCGGCGTAGGCGGCTTCATAGCCGATGGCGCGGTCGTACTCGGTGGCGTGCCCGATCGACTCGTGGATGGTCAACCACAGATTCGTCGGGTCGATGACCAGGTCGGTGGGCCCGGCCACCACGCTGGGCGCCTTGACTTTCTCCGCCAGCAGCGACGGCAATTCGGCCAGCTCGGCCGTCCAGTCCCAGACCTCGTCGCCCGACACGGCCTCCCATCCGCGGGCCGTCGGCGGCGCCAGGGTGCGCATGGTCTCGAACGTCCCCGCCGACGCGTCGACCGCGACGGCCTCCAGGCTCGGCAGCACCCGTACCCGCTGCTGGGTGATCGTCGACCCGAACGTGTCGGCGTAGAACGTCTGCTCCTTGGCCGCGTGCACAGCAGCCGACACGTGATCGACCCCGTCGGAAGCCAGCAGCCGCTCGGAGTAGTCCTCGAGCACGCCGATCTTGTCCGCAGCGGGCACCGTGAACGGGTCGACCCGAAATGGCGAGGCCCAGAACACGTCACGGTAGACCGGCTCGGGCGCCAGCTCGATGTGTTCGGCGTTCAATCTCCCCAGCGTGCGGGCCACCCGTACCGCGCGGCGCGCGGTGTCGGCGGCCGCCCCGGTGTCCAGCTGCGCGTGTGACGCGAAACCCCAGGTGCCGTCGACGATGACGCGCACCGCCAGACCGATCTCGTAGTCGGTGACCGCGGTTTCCAGCGCGCCGTCGCGCAGCGCCACCGTCTCGGTGGTGATGGCATGGATGCGCAGATCGGCATAGCTCGCGCCGGCCTGCGTCGCGGCGGTGAGCGCGGCGTCGGCCAGCGCGTGGCGCGGAAGCGCGAGGAAGTCGGTGTCGATTCGTCGGGGCCCCGTCACACCTTCACCGTAACGGCTGCCGGTGCGGTCAGCGGCGGGTGCCGCTGGTGCCGAGAATGGTGAGCTCGAGCGCCAGGGCGGTCCCGCACACCGCGACGACCACCGCGAAGGCCACCCAGTCGCGGGTCTTCGGTCGCGACGGCGCCGCAGAGAACTGGCCGGCGCCACCGCGGGCGGTGATGGCGTCACCCATCTCGTCGGCGCGGCGCAGCGCGACGGTGATGGCGGCGGCCAGCAGATCGATCAGTTCGGTCGCCCATCGGCGCAGCCGGTTTCGCCTGTCACCGTCGACGTCGCGGGGCCGCAGCCGCCGCGCGGCGTAGAGCACCCGGAACTCGTCGAGCAGCATCGGAAACGCCCTCAGCGCCAACGCCAGTGCGACTGCCCAGTCGGCGACGGGGATGCGCAGTGCTCGCAGCGGCCGGCCCAGGGTGGCCACCGCGGGCGCCACCTCGGCGACGTTGGTGGTCCACGACACCATTGCGCCCAGGCCCAGCAGCACGATGGACAGCGCGGTCACGCGCAGGAAGTACAGCAACCCGCCCAGCCCGACATCGACCGAGCCGAGCGAGAGCACCGGGCTGCCGCCACCCAGCGCCGCGGTCAGCGCACCCAGCGCCAGCAGCACCCACAGCACGCGCGGGATCGTGGGCAGTACCCCGCGCGGGATCCGGGCCAGCATCGCGGCGACGGCGATCAGCAGTGCCACCGCACCGATCGGCACCCAGCCGGGATAGAACGTCAGCAGCACCCCGATCAACGCGACGACGAGCAGCTTCGTGCCGGCCCACAGCTCGTGGATGACGCTGGTGCCGGGCACCGGCCGCAGCAGCACCACCTGCTTGCGGGGTTTGCGTTCGCTCACGACATGCCTCCGGCGGCGGTCGGTGTCGCGGCGAGCACGCCGTTCTCCAGATGCAGGATGCGCGGGCAGAGTTCCTCCAGGCCGGCGAAGTCGTGGGAGATGACCACGACGGTCAACCGCTCGCGTCGGCGCAGGTCAACCAGCAACTGCAACAGGCCCTGTTGGGAGGCGCCGTCGAGGCCGGCCAGGGGTTCGTCGAGGATGAGCGCGCGGGGCTTGCGGGCCAGCAGGCCGGCCAGCACCACGCGCCGCATCTGGCCGCCGCTGAGCTGCTCGATGCGCCGGCTGGCCAGCGTCGGTTCCAGACCGACGGTCCGCAGCGCCTCGGTGACCTTCGCCTGGTCGTACATCGAGAATCCGGCCGTCGACGCGATCTCCAACGCCACGTGGCTGCGCATGAGTTGCAGGCGGGCGGCCTGGAACGAAATCGCCACCGCCCCAACCTGGTCGGACACGGGTCGACCGTCGAGCAGGCAGCTACCCGACGCCGGTTCGAGCAGGCCGGCCATGATCCAGGCCAGAGTGGACTTGCCCGACCCGTTGAGCCCGTGGATCAGCACGCCGTCACCTTCGTGTACGGCGAAGTCGATGTCCCGCAACGCCGTCTGCGCCCACGGGGTGCCCAGGCCGTATTCGTGGCTGACGCCGTTGAGTTCCAGCACGGGGGCGCCGCGGGGCGCGTCGTCGTCGGCCGTGGCGGGGTGCACGTCGGCCGTTTCCACCATCGGCATGTCAGCGGTGTTGTCGGCGATCCCCCTGCCGGTGAGATTGACGGTGCGGTCGGCGGCCTCGGCCTCGTTGTTGTAGTGCGTGATGTGCACCAGCGAGGTGCGGTGGTTGCGGGTGAGCCCGGACAGCACCGACATCACCGCGTCGCGGCCGTCCTGGTCGACCATGCTGGTCACCTCGTCGGCGATCAACAGCGACGGTTCGCGCGCCAGCGCCCCGGCCACCGCGAGGCGTTGCAGCTCTCCCCCGGACAGCCCGCCGGTGTCCCGTTCGCTGAACCCGTCGAGTCCGACCTCGGCCAGTAACCGGTCCACCTCGATGGTGACCCCGGGGGGCAGGCCCCACACCACGTCGTCGGCGACACGGGTGCCCAGCACCTGGCTCTCCGGGTGCTGCAGGACGACCGCCGTGCCGCCCAGCTTGCCCAGCCCGACCGCGCCCGGGCGCTGCACGGTGCCCGACGTCGGTTCGCGGCCCGACAGCACCAGCATCAGCGTGGTCTTGCCCGATCCGTTGGGACCCGTCACCGCCACGTGCTCGCCGGGCTGCACGTCCAGCGACAGCGGGCCCAGCGCGTCACGGTCCGTGCCCGGATAGCGAAACACGACGTCGCGCAGCTGCAGCGGCACCGGGACCACCGGGCCGGTGTCGGCGGACGGCTCGAGCTTGTGCACGTCGGGCACGCCGAGCAGCCGGGCCAGCACCTTGGACAGCGCCCACCAGCCGACCAGGCTGACCCAGGTGATGGAGAAGACTCCCGCGAGGAAGAACAGCACAGGCCAGTAGTCGAGCACGGTGCCGAAGTCCCGGGTCAGTCGCTCGGCGGCGCCCTGCATGTTCGGGATGCGCTCGAGGATTGCGGCCACCCCGGCGACGTTGGCGGTGACCGACTCGAAGATCAGATGCCGCAGGCGGGCCAGCACGGCCAGGGCCGCCACGATGGCCAGCCCGAACAGTGCACCGGCGACCAGGGCCGCCGCCACCACCGTCGTGGTGCCGCGCCCGCGTCGCTTGACGATTCCGGTGAGTCCGCCGATGTAGGCGCAGTTGACCACCGTCATCAACCCGCCCATGCCGGCGATCAGGAATGCGATGATCCCGCCGGCCACCGTCGCGGTGATCAGCACCCGCAGCCGGTAGCGGTAGGCCAGCAGACCCATCGGGACCGTGCCCAGCAGCGACAGGCCTGCGGCGAACGGCACGACGACGGCGATGATGGCGATCGCGGCGCACAGCGCTGCCATCACCGCGGCGTGGGCGAGTTCCACCGGTCGGAGCGAACCGGTCCGTCGAGGCTCGCTCTTCGGGCCGGGTGACGTCATTTCACGATTCTGCCAGTTGACAGGTGTAGGGCCCGCGGGCCGGTCGGTGCACACTGTTCCGACCTGGGCGGTTCGACATGCATAGCAATTCTATGTAATCATGGTCGCCATGTCGTCGACTCTCGGCGCCGACCTGCTGGCGGTGGTGGCCCGGATCAACCGGCTGGCCAACCAGCGGGTCCGCATGCCCGTGCCGTTCGCGCAGGCGCGGTTGCTGTCCACCATCGAAGACCAGGGCGAAGCCCGCATCTCGGACCTGGCGGCGCTGGACAACTGTTCCCAGCCCACCATGACCACCCAGGTGCGCCGTCTCGAGGACGCCGGACTGGTCACCCGCACCGCCGACCCCGGCGATGCGCGCGCGGTGCTGATCCGGATCACCCCCGCGGGCGTCGATGCGCTTCGCCAGGCCCGCCTGGACCGTGGCGCGGCCATCGACCCGTACCTGGAGCAGCTCAGCGACACCGACCGCGAATGCCTGGCCGAAGCCGTCACGGTGATGCGCCGCCTGCTGCAGGATGCCGGCGCCCCGGTGCCGTCCCGCCGCTGAGGACCTCCCCGCACTGTCGATTTGTTAGGAGAACTTGCTGCCATGTGGCGCCAACCCAAAGCCGTGTGGGCCGTCGCCTTCGCCTCCGTCGTCGCGTTCATGGGCATCGGGCTCGTCGACCCGATCCTCAAACCGATCGCCGACAACCTCAACGCCTCCCCGTCCCAGGTGTCGCTGCTGTTCACCAGCTACATGGCGGTGATGGGGGTGGCGATGCTGATCACCGGTGTGGTCTCCAGCCGCATCGGGCCCAAACGCACGTTGCTGCTCGGCCTGGTGATCATCATCGCCGGCGCCGGGCTGGCCGGCATGAGCGAGACAGTCGGCGAGATCGTCGGTTGGCGCGCCCTGTGGGGGCTGGGCAACGCGCTGTTCATCGCGACCGCGCTGGCCACCATCGTCAGCTCGGCGCGCGGTTCGGTGGCCCAGGCGATCATCCTCTACGAAGCCGCTCTGGGCCTGGGCATCGCCGTCGGGCCGCTCGTGGGCGGCATACTCGGCTCGATCTCGTGGCGCGGCCCGTTCTTCGGGGTGTCGGCGCTGATGACCGTCGCCGTCATCGTCACCGCCCTGCTGCTGCCGGCCACCCCGCGAGCCGAACGGGCCACCACGCTGGCCGACCCGTTCCGCGCGCTGCGCCACCGCGGCCTGCTCGGGGTGGCCGTCACCGCCCTGCTCTACAACTTCGGCTTCTTCACGCTGCTGGCGTTCACCCCGTTCCCGCTCGACATGAGCGCCCAGGGCATCGGGCTGATCTTCTTCGGCTGGGGCATCGCGCTGGCCTTCACCTCGGTGGTGGTCGCGCCGCGGCTGCAGCACCGCTTCGGCACCCTGCGCACGCTGGTGATCAACCTGCTGCTGATGACCGCGACGCTGGCCGCGATGGCGGTGTGGACCGACTCCAAGGCGGTGCTGGGCGGCTGTGTGGTGGTCGCCGGGCTGTTCATCGGCGTGAACAACACGCTGATCACCGAGACCGTGATGAAGGCGGCGCCGATCGAGCGCGGCGTCGCGTCGGCGGCCTACAGCTTCGTGCGGTTCGGCGGCGCGGCGCTGGCCCCGTGGCTGGCCGGGTTGCTCGGCGAACACATCAACGCCCACGTTCCGTTCTGGGTCGGCGCCGCCGCGGTGCTCGCATCGGCCGGCGTGCTGTTTGCCACCCGACCGCACCTGGCCCACATCGACGACGACGAGCCCGCGCTCGACGAACTCACCGATCAGGCCCGCGCGGTCACCGTCGGCAGCGACAGCTGAGCTCCCCCGCGAATCCGGCGCGCTGGAGCACCCCACCGGTGCTTGCGCGCGCCGAATCCGCCCGTCAGGTGACGACGCCGCCGACGAGCAACCCGACCAGATAGGTGGCGGCGATCGCGACCACGCCGAAGGCCAACTGCCGCAACGATGCCCACACCGGATGGCGGCGGGTGAACCGTGCCGCCGACGCTCCGGCGAGCAGCAACCCCGCTCCGCCGAACGCCAGCCCGAGCCACAGCGACTCGTAGCCCAGCAGATAGGGAATCAGCGGGATCACCGCACCGATCGCGAAGAGCACGAACGACGACCCGGCCGCCACCCACGGTGAGGGCTTCTCCCGGGGGTCCACGCCGAGCTCCTGCACCAGGTGGAAATTCAGCGCCTTGGCCTCGTCCCGGTGGATCTCCTCGGTGGCCTTGGCCGCGGTGTCCGGCGCCAGGCCCATGTCGGTGAGCATCGCCTGCAACTCCGCCCGTTCGGCTTGGGGGTTCAGCTTGAACGACTTGCGCTCCACGCGGACCTCGGAGTCGATCTGCTCATTGGCGGTCATCACCGAGGCGTACTCGCCCATCGCCATAGAAAAGGCGCCGGCAAGCAGTCCCGCGACACCGCTGATCACCACGGTGTGCGCGCTGGCCGCGGCGGCCACGCCGGCGATCAGCGCGGTGTTGCTCACCAACCCGTCCATCGCCCCGAACGTCGCCGCGCGCAGCCAGCCGCCGGTGACGTCAGCGTGGTTGTGATCGGCCACATGAGGCCGGCCCGTCGGCGAGACGGGTTCGCTACCCTCAGTGCTCATTGCACGATTGAACGCCACCGCGGTGACCTCGTTGAATTAAGGTTCGCCTTCGGTTCTGCACATCACAGTTTGCGACCCGGTTCGGCGGGCTACCGTCGAGATATGACCACCACGGCGGAACATCTTCGCAACACGTTGGACGGACGCTTCCGGGATGTGAAGAACCGGATGCGCCACGAACTCTCCGATCAGGTGTTCCGGCCGCACTACACGCCGAACACGGTCATCGCCCGCACCAAGGTCGACGAGCAGATGCGGATCATGGCCTCGCGCGGTGCCGCCGAGGACGGCTTCAAGAAGGAGCACGGCGGCAACGGTGACGTCGGCGCCGCGGTGACCCAGATCGAGATGCTGGCGATGAGTGACCTGTCGCTGATGGTCAAGGCCGGGGTGCAATGGGGCCTGTTCGGCGGCGCCATCGAGAACCTCGGCACCGAACGCCACCATCAGGCCTACGTCCAGAAGCTCATCGACCTGGACCTGCTCGGCTGTTTCGCGATGACCGAGACCGGCCATGGCAGTGATGTGCAGGCGCTGGAGACGACGGCGACCTACGATCCGGACAGCCAGGAGTTCGTGATCGACTCGCCCACGCCGACCGCACGCAAGGACTACATCGGCGGCGCCGCGCAAACCGCGCGTGTGGCGGCTGTTTTCGCTCAGCTGATCACCGCCGACGGCACCGGCCACGGCGTGCACTGCTTCGTCGTGCCCATCCGCGACGACGCCGGCAACGACCTGCCCGGCGTGACGACCTCGGACTGCGACTACAAGGGCGGGCTGCCCGGCGTGGACAACGGCCGCATCCAGTTCGACCACGTGCGTGTCCCGCGGGAGAACCTGCTGAACAAATACGCCGACGTCGCACCCGACGGCACCTACACCTCACCGATCGAGAACCCCAACCGCCGGTTCTTCACCATGCTGGGCACCCTGATCCGCGGCCGGGTCACCGTGGGCGGCAGCGCCGGCGCCGCCGCCCGGGTCGGCCTCGACATCGCCACCCGCTATGCACTGCAACGCCGCCAGTTTGCCGCACCGGACGACGACACCGAAGTGCTGCTGATGGACTACCTCGTTCACCAACGGCGGCTGTTCCCGCTGATCGCGAAGTCCTACGCGCTGCAGTTCGCCCAGAACGAGCTGGTCAGCAAGACCCACGAGCTGCAGACCGCCGACGACCCCGACCCGGAGGAACAGCGGGAGCTGGAATCGCGCGCCGCGGGGTTGAAGGCGGCCAACACCTGGCACGCCACCACCGCCATCCAGGAGGCACGCGAGGCGTGCGGCGGCGCCGGCTATCTCGCCGAGAACCGGCTGATCGCGCTGAAGGCGGACACCGACGTGTTCACCACGTTCGAGGGCGACAACCATGTCCTCACCCAGCTGGTCGCCAAGGAGCTGCTGACCGCCTACGCCGATGACATCAAGGGGATGAGCCCCGTCGAGTGGGTGCGCTTCGCGGCCAACTTCGCGAGCGAGCGGGTGATGAAACGCACGGCGGCGCAGACGATCATGCAGACGATCCTGGACAGCCGACAGGACAACGAAGAAGAGGGCAGCCTCTTCAACCGCGGCACCCAGGTGCAGATGTTCGAGGACCGCGAGGAGTACATGCTGGCCTCCGTCGCGCGGCGACTGCAGGCCAAGTCCAAGGAGATGAGCGCCTTCGACGCGTTCAACTCGGTGCAGGACCACGTGCTGCACGCCGCCACGGCCCACATCGACCGGATCATCCTGGAGGCGTTCGTCGCCGGCATCGACGCCTGCGAGGACGACGAGGCCCGCGAGATCCTGGGCATGGTGTGCGACCTGTATGCGCTGTCGGTGATCGAGGGCGACAAGGCGTGGTTCGTCGAACACCGCTTCCTGTCCACCGAGCGCGCCAAGGCGGTCACGCGGGGCATCAACGACCGGTGCCGGCGGCTACGCCCCTACGCCGAGGTGCTCGTCGACGGGTTCGGGATTCCCGAACAGCTGCGCTACGCCGAAATGATGCATCCCGAGAACATCGCAGAGTGAGGGTCCTCACGGACCCGGGATCGGGTCCAGGATCGTCAGCCTGCCGTCCTCGAGGGTGACCCGCGCGGTGCCGATCCCGGTCGGGCAGCACGGCTCGTCGCCACCCTGACGCCACTGGTACTGCACGACGGCGTTGCGCTCGCCCTGCGGGCTGACCGACACATACGGCCGCGGCTCGGGGGTGGGTGAGCCCACCGGTTCACCGTCGGCGAAGAACAGCACCTGCTGTGGGCTGTCGGCGTCGTCACCCGAGTCGACCACCACCCAGAACATCCGGCAGTCGGCGGTGTGCCCGCGCGAACTCTCCTGCCACGGCGCCGGCGGCAGCAGCGCGAATTCGGAAGCCACCGCATCGGCCGTCGGGCCGGGGCCGCAGTCGGCGGTGCTGGTGGGTGGTGCTGCGGGTGGGCTCCACCCGCAGCCGGCGGCCAGCAGACCCGTCGCCAGCAGCACCGCGAAACGTCGCATGGCGGCCAGCTTACGGTCGGAGCCGTCAGCCGCAGCCGCCGCTCCAGGGTTCGGCGCCGCACGGCGGGATCGCGATGACCTCCGGAGAGAACGACGACTTGTCCAGGTGCAGTTCCGAACCGCCGGGCTTGAGCGTCTCCCCTGCCCCGCCGATCTCATAGGTGCTGTCCCTCGGGTAGGTGCCGGCCTGAGCGATGCTCGCCCCGAGCGCGCAGGCGACCGCCAAACCTCCGATCAATGCAGCACTTCTCTTGAACCGCATCGTCCTCGCGTCCCCTTCGATTCCGCGTCACCGTGCGGGCTCAGCGTAACGTCGGCGTGGGCAGACTTCGCGGCGAGACCCGGAGACGGACGGGGTGCACCTCAGCCGCAGCCGCCACCCCAAATCACTGCGCCACAAGGGGCTTCGGCGGTGATCGCCGGAGCGAACGACGCGGTGGCCAGCGTCGTCGGATCCGGTTGCGGCTCGACGGTGCTCCCCACCCCGCCGTCGTGATAGGTACCTCCGGCGGGATAGGTGCCGGCATGCGCGACGTCGACACCCACGCCGATGAGCAGCGCGACCGACCCCACCGCGGCGCCAATGAGCTTGATTTTCATGGAGAGTTCACATTCCGTTCGTCGCGCGGGCGCGAAAGGGGTTGTAGGTCTGGACTATCCACATCGGCGTGGCCACTTCGAGCCTACGTCCGCACCGCCGACGGCCGGTCGCCTCGACAGCGCATTGTCAACGACACCACAGCGCACTTCGAGGGGAACCGGATCTGCGGCGGACCGCCCGGCAGATGGGCGGGATAAAGATGGCTCCCCCGGCTGGACTCGAACCAGCAACCCTTCGGTTAACAGCCGAATGCTCTGCCAATTGAGCTACAGGGGATTGCCCTGCCCGCACTGCTGCGGGCCAGAGAGCACTCTAGCGCACGCCCGCGGCGCATCGCCAATACGCTCCCGGACGGGCGGGCAGCCCCCACGGTGAGGCAGGATGGACAGCGACGCACCGTGCCGCGAGAGACCTCTGGAGGAGCCCTGTGATCGGGTATGTCGCCGTTCTGGCTGTCGGCTATGTGCTGGGCACCAAGGCCGGCAGACAGCGCTACGAGCAGCTCGCAGGCACGTATCGCGCAGTCACCGGCAGCCCGGCCGCCAAATCCGTGATCGACGCGGGGCGACGCAAGATCGCCGAGCGGGTGTCACCCGACCCGGCGTTGGTGGAGCTCACACCGATCGACCCCGGCACCGAGGTGATCGGGCCGGAGTCGACGAAAAGAAGCGGGGAGCGCTAGCCGATGGGCTGGCTGATGGTGGTGCCCGGCAGCAGCGGACCGACGGAGAATCCGAAGCCGTCCTCGCCGAACCCGATCGCCGGGCTGCCGATGCTGACGCCGCTGCCGTTGGAGTAGGACAGGCAGTTGCCGTCCTCCTTGTTGCCGAACCAGGCCAGGCAGGCGGGGCCGGCGGTCACGTCGGTGGCGGCTTCGGGGCTGGTCAGGGCGGAATAGAGCGGCACAGCGACCGCTGCAGCCGCGCAGGCGCCCGCGATCAACCGCATCTTGTTGGTCCGAATGGTGTCCACCAGCATCACGAGCTCGCCTTCTCCCCGACGGATTGCAGCCACAACCATAACCCGGGTATCGCTGTCATGCAGTCAGGTCGTTACCGCTGGCCTGTTCGAGCAGGCTGCGGCGGTAGGCCTCCATCGCCACCAGGTCGCCGAACAGGGCGTGATACTCATCGCCCTGCTCCACCGGTGACATCCGCTGCAACTTGGACTTCACCTCGGCGATCTGGCGGCCGATCCACACCTCCTGCAGCCGGGCCAGCACCCCGCCGATGTAGCGCGGCAGCTGCTCGTCATCGGCGTTGATGGCCTCGACGCTGAGCTCGCTGACCAGGTTCACCGCCATCGGCGTGGACACCTGCTGGCCCACCACCTCGATCCAGTGGGCGCCGGTCATCCCCGACGACGTGCCGCCGGCGGACTCGATCGCCGCCCGCACCGCCGCGTAACCCGGGTGGGTGAAGCTCTCGGCGGCCAGCGAGTCGAACACCGGCCCGGCCAGCGCCGGATACTGCAGCGCCGACTTCAACGCCTCCCGCTGCGGCCACAGCGTCGGGTCAGCGGGGTCCGGGCGCGCCGCCGCCGGGTCGACCGGTGCGCGCTGCTCCGCCGGCTGGCGACGGTCCTCGGCAGGGGCACCGCGGCGGCGCGCCCGGTCGGGCATACCGCGCTTTCCGGCCTCCTCGCGCACCCGAGCCAGCACCTGTCCCTCGTCACGCCATCCCGTCCAGCCCGCCAGCCGCCGGGCGTACTCGTCGCGCAGCGCGTAGTCCCTGATCCGAGCGACCAGCGGCACGCTGCGTCGCAGTGCGTCGACCTGCGCCTGCGGGTCGTCGTCCAGGACGTCGTCGGACGGGATCAGACTGCGGATGGCGAACTCGAACATCGGGATGCGGCGCGCCACCAGATCACGCAACGCGTGGTCGCCGGTCTTCAGACGCAGGTCACAGGGGTCCATACCGTCGGCGGCGATCGCGACGAACGACTTGCCCGCCACCTGCTGGTCGCCGTCGAACGCCTTGAGCGCGGCGGCCTGTCCGGCCGAGTCGCCGTCGAAGACGAAGATCAACTCGCCGCGGTACCAGTTGTCGTCCATCATCAGCCGCCGCAGCAGCGCCAGGTGCCCGTCGCCGAACGCCGTGCCGCAGGAGGCGACAGCCGTCGTCTCACCGGACAGGTGCATCGCCATGACGTCGGTGTAGCCCTCGACGACCACCGCACGGTGGGACTTGGCGATGTCGCGTTTGGCCAGATCGAGGCCGAACAGCACCGCGGACTTCTTGTACAGGACGGTCTCGGGGGTGTTGACGTACTTGGCTTCCATCGGGTCGTCGTCGAAGATCCGCCGGGCCCCGAAGCCGATGACCTCGCCGCCGCCCGCCCGGATCGGCCACAACAGCCGGCGATGAAAGCGATCCATCGGGCCGCGCCGCCCCTCCCGGGACAATCCGGCCGCTTCGAGCTCCTTGAATTCGAAACCCTTGCGCAGCAGGTGCTTGGTCAGCGAGTCCCACCCCGACGGGGCGAAGCCGCAGCCGAACCGCGCCGCCGCCTCGGCGTCGAAGTTGCGGTCGATCAAGTACTGCCGGGCCGGGGCGGCCTCCTCGGAGGCCAAGGCCTGGGCGTAGAACTCCTGCGCCGCCGCGTTGGCGGCCAGCAACCGGCTGCGGCTGCCCCGGTCCCGCTGGACGTTGGTGGTCGAGCCGCCCGAGTAGGTGACGGTGTAGCCGACGCGGTCGGCGAGCAGCTCGACGGCCTCGACGAACGTGACGTGTTCGATCTTCTGGAGGAACGCGTACACGTCGCCGCCCTCACCGCACCCGAAGCAGTGGAAGTGCCCGTGGTTGGGCCGGACGTGGAACGACGGCGACTTCTCGTCGTGGAAGGGGCACAACCCCTTGAGTGAATCGGCGCCGGCCCGGCGCAACTGCACGTAGTCGCCGACCACGTCCTCGATGTTGACCCGCTCACGGATGGCGGCGATGTCGCGGTCGGGGATCCTGCCCCGATTCCGAGTCACGTCGCCCGCCACCCGGCCAGTCTAGAGGTCCGCGCGGGTGTGACTACGCGGGTTCCAGCCGTTCCAGGCGCCCTTCGGTGAACGACGCGACCTGGTCGATCACCACCCGCAACCGGCCGGCGTCGTCGGCGGCGGCGTGGTAGTCGGGGGCGAACAACGGATCCAGGGTTGCCGGCGCCCCGGACCGCACGAACTGCACCGCCGCGGCGATCCGATCCCGCTGACGGGCCTGCAGATCGAGATGCCGGGGATCGGACATGATGAACTGCAGCGCCAGGATCTTCAGCACCGCCACCTCGGCGCGCACCACGGTCGGTACCTCCAGGTCGGCGTGGTAGCGCACCAGCCGACCCGCGCCGGCGACGTTGCGGGTCGCCGCGATGGCCGAGGACGCGAATCTGCCGACCAGCTCGCTGGTCAGCGTCTTCAACGCAACCGAGGCCGCCAGCGTGCCGTCGTACTTGCCGACCGCGGCCACCGCCGGCAGTCGCGACAGGCGCTCGGCGGCCTCCACGAGGTCGGCGGCGGCCAGACCGCCGCCCATGCCGTGGGACTGCCCGAGCCGGCCCAGCGCGCCGACCGCGTCGTCGTCGGCCAGCACCCGGAGATCGATACGCCCGGAGATCACCCCGTCCTCGACGTCGTGCACCGAGTAGGCCACGTCGTCGGCCCAGTCCATGATCTGGGCCTCCAGGCACGGCCTGCGATCCGGCGCGTCGCCGCGCACCCAGGCCGCGACCTCGGCGTCGTCGGCGTAGAACCCGAACTTCCCACCCTCGACAGGCCGGTACCAGGGGTACTTCGTCACCGCGTCCAGCGCGGCCCTGGTCAGGTTCAGCCCCGCGCTGCGTTCTTCGCTGTCAAGGACTTTCGGCTCCAGCCGGGTCAGGATGCGAAAGTTCTGCGCATTGCCCTCGAAACCGCCGCAGATCTCGGCGATCTCGTTGAGCGCCCGCTCACCGTTGTGCCCGTAGGGCGGGTGACCGATGTCGTGTGCCAGCCCGGCCAGGTCGACCAGGTCGGGGTCGGCACCCAACCCGACCGCCATACCCCGGCCGATCTGCGCGACCTCCAATGAGTGGGTGAGCCGGGTGCGCGGCGTCTCACTCTGCCGGGGGCCGACCACCTGGGTCTTGTCCGCCAGGCGCCGAAACGCGGCCGAGTGCAGCACCCGGGCCCGGTCCCGGGCGAAATCGGTGCGGTGCTCGGTGTCGGTACCCGGCAGCGCGGCACCCTTGGGCCGCTCGACCACCAGCCGCTGATGGTCGAACTCGACGTAAGGGTCCCGGGCGTCCCGGCGAGACAGATCTGTAGCCACCGCCGGACAGTCTGCCAGGCCATTGACCTTGTCATCGCTGCTGAGGTGTCGGCGGCACTAGATTGGCCCCATGCGTCTCGCCCGCCTGCTGACCGTGCTGCTCGTCGGTCTGCTCACCGCTCTGCTCACCTCCCCGGCCGCCGTGGCCGAACCGCCGTTCCGGCTGCCGACTTATCTGACCGACAACGCCGGAGCGCTGGACGCCGCAGGACAGAGCGAGGTGCAGCAGGCGATCGACCGGCTCTACAACGACAAGCGCATCCGGCTGTGGGTGGTGTTCGTCGAGGACTTCTCCGGCCAGGACGCCCAGTCGTGGGCGCAAACCACGTACCGCCGCAGCGATCTGGGCAGCCAGGACGCGATTCTGGCGGTGGCGACGGTCGACCGCGCCTACGCCTTGCTCGCGCCCACCGACGCGGTGCGCGGTGTCGACGTCGACCAGATCCGCCGCGACGACGTCGAGCCGCTGCTGCGCACCGGGGACTGGGCCGGCGCCGCGGTCGCCGCAGCCGAGGGCCTGGCCGGTGGTGGTTCCGGCGGTGGGGGCTCGGTCAGCTGGGTCGGGGTACTCGTCGCTCTGGCGGTGATCGGGCTGGCACTGGCGATCCTCGTGCTGTGGCAGCGTCGCCGGCGGCGCCAACGGCGGGAGGCCGAATTCGCCGCGGCGCAGCGGGTCGACCCGGCGGATCCCGCCGCGCTGGCCGCGGTGCCCCTCGACGCGCTCGACGATCTGTCCCGCAAGATCGTCGTCGACGTCGACAACGAGGTGCGTACCAGCGAAGGCGAGTTGACCCTGGCCGTCGAGGAATTCGGCGAGCGGGACACCGAGCCGTTCACCCGCGCGGTGACCAACGCGCGCACCACGCTGGCCCAGGCGCTCAACGTCCGGCACATCCTCGACGACGCGGTACCCGAGACCCCGGCGCAGCGTCGTGATCTGCTCACCCGCGTCATCGTCGCCGCCGCCAAGGCCGACCGGGAGCTCGAAGCCCAGCGTGAGGCGTTCGCCCAGATGCGTGACCTGGTGATCAACGCACCGAGTCGGCTGGACATCATGACCCGGCAGATGGTCGACCTGACGGCGCGGACCGCCCCAGCGGAACAGACGCTGGGTCAGCTGAGCACGCAGTTCGCCGAGTCCGCGCTGGTCTCGGTGGCCGACAACGTCGACGAGGCCAGGGAGCGCCTGGCGTTCGCCGACCAGAACATCAGCACCGCGCGCGAGCTGGTGGCGCGACCCGCCGACCGGCAGGGCGGGCTGGTCGACGCCATCCACGCCGCCGAAGCCGCGCTCGGCCAGGCTCGTACGCTCCTGGACGCGGTGGACAGCGCGTCGACGGACATCAATCGCGCCGTGACCGGCCTGCCGGCCCTCATCGCCGACGTGCAGAGTGGGATCAACCAGGCCGGCGCCCAGCTGGCACAGGGCAACGTCGCGGTCGCCACCGAACTGAGCGATGCCAGAGACGCTGCGGTACAGGCGGTCTCGCACGCCCAGAGTGACGGCAACGCCGACCCGCTGGGTGCCTTCACCCGGCTGACCCAGGCCGACGCCGAGCTGGACCGCCTGCTCGAGGAGGTCGCGGAGCAACGTGAGACGACCGAGCGTCTCAGCCGCACCTTCGACCAGGCGCTGTTCAACGCCCAGTCGCGGGTCCGCGGGGTGTCGGACTACATCGACACCCGCCGCGGGGCCATCGGCCCCGAGGCCCGGACCCGGTTGGCCGAGGCGGTGCGTCTGCTGCAGGCGGCGCAGGACAAGCGCGACACCAACCTGAGCGAGGCCATTGCGCACGCCAACGGCGCGGCCAGGTTGGCGGCCCAGGCGCAGTCGCTGGCCAACGCCGACGTCACTGCGGCGCAGCAACACTTCGGCGGTCCGTACGGACGCGGCGGTGGAGGCGGCCAGACCGGCGCGGTGATCGGCGGCATCCTCATCGGCAACCTGCTCTCCGGCGCGCTGCGCGGCGGAGAGCAGGTTGCCGATG
>NZ_BLTG01000041.1 GCF_017312405.1 Mycobacterium sp. PO1
GAACCTGAGGAGCCGCACACTAGTTCGACACCCCGACAGATCCGCCCGCGGATGTGACCACAGAAACCACAGTGACAAAAGAGGTTTCAGAGGTCACCCCGAGCGGAGCCGACTGCGGACGTTAGGGTTGAACCATGCGAGTCGGAGTGCTGGGCGCCAAGGGCAAGGTCGGCGCCGCCATGGTGGCCGGAGTCGAGAGTGCGGAAGATCTGACGTTCACCACCGGCGTCGACGCCGGCGACCCGCTCGAGGCGCTCACGGAGACGAACACCGAGGTCGTCATCGATTTCACCCATCCCAGTGTGGTGATGGACAATCTGAAGTTCTGCATCGACAACGGCGTTCACGCCGTGGTCGGCACCACCGGGTTCACCGATGAACGGTTGGACCAGGTGCGCCGATGGGTGGCCGACAAGCCCGACGCCTGCGTGCTCATCGCCCCGAACTTCGCTATCGGTGCGGTGCTGTCGATGCACTTCGCCGCCCAGGCCGCGCGGTTCTTCGAGTCGGTCGAGGTCATCGAACTGCACCATCCGTACAAGGCCGATGCTCCGTCCGGGACCGCAGTGCGGACCGCCAAGCTGATCGCCGAAGCGCGAAATGAGCTGCCGCCCAACCCCGACGCGACGAGTACCGGGCTCGACGGGGCCCGGGGCGCCGACGTCGATGGTGTCCCCGTCCATTCCGTCCGGCTGGCCGGTCTCGTCGCCCACCAAGAGGTGCTGTTCGGTACTCAGGGTGAGACGCTGACGATCCGGCACGACAGCATCGACCGCACCTCGTTCGTTCCCGGCGTCCTACTGGCGGTCCGCCGGATCCAAGAGTTCCCCGGCCTCACGGTCGGTATCGAACCGCTGCTCGATTTGTCATGAGCGAGGGCGGACGCGCGGTGCGGATCCAGCTGCTGATCGGCTTCATGTGCGTCGCGCTCATCGCCTATTTCTTCCTGTTGTGGCGCATCGCGTGGGCGTTCATCTCCTCGGGGGAAGCCGCCGCCGTCGGGCTGGGACTGGCCCTGATGATCCTGCCGTTCATCGGCTTGTGGGTCCTGGTTGCGACACTGCGCGCCGGTCTCGCCCACCAGCGCCTGGGCCGGATCATCCGGGACGAAGGGCTCGAACTCGACGTCAGCGCCCTCCCGAGAATGCCGTCGGGCCGCATCCAGCGCGACGCCGCGGACGCACTGTTTGCGACGGTGCGCGCCGAACTCGAGGCCGACCCGGACAATTGGCGCCGCTGGTATCGATTGGCACGTGCGTACGACTATGCCGGCGACCGCCCGCGTGCTCGCGAAACCATGAAGAAGGCCGTGCACATGGAGGAGCGGAGTTCTACCTGATGGCCCGTCTGCTGATCATTCACCACACGCCGTCGCCACACTGTCAGGAGATGCTCGAGGCTGTTGTCGCCGGAGCGACCGATCCCGAGATCGAGGGGGTCGAGGTGCTCCGGCGCCCGGCACTGACGGTCGCGGCGGCCGAGATGCTCGACGCCGACGGCTACGTTCTCGGCACGCCGGCCAACCTCGGCTACATCAGCGGTGCGCTCAAGCACGCATTCGACACGTCGTACTACCAGATCCTCGATGCCACACAGGGGCGCCCGTTCGGGCTCTGGCTGCACGGCAATGAGGGAACCGAGGGTGCGCAACGGGCTGTCGACGGCATCACCGCAGGTCTGGGGTGGGTCAAGGCATCCGACACCGTCGTGGTTGCGGGCAAGCCGAGCAAGGACGACCTCGAAGCGTGCTGGAACCTGGGGGGGACCGTCGCGGCGCATCTGATGGGTTGACAGCGCTCAGTCCGCCAAAGCTGTGCGCAGGGCGATCCGGAAGTCTTCCGCACCTGGCTCGGTACATTGCTCCTTGGCGCGGTCGTGCTCGTCACCATCGCCGGGGTCGTCGGCGCCACGCAGTTTCGCTGACCGCTCGACCAAGGAGTCTCATGCCCGGTCTCGCCGAAATCGCACTCGCCGGAGCGCCTATCGCCGGAGGCGCGCTGCTCGGCGCAGCCGCGGGGAACATCAAGCCGCCCGACATCCGAGCGATCATCACCAAGGATCTCGACCTGCTCGACCGCATCCCCGCAGAGCAAGTCGAGCGGCGTGCCCGGCTGCAGCGCAGCATCGATCAGCGCATCGACAGCCTCATCGATGCGACGGACAAGAGCCGGGAGCTGCGAGAAGCCGCGTCGCGCTACACCGGCTTCGGCGGTTGGAAAGACGTGCTGATCCTCGTCACCACCGTGCTGTTCACCATCATCTGGTGGCACGTGGACCATGCCCGCACCAACTGGTTGCTGATGTTCATCGTGCTCATCGCGGTGAACATTGCCGTGCTCGGTTACATCGTGCGCGATGTCCGCAATGCATTCGCGCGGACCGGCAAGACGGGCCGACACGGATAGCCGGTCAGCCCAGATGGGCGGCGAAGAACCTCTGGGTCGCCTCCCAGTGGCGCTGAGCCGCCGCCTCGTCGTACGGCGCGTTGTCGGGGACCGCGAAACCGTGCAATGCCGGGTACCACTCGATCGTGTGCCGCACCCCGGCCGCGGTCAGGGCCTTGTCCAGAGTTTCACCGTCCTCTGTGGTGAACGACCGGTCGTCCTGGGCGGCGCCGACGTAGACGGCGGCCTGGATACGGTCGGCGAGCAGATGGGGGCTGGCGGGATCGTCGGCGACCAGGCCGCCGCCGTGGAAGGACATCGCTGCGGCGACCCGTTTGGGCAACCGGCCCGCCACCATCAGTGATGTTCGACCGCCCATGCAGTATCCGGTGGTGCCGAAGGCCTGGTCGCGCACCTCGGCGCGCGCGTCGAGGTAGTCGAAGAACGCGTCGGCGTCGGTGGTCATGCGCTCGGGCGTCACCGAAGAGATCATCGCGAACAGCCGCTTGCGTTCGGCGTCGTCGGAGAACACCGTCGCCATCGAGAACGGCGCCCAGTCTCCTTCCCGGTAGTACACGTCAGGGACGAGCACCGCGTAGCCGTACCCGGCGAGGTTGTCGGCCATCGCCCGGAACGTCGGGCGCGCCCCTCCGGCGTCCGGGTACATCACCACTGCGGGCCAGGGGCCCTCTCCGTCCGGGGTGTGCAGTGTGACGGGGCAGGCGCCGTCCGCCGTGGTGACGGTGTCGGAGATGCTCGGCATGGGTTCCGTTCTACTCCCGGGTGGTCCACGTAAGCTAGGGCACGTGCCGATCGCCACCCCCTACGAAGATCTGTTGCGTCTGGTGCTCGAGTCGGGGACGCCGAAGGCGGATCGCACCGGCACAGGTACCCGCAGCGTCTTCGGCCATCAGATGCGCTTCGACCTCACCGCGGGCTTCCCGCTGATCACCACGAAGAAGGTGCACACCAAGTCGATCGTCTATGAGTTGCTGTGGTTCCTGCGCGGCGACTCCAACGTGCGGTGGCTGCAGGAGCGCGGTGTCACGATTTGGGACGAATGGGCTTCTCCCACCGGTGATCTCGGTCCGATCTATGGTGTCCAGTGGCGGTCGTGGCCCACGCCGTCCGGGGAGCACATCGATCAGATCAGTGCCGCGCTGCAGTTGCTCAGATCCGATCCGGACTCACGGCGCAACATCGTCTCGGCGTGGAATGTCGGCGAGATCGCCCAGATGGCGCTGCCCCCGTGCCACGCCTTCTTCCAGTTCTACGTGGCCGACGGCCGCTTGAGCTGTCAGCTGTACCAGCGCAGCGCCGACCTGTTCCTGGGAGTGCCGTTCAACATTGCCAGCTACGCCCTGCTGACCCACATGATGGCGGCACAGGCCGGCCTCAGCGTCGGCGAGTTCATCTGGACCGGAGGAGACTGCCACATCTACGACAATCACCGCGAGCAGGTCGCCGAGCAGCTGACCCGCGAGCCGCGGCCCTATCCGGAACTCGTTCTCGCGCCGCGAGATTCGATCTTCGACTACACCTACGAGGACGTTGACATCATCAACTACGACCCGCACCCGGCGATCAAGGCGCCCGTCGCCGTATGAGTGACGTCACGCTGATCTGGGCGCAGTCGTCATCCGGGGTGATCGGGCGTGGCAACTCCATCCCCTGGCACGTCCCGGAAGACATGGCTCGCTTCAAGGAGCTGACCATGGGCCACACCGTCATCATGGGCAGGACCACCTGGGAGTCGTTGCCTGCGCGCTTCCGGCCGCTGCCGGGGCGCCGGAATGTCGTACTCACCCGGCATGCTGACTACGTGGCAGACGGAGCAGAAGTGGTCAGCAGCCTCGAGGACGCCCCGCTCGACGACGCGTGGGTTATCGGGGGTTCCCAGGTCTACGGGTTGGCGTTGCCGCTGGCCGGCCGGTGTGAGGTCACCGAGGTCGACATCGACAT
The DNA here is from genome assembly GCF_017312405.1 of Mycobacterium sp. PO1. Lineage (GTDB taxonomy): Bacteria > Actinomycetota > Actinomycetes > Mycobacteriales > Mycobacteriaceae > Mycobacterium. The sequence continues at coordinate 4,347 of NZ_BLTG01000041.1, forward strand.
CCACCGTGAGGACGACGACGTGCTCGCCCCACTGCTTGACGAGGCATGGTTCGGTACCGCGGGCGACTGGCAGGACAGTTCGTCGGGTCTGCGGTACCGGTACTACACCTACATCCGCGCGTGACGACGCTGTCCGCCGCGCAGGCGCGGCGGGTGGCGATGGCGGCGCAGGGCTTTCATGAACCCGCTCCCCGCGGACCGGTGACCCGGGCACACCTCAAGCGCCTGATCGCTCGGCTGCAGGTGCTGCAGCTGGACTCGGTGTCGGTGGCGGTGCGGGCTCACTACGCGCCGGTGTTCAGCCGACTCGGCCCCTACGATCGCGACGTGCTGGACCGGGCCGCCTGGAGTCACTCGGAGCGGTCGCCGCGGTTGCTGATCGAATACTGGGCGCACGAGGCCGCGCTGATGGCGGTGGAGGACTGGCCCCTGCTGCGATGGCGGATGCGGCAGTACCGCCACGGTCGGTGGGGGACCGACATCGTCAAGAAGAACGCGCGGCTCGCCGAGGAAGTGCTGGCCGCCGTCGCCGAACTGGGTCCGTGTACCGCGGGCCAGATCGAGGCGTATCTGGAGTCCGAACCGCGTGGCCGCAAGGGGCCGTGGTGGGATCGCAGTGAGACGAAGTGGGTGGCCGAGGCGCTGTGGTCGTCGGGGGCGCTGACAACCGCGACGCGGATCGGGTTCGCCCGGCACTACGAACTCACCGAGCGGGTGCTGCCTGCCGCGGTGCTGAACCGGCAGGTGGACGAGGCCGACGCGGTGCGGGAACTGTGCCTGCGGGCGGCCTCGGCTCTCGGGGTGGGCACCGAAGCCGACATCCGCGACTACTTCCGGCTGGCTGCCGCGCAGGTCAAGCCAGCGCTGGCCGATCTGGTCGGCGCCGGGTACCTCGAGCGCGTCGATGTCGAGGGATGGAGCGCGCCTGCCTACCTGCGTGTCGGTCAGGTGATCCCCCGCCAGGACAGAGGCACGGCGCTGCTGTGCCCGTTCGACCCGCTGATCTTCTTCCGGCCCCGCGTCGAGCGCCTCTTCGATGGGTTCCACTACCGCATCGAGATCTACACGCCCGCTCCGAAGAGGCGCTACGGCTACTACGTGTGGCCGTTCCTGCTCGACGGCAAGATGGTGGGCCGCGTCGACCTCAAGGCCGACAGGGCGGCAGGTGCGCTGATGGTGCTCGGTGCGTTCGTCGAGGACGGATGTGAGGCCGCGCGGGTGGCCGGCCCGATGGCACGCGAGCTGTCCGCGATGGCCGGTTGGCTCGGGCTGGACGCGGTGACCGTCGCAGCGCGCGGTGACCTGGCGCCGGCGCTGTTACGTGCGGTGGGACAGCCCGCTGGAACCGAGTAGCGTATTCGTTGCCTCAGCAAAGGAGCCGAACCGTGGACTTCCTCCGCACGCCCGATGAGCGATTCGCCGACCTGCCGGATTATCCGTTCGCGCCGCACTACGTCGACGTCGACGGGCTGCGGATGCACTACCTGGACGAAGGGCCGCCGGACGGAGAGGTCGTGCTGCTGCTCCACGGCGAGCCGTCGTGGAGCTATCTGTACCGGCGGATGATCCCGGTTCTGACCCGAGCCGGGTTGCGGGCGGTGGCCATCGACCTCGTCGGATTCGGCCGCAGCGACAAGCCGACCCGGCGTGAGGACTACACCTACCAGGCACACGTCGACTGGACCTGGTCAGCCATCGAAGCGATCGGACTGACCGACATCACGCTGGTGTGCCAGGACTGGGGTGGGCTCATCGGCTTGCGGCTGGTCGGCGAACACCCCGAGCGGTTCGCCCGCGTCGTGGCGGCCAACACCGTGCTGCCCACCGGTGACCTCGATCCGGGAGAGGCCTTCCTGGCCTGGCGGCAGTTCAGCCAGGAGTCACCGGACTTCCCGGTCGGCAAGATCATCGGGGGTGCCTGCGTCGGAAAGCTCACACCCGAGGTGGCCGCGGCCTACGACGCGCCGTTTCCCGACGAATCCTTCAAGGCCGGTGCGCGCCAGTTCCCGATGCTGGTGCCGACGCGACCTGACGACCCGGCCTCCGCGGCAAACCGGGCCGCGTGGGAGGTCCTCCGGACATTCGACAAGCCGTTCCTGTGCGCGTTCTCCGACTCCGATCCGATCACCCGGGCTGCGGAGCCGTTGTTACGCAAGCAGATCCCGGGCGCCGAGGGTCAGACGCACGTGACCATCACCGAGGCCGGGCACTTCCTTCAGGAGGACAAGGGCGTCGAACTCGCGGAGGCCGTCGTCCAGTTCGTCGCCGCGAACCCGCAGTAGCGTACCCACCGGTCCGGCATGGCGACGGTGTGGCGGGAGGCCGACCAGTTCGACTGGTTCGGTGCATACCTGCTGGACCGCGGACTGCAGACGCAGTGGCGGATCGCAACCTTCGTCTTCACCATCTGCCTGGCGGCGGTGCCGTTGGTCATGCTGGGCAGTCCGGTGGGGCCGGACACCCCGCTGGCCAGATGGATTGCGGTGGCCGCGGCGGCCGCAGCAGGCAGCGCGTCACTGGTGTGGTTGTTCACCTGGCCGAGCCGACGAGGTTCGGTGGCCTACAACATCATCTGCAGCGCGTGTATCGCCGCGACGTGCCTGTCGCTGTCCAACGCCTACGGCGCGTTGATGGGCTGCACTGTGTTCGCGGTGATCGGCGGATTCCTGGCGTATTTCCACGCGGTCGGCCATGTGCTGGCCAATCTCGCCCTGGGCATGGCGTGTGCTGTCGTCGCCGCGGCCCGGTTGGTGGTCGAGACCGGCGATGTGGCGCTGACGGTGGCTGCGGCGCTGATCGTGACGGCGCTGAACGTCGGAATCCCTTTCGGGATCTTCTCTTTGGTGCATTCGCTGCGTATCGATCTGCGCAACTCCGACCGTGACCCGCTCACCGGGCTGCTGAACCGGCGTTCCTTCTCCAATGCCGTCGCAGAGCTCATCGCGGCACAGCCGCCGAGCCTGCGCAGGCGGTTGAACGTGACGATGGTGGACCTCGACAACTTCAAGCGGCTCAACGACTCCCAGGGGCATGCGGTCGGGGATCAGGCGTTGGTCAGTGTCGCGGCCGTGCTGAGGGAGAGCTGCGACGCCGGCGCCGCGATCGCACGTCTGGGCGGCGAAGAATTCGTCATCGCCGACACCCAGTTCGTCGCCCGTCACCGCGCGATCGTCGAACGCATCCGGCAGGGCATCGCCTCGACACCGTTCGGCGTCACCGCCAGTCTGGGCACCTGCTCTGCGGTCATGGACCCGCACGTAGCGGTGGTGGCGTCGGAGTTCGTCGACCGCCTGATCAGGATGGCCGATTCGGCGATGTACACCGCCAAGCGCGCCGGCGGCGATCGCGTCGAGCACTGCCCGCTGGAGCAGTCCGAAGGCGACGGCTAGCTGAGCGGAATCTCGTTGTCGCCCTTGTGCTGCTGATAGCGACGGGACAGTGCGTCATAGCGGCCGCGGATGCGGTCGCGCTGGGAGAGCAACCTCTGTCGCTGCGGCTCGGGTTGCGCGTCGATCAGGTCGCCGATCGCGTAGGCGGTCCAGAACTCGTTGCTGCGGCGGTAACCACCTGGGTCGAGGCCGAACAGCTCCTTGAGGATCTTCAGGTCGTGCGGGATGGCGAAGCTGTCCCGCGAGTCCTCGTGGCTGTAGAAGTAGTGGTAGTTGTCGAACCCGGCCCAGGTGATCGCCGACATGCACAACGTGCACGGTTCATGGGTGCTCAGGAACAGCAGATCTTCGGTGGCCGGGCGCTGCGGCAACTCGTAGAACTGCCTGAGGGTGTTCACCTCGCCATGCCACAGCGGGTTGGCGGTCTCGTCGTTGGTTCCGGCGATGACCACCGACAGGTCGGTCTTGGCGAGCAGGGCCGCGCCGAACACCTTGTTACCCGCGGCCACCCCGCGCTCCGTCAGCGGCAGGATGTCGTCTTCGATCACATCGAGCAGGCGGGCGGCGAGGTGGGGGGCGGCCATGGATCACCCTAACCTTTGTTGGCGCTGCGCTCATGGCGGCGAAGTGCGAGTGCACCCCGCCGCTGATGCAGTCTCGACGAAGGCTGGTGGGGTGATGGCGTTAGGCTCACGCCGTGGCCGAGATCGCGCCGCTGCGGGTGCAGCTGATCGCCAGAACGGAATTCTGCCCGCCGCCCGACGTCCCCTGGGAGACCGATGCCGACGGGGGCCCGGCGCTGGTCGAGTTCGCTGGGCGAGCCTGCTATCAGAGCTGGTCGAAGCCCAATCCGCGGACGGCGACCAACGCCTCGTACCTGCGCCACATCATCGATGTCGGTCACTTCGCGGCACTCGAGCACGCCTCGGTGACGTTCTACGTCACCGGCATCTCGCGGTCGTGCACCCACGAGCTGGTTCGGCACCGGCACTTCTCGTTCTCGCAGCTGTCCCAGCGTTACGTGCCTGACGACCAGGCCGAGGTGGTGGCGCCGCCCGGTGTCGACGACGACCCCGAACTGGTGGAGATCCTGTCCGCCGCCGCCGATGCCAGCCGAGCGGCCTACACCGAGCTGCTGGCCCGTCTGGAGGCCAAGTTCATGGCCGACCAGCCCGGTGAGCGGACCGCGGTGTTGCGCCGAAAGCAGGCCCGCCAGGCCGCCCGGGCCGTGCTGCCGAACGCCACCGAGTCGCGCATCGTGGTCACCGGCAATTACCGGGCATGGCGGCACTTCATCGCGATGCGCGCCAGCGAGCACGCCGACGTGGAGATCCGGCGCTTGGCGATCACCTGTCTGCGTCAGCTCATCGATCTCGCGCCGCAGGTCTTCTCCGACTTCGAGATCGCTGAACTCGCTGATGGCACCGAGGTCGCGACGAGCCCCCTGGCGACGGAGGCGTAGCCGACCCGGCCGGCACCGGGGCGTAGCCGACCCGGCCGGCACCGGGGCGTAGCCGACCCGGCCGGCACCGGGGCGTAGCCGACCCGGCCGGCACCGGGGCGTAGCCGACCCGGCAGACACGGCGGCGTAGCCGACCCGGCCGGCACCGGGGCGTAGCCCGAAAGGCATTCGTGAGCGCGTGGGCTGAGCAGGTAACCTAGTTGCCCGTGAGTACCAGCGGATTCGACGCCCCCGCCCGTTTGGGCACGTTGCTGACCGCCATGGTTACTCCGTTCAAGCCCGACGGCACGCTCGATACCGCTGCGGCCGCCCGGCTGGCCACCCATCTGATCGACCAGGGGTGCGACGGGCTGGTGTTGTCCGGGACCACCGGCGAATCCCCGACGACCACCGATGACGAGAAGATCGCGCTGTTGCGCACGGTGCTGGAGGCCGTCGGTGACCGGGCCCGCATCATCGCCGGAGCCGGCAGCTACGACACCGCGCACAGCATGCACCTGGCCAAGGCGTGCGCCGCTGAGGGTGCCCACGGGCTGCTCGTGGTCACCCCGTACTACTCGCGACCGCCGCAGTCCGGGCTGCTGGCCCATTTCACCGCTGTCGCCGACAGCACCGATCTGCCGATCGTTCTCTACGACATCCCGCCGCGCTCAGTGGTGCCGATCGCGTGGGACACGCTGCGGGCGCTGGCCCAGCACCCCAACATCGTCGCGGTCAAGGACGCCAAGGCGGACCTGCACGGCGGCGCGCAGATCATCGCCGAGACCGGGCTGGCGTATTACTCCGGCGACGACTCGCTGAATCTGCCGTGGCTGGCAATGGGCGCCGTCGGGTTCGTCAGCGTGTGGGGGCACGTGGCCACCAGTCAGCTGCGGGAGATGATGACGGCGTTCCACTCCGGCGACGTCGCCACCGCGCGCAAGATCAGCGTCACACTGGGTCCGCTGTGCGGGGCGCAGATGCGCCTCGGCGGTGTCACGCTCGCCAAGGAGGGTCTGCGACTACAGGGCTTCGAGGCCGGTGATCCGCGCCTGCCCCAGATGCCCGCCAACGCCGAACAGATCGAGGCGCTGGCCGCCGACATGCGCGCCGCCGCGGTGCTGAGGTAGTGGGCCGCTAGTGGATTCAGCGTTCACCCCACCGGAGCCCCTGGCCCCAGGCGGCCTGCGCGTCACCGCGTTGGGCGGCATCAACGAGATCGGTCGCAACATGACCGTTTTCGAGCATCTGGGACGACTGTTGATCGTCGACTGCGGCGTCTTGTTCCCGACGCACGACGAACCGGGCGTCGACCTGATCCTGCCCGACCTGCGGCACATCGAGCGCCGGCTCGACGAGATCGAGGCGGTCGTCGTCACCCACGCGCACGAAGACCACATCGGTGCGATCCCGTTTCTGCTCAAGTTGCGCGCCGACATTCCGATCGTCGGATCGAAGTTCACGCTCGCACTGGTGTCGGCAAAGTGCCGCGAGCACCGGATCAAGCCCGTCCTGGTCGAAGTCTCCGAAGGGCAGCGCTCCGAGCACGGCGTGTTCGAATGCCAGTACTTCGCCGTCAACCACTCCATCCCCGGCTGCCTCGCCATCGCGATCCACACCGGTGCCGGAACGGTGCTGCACACCGGGGACATCAAGCTCGACCAGATGCCACTGGACGGCAGACCCACCGACCTGCCCGGGATGTCGCGGCTGGGTGACGCCGGCGTGGACCTGTTCCTGTGTGACTCCACGAACGCCGACATCCCGGGTGTCGGACCGTCGGAAAGTGAGATCGGCCCGGCGCTGCACCGGTTGATCCGCGGCGCCGAGGGCCGCGTCATCGTCGCGTGCTTCGCTTCCAACGTCTACCGGGTGCAGCAGATCATCGATGCTGCCGTGGCACTGGGACGGCGCGTGTCGTTCGTCGGACGTTCGATGGTGCGCAACATGGGCATCGCCCGGGAGCTGGGTTATCTCGACGTCGCCGACGAGGATGTGCTCGACATCGCCGCCGCTGAGATGATGCCGGCCGACCGTGTCGTGCTGATCACCACCGGCACCCAGGGCGAGCCGATGGCCGCCCTGTCACGAATGTCGCGCGGTGAGCACCGCAGCATCACGCTGACGGACGGTGACCTGATCATCCTGTCCTCGTCGCTGATCCCGGGCAACGAGGAAGCCGTGTACGGCGTGATCGATTCACTGGCCAAGATCGGCGCCCGCGTCGTCACCAACCAGCAGGCGCGCGTCCACGTCTCCGGGCACGCCTACGCCGGCGAGTTGGCGTTCCTCTACAACGGCGTGCGGCCGCGCAACGTCATGCCCGTGCACGGGACCTGGCGGATGCTGCGGGCCAACGCCGCGCTGGCCGCGCGCACCGGCGTGCCGCACGACAACATCGTCGTCGCCGAGAACGGTGTCAGCGTGGACCTGGTGGCCGGACGCGCGACCATCGCCGGCGCGGTGTCGGTGGGCAAGATGTTCGTCGACGGCTTGATCACCGGCGATGTCGGGGATGCCACACTGGGGGAGCGGCTCATCCTGTCCTCGGGTTTCGTCGCGGTCACCGTGGTCGTCCGGCGCGGCACGGGGAAGGCCGCGGCGCCCGCGCACCTGCATTCTCGCGGCTTCTCGGAGGACCCCAAGGCACTCGAGGCGGTAGCTCGCAAGGTCGAGGCCGAGCTGGAGAACCTTGCCTCGCAGAACATCACCGACCCGACCAGGATCGCTCAGGCGGTTCGCCGGACGGTCGGCAAGTGGGTGGGGGAGACCTACCGCAGACAGCCGATGATCGTGCCGACCGTGATCGAGATCGGCTGACCGAGCTGGTTCAGCGGGCGGGTTGGTCGAGCCGGTAGCCCAGACCGCGCACCGAGACGAACCGGCGGGCACCTAGTTTGCTGCGCAGATATCGGACGTACACGTCGACGACGTTGGAACTCGCGGCATGCTCGTGTCCCCACACCGTGCTCAGCAGGTGTTGGCGGGACAGCACCTCGCCGGGGTGGCGGAGGAACTTCGCGGCCAGCGCGCATTCACGGGCCGACAGGTCGACGAAGTAGTCACCGACATGGGCGCGACGTGCGGTCAGATCGAGCCGCAGATCGCCGTGGGTCAGCTGGGTCGGCTCGGGGGTCCGTCCGGCCGGCGACAGCCACCTTCGCACTTTGGCGAGCAGTTCTTCGAAGCGGAACGGGGTGCACAGGTAGTCGTCGGCCTGTCCCTCCATTCCGACGACGGCCCCGGTGGCGCTGCCGCGCGGTCGCAGCATCAGGGCGGGCAATTCGACGCCCTGGGCGCGCAGACGCCGCACCACCTCGATGCCGTCGAGACGGGGCAGGTCGATGTCGATGACCAGTAGATCGGCCTGGCCGCTTCGCGCCGCAGACAGTGCCGCGGCGCCGTCGGCGACCACCCGCACCGCGAAGCCATGGGCAGTGAGTCCGCGCGCCACCAGCGAGGCGATACGCGGCTCGTCGTCGGCGACGAGCACGGTCGCGGTCTGCGCGACGCGGCGACGGATCTGACCGTCGGACCGCCGGTCGGCGACTCCGTGAATCGCCGCGGGTTGTCGCTTTCGCGCGATCAACACCGACGCGTTCTCTGCCCTCGTCGTGGTCATCGTCATGGCAAGCTGCCTTCTGCGGGTGGTCGTCTGCCACCGTTGCCGGTGGGGTACCCACTCGTCGCCGAAAGTGTGCACGCCCCTGATCGGCGCGCCACCTCATCGGCGCACCACCTCGTCAGCGCTCCGCCAGCGCCGTCCACTCGAGCTGTGACGCGGACAGCGTGCGGCCGGTGGGACGGATGTAGGTGTCGCGGAAGTAGCTCGGACCAGCCTGCTCGACGAGACGCCAGCCGTACTCGTCGAGCAGTTCTCCGACGTCTTCGCGGACCAGGCCCGACTGCCACACCTGCCGTCGTTGCCGGAATCGGCGATAGAGCGCCTCGGCTCCATGCAGGTCGGTGCCGTCGACGAAGTCTTGTCGGATGTAGGTGAAGACGAGCCGGCTTCCCGGTGCGGCGTCTCTGAGCTGGTCGAGAGTGCTGCGCACGGCCTCAGGGCGCAGGTACTGGGTGACGCCCTCCCAGATGAAGAACGTGCGATCGCCGTGCCGGAAGCCCGCTGCCTGCAGCGCCGGCATCAACGGTTCCGTCTCGAAATCCAGCGGGACGAGCCGCACCGATGGGGGTGTGGCGCCGAGCACTCGCTGTAATACCGCTGCTTTGCGCTCGGTGTTGACGTGCTGGTCGACCTCGAACACCGGCATGTCGCTGTGGCGGGCGATCCGGCAGGCCCGGGTGTCCAGTCCGGCGCCCAGCACGACGACGGTGTCGACGTCGTTGAGCGGATCTGACAACCGTTCGTCGATGTAGCGCTTGCGGCAGGCGATGCTGGCCCACAGTCCGGGACCCGATCGCTCCGACGCCGCGGCGAGAGCTCGGCGCACCGCGCCTGTCCGTGCCGACCGGACCAGCCAACGCCACCGCGCGGGCAGGAACGACTCGGCCAGATCGTCGTCGACGAGGCGTCTGCCCGGTGACTCGTTGTGCTCGATCGCCGCCAGCACCATGGGGCCGAGTGCGGTCTGGGCCGCGGGGTTGCCGGACACTGTGGCAATCAGCGCTTGTTGACGTAGCCGGCGTCGACCGGCAGCGTCACGCCGGTGACGTAGCGGGCCGCGTCGGACACCAGCCAGAACGCCGCGTTGGCGATGTCTTCGGGTTCCAGCGCCTGCACCGGAAGTGCGTTGCCCATGTCCGGCCCGCCCTGGCTCTCCTGAGCGATGCCGTCCAGCCAGGACCGGGTGAACTCGTTGTCGATCATCGGCGTGTTCACGCCGGCCGGGTGTACCGAGTTGACCCGGATGCTGTACTGCGCAAGGAAGTTCGCATACACCCGCATGATGCCCACGATGCCGTGCTTGGCCGCGGCGTAGCCCACCGAGCCGCCGACCGGCGACCCCAGGCCGACGAGTCCTGCGACCGAACTGGTGAGCACGATGGATCCGCCGTTGCCGAACTTGATCATCGGCTTCATCGCCACGTCGATGGTGTGATAGACGCCGGTCAGATTGACGTCGATGACGTCCTGCCAGGCCTCCGCGGCCGCCATGGGTGCGATGCCGGCGTTGGCGATCACGATGTCGAGCCGATCGCCCAGGGCTTCGGTCCCGGAGCGAACCGCGGCCTTGACGGCGTCGCGGTCGCGCACGTCGGCCTGACAAGCCACGATCCGCGCACCCGTCTCCTCGACGAGCTTGACGGTGGCATCCATGTCCTCAGGCGTGGCCAGCGGGTAGGGCACGGACGCGATCTGCTCGCACAGGTCCAGGGCGATGATGTCGGCGCCTGCGGCCGCGAGCTTGACCGCGTGGGCCCGGCCCTGACCGCGAGCGGCGCCGGTGATGAATGCGACCTTGCCGGTGAGCTCGCCCATGCTGGGAAAGACTACGGGCGCAGTTGGCCCTTGGCGGGATCACCCGCGACGACCGGCTGCAGCATCTTGATGTCGGGCGCGCCGTCGAGCAGTTCGCCGATGGTCCCGAACAGCGTGGCGACGGCCGGCGCCTTGCTGTGCTCGCCGAGAGCGTCGGCGTCCGCCCACTGTTCGACGAAGACGAAGGTTCCGTCGGCTTCATGCAGCGAATACAGCTGGCACCCGGGCTCGTCATGCACCGCTTCGACCGCCTGCTGACATGCCTGCCGGACCTTGTCCACGGAATCGGACTTGGCGGTCATGGTGGCGACGACAACGACAGGCATGGGGACTCCTCGCTGAGCATGTGCTGGACAGTTGTCCACTTTATTACGCGATCGACGGACCGCGGCGAGGGATCGAAACCAATCTGTTACCAGTGTGGCAGATGGTGCATGTGAGGTCCTTGCGACTAGGCTTGCACCCATGGCTAGTAAGACCGCGGCTCGCTCTTCTGCCCGTCCGAGCAGGTCAAAGGCCGGTTCGCGGGGCGGGTCGCGGCCCGCGCGTCCGGCCGCGCAGCGCCGCAAGCCGGCGCCGCGCGACCCGTCGATCGTCTCGTCAGCGGGCACCGCGGTGGGCCGCGGCGTCCGCGCCGGCTGGCTCATGCTCGCCAAGGGCGCCGGCAGCACCGCCCGCTCGGTCGGCCGTGCCCGCGAGCTCGAACCCGGCCACCGGCGCGACGGCATCGCGCTGGCGCTGCTCGGCCTGGCAGTGGTCGTGGCGGCCGGATCGTGGTTCGACGCCGCGCGCCCGGTCGGTGCGTGGCTCGACACTGTCGTGCGCGTGCTGGTCGGCGACGCGGTCGTCCTGGTCCCGATCGCGCTGGCCGTCCTCGGAGTCACGCTGATGCGCTCCGAACCCGATCCAGAAGCCCGCCCCCGGCTGATCCTGGGTACCGCGATGATCATCGTGCCCGCTCTGGGCCTGTGGCACCTGTGGTCGGGTTCGCCGTCGGATCCCGCGGCACGGCAACACGCCGGCGGCTTCGTCGGATTCGCGATCGGCGGCCCGCTCGCCGACGGGCTCACGGCGTGGATCGCCGCCCCGCTGCTGTTCATCGGCGTGTTGTTCGGGGTGCTGCTGGTGACCGGTACGACCATCCGGGAGGTCCCGGCCACCGTGCGGGCGATGTTCTCCACCCGGCTCGGCGACGACTACGACTACGATGACGACGAGTACGACGACCAGGATGCCGCCGACGGCAGCGCACCCCAGGATTTCTCCGACGGTTACTACGACGACCCGGCCGCATACGGCATCGACGAAGACCAGGCCTGGCCTTCGCCCACCCAGACCACCGAGGTGCTGCCGAAGCCGGGTGGCTCGCCGTTGGACAACTACCCGGTCGACCCCGACATCGCGGATGCGCCGACCACTCCTGAGCCGGCCGCCCGTGCGCGCAAGAAGCCGCGCAAGGAGGCGAAGCTGTCCCTGGACCGCGTCGTCGAAGGTCCCTACACGCTGCCGTCGCTCGACCTGCTCGTGGCCGGAGACCCGCCCAAGCGGCGCAGCGCCGCCAACGAGCAGATGGAGAACTCGATCACCTCGGTGCTGCGGCAGTTCAAGGTCGACGCCGCGGTGACCGGCTGCACGCGTGGCCCCACGGTCACGCGCTACGAGGTGGAGTTGGGCCCGGGCGTCAAGGTCGAGAAGATCACCGCGCTGCACCGCAACATCGCCTATGCGGTGGCCACCGAGAGTGTCCGCATGCTGGCGCCGATCCCGGGCAAGTCGGCGGTCGGCATCGAGGTCCCCAACACCGACCGCGAAATGGTGCGGCTGGCCGATGTGCTGACCGATCCGGCCACCCGCTCCGATCACCATCCGCTCGTCATCGGGTTGGGCAAAGACATTGAGGGCGAGATGATCTCGGCCAACCTGGCCAAGATGCCGCACCTGCTGGTAGCCGGCTCCACCGGCTCGGGCAAGTCCAGCTTCGTCAACTCGATGCTGGTCTCGCTGCTCGCCCGCGCCACTCCGGAGGAGGTCAGGATGATCCTGATCGACCCGAAGATGGTGGAACTCACGCCCTACGAGGGCATTCCGCATCTGATCACGCCCATCATCACCGAACCGAAGAAGGCCGCCGCCGCGTTGGCATGGCTGGTCGAGGAGATGGAGCAGCGCTACCAGGACATGCAGGCCTCCCGGGTGCGCCACATCGACGTCTTCAACGACAAGGTGCGCTCCGGTGAGATCACCGCACCACTGGGGTCACAGCGCGAGTACAAGCCCTACCCGTACATCGTCGCCATCGTCGACGAGCTCGCCGACCTGATGATGACCGCGCCGCGCGACGTGGAGGACGCCATCGTGCGCATCACCCAGAAGGCGCGCGCCGCGGGGATTCACCTCGTATTGGCCACCCAGCGACCGTCCGTCGACGTGGTCACCGGCCTGATCAAGACCAACGTGCCGTCAAGGCTGGCGTTCGCCACCTCGTCGCTGACCGACAGCCGGGTCATCCTGGATCAGCAAGGCGCCGAGAAGTTGATCGGCATGGGCGACGGCCTGTTCCTGCCGATGGGCGCCAACAAGCCGATCCGCCTGCAGGGCGCGTTCATCACCGACGAGGAGATCCACGCGGTCGTCTCGGCGACCAAAGAGCAGGCCGAACCCGAGTACACCGAAGGTGTCACCGCGGTGAAGGCCGGCGAGCGCAAGGACGTCGATCCCGACATCGGCGACGACATGGATGTCTTCCTGCAGGCGGTCGAGCTGGTGGTGTCGTCGCAGTTCGGTTCGACCTCGATGCTGCAGCGCAAGCTGCGGGTGGGCTTCGCCAAGGCGGGCCGGTTGATGGACCTGATGGAGACCCGCGGCATCGTGGGTCCCTCGGAGGGGTCGAAGGCGCGCGAGGTACTCGTCAAACCCGACGAACTCGCCGGCACGCTCGCCCTGATCCGCGGCGGCAGCGATGCTTCCGGCGCGGACACCGCGGACGAGGCGGACGACTTCTAGAGGGTCAGCAGCATCCGCGTGTTGCCCAGGATGTTGGGCTTGACGAACGACAGATCCAGGAATTCGGCCACGCCGGTGTCATAGGACCGGCACATCTCCTCGTACACCTCGGCGGTGACCGGCGTGCCGTCGATCTCGGCGAACCCGTGACGGCTGAAGAACTCGGTCTCGAAGGTGAGCACGAAGATCCGCTGCAGGTGCAACTCCTTGGCGACCGCGAGCAGTTGCGCTACCAGCGCGTGCCCGACTCCCTGGCCCCGCACCTTGGGATGCACGGCCACGGTGCGTACCTCGCCCAGATCCGACCACAGCACGTGCAGCGCGCCGCAGCCGATCAGTTCGCCGTGCAGCTCGGCGACCCAGAACTCCTGGACCGACTCGTACAGCGTCACCAGGTTCTTCTCCAGCAGGATCTTCCCGGCGTAGATGTCGACGAGTGCCTTGATGGCGGGGACGTCGGTCGTGCGTGCCCGCCGCACGACGAGCTGACCGTCGGACTCGGCGGGTGCTGCGCTCACACACCGAAGAGTATCGGTTGGGGCAACCAGTATTCTGTGGCAGTGCCGGGCCAACCACACACCGATCCGGTGGTTCCACGTGTGCGCGTGGCCAATCTGGCCAACGTGCTCACCGGCATCAGGATGGTGCTGGTTCCGGTTTTCCTGGTGGCGTTGTTCGTCGCGGACGGTCATGAAACGTTCTGGCGGATAGTGGCATTCGTCGTTTTCGCGGTGGCGGTCATCACCGACCGGTTCGACGGCGCGCTGGCCCGCAGCTACGGCATGGTGACGGAATTCGGCACCTTGGCCGATCCGATCGCCGACAAGGCGCTGATCGGTGCGGCGCTGATCGGACTCTCGGTGCTCGGCGACCTGCCGTGGTGGGTGACCGCAGTGATCCTGGCCAGGGAGCTGGCGGTGACGGTGCTGCGGTTCGTGGTGCTGCGCCGGGGCGTCATCCCCGCGAGCCGGGGAGGCAAGTTGAAGACGCTGGTCCAGGCCGTGGCGATCGGCCTGTTCGTGCTGCCGCTGTCCGGGGGGTGGCTGGTGGTGGGATGGGTGGTCATGTCCGCGGCGGTGGTGCTGACGGTGCTCACCGGCCTGGACTATTTCGTGTCGGCGGTCAGGGACTGGCGTGGACGACCCGCTGGTCACTGACGACGCCCGGGCGCTCGTCGCCGACCTGACTGTCCGCCGGCAGAGCGTGGCGACCGCCGAGTCACTGACCGCGGGGTTGGTGGCCGCGACCCTGGCAGGGGTGCCCGGAGCCAGCGTTGTGCTGCGCGGGGGACTGATCACCTACACCGTCGAATCGAAGATCGACCTGGCCGGGGTGGCCCCCGAACTGCTGGCCGATGTCGGTCCGGTCGCCGAGCCCACCGCGCGGGCGTTGGCCGTCGGCGCGCAACAACGCTGTGGCGCGACGTGGGGAGTGGGCGTGACCGGCGTGGCCGGTCCCGAGCCGCACGGTGGCCATCCGGTGGGCACCGTGTTCGTCGGCATCGCCGGCCCGGTGGACACCGAGGTGGAGGCGCTGGTGCTCCACGGCACCCGCTGGGACATCCGGTTCGCGGCGGTGCGCGCCACACTGAGCCGCCTACGTGAGCTGGTGGAGGGCCAGGATCGGGGCTAGCGCGCCTGTCATTGCACATCGAGTGTTCAGGTCGGGAACCATCCGGGCGATACCGAGCGTTGGGCTAGGTAGGCAAGGAGGCAACCGAGCCCACCCCCCAAGGCGAGGAGACCGCGATGACGACATTGCTGCGCGAGGTGATCGGCGACGTGCTGCGCCGCGCCCGAGTCGAGCAGGGCCGCACGCTGCGTGAGGTCTCCGACTCTGCTCGGGTCAGCCTGGGCTACCTGTCCGAGGTGGAGCGGGGTCGCAAGGAGCCGTCGAGCGAGTTGCTCGGCTCCATCTGCGGAGCCCTGGACGTGCCGCTGTCGAAGGTGCTCACCGAGGCCGCCGACGAGATGGCCCACGAAGAGTCGATCGCCGCTGCCGTCGAGAAGGCCAGCACCGCAGGCATCGATGTCAGCACCAAGGTCGTCATTCCCCATGTGTCGTCGATGGCGGTGGCCTGACCCCTCCGGCGTGCAGGGGTGTGGTGATCTGGGCCGAACCGATAAGTTGGGTCCCAGCACGTCAGCAAGTTCGACACACACGAAGGCGGAATGAACCCATGGCCAATCCGTTCGTCAAGGCGTGGCGCTATCTCATGGCGCTGTTCAGCTCGAAGGTCGACGAGTATGCCGATCCGAAGGTGCAGATCCAGCAGGCCATCGAGGAAGCCCAGCGTCAGCATCAGGCGCTGACCCAGCAGGCCGCCCAGGTGATCGGTAATCAGCGCCAGCTGGAGATGCGACTGAACCGGCAGCTGGCCGACATCGAGAAACTGCAGGTCAACGTCCGCCAAGCGCTGACGTTGGCGGACCAGGCCGTCGCTGCCGGAGACTCGGCCAAGGCCACTGAGTACAACAACGCCGCGGAGGCGTTCGCCGCTCAGCTGGTCACCGCCGAGCAGAGTGTCGAGGACCTCAAGGGTCTGCATGATCAGGCCCTCCAGGCCGCCGGGCAGGCCAAGAAGGCGGTCGAGCAGAACGCGATGATGCTCCAGCAGAAGATCGCCGAGCGCACCAAGCTGCTCAGCCAGCTCGAGCAGGCGAAGATGCAGGAGCAGGTGTCTGCGTCGCTGCGGGGGATGAGCGAGCTGTCGGCGCCCGGCGCCACGCCGAGCCTGGACGAGGTTCGCGACAAGATCGAGCGCCGATACGCCGACGCGATGGGCTCCGCTGAGCTCGCCCAGAACTCGGTGCAGGGCCGCATGATGGAGGTCCAGCAGGCCAGCGTGCAGATGGCGGGACACTCGCGGCTCGAACAGATCCGCGCGTCGATGCGGGGCGAGCAGCTGCCCGCGGGCAGCCAGAGCGCTACCCCCGCCACGCCCGGCCAGACCCCGGCCACGCCGTCAGCCACCCCCAACCCCACTCCGGAAAACCCACTGTCGCAGTAACTTCGAGGACGTCGTTGTCATGAGCACCCGGACCAGCAGACCAGACACCTGGCGGTCGCTGACACAGCGCGGCGTGGACACCGCTGCCGAGTGGTCGGAACTGCTGGCCGACAAGTTGCACGCCGCGGCCGACCCCCGCGCCAAGATGCTGCGCAAGCGGCGGTGGGCCCTGCGCCTGGGTGTGTTCTTCTCGGTGTGCACGGTGTTCTGGATCGGGGTGACTGCGCTGCTGGCGTCCTGGAGCACCCCGGTGTGGGCGCTGTTCATTCCGTCGCCGATCGCGGTGGGCGCCGCGTTCCTGGCGACGCTGGCGTTCCTGCGCTACCGCTGGCTGCGTGGAGAGCCTCTCCCTCCCGCGCGAAGCCGCACGGGGCGACGGTTGCCCCCGTGGGGCTCGGCGGCCCGTCAGTCGATGGCGTCGCTGGCCGCCTCCGAGCGCGGGTTGTTCTCCCTGATCGGGATCATGGAACGCGGTCAGCTGTTGCCCGCCGGTGATCTGCTCGAACTGCGGGTCGCCGCCGAGCAGACCGCCGCGACGATGGCCGCGACGGCCGCCGAGGTGGTGTCGATGGAGAAGACGGTCAAGGCCGCGCCGCAGTCGCGGGCACATCTGGCGCCGACGATCGCCGCGTTCGCCACCCAGCTCGACCGGGGTGCCCGCCAGTACACCGAGATGGTCTCGGCGGCTGCGCAATTGGTGTCGGCGGCGAACTCGGGGTCGCTGTCGAGTTCGCCGATGTCGCAGCGCCGCTACCGTGAGCAGCTCAACGCGGCGACAGACAGGTTGACCGGCTGGGCGCAGGCGTTCGACGAACTGGGCCGCCTGCGCGGCGCCTGAACACTTCTATCGGGCGCCCTCGACGTACCGGATGGCACGCTCGGGGGCTCGACGATCACGTGAGCGGCGAACGCCCTCAGAACGACACCCGCTTCGACGGGATGAGCGCAGCCAGCGCCGCCCGCACCGGGGCCTTGACCATGATGTCGAAGAAGTCGAAGTAGTCCCGCCACAACTCGATCTGTCCGTTGTGGACCTCGAAGGTTCCGCACACCCAGAACTGCAGGCGCACCGGACCGAAGATCAGTGCGTCGGTGCGCTCGGTCAGCACGGTGCTGCCCTCCTGGGCGATCCGGTGGAACTTGACGGCGAAACCCATCCGGCCCTGGCCTCGGCGCAGCAGATTCATGATCCGGGCCCGGCCACGCAGGGAAGGCAGGCCGACGTTCTGCCAGAGCAGGTCGGGAGCGGCCAACGATTCGACGGTGTCGAAGTCCTCCTGGGCCATGGCGAACAGGAACTTCTGCACGATCTCGGCGTTGTCGGCCGCCGCGGTGACGTTGGTGGTCGTCGGTTCCGGGACGTTGTCAGTCATATCGCCCGAGCCTAATGCCGGACGGTGTGGCAGGGTAGCCGCATGCGCGTCGCCGTGGTCGCCGGACCGGACCCCGGACACGCCTTCCCGGCCCTCGCACTGTGTCTGAAGTTCCGGGCGGCCGGCGACGAACCCACTCTGCTCACCGGCACCCGGTGGCTCGACGTGGCCCGCGCCGAGGGTATCGAGGCCGTCGAATTGGACGGACTGGACCCGACCGCTGCCGACGACGACCGCGATGCCGGGGCGAAGATCCACCAACGGGCCGCTCGCATGGCCGTGCTCAACCGGCAGCGCATTGCGGACCTTTCACCTGCTGTGGTGGTGTCGGATTCGATCACCACATGCGGCGGCCTGGCCGCGGATCTGCTGGGTCTGCCGTGGATCGAGCTGAACACCCATCCGCTGTACCGCCCGTCGAAGGGGTTGCCCCCGGTGGGTAGCGGTCTGGCGCCGGGGGTGGGGCTGCGGGGCAGGCTCCGGGACTCGCTCCTGCGCGCGCTCAGCGCCCGGTCCTGGCGCGCCGGACAACGCCAGCGGGCGGCGGCGCGGGTTGGTATCGGTTTGCCGGAGGCCGAGCGCGGGCCGGTGCGCCGACTCATCGCCACGCTGCCGGCGCTGGAGGTGCCCCGACCGGATTGGCCGGCGGAGGCTGTCGTCGTGGGGCCACTGCATTACGAACCGACGAATGCGGTCCTGCGGGTGCCCGCCGGAGAAGGCCCGGTCGTGGTGGTCGCCCCGTCGACGGCCACCACCGGGGCACGCGGTCTGGCCGAACTGGCGTTGGAGGTGCTGGTGCCCGGCGAGGTTCTGCCGCCCGGTTCGCGTGTCGCCGTGTCCCAGCTCGACGATCCCGTGGGACCGGTGCCGCCGTGGGCCGTGGTCGGCCTCGGGCGCCAGGACGAACTCCTGGCCGGGGCGGATCTGCTGATCTGCGGCGGTGGCCACGGCACCGTGGCCAAGTCACTGCTGGCCGGGGTGCCCATGGTGGTGGTGCCCGGCGGCGGGGATCAATGGGAGATCGCCAATCGTGTTGTCCGCCAGGGCAGCGCGCAGCTCGTCCGGCCGTTGACGGTGGACGCGTTGACGGCGGCGGTCCGCGAGGTGCTGGCTGCGCCGAGCTACCGCGAGGCGGCCCGTCGGGCGGGCGCGACCGTCGCGCACGTCGCCGACCCGGTTCGGGTGTGCCACGACGCGTTGGGTGCTGCAGCGTAGATTGGCCCCGTGCGGTTGACGGAGTTCCACGAGCTGGTGACAGACCAGTTCGGTGCGATGCGGGCATCGTCGATGCTGGTGGACCACGTGCTGACCAGCATGGGCGGTCGCACCGCCGCAGAGGCGATCGAAGACGGTAGCGACCCGCGCGACGTGTGGCGGGCGCTGTGCGCGGACTTCGATGTCCCGCGGGATCAGTGGTGAGGTTCTGACAGCAACCTCGTGACTCGGCCTAGGCGGTCACATTGCTGAACACGCGGTGTAGAAAGGCGAGCTGATCGGCTTTGGCCTGAGGGTCGAGGTAGATGTCGAAATGGCCGTAGGGATAGTGCCGCAGTTCGCCGAACGGAGCGCGGTGGGCCGCCTTGATCGTCGATGCGGGTGGGGTCACGGTGTCCCGGTCGCACACACAGATCAGCACCGGCATGCGCAGCCCCGCGGTCTTGGTGCCCGGCCGGTAGAAGGGGAAGCGCAGCATGAGCCGCGCGGCGAACTCGTTACGCCACAACGAGTTCGGCCCCACGATCGCTTCGAACCCCGCCTTGGCGTCGGGTGAGGTCATCGCGGCCACGGCGCCGGGATCGCCGACGGCGGGCCGCAGCACGGCCGGGCGGCGGCGCCATGCGTGGATCTGATCGCGGATTCCCGCCACAGTCAGCGCCGCCGCGGTCCGCGGCGGCACCTCCCGGAGGGTGGGCAGCGCGTCGGTGAACGGTGCTTGGGAGATCACCGCCGCGATCCGGGGGTCGCCGGCAGCGACGGCGAGCACGTGACCACCGGAGAACGAGGACCCCCACACGACGATCCGGTCGGGGTCGACCCCCTCGAGGCGGCGGGCCCAGTCGACGACGGTGTGGTAGTCGGCGTGCTGCCGCCCGATGTCGAGCAGCTGGCGCGGTTGGCCGGTAGAGGCGCCGAAGTGGCGATAGTCGAACAACACGACGAAGTAACCCGCGGCCTGGAACGCCTCGGCGTAGGCGGGCAGCCCGTCGTCGCGGGTCGCGCTGAAGCCGTGTGCCATCACCACGCACGGACGGCCCGAACCGGGCGTGGCACCGGTCTCCGGCCGATAGAGATAGGCGGCGATCTGTTCACCTTCGGCCCAAATGCGGACATCTTCGCGGGTCGGCATGTTCTGACCGTAGTCCGTCGGCGTGTCCACTTGAATCGAACACCTGTTCGTCTACTCTGGGGGAACGTTCGACTCAGGAGGGTCGAGGACTTACCAGCAGGACTTGTCGGTGCCCTGATCTACCGTCGCGGCTAACCGACCGAGAACCGGTCACACAACGACTACCGGAGAGGTACCCACCATGGCGCAGCAGGCCCCCGATCGCGAGAAAGCCCTGGAACTGGCGCTCGCGCAGATCGACAAGAACTTCGGCAAGGGCTCGGTGATGCGGCTCGGCGAGGAGGTGCGGCAGCCGATCTCGGTCATCCCCACCGGTTCGATCGCACTCGATGTCGCGCTCGGCATCGGCGGGCTGCCCCGTGGTCGCGTCATCGAGATCTACGGTCCCGAGTCCTCGGGTAAGACCACCGTTGCGCTGCATGCGGTGGCCAACGCCCAGGCTGCCGGCGGAATCGCCGCGTTCATCGACGCCGAGCACGCCCTGGACCCCGAATATGCCAAGAAGCTCGGGGTGGACACCGATGCGCTGCTGGTCTCCCAGCCCGACACCGGTGAACAGGCGCTGGAGATCGCCGACATGCTGATCCGTTCCGGTGCGCTGGACATCCTGGTCATCGACTCGGTGGCCGCGCTGGTGCCCCGTGCCGAGATCGAAGGCGAGATGGGGGACAGCCACGTCGGTCTGCAGGCTCGCCTGATGAGCCAGGCGCTGCGGAAGATGACCGGCGCGCTGAACAACTCCGGCACCACGGCCATCTTCATCAACCAGCTTCGCGAGAAGATCGGAGTGATGTTCGGGTGCTTTTCCTACGGCACCCGGGTGCAATTGGCCGACGGCAGCACCGAGAAGATCGGCAAGATCGTCACCAACAAGATGGACGTCGAGGTCATGTCCTATGACCCCGTCAGTGACGAGATCGTGCCGCGCAAGGTGGTGAACTGGTTCAACAACGGACCAGCTGAACAGTTCCTGCAGTTCACCGTCGCCAAGTCCGGCGGTAACGGTAAGTCCCAGTTCGCGGCCACCCCGAACCACCTGATCCGGACTCCGGCCGGGTGGACGGAGGCGGGAGACATCATCGCCGGGGACAGGGTCATGGTCTCCGAACCTCATCTGCTCAGCGATCAGCAGTTCCAGGTGATCCTGGGCTCGCTGATGGGTGATGGAAACCTGTCACCCAATCTGCGTGATCGCAACGGGGTGCGCTTCCGGATGGGCCACGGCGCCAAGCAGGTCGACTACCTGCAGTGGAAGGTGGATCTGCTGGGCAACATCAAGCACTCGATCCGCGAGAACGACAAGGGGTCGCGCTTCGCCGACTTCACCCCGCTGGCCGAGCTGGGCGAATTGCGTCGCGCCGTCTATCTCGGGGACGGCAAGAAATTCCTGTCCGAGGACTATCTCAAGGCGTTGACGCCGCTGGCGCTGGCTGTCTGGTACATGGATGACGGCGGATTCACAGTGCGGTCCAAGGGGCTTCAGCAGCGCACCGAGGGTGGCAGCGGCCGGATCGAGATCTGTGTGGAAGCAATGAGCGAAGGCTCCCGCGAGCGCCTGTGTGACTATCTGCGAGATGTCCACGGTCTGGACGTCCGACTGCGTTACGCGGGAACACGGGGCAAGGCCGTTCTGGTGTTCTCCACGGCAGCCACGGCGAAGTTCCAGGAGATCGTCGCCCCGTACATGGCTCCGTCGATGGAACACAAGCTTCTTCCGCGGTTCCGTGGACTCGGCACTGTGGCACCGCAATTCGTGGAGCCGGGCCAGCGGCTGGTGCCTGCTCGAGTCCTCGATGTCCACGTCAAGCCGCACACCCGGTCGATGAATCGCTTCGACATCGAAGTCGAAGGTAATCACAACTACTTCGTCGATGGCGTCATGGTGCACAATTCCCCCGAAACCACCACGGGCGGTAAGGCTTTGAAGTTCTACGCGTCCGTTCGCATCGATGTGCGCCGGATCGAGACCCTCAAGGACGGCACCGATGCGGTCGGCAACCGAACCAGGGCGAAGATCGTCAAGAACAAGGTGTCCCCGCCGTTCAAGCAGGCGGAATTCGACATCCTCTACGGGCGGGGGATCAGCAAGGAGGGTTCGCTGATCGACATGGGCGTCGAGCACGGCTTCATCCGCAAGTCCGGATCCTGGTTCACCTACGAGGGTGAGCAACTGGGGCAGGGCAAGGAAAACGCTCGCAACTTCCTGCTGGAGAACGTCGACGTCGCCAACGAGATCGAGAAGAAGATCAAAGAGAAGCTCGGTATCGGTGCGGTGATGACCGATGAGACAGGCGATGACGTCCTTCCCGCCCCGGTCGACTTCTAGCCGGCTGCCCGCGGAACCCGCGGAACCCGCGGAACCCGCGGAACCCGCGAACCCAGCCAAGCGCGCCGAGCAGGCGCGGGCCGTGTGCCTGCGCCTGCTCACCGCCCGCGCTCGAACGCGTGCGGAATTGGCCGGTCAGCTCGCCAAACGCGGTTATCCCGACGATGTCAGCACCGAGGTCATCGAGCGACTGTCCGAGGTGGGGCTCGTTGACGACGAGGACTTCGCTGAACAGTGGGTCCGGTCGCGGCGGGCGAATTCGGGCAAGAGTAAACGGGCGCTGGCAGCTGAGCTCCGCGACAAGGGCGTGGACAATGACGTGATCACCACCGCGTTGGCCGACATCGACGCCGGGGCCGAGCGGAATCGCGCTGAGAAGTTGGTTCGTGACCGATTGCGTCGTGAGCGGCTGGGAGAGCCCGGCGACCGCGACGCGCAGAACAAGGCCACCCGCCGGCTCGTGGGCATGCTCGCCCGACGCGGTTACAGCCAGGGTCTCGCGCTCGATGTCGTCACCACCGAGTTGGCCAACGAATACGAACGGCGCCGCGTCTGACCTCTCGCGGATCTGACGTTCGCGGCGCGGGCATCACCGCGACGTCGGTGCGGACCGCCGAGTGAAGTCCGCGGTCAGGCTTCGGGTGAGCACGCGGCGGATCGCGATCACGACAGCGGCCCCGGCGATCGCCGACCACGAGTTGTCGACACTCAGCCGCAGGAGGCCGGCGGCGATGAACAGCTCGAGGGTCACCCGAAGTGCCGGCAACGGCTGCCGGAACACCGCGAGCGCGGCAGCACCCACCACGATGCCGGCGATGCCGAAGCACCAGGATGCGCCGACCAGGACATTCATCAGCCCGCGGCTCCCGGCGGCGGCCGCGACTTGGCCAACTCGATCTCGTGTTGCTCCTGGGCGATCTCCCGGTTGAGGAAATAGTTCAGAATCGTCCTGATCGCGGCGATGGCCGCCAGCTTTCCGATCTCCTCGAACGACGGCGAGATCGCGGTACGCAACACGTCGGCGGCCAACTGGAACTCCAGACCGAGAACCAGGAACCGGGCCAGCGTGAGCCGAACCGCCGAGAACTGGTTGATGTCGCGCCGGGCCAGCGCCACCACGAATTTCACCGTCGCCACCACGGCGCCGATCATGATGACGACGGCGCCGCCCGCCTCGATGAGCCGCACCATCGCATCGACCATGCCGCGCAACGCAGATTCGGGCAGAACCTCGAGGGCCAGCATGTGATGCATCTGCGTCGTCGCCGAGGAGCCGATCACGTGCCGCGGCTCTGGTCTCCGGCCGCTTCCATCGCCTCTTCGGCTTTCGGGTCCTCACGACCTCTGCGCGACTGGCGCAACCGGCGTTCCAGCCACGTCGCGAACCAGGACAGCGTGAAATTCAACGAGATCATCAGCAACGCGATGACGATGAGGGCGGGGATGTAGTTGCCGTAGGCCGAACCCACCGCGGTGCCCTGGCGCACCATTTCCACGAACGTGATCTGGTAACCGATCGCGGTGTCCTTCAACACCACCACCAGCTGCGAGATCAACACCGGCAGCATCGATGTGACGGCCTGGGGCAGCAGAATCGCCCGCATGGTCTGGCCCCAGGTCAGCCCCAGCGCTGAGGCCGCCTCGGTCTGCCCCCGGGCAAGGGACTTGACCCCGGCGCGCACGATCTCCGCGATGACGGCGCCGTTGTACAACGTCAGACCGGTGATGACGCCTGCGAGCGCCAACTGACCGGAGGGGAACACCGCGTACACCGCGTAGAGGAAATACGCGAAGATCATCATGATCAGCACCGGGACGGCGCGGAAGAACTCGACGATCACCCCGCACACCCCGCGGATGCCCGCGTGCGCGGACAGCCGGCCCACGCCGAGGACGAACCCCAGCACCAACGCCAGAACGATCGACACCGCTGCCGCGGTGAGCGTGCCCTTCACACCGGGAAGCACGTAGGTGGTCCACAGGTTCGAGGTCAGGAACGGTTCCCACTTGGCCGCGGTGAGCTGCCCGCGTTCCTGCAACTTGCCGAACACCAGCCAGGCGATCAGCAGCACGACCACCACTGTCACCGCGGAGATCAACCGGTTGCGTACCCGCGCGCGAGGGCCGGGTGCGTCGAAGAGAACCGAGGAGCCTGCGCTCACTACCTGATCACCGCCAATCGTTTGCCCAGCCAGCCGAAGAACAGGCCGGTGGGCAGCGTGAGGATCACGAACCCGAGCGCGAAGATCCCGCCGACCACCATGACCGCTGCGGTGTCCTCGATCATCTCCTTCATCAGCAACGCTGCCTCGAACACCCCGATGGCCGAGGCGATCGTGGTGTTCTTGGTCAGCGCGATCAGCACGGAGCCCAGCGGGATGATCACGGCGCGAAATGCCTGCGGCAGCAGCACGATGGACAGGTTCTGCGAGAACGTCAGGCCCAGCGACCTGGCGGCCTCGGCCTGACCGAGCGGCACCGTGTTGACCCCGGAACGCACGGTTTCACACACGAACGCCGCGGTGTAGACCGTCAACCCGAGCGCCGCCAGCCGGAAGTTGCTGTCTTCGATGAACGTCGGCGAATCTCGCCCGGCCAGGGTGATGCCCAGCGTCTGCGACAGACCCAGTGAGCAGAAGATGATGATCAGCGTCAACGGAGTGTTGCGCACGACGTTGACGTAGCTGGTGCCCAGCCAGTTCATCATCGGCACGGGTGAGAGCCGCATCGCGGCCAACAGCGTGCCGAGAACCAGCGCGCCGATGCCCGCGAACACCGTCAGCTGAATCGTCGTCCAGAACGCCTCGAAGATCTGGTCCCGATACTCGCTGAAAATCTCCACGGGCAGCCCTGTCTACCGTCGGCTATCGGGCTCAGTTGTCCAGCGGCGGCGGGTTCGGCGCGGAGATGCCGGCCGGGCCCAGGTTCTTGTCGAAGGCCTCTTTCCAGGCGCCGCTCTCCTCCATCTTGAGCAACGCGTCATTGATCTGCGTCCGCAGCTCGGTGTCGCCCTTCTTCAGACCGATGCCGTAACGCTCCTCGGAGAACTGCTCACCGACGATCTTGAAGGCGCCCGGATCCTGCGCGGCGTAGCCGGCCAGGATGACCTCGTCGGTGGTCACCGCGTCGACGGCGCCGTTCTTCAGCGCCTCGATGCATGCCGAGTAGGTGTCGTACTGCTGCAGCTGGACGCGGGGGAACTCGTCCTTGATCTTCTGCGCCGGGGTGGAGCCGGACACCGAACACAGGATCTTGTTGTTCTCCAGATCGGCCGGGCCGTTGATGTCGTTGCTGTCCGAGCGCACGAGCAGGCTCTGGCCGGTGATCAGGTACGGTCCGGCGAAATCCACCTTCTCCTTGCGGGAGTCGGTGATCGAGTAGGTGGCCGCGATGAAGTCGACCTGCCCGTTCTGGATCAGCGTTTCGCGCTGTGCCGACGGGGCCTCCTTCCACTGGATCTGCTCCGGGGTGTAGCCCAGCTCGCCGGCCACGTAGGTGGCCACGTCGACGTCGAACCCGCTCATCGTGCCGTCGGGATTGCGCATCCCGAGTCCGGGCTGGTCGAACTTGGTGCCGATGACGATCGAGTCGCTGTCACCGCCGCTGTCACCGCCGCACGCCACGGCGGCGAACGGAAGTGCGGCGGCCAGGGCGACAGCACCGATGACGCGCTTGGACAGCGATGTCGGGAACATGAGGATTTTTTCCTTTCGCGAGGCTGGTGGTCGGGTCAGTGATGCAGGATCTTGCCCAGGAAGTCCTTGGCTCGATCGGATTGCGGGTTTTCGAAGAATTGCACAGGCTCGGCGTCCTCGACGATGGCGCCGTCGGACATGAACACCACGCGATTGGCGGCCCGGCGGGCGAACCCCATCTCGTGGGTGACCACGACCATCGTCATGCCCTCGGTGGCCAGCGACGCCATGACCGCGAGCACCTCGTTGATCATCTCCGGATCCAGGGCACTGGTCGGTTCGTCGAACAGCATCACCTTCGGGTTCATCGCCAGTGAGCGGGCGATCGCGACCCGCTGCTGCTGTCCGCCGGACAATTGCGCCGGGTACTTGTTGGCCTGGTTGGCCACGCCCACCCGTTCGAGCAGGCTCATCGCCTTCTCGCGTGCCGCCGCCTTGGACATCTTGCGCACCTTCATCGGCGCCAGGGTGACGTTGTCCAGGATGGTCTTGTGAGCGAAGAGGTTGAAGGACTGGAACACCATTCCGACGTCGGAGCGAAGCTGAGCCAGCCGGCGCCCTTCCTCGGGCAGCACCTCGCCGTCGATTTCGATGGTGCCCGAATCGATGGTCTCCAGCCGGTTGATGGTGCGGCACAGCGTCGACTTGCCCGACCCTGACGGGCCCAGCACGACGACCACCTGTCCCTTGCCGACCTCGAGGTTGATGTTCTGGAGAACATGAAGGTCACCGAAGTGCTTGTTGACCTCTTTCATCGAGATCATCGGCACGTCAGGGGACTCCCTGGGGCTCTCCATGCGCAGAGACCTTACCCAGGTGACGCTCACCGTGCCGGGAACTCGCCGATCCATGCCCATCTACTGTCCGTCAACGCGGTCAAACCGCGCGGCGGGCGGGGCCGGTGGCCTCCGTAGGATGGGGTCCGTGACTTCCATGGTGACGCAGCAGGCGTTCGGGGTGGACCCGGCGCAGGACACGCGCACCTTCCAGGTCAGAACCTACGGGTGTCAGATGAACGTGCACGACTCCGAACGGCTCGCGGGGCTGCTCGAAGCGGCGGGTTACCGTCGCGCCGAGGACGGCACGGACGCCGACGTCGTGGTGTTCAACACCTGTGCGGTGCGGGAGAACGCCGACAACAAGCTGTACGGAAACCTCAGCCACCTGGCCCCGCGCAAACAATCCGATCCGCGCATGCAGATCGCGGTCGGGGGCTGTCTTGCCCAGAAGGACCGGGAGACGGTGCTGCGCAAAGCGCCGTGGGTCGACGTGGTGTTCGGCACCCACAACATCGGTTCGCTGCCGGCTCTGCTCGAACGCGCGCGCCACAACCGCGTCGCCCAGGTCGAAATCGCCGAAGCCTTGCAGGAATTCCCGTCTGCGCTTCCTGCCAGTCGCGAATCCGCTTATGCGGCTTGGGTTTCCATCTCGGTAGGGTGCAACAACACGTGCACGTTCTGCATCGTTCCGGCGCTGCGCGGCAAAGAGGTGGACCGCCGTCCCGGTGACGTGCTCGCCGAGGTCGAGACCCTGGTAGAGCAGGGCGTGGTGGAGATCACCCTGCTGGGCCAGAACGTCAATGCCTACGGTGTCTCGTTCGCCGACCCCGACACCGACCGGGACCGCGGGGCGTTCGCCAAGCTGCTGCGAGCCTGTGGGCGCATCGACGGGCTCGAGCGGGTGCGTTTCACCTCACCGCACCCGGCAGAGTTCACCGACGACGTCATCGGCGCGATGGCCGAAACACCCAACGTGTGCCCGACCCTGCACATGCCGCTGCAGTCCGGCTCCGACCGTGTTCTGCGGGCGATGCGACGGTCCTACCGGGCCGAGCGCTACCTGGGCATCATCGAGCGGGTACGTGCCGCCATCCCGCACGCCGCGATCACCACCGACCTCATCGTCGGCTTCCCGGGGGAGACCGAGGAGGATTTCCAGGCCACCCTCGACGTGGTCGCCGCGTCCCGGTTCGCCAGTGCGTTCACCTTCCAATACTCCAAGCGTCCCGGCACCCCCGCCGCGGACCTGCCCGGCCAGGTACCCAAAGCTGTTGTCTCCGAGCGTTACCAGCGACTGATCGAGCTGCAGGAGCGGATCTCGCTGGAGGAGAACACCGCAGTGATCGGGCGGTCGGTGGAACTGCTCGTCGCGACCGGCGAGGGACGCAAGGACGCCGCCACCGCTCGGATGTCGGGGCGCGCCCGCGACGGGCGATTGGTCCACTTCCACCCCGGCGAGTTCGGCGAGCAGATCCGGCCCGGGGACATCGTCGTGACCACCGTCACCGGTGCGGCCCCGCACCATCTGATCGCCGACGCTGCGCTGCTCGAGCACCGGCGCACCCGGGCGGGGGATGCGCACGCCGCCGGCCGCAAGCCGCGCACCGGTGTCGGCCTGGGCATGCCCGCGGTGGGTGCGCCGCCCGCGCCGCCCGCCTCGGTGGGGTGCCAGCGATGAACGACAAGTCGCCCGACGATCACCCCCGCGAGCTCGACGCCCTCGACGGCGAGTTCGACGACGTGGAACGGCGCATCGCCCGCGAAATCGACCCCGGGGCACGCGCCATGGTCGTCGCGATCCTGGTGTTCGCGCTGCTGGCGAGCTTCGTGCTGCCGCACACCGGATCGACTCGGGGATTCGATGTGCTTGTCGGTACCGACGCCGCGGCAGACAGCGCCATCGCGCTGCCCTCGCGCGTCTTCACCTGGATCGTGCTCGTCTTCGGCGTCGGCTTCTCGATCCTGGCGCTGGTGACCCGCAGGTGGGCGCTGGCCTGGATCGCACTCGCCGGTTCCACGGTGGCCTCGTTCTTGGGCCTGCTCGCGGTGTGGTCACGCCAGACCGCGGCAGAGGGCTACCCGGGGCCGGGAATCGGGCTGATCGTGGCATGGGTTGCGGTCATCCTGCTGACCTACCACTGGGCCCGGGTCGTCGCGACCCGATCAGCGCTGCTGCTGGCCAGCGAGGAGCACCGCCGCCGGCTTGCCGCCGAACGCCAGAAAGAGGGCCTGCTCGACCGGTTCGGCGACGCCGACGACGACAATCCCGAGCGCGGCTGACGCTCCGCCGTCCGGGCCCGCTCGGGCCGTGTGTTCTGGGCCCGCACGGGCCGTGTTTTCTGGGCCCGCACGGGCCGTGCCCGGCTGATATAGATCGA
>NZ_BLTG01000042.1 GCF_017312405.1 Mycobacterium sp. PO1
GTTCTCGTCGGCGCCCAACCGTTGCGCGATCTGCTGGGTGGGGATCTCGCTGTAGAGATCGTCGAGGCTGGTCATGGGGGTGAATGTAGCCCCGGTCGACCGTTCCCGGAGCGGTTCGGCTCAACCGAGCCGAGACACCTCGAGCGACACCCCGGCAGCGGGAAAACGTGCCATCAATGCGTCGCCCATCGCGGCCGCGGGAGTCAACACGCCCCGCAGGTCCGAGAGCTTGTCGCGGTCCAGCGCCAAGGCCAGCCCGCTCTCGCCGAGCAACACCGAGGTGGCCTTGTAGCCCGGGTCGCCCTGCTGGGACATGCGGGCCAGGTAACGGGCGTTGGTCGTCGTCGTGGTGTAGGTCTCGACGGTGTAGTGGCCCTTCTCCCGGGTCTGCTCGCTGGGTCCCGAACCGACCTTGGGCAGGATCCGCTCCAGGAACCCGCGTGGCACGCGGTTGAGGAAGCGTGAGCCGAGTCCCATGGTGGCCATGTTGCCGCCGGTGGCCATCGCCGCGGCCACCGGTGCCACCGGAGAACGCCCCACACTCATGTGCTCGGCGTAGGTGAATCGGCGACCGTACGGGTAGCCCAGCAGTGCGTTGCTGCGCCGGACGACACGGGTGTTCGGGATCGCCATCGCGAACGCGCCAACCCAGTAGCCGTCGAGTTCGGGGGCGATGTCGCGGCCACGCCGCCACCGCGCATCGGGCTGCGGGCCGAGCTGCGGTTCGGCGGCAGGATCGGGGCTCAGCGTGTAGGGGTCGTTGAGCAGGCGCCGGGCTTCGGGGTCCGCGGAGGCCTCGCGGGCCAACTCGACCATCGACGCCACGGTGCCACCGGACACGCCGCCGGCGAAGCTGCGAGCCACGTAGTTGGTGTCGACGAGTTCGCCGGCGCCGTCCCGCTCGGCCTGCCGGTACAGCGCGAACACGGTCAGATCCGAGGGAATGGAATCGAACCCGCACGCATGCACAATCCGTGCGCCGGTGTCGACGGCCTGCTTGTGGTAGAGGTCGATGGCCTGGCGCACGAACAACGTCTCACCGGTCAGGTCGGCGTAGTCGGTGCCGGCGGCCGCGCACGCGGCCACCAACGGCATCCCGTAGCGCAGATAGGGCCCCACAGTGGTGATGACCACGCGGGTGCTCGCCGCCATCGCCGCCAGCGTGGACGGTTGTTCGGCATCGGCGGAGATCAGCTCCCAGGACTGCGCCTTCTCCCCGAGCGACTCCCGAACCGCCAGCAGCTTGTCGTGGGATCTGCCGGCGAGCGCGATGCGGGCGTTGCCGCCGGCTGCGGCCAGGTATTGCGCGGTGAGCCTGCCTACGAATCCGGTGGCGCCGTAGATGACGATGTCGTGGTCGCGGGTGTTGTCCGACTCGGGTGCGCTCATGATTGCCGACGCTACCCGAGCGTGTCGGGCGGTTCGACGTCCTGGCCGAGCAGGTGACGGTCCAGGAATCCGCGCACCACCTGGTACCAGATCTTGGCGTGCTGCGGGTTGAGGACCCAGTGGTTCTCCGACGGGAAGTAGAGGAAGCGGTGGGCGGTGGTGCCCGCTCCGGGTCCGGAGTCGGCGGCCGGCAACGCCGAATTGCTCAGCAGCTCGTACCAGAGTCGCAGCGCTTCACCGATGGGCACGCGGTAGTCCTTGTCGCCGTGGATGACGAGCATCGGTGTGCGGATGTCGGTGACGAACCTGTGCGGGGAGTTCGCCGCGGCCATCTCCGGTGTCATCTCGCGGGCCCACCAGTACGCGCCGTCGGTGGTCCCGCCGAACTGGTCGAGTGCCCACAGGCTGGCGTGGGTGACGATCGCGGCGAACCGGTCGGTGTGGCCGGCGATCCAGTTGGCCATGTACCCACCGAACGATCCCCCCATCGCCGCGGTGCGGCTGCCGTCCACGCCCGGATGGTCGGCGGCAGCGTCGGTGGCGGCCATGAGGTCGGTGTACGGCGCGAATCCCCATGCTCCCCAGCCTCGTTGGATGAAGTCCTGCCCGTAGCCGGTGGACAGGGCCGGATCGGGCAGCAGCACCGCGTACCCGGCGGAGACCATCAACCACGGATTCCATCGCCAGTGCCAGGCGTTCCAACTGGCCAACGGACCACCGTGGACCCACAGCAACAGCGGCGCCGGCTCGGCGGAGTCGGGCTGGGCGGACCGGGGCTGCGCGGAGTGGGGCAGGGCCAGCCAGGACCGCACCGGCTGACCGTCCTCGGCGGTGGCGACGACTTCGGTCAACGTCCCAGGCAGCTCGGGTAGGTCCACCAACGGCAACACCGTCACCGCCCCGTCGGCGTCGATGCGGACCGGGTGCGGCGGTGCCGCATAGGAACTGCGCAACGCGAACAGCTCCCCGCCGGGAGTGGCGTGCACATCGGTGTAGGTGAAGTCGTCGGCCACGACCGGGCGGACCGTGCCCGACACCGGGTCCACGGCGAAGATCGGACCGCGTCCGTTGTCATCGGCGGTGACGATCAGCGAAGTCGCGTCGGTCGTCCAGGTCACCGAGGTGGGCCAGCGGTCCCACGAACCGGTCAGCTCAGCGGGCCGGTCGCCGAATGTCAACACGCACAGTGTGGTCCGGGGTGCGCGGTGCGGGGTGGACAGCGTCTCGCGGGTGAAGGCGACCGACCGGCCGTCGGGAGCGATCGCGGGCAGCCCGAGGTCGGCGTCGGGGTCGTCGACCAGCACGGTGCGTTCACCGGTGGCGACGTCGATGCGCACCAGCACGCTGCGGGTGGCCGCTGCGGGCGCAGGCAGCTGCCAGGTCGTGACGATGAAGCTGCCGTCGGGGCTCAGGTCGGCGTGGGCATCGCGGAGTCCCGTTGCGGGCTGCGGCGTGAGGTCGCGGCGCGTTCCTGCAGTGGACACATCGAAGAGGTGCGGCAGTTCGGGGCCGAGGTCATGGTCCCAGTGCCGGACGGGGTAGCCGGTGTGCAACACCGCGGAGATGGCGTTGTCCGTACGGGCCGCGCGCAGCCGGTGATCGTCGTCGAGATCGTTGGCCGACGGCATCATCGACGACGACACCGCGGTGACCGCCGCAGCGGTGGCGGTGAGCACCGCGTCCACTCCCCCGGGCATGGTGACGACCTCGACCGCCTCGCCGCCGGCTGCGGGCAGCCGCCACAGGGCCTTGACGGCCGGCTTGGCATCGTCGCCGCCGGGGCGGGCGGCCACGAACAGCAGGTCTCCGTCGGCGGTGAATTCGGGTGCGGACTCCCCTTTGGCGCCGTGGGTGATTCGACGGGCCGGACGACGGGCGGCTGGGTCGAGCTCGTAGAGCGCGCTGACGAATTCGGTGCGTTTGTCGTTGAGACGGACGACCGTCGCGACGATGCGCGATCCGTCGGGTGACACGGCAAGGCCGGAAACCCTGGGTAGGGCCAGAAAGTCGTCCAGGTCGTCGAACGATGTGCGGCGCTGAGCCTCGGATGTCATGCGGATTTCGTAACACACTGCCCAACACGACTTCACGCGGAATTAACGCGCCTTGACAGGTGGGACACATTCGCACGGTTAGCGTCAAGGCTCGTACACCGTCAGTACCTCGGGGACACTGCGAATAAACGCAGTGTCGTCCTTTCCCATCCCGCTCGAACCATGCAACCCGACCGGTCGGAGGTCCCCCTTGACACCCGAAGTCGAGGACGCCCTGGCGTCCATGACCGCTGTGAACAACGAGTTCTTCTACTGGATGTCCATCGCACTGATGATGCTCATCCACGCCGGCTTCCTGGCCTATGAGATCGGCGCGTCGCGGTCGAAGAACGTGCTCGCCACCGCGATGAAGAACCTGCTGGCCTTCGCCACGATCGTGGCGTCGTTCTTCTTCGTCGGCTGGTTCCTCTACAACGCGATGCCATCCGGCTTCCTTGAGTTCAGCGACGCCGCCAAGGCCGCGCTGCCGTGGAGCGAGAACATGGGCCCGAACACCGCCGACCCGGCCAGCGGCATCTTCTGGGGTGCGTTCGCGCTGTTCGCGGCCACCACCGGCTCCATCATGTCCGGCGCTGTCCTGGAACGGATCCGCACCAGCGGCTTCCTGATCCTCACCGTGTTCGTGGGTTCGGTGGTGTGGATCATCGGCGCGGCATGGGGTTGGCACGGCGCCGGCTGGATGCTGACCAAACTCGGGTTCCACGATGTGGGCGCCGCCGGATGCGTGCACATGATCGCCGGCTTCGCAGCCCTGGGCATCCTGATCAACCTCGGGCCCCGCATCGGCCGGTTCCTGCCGGACGGCACGCCCGTGACGATCCGGCCGCACAACCTGCCGCTGACACTGCTCGGCCTGTTCCTGATCTTCACCGGGTTCTTCGGCTTCCTGATGGGCTGTGTGATCTACGGCCCCACCGGCTACGCGACCATCTACGGCAGCCCGACGACCCTGTCGGCGTTCGCATTCAACACCCTGATGGGTCTGGTCGGCGGCATCATCGGCGCCTACGTGATGTCGCGCGGCGAGCCGTTCTGGACGATCTCCGGCGGGCTGGCCGGCGTCATCGCCGTGGCGGCCGGGCTGGACCTGTACCACCCGGCGCTGACGTTCGTCATCGCGCTGGTCGGCGGCGGACTGGTGCCCTACATCGGCAAGCTGCTGGACAAGATGAGGATCGACGACGTCGTGGGCGCGGTCGCCGTACACGGCGGGATGGGCCTCTACTCACTGATCGCGGCGGGCATCTTCCTGGCCGGTTACCCGAACACCGACGGCAATCCGTCGATCTCGTTCTGGGGCCAACTGGTCGGCGCGCTGGTGTTCGCGGCGCTGGGCTTCATTCCCACCTATCTGCTGTCGCTGCTGCTGAAATCCGCCGGGCTGCTGCGGATCCCCCCGGAGGTCGAAGAGCAGGGCCTGGATCTGACCGAGATCCCGGCGACCCCTTATCCCGAGGGAATCCCGGTGACCGCGATGCGGTCCACCAGCGGCACCGCGGTGCTGTCCGTGGGTGAGGAGGTGAAATAAATGTTCAGCCCGATCACCAGTTACGACGAGCCGGGTGTGGTCTTCACGTTCGGCGCCAACAGCATCGGCACCTGGTTCGTCTTCATCCTCGCGATGGCGTTGTTCGTGGCGTTCTTCGTGCGGATGATCCAGCACGAGAACCACGCTTACAAGGCCATCATCGACCACACCCCGGTCGAGAAGGGTCCCGCGGCCGAGGGTGAGCCACCGGTTTACTGAGACTCGGCGACAGACATGAGATCGCCCGGATCCGAAAGGATCCGGGCGATTTCGTCGTCGCAGGCCGGCTGCGTCAGAGCCTCAGCGTCAGAGCATCAGCCTGCCTGACGAAGCCACTCCACCGCTCGGTCGCGGTAGCCGATGATGCCCTTGTAGTCGGCCATGTCGTCGGGGAGTTCGGCGAGCACGGCCGCGGCGCGCGTGCGCCACGCGTCGACCGTGGCCAGATCGGCCAGGGGCAGCATGTAGGTGCGGATCAGAAAGCAGATCGCGCCCGACTCGGCCAGCCTGATGAGGTGCTGGACCTCGACGCGCAGATGCACCAACCGACCGAACTCCGTGTCGTCGACGGTCAGGATCATCGGCCGGTCGGGCCCCCACTGGTGGTAGATGTCGGTCGAGACGTCGAGGCGGCGGCCGATGGTCAGGGTCCAGTTGGTCCGCCGATAGGTTTCGCCGGGCTGCAACCGCATCAGGAATTCGCGGGCCCGGGTGATGACACCGGTCTCCCGCAGCCGCGGCACCGGGCCGTGGATCTCCAGAAAGGTCATCCCCACGTCGAATCCGAACGACCAGTCTGCGGCAAAGGTGACCACCCCGGCATCGCCGAACAGATCGCCGTCGCGCTGATCGAGCAGCACGATGTCGTCCTGCACCTGGCCCGCGATGTAGGCCAGCGGTTCGGCGGGCAGCGTCGTCTCGTCACCGAGCACGAAGTCCTGGGCGATGCCCAGCCGCTCGTTGCGCCATCGCCAGCCGGCACCGTGGCGCTGCAGCGACATCGTCTGCGGGTAGGCCGAGGCGAGCTCGCGCATCAGCGTCAACATGGTGTCCCAGCACGCCGGCCGCATGTGTGGCAGCACGGCGTACCGGGTGGGGTCGGCGGCGAGGATCGTGGCCCGCTCGGCCAGCTCACGCTCGTATTCGGTGTCGATGTCGACCACCCGCTCCCCCCACCGCCCGACCGGGGTGTGCACCGTGGAGCCGGCCGGCTCCACGTTGGTGCTGTATCGGTAGCTGTCGAGCGCGAACGGGAACGGGAACGTCTCGATCAGATCGGGGGCCGAGATCACAGGTTCAACTCCAATGTGTCGGTGCCGGCGCGTGATACGCAGGCCATCAATGAGTCACCGGTCTGTTTGTCGCTGTCGCTGAGGAACAGGTCGCGGTGGGTCGGCGTGCCGCTTGTCACCGGCAGCCGGCACTCACCGCACACGCCGCGCCGGCACAGATTCGGGACGGTGTAGCCGCGGCTCTCGAGTGCCTCCAGCAGCGAAACCCCGGACTCGACGGTGAACTCGTCGCCGGTGGAACCGATGCGCACGTCGAACGGCTCGCCGGGATCGAGCGCCGCACCGAAGTGCTCCACGTGGATCCGGCTCGGCGGCCAGCCGAATTCGGCGGCCAGCCGGCTGACCGAATCGATGAAGGACGTCGGCCCGCACACGTAGAGGTGCGTGCCGAAAGGCTGATCGGCCAGCGCCATCGTCAGCTCGGCACTGAACTCGCCGCGGCGGGTGTGGACCGAGGCGGACGGGGTCAGCTCGCGGATCTCGTCGACGTAGACGTCGCGGCCCGGGCGGTGGATGTAGAGCAGCGCCGCGTCACGGCCCCACAGCCGGGCACTGCGCAGGTGCGACACCATCGGCGTGATGCCGATTCCCGCGGCGACGAGGAGATGTCGGCGGGCGCGCAGAACCGGGGCGAACGCGCTGCGCGGCGGCCGGGTGACCACGGTGTCGCCGAGGGACAGTTCGTCGTGGATCCAGCGCGAACCGCCGGATCCGTCCGGGCACCGGAGCACCGAGATCGTGTAGGCGGGCGGCGCGACGCCGTCACCGGTCAGCGAGTAGGCGTTCGCGGTGCGGCCGCCGTTGCCACACTCCACGACGATGTGGCTGCCAGGGGTGAACGAGGGAAGCGGCGCCCCGTCCGGATCGGTGAGCGTCAGGGTGCGCACATCGGCGACGGAGTCGTCGATGTCGGTGACGACCAGTTTGAGGGTGCTCGTGTCGGCGGTCATGACGCGCTCTGCTCTTCGGCGTCGACCATGTAGCCCAGATGTGCACCCTGCCTGCGGGACACGTGGTAGTACACCAGCAGGTTGCGGCCGCAGCCGCTGCACGGCAGCACCTCGGACAGTTCGACGGCCGCGGTGGTGACGGTGCGGCAGTGCACGCAGTGCACGGCGCGCTTCCGCACGTCGGTGGAGGCGACGGTGATCTCGTCGTCGGCGACGCCGAGGGCGACGGCCGCGGCGCGCAACCGCAGGCAGGCGTCTGCGGGTCCGGCCATCATCAACCGCCAGCCGACCCGGGCGTCGGCGAGCGCACCCACCAGCGCTGCCCGGGCGCGCTCATCGTCACCGACGGTGACCTCGTAGCTGCGCACCGCCGACTCGCGACCGATCTGCGCGGCCCACCGGCGTGCCACCTCGCCCCCGGCGGGGCCGAACGCGATGATCGTCCACCACCGTCCGGTGGTGTCGGCGGCCGGTTCCGTGGGCGTGATCGCCCAGGCGGGGACGCTCGTCAGCTCGAGGGCAGGGCTCATCGGCCACCTCTCGGGTATATCAGTGGTTGACAGAGTTGCCCTTCAGGAAACCAGTGTTGCGTTTCGTGGAGGTGACTTGCCCGTCTCGTCCGTTTGACATGTCACCGCCGTGCCGGCTCACATGTCACCGCCGTGCCGGCGGGGCGGCGGCCGCTACTGTCGCCTCATGCCCGTGCAGATCACCGTCATCGGGGCCGGCGTCGCGGGTTTGGCCGCGGCGATCGCGTTGCACCGGTCAGGCCACGAGGTCACGGTCCTCGAGCAGCGCTCCGACATCTCCTCCGGTGCCGGGATCTCGATCTGGCCGAACGCGTTGGCCGCGCTCGACGAACTCGGGCTCGGCGAGGCGGTGCGCGCGTCGGGTGGCCGGGTCACCGGCGGTGCGATCCGCTGGCGCGACGGCACGTGGCTGCGCCGGCCGGAACCGCACCGCATCGTGAAGGCTCTCGGTGAGCCCTTGGTGGTGATCCGCAGGTCGGTATTGACAGAGCTGCTCACCGCGGCGCTGCCCAGCGGCGTCGTCCAGACCGGCGCGCGCGTCGCCGGGATCCACGCGTCCGGCGGCTCGGTCCGTGTTCACCTGGCCGACGGCGACATTCGCGACACCGCAGCGGTGGTCGGCGCGGACGGCGTGCACTCGGTCGTGGCGCGCACGCTCAACGGTGCGCTGACCAATCGGTATGTGGGCTACACGGCGTGGCGCGGGATCGCGGCCGTACCGCTGGATCCAGCGCTGGCCGGGGAGACCATGGGGCCCGGAACCGAAGTCGGCCACGTGCCGCTCGGTCCCGACCACACCTACTGGTTCGCCACTGAACGCACGCCCGAGGGGAGTCAGGCGCCGGGCGGTGATCGTGCCTACCTGACCGCCAAGTTGTCGTCATGGGCGCAGCCCATCCCGGATTTGGTCGCCGCGACAGATCCAGCCGATCTCCTGCGCAACGATCTCTACGACCACACCCAACCCCGTCGATGGGCACGCGGACCGGTGGTGATCATCGGCGATGCCGCCCACCCGATGCGACCGCACCTGGGTCAGGGCGGCTGCCAGGGGCTGGAGGACGCGGCGATCCTGGCGCGTTTCCTGCAGCTGCGCCCGGATCCGGCGGACGCGTTCGCGAGGTTCGCCGCGTTCCGGCGGCGTCGGGTCCGGCCGCTGGTCCGTGAATCCGCGATGATCGGGCGGATCGTCAACCTTCGCCCGGCCGTACTGTCCGGGGCGGCCAGTCGCGCCACCGGACTGATCCCCGAGGCGGTGGTGACCCGGCATCTGGCGTCGATCGCCGGGCGGTCGGCCTTCCGGCTACCCACCGCGGGCGACGCCGGGGCGTTGCCCGCAGGGTGAGTCGCGAGCTCGTCAGCGAGCGGAGCGCGGCGTGAACAGCGCGGTGCACATCTGACGCAGGTCGAGGATGCCACCGAACACCGAGGTCGGCATGTTCTGGCAGCCGTTGGCCCGGGTGGGGGCGGTGGCCGGCATCTGCACCGGAGTGCTGGTGCCGGGGTTGCCCCACACCTGAGCGGCCATGCCCTTGGCTCCGCACTTCGGCCAGGCTTTCAGCCCCTGGGTGCGCAGCACGTTCTCGGCTACGCGGATCTGCTCGGAGCGCGGAGCGGCCGCCGGGTTGCCGAGGCCGCCGTTGGCCGACCAGGTGGCCTGCTTGAACTGCAGGCCCCCGTAATGCCCGTTGCCGGTGTTGATCGCCCAGTTGCCCCCCGACTCGCACTGCGCGATGGCGTCCCAGTTCACCGAATCGGCGCGCGCGGTCGCCAGGCCGTCCTCGGCGAACGCCATCGGCACCACGGCCAGGGCACCGGTGAAGGCGGTGGCGACGAGGCCCTTGCTGATCAACTTGCAAACGTTCATCTCTGCGGTCCTTCCCCGACCGTTAATGACCCAAGGCCCGCGAGCGAAGCGATGCTGCGTTCCACGCTGCGGTTATCCAGTTCTTCGGGTGACCAACATCACCTGTTACGCGAGAGACAAAAGTTTTAATCGTTACTTAATTGGCGTAAGAGGCCTCTGAGAAGGAAGCGGTCGAGCAAGCGGCCCGAAACTGCGAAAAGCGGCGCCGACCGAAGTCGGCACCGCTTTTCCGCGCGCTGAGTGGGGTCAGCCGCGCCCACCGCAGGTCGGCCACGCGCCGATGCCCTGCGACTGCAGCACGTTCTCGGCCACGCGGATCTGCTCTGCGCGGCTGGCGTTGTGAGGCATTCCCGAGCCGCCGTTGCCCCGCCAGGTGCCCAGCGTGAACTGCAGGCCACCGTAGTAACCGTTGCCGGTGTTGATCGCCCAGTTGCCGCCCGACTCGCACGCCGCGACGGCATCCCAGTTCACACCACTGTCCGCATTCGCGGTTGCAGCCATCCCGGTGGCGACAGCCATGGGCGCCACTGCGAGCGCCCCGGCGAAGGTGGCCAGGCCAAGCGTCTTGCGGATGTTCTTCAACTTCGATCCTTTCGCCGAGCGCGCGCCAACACCACCCGCGCGGACACGCGGGATGGCCACCTGCAGCACAGGTTGTTGTTTCGGGCCGCACCGTCTCGGTCTGGTGCGGCAGTGGGGAGGCCGTCATCCGCCTCACCGGGACGAGTCCCGGCCGCCGCCGCGGGCCGATCGGCTCACGGCAGTCCCACACACACGCTGGTTCGTGGTTTTGGGTTATTTGCTCCGTGCGAAGCTCTTAGGGACCGTACAAACCGACCAGGACAAAGTCATATCGGTCGAGAAGATGTCGCGAGCAGATCACGGAATGATCACGACTGCACCGAATTCGCGTCACCGCAGGTCAGGCTGCACTTTCACGGAGACGTCGACCGCGGACGCCCCATATCGGCAGGTGAGCCAAATCACCGGTGTTTTGTGACCTGAACCACCACATCGAGAGATGAAAACGGGTTTAGACGCACGAAAAAGACCACAGGACAGCACAACCGGGGCGACAATACACAGACCTGCTTACTTTACTTCGCTGGCCGCACCGCTCGGGTCCACCACCTGCCATGGGCAGAATGTGGCGCAGCACAGAATGTTTCGGCGCGGCGACGCCCTAAGGGTGCGATGGATACGCCTACCGCTCGCGCCCACACTGCGAACTTCCGCCTCGACTGGCGGAACGTAATTCATTGAACGGCAATACTATTGACGATGACCAATGGCCACGCAGTCGAACGGAGACGCCGCCCGTTCCCGTACCGCCGATCCGGCCCCCGCGGGCCCTTGATCGCTCGGGAAGCCTTCGAGCTGAGGCCATCGACCCGGGACCCGTTCAGCACCGCAACGATCGGTGGTTGTCTGGCCGCCGTACTCCCTGAATAACCTCTCCAGCAATATGATTCACACCGCACAAGGCCTGCGCTGGGCGCCGCGGCACGTCACGCTCCGATTTGAGCCCGCGCCTATCACAGTCACACGCGAATCAATGACCACACGATTGATATCGAACAATCACGAAAAGATAAATACAAAGACGTCGACGACTTTGCTGGACCAGCTGAGGCCTAGACCAGGCGTGGCGGTGCCACCGCGTCGAGATCATCCGAGGTGTTGACGTTCGCCAGCGCGGGCTGTTGATCCGGCAGCACGATCCGCTGGGTGTCCACGCCTCCCACCAGCGCGCGCATGCTGCGCTCGCCGGCGTCGGTCAAGCCGGCGATCTGGCCGAACAACGCCGTCCGGTATATCCCGGCCAGGTAGTGGTCGCGGCCGTCCCACGGCAGAACGACATCGACACCCAACCGCTGCGCGGGTCCGGCCAGTGTGTCGATCAGCGCTGTCGTCATCGCCGGCATGTCCACCGCACACACGAACGCGTAGTCGAACCCCGCTTCGGCGGCCGCCGCCAGTCCGCGGCCGGTGGCCAGCAGCGGCCCCTTCCCCCACACTTCGTCCCGCAGGATCACCGCGGGCAGCTCCGGAAGCTGCTGGCCGGCTGCGGCCACGACGAACACCGGCGCACAGCGCTGGCCCACCACCGATACCGCGCGCTCCACGAGTGTCGTGGGCCCCGACGGGCCGTCAATGGTCACGGTGGCCTTGTCCCGGCCCATCCGCCGGGACTCCCCTCCGGCCAGCACGACCGCGGCCAAGGGCAACGAGTTCGTCACAGCAGCTGACGTTAGCGCACCCGAGTACGCCGGCCGGGTCAGTCGACGGTCCAGGTGTCCTTGCCGCGCAACAGCGTCTGCAGTGCTTCCATGTCGTGGGCTCGCGACTCCCGCGCGGTGACGAGCTGCTGGCGTGCGGCGTCGTCATAGGTCGGCATGCTGACCTGGCGGAAGATGCCCATGACCATGTGGTCGAGGTTCTGCTCCGAGAGCCGGGACAGCGCGAACGCGTAGGCCGGGTCCTGCAGGTGCGCATCGTGGGTGACGATGTCGCCGGCGGACACGTCGGCGGTCTTGGCGACCTCGAGCCCGTAACCCGACTTGACGACGCAGTACTCGCCGTCGGCGCCGAACGTGATCGGTTCGCCGTGGCTGAGGTTGATCAACCGCTCCTCGGCGCCCTCCTTGCGCAGGGCGTCGAACGAGCCGTCGTTGAAGATCGGGCAGTCCTGCATGATCTCGACCAGGGCAGCCCCGCGGTGGGCGGCCGCGGCACGCAGCACCTCGGACAACCCTTTGCGGTCGGAGTCCAGCGCACGGCCGACGAAGGTGGCCTCCGCGCCCAACGCCAGCGACACCGGGTTGAAGGGGTAGTCGAGCGACCCCATCGGGGTGGACTTGGTGATCTTGCCGACCTCGGACGTCGGCGAGTACTGGCCCTTGGTCAGCCCGTAGATCCGGTTGTTGAACAGCAGGATCGTGATGTTGATGTTGCGCCGCAGGGCGTGGATGAGGTGATTGCCACCGATCGACAGCGCATCGCCGTCACCGGTGACCACCCACACCGACAGGTCCTCGCGGGCCAGCGCCAGACCGGTGGCGATGGTCGGGGCGCGGCCGTGGATCGAGTGGAATCCGTAGGTCTCCAGGTAGTACGGGAACCGGCTCGAGCAGCCGATGCCGCTGACGAACGCGATGTTCTCGCGACGCAAGCCCAGCTCGGGCAGGAAGTTACGGATGGTGTTGAGGATTACGTAGTCACCGCAACCCGGGCACCAGCGGACCTCCTGGTCGCTGGTGAAGTCCTTGGCCTTCTGCGGCTGGTCGGTCGTCGGGACCAGCCCGGTCTTGGTCAGCCCACCGGGGGTCAACCCCAGATCGCTCCCTACGAGCTGTGCCGATCCGCGATCCGCTTCGCTTCTCGCTGTCGTCATGAGTTCGCTCCCACTGCGCCGTCAACGGTAGCCGCCGCCAACCGCGCGAACTTGGTCTTCTCGAGTTCCTTGTCGCCCAGCGTGCCATCCAGAGCCGAGTCGATGATGCCTTCGACCTCGTCGGCCAGGAACGCCATGCCCTCCACCTTGGTCACCGACTGGATGTCGATCAGGTACTTGCCGCGCAGCAACAGCGCCAGCTGGCCGAGGTTCATCTCGGGAACCACCACATGCGAGTAGCGTCCGAGCACCTCTCCGAGGTTCGCCGGGAACGGGTTCAGGTTGCGCAGCTGGGCGTGCGCCACCTTGATGCCCTTGCGCCGGGCGCGGCGACACGCCTCGCCGATGGGGCCGTAGCTGCTCCCCCAGCCGAGCAAGAGCAACTCGGCGTCGCCGCTGGGGTCGTCGACCTCGAGGTCGGGGACCTCGATACCGGCGACCTTGGCGTGCCGCAGGCGCACCATCAGGTCGTGGTTCTTCGGCTCGTACGAGATGTTGCCCGAGCCGTTGGCCGATTCGAGCCCGCCGATGCGGTGCTCCAGACCGGGAGTGCCGGGGATGGCGAACTGCCGGGCCAGCGTCTCCGGATCACGGGCGTACGGCTGGAACGGCTCGCCTTCCTTGGCGAAGGTGTGTTCGATCGGCGCGTACGTGCCGACGTCGGGGATGCGCCACGGCTCCGAACCGTTGGCGATCGCTCCGTCGGACAGGATCATCACCGGCGTGTGATAGGTGATCGCGATGCGGGCAGCCTCGATGGCGGTCTCGAAGCAGTCCGACGGCGATTTCGGGGCCAGCACCGCGACCGGGGATTCGCCGTTACGGCCGAACATGGCCTGCAACAGATCGGCCTGCTCGGTCTTGGTCGGCAGACCCGTGGACGGGCCGCCGCGCTGCACGTCGATGACGATCAGCGGAAGTTCGGTCATCACGGCCAGCCCGATCGCCTCCGACTTCAGCGAGACGCCCGGACCCGAGGTGCTGGTGATGCCGAGCGCGCCGCCGTAGGACGCGCCGATCGCCGCACCGATACCGGCGATCTCGTCCTCGGCCTGGAACGTCATCACGTTGAAGTTCTTGTGCTTGGACAGCTCGTGCAGGATGTCCGAGGCCGGGGTGATCGGATA
This sequence comes from Mycobacterium sp. PO1, assembly GCF_017312405.1. Taxonomy (GTDB): domain Bacteria; phylum Actinomycetota; class Actinomycetes; order Mycobacteriales; family Mycobacteriaceae; genus Mycobacterium. The sequence goes on from NZ_BLTG01000042.1 coordinate 14,132, forward strand.
GGTGCCCAGGATCACCTGCACGTCGCCCAACAGCCCCGCCGTGACCAGCCCGTAGGCCAGCGCGGTGTTGCCGGAGATCTGGCGATACTCGCCGGTCTGCAGCTTGGCCGGGGCCACCTCGTAGGTGGTGCCGAAGGCCTCGGTCGTCTCGCCGTAGTTCCAGCCCGCCTTCAGCGCCAGCACGTTGGCCTCGGCGATCTCGGGCTTGCGGGAGAACTTCTCCCGGATGAACGACTCGCTGTGTTCGAGTTCGCGGCCGTACATCCACGACAACAGACCGAGGGCGAACATGTTCTTGGCGCGCTGGCCGTCTTTCTTCGTCGCCCCGATCGATTCGACCGCACCGAGGGTCAGCGTCGTCATGGCGACCGCCTGCACGACGTAGTCGGACAGTTCGTCGGTCTCGAGGGGGTTGGCCTCATAGCCGACCTTGGCGAGGTTGCGCTTGGTGAACTCGTCGGAGTTGGCGATGATCAGACCGCCGCGGGGTAGATCCGAGACGTTGGCCTTGAGCGCGGCGGGGTTCATCGCGACCAGGACGTCGGGCCGGTCACCGGCGGTGAGGATGTCGTAGTCGGCGATCTGGATCTGGAACGAGGAGACACCGGGCAACGTGCCCTGAGGGGCGCGGATCTCGGCGGGATAGTTGGGCTGGGTGGCAAGGTCGTTGCCGAACAGCGCGGCCTCGGAGGTGAACCGGTCACCGGTGAGCTGCATGCCGTCGCCGGAGTCGCCCGCGAAGCGGATGACGACCTTCTCGAGCTTCTGCCGAGGCGCCCGAGCGGGACCGCCGCCGCCGTTGCCGGTCGAGTTCTCAGCCGTGTTGTGGTTGTCTGCCACTCGCCTACCTTCCGTGCTCTCCCGGCCCTCGAGCCTGGACTGTCGGCCAAGACACACCGAGTCGCAGTCGATGCGACGCGCCGTCAGCGGTCTTTGCGCAAAGATTTGGTGTCACTGCCAGTACCGATTATTGCATCTTTCTTAGGCAGCCCTATAGCAGGCGCGGGGGTGACGCGCAGGTGTCTGCCGACCGAACGCACTGTTCAACGCGCCGAAGCGCGGCACAATGAGACAGAAGTGTGGTTTTCGTCACGTTTCCAGTCGGCGCTTGGCAGCCTCCGATTCTTATTTTTGGTTACCGATCAGTAGCGGCCCGACGAGCAGCGGCTCAGCCCTGCGTGGGGATGTTGTACGGGGTGATGACCTGGATCGGCACCGGACGCACCGGCTCGACCGGCAGGGCGCCGCGCTCCTGCAGGATCAGCCGCAGTGCCAGGCGTGCGTCGGCCCGCAGATCGTTGTGCAACACCGCCGAGATGCGGCCTTCCCGCAGCAGCCGCCGGTTGTCGGCGTCGAGGTCGTGAGCCACGAACACCCGGCAGTCGCGGCCGAGCTTGTCGAAGGCGGCGACAGTCGCGGTGTTGCCGCCGCCGACCGAGTAGACGGCCCGCACTTCGGGGTGAGCTTCGAGTGCTTCGAGCACGAGCCGCTCGTTGGTCGCATCGATGCCGTCGCTCTCGCTGACTTCGACGATGGTGCGGCCCGAGTGGCGCAGCCCGCTCCGGAACCCGACCTCCCGCTCGCCCTCGCCGCGGAACACGGTCCGACTCACAGTGATCAGCACGTCCGACGGATTGTCGGCGAGCCACTGCTGCACGAGGTAGGCGGCGGTGACTCCGGCGCCGTGGTTGTCGATGCCGACATAGGCGCAGCGGGCGCTGGCAGGCACGTCGGTGGCATACGTGACCACCGGAACGCCCGAGCGCACCAGCCGGTCGACGACCTCGGCCACCTCGGGTTCGTCCTGAGCTTTGAGCACGACGCCGTGGCTGCCGCGGATCCGGTCCAGCGTGTCCACCATCTGATCGGTGGACCCGGACTCCCACAGATGGAACCGGGCCCGCAGCATGGCCGGCGCGAAAGCCGGCAGTTCGGCCTCGACCGCGGCGCGGAAGGCGTCGGAGAACCGCCGCGGGGTCTGCATCACGACGTCCACCAGGTAGCGCCGACCGTTGAGTCGCAGTTGAGCTCGTTGCTTGTCCAGATCGGCGATGGCCTGGTTGACCTCGGCGACGGTGTTCTCGCGCACGCCGGGCCGCTGGTGCAGCACGCGGTCCACGGTGGCCTCACTGAGCCCTGCCTGCTGGGCGATTTCACGGACCTTGTACCGATGCGCCACCGGCGCTCGCCTCCCGCGTCCTGAGGTATTTTTGATGGTTTTCTGCCGTTGATTGGGGCAGGGATCACAGCAAGACTATCCGGCATGGCAACACCGCTGCACCCCGACGTCGCACGGCGCGACGGACCCTGGATCGGCGAGCCCGACCTGCGTCTGGAGAGCTTCCGCGCCGACGTCGAACGCGACACCGACCTCGCGGACTATCCGCGCGCGTCGTCCGTTCGCGCCAACGTCCTCGTGTACCGCGCAGCGACGATCGCGGCGATCGAGGGCGGCGAGCGTCGCGCCGTGCAGGCCGAACTGATCCACGCGCTCGCCGACGGACCCGGCGTCGTCGTCATCACCGGCGCCTTCGACGCCGAGGTGATCGACCGGACCAGCGCGGCGTTCTTCGCGATCATCGAGGATCAGCGCTCCGGCGGACTGGCGGCCGGCGACCACTTCGGGGCACCCGGGGCCAACGACCGCATCTGGAACGCCGCCCAGAAATTGGCGTTGCACGACCCTGCAGCGTTCGCCGAGTACTACACCAACGACGCGCTCGCGGTGGTGTGCCAGGCGTGGCTGGGGCCGCGGTATCAGGTCACCTCACAAGTCAACGTCGTCAATCCCGGTGGGCAGGCCCAGGTCCCCCACCGCGACTATCACCTCGGCTTCGTGCCCCCGGAGCATCTCGGCGCCTACCCCGCGCACATGCACCGCGCGTCGCCGGCGCTCACGCTGCAGGGCGCGGTCGCGCACTGCGACATGCCCGTCGAGAGTGGCCCGACCATGCTGCTGCCCCATTCGCAGCGCTTCACCGGCGGTTACCTCGCATTCAACCGGCCGGAGTTCGTCGACTACTTCGCCGCCCACCACGTGCAACTGCCGTTGCGCAAAGGCGATGCCGTGTTCTTCAACCCGGCGCTGTATCACGGTGCGGGATCGAACGTCTCGGCCGGCATCAAGCGCATCGCGAATCTGATGCAGATCAGTTCGCCGTTCGGTCGGGCGATGGAGTCGTTGGACCGCACCGCGATGGTGCTGGCCGTGTACCCGGCGCTGCGCGCCATGCGGGCCGCGGGGAGACCTCAACGCGAACTGGAGAACGCCGTCGTCGCCACCGCAGAGGGTTACGCGTTTCCGACCAATCTCGACCGCGATCAGCCCATCGGCAGCCTCGCACCGCCCAGCCAGGTGGACATCGTGCTGGACGCGCTCGCCCGCGATCTCACCGACGAAGACCTTCATGTCGCGCTCTGCGACCAGAACGAACGGAGAATGCCATGACCACCCTCGGCCTGATCGGCCTCGGCCGGATCGGCGCGTTCCACGCCGAGACGTTGAGCAACCTCCCGGAGGTCTCCGGGTTGGTGATCACCGACGAGCGGCCCGACGTCGTCGCCGAGATCGCGGCCAAATATGGTGCCACTCCGGCGGATTCAGTCGAGGCGCTGCTGACGTCGGGTGTCGACGGTGTCGTCGTCGCGGCCGCCACACCGGCGCACGCCGAGCTGACCCTGGCCGCCGTCGGTAAGGGTCTGCCCACGTTCTGCGAGAAGCCCATCGCCTCGACCGCCGCCGACAGCATCCGGGTCGCCGAGGCGATCACCCGCTCCGGGGTGCCGGTACAGGTGGGCTATCAGCGCCGCTTCGACGCCGCGTTCGCCGCGGTCAAGCAGGCGGTCGACGCGGGCTCCGTGGGAGCGTTACACACGGTGCGCAGCACCACGATGGACCCGGCTCCCCCGCCGATGAGCTACATCGAGGGTTCCGGCGGCATCTTCCGCGACTGCGCCGTGCACGACTTCGACGTGCTCCGGTGGATCACCGGCCAAGAGGTGGTCGAGGTGTATGCCACCGGAAGCGTGCAGGGCGACCCGTTGTTCGCTGACTACGGTGACGTCGACACCGCCGCGATCGTCGTACGCTTCGACGGTGGTGCGCTGGGCGTGGTCTCGGCCGCACGCTACAACGCCCGCGGCTACGACTGCCGGCTCGAGGTGCACGGTTTCGACGACACCGTCGTCGCCGGCTGGGACCAAGGCGTGCCGGTACGCAACGCCGATTCCGCGGTCGAGTTCCCGACTGGCCAGCCACACCACTTCTTCATGGACCGCTTCACCGAAGCGTTCCGCACGGAACTGAGCGAGTTCGTCAGAGTCGTGCAGGGCGGGCCCATCCTGGGCGCGACAGTGTCCGACGCGGTCGCCGTCGCGTGGATCGCCGAAGCCGCCACTGAGTCTCTACGCCGGGGAACACCGGTCCGCATCGAGGAGGTCGTGAAGTGAAAATTGCCGGTGCACCGATCAATTGGGGTGTCTGCGAGGTTCCCGGCTGGGGTCATCAGCTGACGGCCGAGCGGGTGCTCACCGAGATGCGCGATGTCGGCCTGGCCGCCACCGAGACCGGGCCGCAAGGTTTTCTGCCCGGTGATCCCGCGGCGCTCACCGCGTTGCTGCAGTCCTACGACCTGCGTTGCGTCGGGTCCTTTCTGCCCGTGCTGTTGCACGACCCCGCACACGATCCGGTCCCCGAGACCACCGCCCCGCTGGATGCGCTGACCGCCACAGGGGCCGAGGTGCTGGTGCTGGCGGCAGCCACCGGAGCCGACGGATACGACTCGCGCCCGACCCTCGACGAGCAGCAGTGGGCCACCCTGTTGGCCAACCTCGACCGCATCGCTTCGGTGGCCGCCGAGCGGGGCATCCTGGCTGTACTGCATCCCCACGTCGGCACGATGGTGGAGAACCGTGCTGACGTCCAGCGGGTGCTCGACGGCTCGACGGTGCAACTCTGCCTGGACACCGGACATCTGCTGATCGGCGGGACCGACCCGTTGCAGTTGGCACGCGAGGTGCCCGGCCGCATCGCCCACACCCACCTCAAGGACGTCGACGCCGGGCTCGCCGCCCGGGTGCAGGCCGGCGACATCTCCTACACCGAGGCGGTGCGTGCGGGCATCTACACGCCGTTGGGGACCGGCGACGTGGACATCGCGGGCATCGTGAAGGCACTGCTCGACGATGGCTTCGACGGATGGTTCGTCATGGAGCAGGACACCATTCTCGATGACGAACCCACCGGCGAAGGACCGGTGCACGACGTGCGGGCCAGTGTGGCCTACCTCCACGACGTCTTCCGTTCGGTGTCGGTGTGAGGATCGGAATCCTGGGCGCCTCCCGCATCGCCGAATCGGCGATCGTCGGGCCTGCCCGGGAGCTGGGCTACCGCTTGGTTGCGGTTGCCGCACGGGATCCGCTGCGCGCCAGCGCCTTCGCCGACAAGTACGGCGTGGAGCGGGCACTCGGCTCGTATCAGGAGGTGGTGAGCGACCCCGAGGTCGACATGATCTACAACCCGCTGGCCAATTCGCTGCACGCGCCGTGGAACCTGGCCGCGATTGCGGCCGGAAAGCCCGTGCTCACCGAGAAGCCGTTCGCGCGCGACCAGGCTGAGGCGCAGCGCGTCGCCGATGCTGCGGCCGCGGCCGGGGTCACGGTGATGGAGGGGTTTCACTACCTGTTCCATCCGGCCACCCAACGACTGCTGAGCCTCGTCGAGGAGGGCACGCTCGGGGAACTGCAGCGGGTGGAGGTCCGCATGGGGATGCCCGAGCCGGCACCCGAGGACCCGCGGTGGTCGCTGGAGATGGCCGGCGGGGCGTTGATGGATCTGGGGTGCTACGGCATGCACCTGATGCGACGGTTCGGTGCCCCGTCGGTGACCAGAGCCACTGCGGTGCAGCGCAGTCCCGGCATCGACGAGCGGTTCGACGTCGAGTTGGCGTTCCCGTCCGGAGCCACCGGGCTGTCGACGAACTCGATGGTCAACGATCGGTACTCGTTCACGCTGCGGGTGATCGGCAGCCAGGGCGACGCGCTGGTGCACAACTTCATCAACCCCCGCGATGACGACCGTGTCACCGTCCGGACCTCGGAGGGCAGCACGGTCGAGCATTGCGGAACACGCGCCTCCTACACCTATCAACTGGAGGCCTTCGCCGCTCACGTGCGACACGGGGCGCCGCTGCCGTTGAGCCTGTCCGATGCGGTGGCCAACATGGCTCTGGTGGACGAGGCGTATCGGGCGGCGGGGATGAGCCCGCGCTAACCCTGCTGGCCGATCGCCAGCCGGACATAGGCCGACGCGGCCTCGGCGCGGTTGGTGGCGCGCAGCTTTCGCAGCACGCGCTTGACGTGTGACTTCACGGTGCCGGCGGAGATGACCAGCTCGTCGGCGATCTGCTGGTTGGTGCGCCCCGCGGCCATCAACCGCAGCACCTCCACCTCGCGGCGCGTCAGCATCGACAACACCCGGGTTTGGATGTCGGCCAGTGACTGGGCCGCCGGACTGCGCTCGACCGGTTCGATCTTGCGCAGATCGAGGTCGGCGTCCTGCAGGGCGCGGACCGCCTCGTCGGCCGACGCCAGGGCCCTGCGCACTTCGGCGTGCTGGCGACGCATCCGTTCCAGCAGGACCGTCCGCTCGTAGGCGTATCCGAACCCTTCGGCGAACGCCCACACGGTGTCCCGGTCGATTTCGTCGACCGTGCGTCCGGAGTAGAGGCGATCGGCGTGCAGGAACCCGATCACCTTGCCGGTCGGCATGATCGGCGCCGCGACATAGGAGTGGGTCAGCGAGAAGTCGATGATGGGCCGGTTCACTCGGGGATCATTGCGGGCGTCAGTCACCAAGGCCGGCGCGTGCCGCCGGATCATCTGGGTTTCGAGCAGCATGTGATCCAGCGGCGGGGCCACCGCCTGAGCGAAAGCCACCATCTTCTCAGCGCCTTCACTGTCGTCGCCGAAGTAGGCCGACTCCATCACCATGGTGCCGTCGTGCACGCGGAACAGCACGGCCCTGTCGAACCCGCAGGATTCGACCATCTCCCGCGGCGCCCGGTCGACGATGGTCGCCACGTCGTCGACGTAGCGCAGCTTGCTGAGCCCCTCCTGCACCTGCAGCAGCGCGAACGTGCGGCGCCGCGCGCCGTCCTCGATCAGCTCCCGCTCCAGGGCAGTGAGATCCAGCACCGCGTCCAGTGCGGCCAGCGCCTCGACGTCCCCGGCCCTTTCCAACGCGGCGCGAAGCACCGCCGCCTGCGCCTCGACCGCCTCGGTGACGACCGCGACGGGATCGTCGGTCGGGTCGATGTCGCAACCGTCGAAGGCCTCCCGGTAGCGGCGCTCGGCGGCGGACTCCCGGGCCGGGCGGGACGCCCACCCGGGATGGTCGCCATCGCGAAGCGCGGTGACCGGGGGCGTCTCGGATACGTCACGCGCAACTGTCACGACCTCGACTGTCCTCCCGTCACCGGCGATTCGCGGGCGGATTGTCGGATCTGACCGCAATTCACCTCATCCGGGAGTACGACTGCTCCCCTACGGGGGATCGATTTGCCGGACCCGCTGCTCGACGCTGGAGACATGACATCCACCGCTGTTCCGGCCCTCGGCTTGCTCACCACACCCGACGGAGTGTCCAACCCGTATCCGCTCTACGACCAACTCCGCGAAGTGTCTCCGGTGCCGGGCTATCGCGACTGGCCGCCGGGAACCGTTCCGGGCGCCGACGAGCCCGTCACCGCGTGGGCCCTGTTCTCCTATGACCAGGTGTTCGCAGCCACCCGCGACACCGCCACATTCTCGTCGCGCGACCCGCTGCAGGAGGCGTCGTCCGCGCCGAGCCTGATGCTGGTCAACACCGACCCGCCCAAGCACGACGTCGAACGCAAGCTGGTCAGCCAGGCGTTCTCGCCACGGCGGGTCAAGACGCTCGAGGGCTGGCTGGAAGGTCAGCTGGCGATGCTGCTCGACAACCTGGGCACGGGCGAGGTCGACGTGATGGACTTCGCCGCGGAGATCCCGACGCGGGCGATGGTGCGGCTGCTCGGACTGCCCGACGGCGACCACGTCCGCTTCCGCAAGTGGGCCAACGCCTTCATGCTCTCCTCGTCGCTGACCCCCGAGGAGCGGATGGCCAGCAACATCGAGATGGTGGAGGCGTTCACCTCGCGGCTGGCCGAGCACACCGCCCGACTGGCCGAAGAGCCGCCCTCCGACGACGTCGAGGACGCCAAGGATCTCATCTCGGCGCTGCTGCGCGCCGAGGTCGACGGTCAGCGGCTGTCCCCCGAGGAGATCGTCCGTTTCTGCATGACGCTCGTCGTCGCCGGCAGCGAGACCACGACGTTCCTGATCGGCAACCTGCTGCACGCGCTGGCACGCGAGCCGGAGGTCACCGCCCGGCTGCGGGCCGACCGCTCACTGGTGAACATCTTCGTCGAGGAATGCATGCGCGTCGACGGTCCGCCGCAGCGGCTGTTCCGCACCGCCACCCGCGACGTCGAGATCGGCGGCAAGCTGATCCGCAAGGGCGAATGGGTCGCGCTGTTCTTCGGCGCGGCCAACCGCGACCCCGCGGTGTTCCCCAACCCTGAGGTGCTCGACATCGACCGCCCCAACATCCGCCAGCAGCTCTCGATGGGCCACGGCCTGCACTTCTGCCTGGGCGCGTCGCTGGCCCGGCTCGAGGTGGTCACGATGATCAACGCGGTGCTCGACCGCTATTCCACGATCGAGCTGACCGACGATCCGGGCACCAAGCAGACCGCGAGCCTGCTGACCCATGCCTTCGTCCGTCTGCCGTTGCGGCTGTCATGACCACCGCCACGCGCGAGGCGCGCAACATCGAGGCCACCAAGGCCATCTACGCCGCAGTGCCGGCCGGTGATCTGCAGACCGCGCTGGACCTGATGGACCCCGACGTCCGCATCACCTACTACGGCGTTCCGGCGATCCCGTACGCAGGCGACTACCGAGGCATCGACGAAGCGGTGACGTTCTTCACCCGGGTCGGCGAGAACATCGCCATCACCGAGATGGAGGCCTGGACGTTCATCGCCGAAGGCGACGAACTGGCCACCTGGGGGCATCAGAAGTTCCGCCACCTGGCAAGCGGTTATGAGTGGGAGTCGGAGTTCGCCCACATCATCACCCTGCGCGAGGGCCGGTGGCTGTACTTCCGGGACTTCATGAATTCAGCGCTGACCTTGGAAGCGTTCACCCGGTGAGGGTCATCGCAGACCGCGAGATCTGCATGGCCGCCGGGGTGTGCGTGATGACGGCCGATGCCGTGTTCGACCAGGACCCGGACGGTCTCGTGGTGCTGGCCACCGAGAACGTCGACGCCGCCCAGGAGAAGCTGGCGCGCAATGCGGTACGGATGTGCCCCTCGGGCGCCCTGCGCGTCGTCGCCGACTGAAGTCGACTGATCCCAGCCAGACCTCCCCCAGGATCCCCCCTCGGATCCTGGGGGATTTCCCATTGCGGGCCACCGCTGCGCGACGGCGACCATCGGAGGTACGACGGCGACCATCGGAGGTACCGGGCCCATGGCAGATCACCTGCCCGGCAGGAGACGACAGCTCAGATTCCCGGCGGGACGAGCATCGATTGCCAGGTCTGCACGGGCGCCGTTGCGGCCAGGTCGGATTGGGCATAGGTCTTTCCGTCCGGCGCGACATATGTGCCGGTGGCGGGGTCATAGGGCACCCCGACAACCGGTGGCGACGTTGACGAGGGTGGCGTGCCCTCCGGTGGTGACCCCGGGGGCAACTGCGGGATGTCCAGCCCGGAAAGGGTGGCGTTCGGGTCACCTTTCCAGTTGTTGCCGTCGTTCAGCGGCACGTACTGCTCGTCGCTCTCGCACATCTTCACCGTCGGTGCGCGCTTGCCCGGCACGGTGATACAGGGCAGGTTCTTGGCGCCACGGACGTTGAATTCCGAATCCTGCGGCGTCCGGCAGTAGAGGTCACCCGGCGCACGTGCCGGATGGTCTTCCAAACTCGGCGGCCGCCGCTGTTGCGCCGGAAGGAACCCGGTGGTGCAGGGTGGTGGCAGGTTGAGGTTCAGGTTGAAGCTGAGGTACTCGCCTCGGTAGTCCTGTTCGGTGTCACGGTTGGCCAGGAAGGTCGCCCCGGCCTCGGCGATCACCTGCGGGAACAGCACAAGGACCTGCTCGAGGCCGGCGTGATAGGTGAGAGCGACCTCACCGACACTCACCAGGTTGGCGAGCACGACGGGAAGGGTGGGTCGCAGCCTGTCGAGCAGTTCCCGCGCGTCCGCGAACGCCGCCCCGCCGTTGTCGAGAAGACCTGCGACATCGTGGTCTCCTGCCTCCAACTCCCGGGTGACCGCCGCAAGATTCGACGCCCACGCTGTGATCTCGGCGGCCGAGTTCGTCTGAGAGTCCAGTACCGGCTTCGACTGCTCGATCAAGGCGATGAGGGGATCGAGGTTCTCCCGCGCTTCGATCGACAGATCGATCGAACCGTGCACCAGCCGTGTCAGCTCTGGGCCCAGTCCGCCGACAGCCGTGTACGACTCGTCGATCACGGTCCTGAGGTTGTCTTTCGGCACCGCATTGAGACCGGTGACCACACCGGACAGGATGTCGTTGATATCGGGCGGAACGGTGGTGTCCGCCTCGGCGATGATGTCCCCGTCCCGCAGCGGAGGCGAATCGCCGCTTCTGGGCAGAAGGAGCACATACTGCTCTCCGATCGCTGACTGGCTGTGCACCTGCGCTTCCAGATCCGACGGAATCTGCACGTCGGACCGAAGCGAAAGCACTGCATCGACGCCGCTGTCGGTCAGGTTGACCGACTCGACCCGGCCGACCTCGACCCCGCGGTAGGTGACGTTACCGCTGGCGTACAGCCCTGCGGCCTCCGGCAATTGGATGGTCACCGTGTACCGGCCCACGCCGAACAGTTTGGCGGGCAACCGCATGAAGTGCAGTGACATCAGCGAGACGGCAACGAGGGCGATCACCGTGAAGATCGCCAGCTGGATCTTGGCGCGCTTGTGCAGGTGCATCAGGGACCCTGGTTCCAGCGATACGGCGCCACAAGCGGATTCGCGTGGGTGTACGGGCTGGGAAATTGGCCGATGGTGCGGCCCCACTGCAGTTCCAGCTCGGTGAGGTCACCTTCCCACCTGGTGCCGGTGAAGATGCTGGCGTCGATACGACTCAGCGTCAGGTCGATGATGGCGGTGAGGTTGGCATAGTCGCCACGTTGCCACTTCTCGATGGTCTCGTTGGGAAACGGGAAGGTGAGGATTGCACTCAACGCACGGGTCATGCTCGGTCCGGCGTCGGCCAGTGACGCGAGAACTGGCCCCGTGTCCTCCAGGATCCGCACCAGATCCTCTTTCGAGTGGTTGACGGTGTCGGTGATCAATGCGCCGAACTTGCCGAGCTTGTCGGCGGCATCGACGAGCTGATCACGCTGTTCGTTCAGTACCGCGACCGCATCAGGGATGTTCCTCAGGGCGCGATCGAGGACGGGTTGCTGCTCGGCGATCTGGCCGGTCAGGCTGTTCAGGCTTTCGGTGGCGGCGATGATGTCGCCTGTCTGGTCGTTGAGGTAGGCCGCGAACCGGTCCAGTTGGTGTATCAAGCTGCGCAGGTCGTTCTCGCGACCCCGCAGTGCGGTACCGAATGCCTCGGTGATGTCGCCGACCTTGCCGATACCGCCGCCGTTGAGCACCATCGACAGGGCGGCCAGTGTCTGCTCGGTCGTGGGATAACTTCCACTGTGCGCCAGAGGTATCAGCGATCCCTGATGCAGCCGGCCCTCCGGTCGTGCATCGGTCGGTGGTATCAGCTCGATGTGCTGGGATCCCAGCAGGCTCGTCTGTCCGAGCTTGACGAGGGTGTTGGCAGGCAGAACGACGCCGTTGTCCAGACGCATCGTGACCAAGGCATGCCAGCCTTGCCGCTCGATGCGCGTGACGTTGCCGACCGTGACGTCACCGACGCGCACCCGCGAGTTCTGTTGAAGGTTGTTCACGTCGGGCATCTGCGCCTGCACGGCAAACGAGGCAGGTCCGTCACCCTGGGTGCCCGGCAACGACAGAGAGCCCAGCCCACGCCAGTCAGCGCAGCCCGCTGCCGCTGACAGGACAATCGTCGCCGCGACGATCGCGGGCGCAGCGCGCAGCGGTGCCCGCACTCTGTCGCCCCACTCTGTCGTCGTCGTGTGCGGACTCATCTGCCCCCTCCGTCGGGAACCATCACGCCGTAGAGCCCGGCGGTGGGATCGGTCGAGACAGTGACCGGTTGTTCAGGTGCTTCGGCAGCGCGCGGCGGGGGCGGTTCGGACGGATCGGGTGGCGGCACGTAATCCGGCCGCATCCACTCCTCGCTGTAGGTGACCTCGTTGGGGCGCGCTTGCGCACCGACGAAGAGGTCGAAACCCAATGGCGGCCAATTGTATTGGCGGTTCTTCACAATGGGAGCCAGGTACTGCACGCACAGCTTGGACGACTGCTCGGCGTTCATGCGGGACGCCGCTTGGATGGCGCCGCACAGAAAAGCAATGGGATTGGCGAAGTTGTTGACTGCCAACGCACCGGTGAAGGATCCGTTCGCGGGCTCGTAGATGTTGCTGAAGTTCTGCAGCGTGGTCGGCGCGACGTGCAGCGCCTGCTCGATGTCGTCGATGCTGCCGACCAAGGTGGTCGTGATCGACTCCAGCTTGTCTGCCGTCGTTCCCAGGGCCGCGGTGTTCTCGGACGCGAATGTCTGCAGGTCGCCGGTGACAGCGTTGAGGCTGGTGAGCATTCGGCTCACCTTGCTCGGGTCATCGGCCAGCAGCGAGGTCACCGCCGCGAGGTTCTCGTTGAGTCGCTCGAGGAGGTCAGCGCTGTCGCGCAACGCCGAGACCAGCACTGACAAATTCTTGAACGTGGCGAAGATGTCATCGCTGTGGTCACTGAGCACCGAGACGGTCTGAGACAGTTTGACGATGGTGTCGCGGATATTCGATCCCTGACCGCGCAGGTTGGCTGCGGCGGTGTTGATGAATTCGCCCAACTCACTCACACCGCCGGCCTGGGTGGGTGCGAGTAGCGCGTTGATCCTCTCCAGTTGGTCCCGGATGTCGTCCCACTCGACGGGCACGGCAGTCCGGGACTCCGGGATTTCGGCACCGGTGGACAGGGTCGGACCGCCGGTATAGGCCGGCGTCAGTTGGATGGCGCGGCCGGTGACGAGTTGTGGCGACAGGATGACGGCTTTGACATCTGCAGGCACAGGGTATTTTTCGTCCACCCAGAACCAGATCTTGACGTGGTCCGGCATCGGCTCGATCCGGTCCACCTTGCCGACGGGGACGCCGAGAATTCGGACGTCATCACCGGGGAACAGCCCAGTGCTGGTGGGAAAATACCCCGCCACCACCGTCCGCGAATGCTGACGCGACAACTGCCCGCCGACGACCGCTCCGGCGATGCTCAGAACAACCAGGATCGCCGCCACAACAGCTCGGGCTGCCGACTTCGCCGTCATCCTCGATCGCCTGTCGCAATGGGTGCCGACTCGTCAGGTGCCGGGACGAACACCGGTGACGGAGTCGGTTCGGGCGAGTATGTCAGCTCCGGCGGTGGGGGCGCCGGGGGTCCTGGTGG
>NZ_BLTG01000043.1 GCF_017312405.1 Mycobacterium sp. PO1
CACCGCCGGCCGACCCCAACGCGCCCCCGCCGCCCGCGCCCGAACCGGGGCGGGTCAACAACGCCGCGGGCGGGTTCAGCTATGTCATACCCGAAGGCTGGGAGGTCGCCGATGCGACACAGTTGTCCTACGGGCAGGCGCTGCTGACCAAGGTCACCCCCGAGGGCGCCGAGCCGCCCAACGACACCAGCGTGCTGCTGGGCCGGCTGGACCTGAAGCTGTTCGCGGGCGCCGAGGAGGACAACACCAAGGCGGCCCAGCGTCTGGCCTCCGACATGGGTGAGTTCTTCATGCCGTTCCCGGGCACCCGGGTCAACCAGCAGACCGTTGCGCTGGATGCCGACGGCATGCCGGGGGTCGCGTCGTACTACGAGGTGAAGTTCACCGATACCAACAAGCCCAACGGTCAGATCTGGGCTGGGGTGGTCGGCACGCCCACGACCCCCGGTACGCCGCGGGGACAACGCGCTCCGGAGCGCTGGTTCGTGGTGTGGCTGGGCACCGCCGACAACCCGATCCCGACGGATCAGGCGATTGGGCTGGCCAACTCGATCCGGCCGTGGGCACCGGCTCCGCCTCCGCCGCCACCCCCGGCGGACCCGAACGCGCCGCCACCGCCGGCCGACCCCAACGCGCCGCCACCGGACCCCAACGCACCACCACCGCCGCCGGCTCCCGCCGCGGTCGGCGTGCCGGTCCCGATCGACCCGGCAACCGCCCCGGAGATGATGCCGCCGGCCTGACCCGGCACTGAACGGGCACGACCACCTGCTGGTCGTGCCCGTTCTGCATGGTCGAACCACCTGAGCCGTCGAACCACCTGAGCCGTCGAACCACCTGAGCCGTCGAACCACCTGAGTCTCGAACCACCTGAGTCGTCGAACCACCCACCTCGGCGAAACACGGCAGTTCAGGCTGGCGGCGCGCCCTGGCATCGAGTCCGCGACTGCGGCATCGTGAGAGCGTGAGCGACTCTCTGATGCGTGCCTGGCAGGTCCACACGCCCGGGCCTGTCGAAACCCACCCGCTGACCCGGGCGAGCTTGCCGGTACCGCGCCCCGGGCCCGACGAAGTGCTCGTCGCGGTCCTGGCCTGCGGGGTCTGCCGCACCGATCTGCACGTTGCCGAGGGCGACCTGGCGGTGCATCGGCCCGACGTGGTTCCCGGCCACGAGGTAGTGGGAGAGGTCGTCGCGGTCGGCGCCTCGGTCACCGAGTTGAGTGCGGGCGACCGCGTGGGAATCGCGTGGTTGCGGCACACCTGCGGTCAGTGCCGCTACTGTCTGCGCGGCCAGGAGAACCTCTGTCCGAACTCCCGCTACACGGGTTGGGACGCCGACGGCGGGTACGCCGAGTTCGCCACTGTGCCGGCCGCTTTCGCGCTTCCGCTCCCCACCGGATACAGCGACACCGAGCTCGCACCACTACTGTGCGCCGGGATCATCGGGTACCGCGCGCTACAGCGTGCCGCGCTGCCGCCGGGCGGCCGGCTGGGAATCTACGGCTTCGGTGGGAGCGCCCATCTGACCGCGCAGGTGGCCCTCGCCGACGGCGCCGAGGTGCATGTGATGACCCGGGGCGCGCAGGCCCGCGAGCTCGCGCTGGCGCTGGGTGCGGCGTCCGCCCAGGGCGCCGCGGACCCGCCGCCGGTGGCGTTGGACGCCGCCATCCTGTTCGCGCCGGTCGGCGAGCTGGTGCTCCCGGCGCTGGAGGGCCTCGATCGCGGCGGCACGCTGGCGATCGCGGGCATCCATCTCAGTGACATTCCTGCGCTGAACTATCAGCGTCATCTGTTCCAGGAACGGCAGGTGCGCTCGGTCACGTCGAACACCCGCGCCGACGCGCACGCGTTCCTGGACTTCGCCGCTGCCCACCGTATCGAAGTCAGCACCTGCCCGTACCCGCTCGACAACGCCGACCAGGCGCTGGCCGACCTGAGCGCAGGACGAGTCTCCGGCGCGGCGGTGCTGTCACCCTAGGACAGGTGCCACACCAGCGCGGCCGCCAATGCCCCCAGCCCGTTGAGCGACCAGTGCAACGCGATCGGGGCGATCAGGCTGCCGCTGCGGCGCCGTAGCCAGGCGAACACGTACCCGGCGGCTCCGGTCGCCAGCACCGCGCCGACGACACCGGCGACCATGCCGAAGATCCCACCCCCCAGGATCTTGGTGAACCCGACATTGCTGGCGGTCAGACCCATCGACGTGGCGATGTGCCACAGACCGAACAGCAGCGAACCGGCCGCGGCCACCCCGCGCCATCCCCATGCCCGGTCCAGCGCACCGTGCAGCACTCCACGGAAGGCCAGTTCTTCGGGGATCACGGTCTGCAGCGGGATGATGATCATCGACGCGACCAGCGCCCCGGACAGCGTCGCGTAGTTGTCGTTCAGGAACATCGGCCGCGTCCACGGCAACAGCGCACCGATCGCGATCACCGCGCCGACCAGCGCTATCGCCGCTGCCGCGTAGCCGGCGCCGGATTTCCAGTGCTCGCGTCCCAGCCCGAGTTCGGTCCACCCCAAGCCGCGGTGGCGCACCAGCAGCACCAGCCCGACCGCGGCCGCAGGCACGACGGCGACGTTGGCCCATGGCGTCGTGAAGTGGGCCAGCAGGTTGGTCAACGCGAGCACCACGATCACGACGGCGACGTCGACGTAGACCCGGGCGTGGTTGAGCGCCGACAGTTGCGCGAGCAACGGATGGTGTTCGCCTGAGGCGGCGCTGACGTCGGTCATGACCGCTCCAGGGTACCGGCTGAGCGCCCACGGCGACTTTTCCGCGATCTGATGCGCCGGTTCAGGGCTCGGACGGGCCGCTCACTCGTTGTCGCCGCCGGTGTCGGATGTTCCGGCAGCCTCGACGCCGAGCTTTCGGGCGGCGGGCCACACCCAGTCCTTGACCTCGGGGATGTCGTCCCCGTGCACGCGGGTGTATTCGCGCGCCGCGATGCGCTTGTCGGCCATCTGCTGACGCAGCGTCGCACAGCGTGACCCCAGTGCGGGGACGCGGTCGATGACGTCCATCACCAGGTGGTAGCGGTCGAGGTCGTTGAGCATCACCATGTCGAACGGGGTTGTGGTGGTGCCCTCCTCCTTGTAGCCGCGCACATGCAGGTTCGGATGCCCGGTGCGTCGATAGGTCAGGCGGTGGATCAGCCAGGGATAGCCGTGGTAGGCGAAGATGATCGGCTTCTCGGTGGTGAAGATCATGTCGAAAGCGCTGCTGGTGAGCCCGTGCGGATGCTCGGTGTTGTCCTGCAGACGCATCAGGTCCACGACGTTGACGAACCGCACCTTCAAGTCCGGCAGATGGATCCGCAGCAGATCGACCGCGGCCAGCGCCTCGAGTGTCGGAACGTCCCCGGCCGCGGCGATCACCACGTCGGGGTCGGTGCCCAGCACCTCCGAGCCGGCCCACTCCCAGATGCCCAGGCCGCGGGTGCAGTGCGCGACGGCCTGCTCCATGGTCAGGAAGTTGGGTGCGGGCTGCTTGCCCGACACGACGACGTTGACGTACTGGCGCGAGCGCAGGCAGTGGTCGTAGGTCGACAACAGCGTGTTGGCGTCCGGCGGCAGGTACACCCGCACGACGTCGGCGCTCTTGTTCACCACGTGGTCGATGAAGCCCGGGTCCTGGTGGGAGAACCCGTTGTGGTCCTGCCGCCAGACGTGACTGGACAGCAGATAGTTCAGACTCGCGATCGGGCGCCGCCAGGGGATGTGGTTGGTCACCTTGAGCCACTTGGCGTGCTGGTTGAACATCGAATCGATGATGTGGATGAACGCCTCGTAGCAGTTGAACAGCCCGTGCCGTCCGGTCAGCAGGTAGCCCTCCAGCCAGCCCTGGCACTGATGCTCGGAGAGCATCTCGACCACCCGGCCCACCCGCGCGAGGTGCTCGTCCACCTCGGGGCCGATCAGCTCGGCGTTCCATTGCTTGTCGGTCCCGTCGAACACGGCCTGCAGCCGGTTGGACGCGGTCTCGTCGGGTCCGAAGATCCGGAAATTGTCCGGATTCAGCCGGACCACCTCGGTCAGCCACTGACCCAGCACCCGGGTGGCTTCGGCGATCGTGGCCCCCGGGGCGGGGACGTCGACCGCGAACTCACGGAAGTCGGGCAGCCGGAGGTCCTTGAGCAGCAGACCCCCGTTGGCGTAGGGAGTGTCGCTCATCCGCAGCTGCCCTGGGGGAGCCAGCTCGGCGATGTCGGGCAACAGCGTGCCGTTGTCGTCGAACAACTCCCCAGCGCGGTAGGAGGCCAGCCAATCCGCCAGCACACCCAGGTGCTCGGCGGTGTCGCGGGCATTGGACAACGGCACCTGGTGCGCGCGCCAGGACCCCGTCGTCTTCTTGCCGTCGATGTGGTCCGGACCGGTCCAGCCCTTGGGGGTGCGGAACACGATCATCGGCCAGGCCGGCCGCGAGTCATCTCCGCCGGCCGCGCGCGCCTTGATGTCGGCGATGTCGTTCAGCACATCGTCCAGCAAGGCCGCGAAGCGCCGGTGCGCATCGGCGTGCGCGTCGTCCGGCGCGGCGGGGTCGGGGGAGTCGTCGGGGACCTCGAAGAAGTACGGCTTGTGGCCGTAGCCGACCATCAGGGACCGCAGCTCCTCCTCGGGGATGCGGGCCAGCACCGTCGGATTGGCGATCTTGTAGCCGTTGAGGTGCAGGATCGGCAGCACCACACCGTCCTTGGCGGGGTTGCTGAGTTTGTTGGAATGCCATCCGGTGGCCAGCGCACCGGTTTCGGCTTCGCCGTCGCCGATCACGGTCGCCACCAGCAGGTCGGGGTTGTCGAACGCGGCCCCGTAGGCATGCGACAACGCGTAGCCGAGCTCACCCCCTTCATGGATCGAGCCAGGAGTCTCGGGCGCCACGTGCGAGGGAATGCCGCCGGGGAACGAGAACTGCCGGAACAACCGGCGCATCCCCTCGGCGTCGGACGTGATGTCGGAGTAGACCTCGCTGTAGGTGCCGTCCAGGTAGGCATTGGCCACCAGGCCGGGGCCGCCGTGTCCAGGACCGGTGAGGTAGATCGTGGACTGCTCGCGTTCCTTGATCACCCTGTTGAGGTGGGCGTAGAGGAAGTTCAGCCCCGGCGTGGTGCCCCAGTGGCCGAGTAGGCGCGGTTTGACGTCCTCGCGGGCCAGCGGGGTGCGCAGCAGCGGGTTGTCCAGCAGGTAGATCTGCCCGACCGACAGATAGTTCGCCGCCCGCCACCAGCGGTCGATTCGGCTGACCATGTCGTCGCTGAGCGGCGTGCGATCCACGGCCCGCCACGCGGCGGTCGTGACGGCATCGGCATTGTCGGCAGTCGTTGTGGTCATCTCTCCATCCAACCTCGCCGGGACCGGGTACCCAACCTGTAGCCGATGGCAGCACGGTTAATCTTTTCCGTCCCGATACTGTGGCCGTGGCCGATGAACGGTCGCCGAGCGCTGTACGCGCCGTTCACCTGATCCCACCCGAAAGGCACTGCGTCATGCCCCTTGATCCGAGGACACCGGTTCTTGTCGGATACGGCCAGGTGAACCAGCACACCGAACGTCCTGACGTGGAGCCGGTCGCGCTGATGGAGCGGGCTGCGCGCGCCGCCGCCGATCCGCGGGTGCTCGAGGCGGTCGACGCGGTGCGCGTGGTCAACCTGTTGTCGTGGCGCTACCGGGACCCGGGACTGGCCCTGGCCCAACGCATCAGGGCGGACAAGGCGGTGACCCGCTACACCGGCATCGGCGGCAACGTCCCTCAGACACTGGTGAACCTGGCCTGCCTCGACATCGCCGCGGGCAGGTCGGAGACGGTGCTGATCGCCGGAGCCGAGACCTGGCGAACCCGGTCCAAGCTCCGGGCGGCCGGGCGCAAACCCGACTGGACCAAGCAGGACGAGTCGGTGCCGGTGGCTCCCGGGTCCGACGAGGGTGTGCCGATGGCCGGTCCCGCCGAGATCCGCATCAACCTGGACCGACCGGCCTACGTGTATCCGATGTTCGAGCAGGCCGTGCGCATCGCCGCGGGCGAGGCCCCCGACGCGCACCGGCGCCGCATCGGTGAACTGTGGTCGCAGTTCTCCGCGGTCGCTGCGGCGAACCCGCACGCCTGGAGCCGCGAGGAGGTGCCCGCCGAGCAGATCTGGCAACCCGCGCCCGCCAACCGCATGATCAGCTGGCCCTACACCAAGCTGATGAACTCCAACAACATGGTCGACCAGGCGGCAGTGCTCATCCTGACCTCGGCCGCCAACGCCGAGCATCTGCAGATTCCGCGCGACCGTTGGGTTTTCCCGTACGCGGGCACCGATGCCCACGACACCTACGCGATCGGTGAACGCGCCGAGTTCCACCGCTCGCCGGCGATCAGGATCGCTGGCCGCCGGGCGGTCGAGCTGGCCGGCGTCGCCATCGACGACATCGACCTCGTCGACGTCTACTCGTGCTTCCCGTCAGCGGTTCAGGTGGCGGCCCGCGAACTCGGCCTGCCGGTCGGTGACCGAGGCCGCCCGCTGACCGTCACCGGCGGCCTGACCTTCGCGGGGGGACCGTGGAACAACTATGTCACCCACTCGATCGCGACGATGGCCGAGCGCCTGGTGGCTCAACCCGGTCGGACGGGTCTGATCACCGCCAACGGCGGCTACCTGACCAAACACAGCTTCGGGGTGTACGGCACCGAGCCGCCGGGCCGCGAATTCCGCTGGGAGGACGTGCAACCGGTCGTCGACCGGGAACCCACCCGCACAGCGCTGGTCGACTGGAGCGGCGATGGCCGGATCGAGTCGTGGACGACGCCGTTCGATCGCGACGGAAAGCCGGAGAAGGCATTCCTGGCGGTGCGCACACCGCAGGACGCACGGGTGCTGGCGGTGATCAACGACGCCGGGCAGGCCGAGGTGACGGTGAACGAGGACGTCGCGGGTGCGTCAGTGCGGGTGCACCCCGACGGGTCGGCGTCGCTGTCCTGACCCGCCGTCCGGCGTGGGTGTCCATTCCGGCCCTTCGAGGCGATCCGGGATCAACCACACACCCATCGCGAGGTGCACCACGAAGACCGCGGAATAGAGCAGCGTCGCACCGTGGGTGAAACCGAGGGGCCCGGCCGTGAAGTTGGTCGCGGCCACACCGCTGATGATCACCAGCGTCAACGCAGCAATGGCGACTGCGCCGCAGAATCGTCGCGCCAACGACAGCCGGGTCGTGGCCAGCGCTGCACCGGCGCCGAGCGCCAGTATCAGAGCACACAAGGCCGGAGTCACGACGATCCCGGCGTCGCCGTCGAAGGACAGCGGGTCGCCGACGGCTAGGGCGATCAGCCCCGTCGCGGCCAGTCCGGTCAGCACCACCGCCTCAGTCGCCAGGTACCGGCGGACCGTGCGCCAGTGCCGTGGCGCCAAGCTGTGGGGACGGAGCTGTGGTTCCTCGGTCGTGGTCATTGCGGACTCCTTCGTCGGGTGGCTAATTCCGGGATATCGCCCGAACCGAAGGTTTCGCTGAGAATGCGGTGTGCTGTTTCACACGGCTGTCACGGCAGCAGGCCCAGCGCGGTTACGGCGTCGCGTTCGGCCCGTAGCTCGGCCACCGACGCGTCGATGCGGGAGCGGGAGAACGCGTTGATGTCCAGGCCGGTCACGATCTCCCAGCGGCCGCCCACGGACCGGCACGGGAACGAACACACCAGGCCTTCGTCGACGCCGTAGACGCCGGGGGAGGGCAGCGCGACCGACGTCCAGTCCCCGTCGGGGGTCCCGTGCAGCCAGTCGTCGACGTGGTCGATCGCGCCGTTGGCCGCCGACGCCGCGGAGCTGGCGCCGCGCGCCTGGATGATCGCGGTGCCACGCCGGGCCACGGTCGGAATGAAATCGTCGGTGAGCCAATGGGTGTCGGCGGCGTAGTCGGCACCTGAGCGGCCTCCGACCTCCGCGTGGAAGATGTCGGGGTACTGGGTGGGTGAGTGGTTGCCCCAGATCGTCATCCGGTTGATCTGGGTGACGGGAACCCCCGAATGCCGCGCCAGCGCCGCGACCGCACGGTTGTGGTCGAGCCGGGTGAGAGCGGTGAACCGCTCGGCCGGGATGTCCGGGGCGTGCGCGGCGGCGACGAACGCGTTGGTGTTCGCCGGGTTACCCACCACGAGCACCCGCACGTCGCTGGCCGCTCCGGCATTGAGGGCCTGCCCGGCGGCGGCGAAGATCTGCGCGTTGGCACCGAGCAGGTCGGCGCGTTCCATGCCCGCGCTGCGGGGCTTGGCGCCGATGAGCAGAACCACCGCGGCACCGTCGAACGCCTTGACCGGATCGTCATAGATCTCGGTGCCGGCCAGCAGCGGGAAGGCGCCGTCGTCGAGTTCCATCACCACGCCCTCGGCCGCCCGGACGGCCTGGGGCACCTCGAGCAGCCGCAACGAGACCGGGGTGTCGCGCCCGAGCATCGCACCAGCCGCGATGCGGAACAGGGCGGCGTATCCGATCTGTCCCGCCGCGCCGGTGACGACGACGGTCACCGGCCTCGGGTGCGGCGTGTGTGTCATCCCCCTGACCCTAAGGTGCGTCCGGGGGAACGTCGACGTAGCTCGTCGCGTACTCCTCGGCAGAGAACGTGAAACCCGCGCCGCTGGTCTCGGACAGACAGGAAATGCCGGACGCCTCCTGGACATTGCAGCGGAATCCCGCCACCGCCAGGATGCGGTTGAACGGAAGCACCTCCGCCGGGTCGGGCTCCAGTCCGTAGGCGGTCGCGGTCACCACGGCGAATTCGGCAGCGCGGTCGCGGTCCACCCGGATCGCGTTGGGCGCCGCCGGCTCACCGTCGGGGCCCGGTACGTCGTCCGGGGCGTCGGTGATCCGGATACCCGATGCGGGCGCGTCCGCGTTCTGGCACCCCGCCTCGACCCGGGGCTTGATGGCGCACTGCCAGCGCCCACTGGGACTGGTGAAGTAATAGCCGGTCCTGCCGTCGACCTCGGCGGCGTAGTCGAACGCGTTGACCAGATGTGCATTGCTGGCCACGGTGGTCGACGCCGCCGCCGGAGGCGCCGCGGTGGTGGTGGTGCGCTCTTCGGTGTTGATCACCGTCGGACCGGAGCACGCGCAGAGCAGCAGCGCGCTGCCCGACAGCGCCGCCGCCGTGGCGAGGTTCACCGCAGTTCGGTCTTCAGGTCGGACCGCAGATCGTCGTCGAGCGAGACCCGCACCAGCGCGGCGGCCAGCGTGGCGCTGCGACGCGGGGCGAGCGCGGCGAGCTTGTCGGCGTCGGCAGGCAGTCCCAACTCACGCGCGGTGTCACGCGCCCTGTCGTCGAAGAAGGGTCGCACCCAACTCCAGGTGTCCTGCACCTCGCGCAGGAAGATGTCGGCACCGGTGTCGCCGATGCCCTTGAACCTCTCCAGCAACTTCTTGGCGGTGTCGATCTCGCGCGCGGATGCGGTGGCCAGACGACGCAGGTCCCCGCCGTACTCGTCTTTGACGGCGGTGGCGATGTCCACCGCACGGGTCGCCGAACTTTCGTCGTAGCGCACGTAGTGCGCGCGTCCGAACGCCTTGATCAGATCGGCGCGCTGCGCGTCCAGCATGGCGTGCGGGGTCCGCAGGCCCGCCCGGAACAGTTCACGCGCCGCGCGCATCGCGATTGCCGCGTCGATGGGCTTGCTCGCCAGCATGCACAGGATCAGCAGCTGGAACAGCGGCATGGGCTTGTCCCGGAGCCGGATACCCGCCTCCTCGGCGTAGGTGGTGCCGGCACGCTCCATCAGCCGCTCGACGACGCGCTCAGATGTCGTTGAGGCCATGTGTCCGTCTTACCCGATGCCGAATTCGGAAAACGTGCCCTACTTGGCGGGCAGGGCGGTGGCGACGCCCACCCCACGCTCGACCCAGGCCGAAAGCTGGCGTCGGGTCCGCAGCGCCGGCGCGCCGACCCGGACCCACCCGCGAACCTGCCGCCCCGACATGATCATCGGTTCGACGTGTGCCGACGCGAGCAGCGTGTCGGTGTCGTCCGCGGGCACGCGGACCATCAGCCCACCGTGCCCGCTGACGACCACCGACATGTTGCCGTTGATCAAAAACGCCAGCCCACCGAACATCGACTTCTCCTCGGCTCCGCGCGGGGCGAGAAGTTCGCGGACGCGGTCGGCCAGTTCCCGGTCGTATGCCACCGGCTCACGCTAGCGCCGCGGCCCGACACGCATCCGCCGGTCAGGCCGCCGCGGTGACGCTGTTCTCGCCGGGCACGAGCGCGAGCGCGAGGATGTCGGCCACGTCGGTCATCGGTCTGACGTCGAGTGCGGCCAGCACATCGGCGGGCACGTCATCGAGGTCGGCCTCGTTGCGCTGCGGGATGAACACCGTGGACAGGCCCGCCCGCTGTGCGGCCAGCAGCTTCTGCTTGACCCCGCCGATCGGCAGGACCCGGCCGTTGAGGGTGACCTCGCCGGTCATCCCCACGTCCGCGCGCACCTGGCGACCAGTGGCCATCGACACCAGCGCGGTCACCATCGTCACGCCGGCCGACGGGCCGTCCTTGGGGACGGCGCCGGCGGGCACGTGCACATGGATCTGCCGGTCCAGCGCCGCCGGATCCACGCCCAACTGGTCAGCGTGGGAACGGACGTAGGACAGCGCGATCTGCGCTGATTCCTTCATCACGTCGCCCAGTTGCCCGGTCAGCTGCAAGCCCCGCTCACCGTCGGTGGCGCCGGCCTCGATGTAGAGCACGTCACCACCGAGGCCGGTGACGGCAAGGCCGGTGGCCACCCCTGGCACCGCCGTGCGTTCGGCGGACTCCGGGATGAACCGGGGCCGCCCCAGGAACTCGACCAGATCCGGCTCGTCGATCTCGACCGGGTGCGGGTCGTCGGCCAGCCTTGTGGTGACCTTGCGCATGGCTTTTGCCAGTAGCCGCTCGAACTGGCGGACTCCGGGCTCGCGGGTGTAGTCCGCGGCGATCTTGCGCAGTGCCGCGTCGGTCACACTCACCTCGTCGGCCGACAACGCCGCCCGCTCCTGCTGGCGGGGCAGCAGGTAGTCGCGGGCGATGGCCACCTTGTCGTCCTCGGTGTAACCGTCGATGGTGACCAGCTCCATGCGGTCCAGTAGGGCCGACGGGATGTTCTCGACGACGTTCGCCGTGGCCAGGAACACCACATCGGACAGGTCGAGATCCAGATCCAGGTAGTGGTCCCGGAACGTGTGGTTCTGTGCCGGGTCGAGCACTTCCAGCAGCGCCGCCGACGGGTCGCCGCGGTAATCCGAGCCGACCTTGTCGATCTCGTCGAGCAGCACGACCGGGTTCATCGAGCCGGCCTCACCGATGGCGCGCACGATCCGGCCGGGCAGTGCACCCACGTAGGTGCGCCGGTGTCCGCGGATCTCGGCCTCGTCGCGCACGCCGCCGAGCGCGACGCGCACGAAGGTGCGGCCCAGCGCGCGGGCCACCGATTCACCCAGCGACGTCTTGCCGACGCCCGGGGGACCAGCCAGCACCATGACGGCGCCGGATCCGCGGCCGCCGACGACCTGCAGGCCGCGCTGACTGCGCCGGGCGCGCACCGCCAGGTATTCGACGATGCGATCCTTGACGTCGTCGAGTCCGTGATGGTCGGCGTCCAAGATCTCTCGGGCGGCCTTCAGGTCTGTCGCATCCTCGGTGGTGACGTTCCACGGCAGCTCGAGCACGGTGTCCAGCCAGGTCCGGATCCAGCCGCCCTCGGGGCTCTGCTCGCTGGCGCGTTCCAGCTTGCCGACCTCGCGCAGCGCAGCCTCGCGAACCTTCTCCGGCAGATCGGCGGCTTCGATGCGGGCGCGGTAATCGTCTGACCCTTCGGGCTCACCTTCGCCGAGCTCCTTGCGGATCGCGGCGAGTTGCTGACGGAGCAGGAACTCCTTCTGCTGCTTGTCCATTCCGGTACGGACGTCTTCGGCGATCTTGTCGTTGACCTCGACCTCGGCGAGGTGGTCGCTGGTCCAGTCGATCAGAGACCGCAGCCTCGCGGCCACGTCCTCGGTCTCGAGCAGCTCGCGCTTCTGCACGTCACTCAGGTAGGACGCGTAGCCGGCGGTGTCGGCCAGCGCTGACGGGTCGCTGATCTTGTTGACCACGTCGACGATCTGCCACGCCTCGCGCCGCTGCAGCATCGCCAGCAGCAGCTTCTTGTATTCGGCAGCCAGCGCCTTGATCTCGTCGGTGGATTCGGCCACCGCGACCTCCTGCACGGTGACCCACAGCGCAGCACCGGGCCCGGTTGCCCCGGAGCCGATGTGCGCGCGGCTGTCACCGCGCACGACCGCGGCTGCGCCACCACCGGGGACGCGGCCCACCTGCACGATCGAGGCGAGCACGCCGTAGGTCGGGTAGCGGTCGTCGAGCCGCGGGGCGATCAGCAACTTGCCGAACTCGCTGGCTTGTGCGGCGTCGACGGCAGCGCGGGCCGCGTCGTCGAGCTCGATCGGCACGACCATTCCCGGCAGCACGATCGGATCGGTGACGAACAGGACCGGCACTTGCAAAGCTTCAGGCATCAATGTCCTCCAAAGTTGAACCTGTTGCGCTCAACCTTGCCTCGGCGTGCTTTGTTCCCGCCACGAATATCGCCCGCAGCGGAACAGCGACGTGGCGAGCCCGGTTGCCTCCGGTATGACCCGAATCGCACAGCGATGACCAGAACCGCACCACTCGAAGCATCAGGCCCAGACCCGATCAGTGGAAAGGTGACCGCGATCACCGGGGCCAGCAGCGGCATCGGGGAAGCCACGGCCACATTGCTCGGCACACGGGGAGCCCGGCTGGTACTCGGCGCCCGACGCACGGATCGGCTGGCCACCCTCGCCGAGGAATTGCGCTCCCGCGGCGCCGAAGTCGTCACAGTCGGGATGGATGTCCGCGTCGCCGAGGACGTGACACGACTGGTCGAGACCGCCGTCGAGACCTTCGGCACACTCGACGTGCTGGTGGGCAACGCCGGGATCAGCAGTCTGGGCCCGCTCGCCGACGGCCCGGTCACCGAATGGGACGCGATGATCGACGTCAACCTTCGCGGGGTCCTGCACGGGATCGCCGCCGCCGCTCCGGTTTTCCGACAGCAGGGCCACGGTCATTTCGTGACCACGGTGTCGACCGCCGGGTTGAAGATCGTTCCCGACATGGGTGTGTACGCCGCCACCAAGAACGCGGTGCGCACGGTGATGGAGGCGCTGCGCCAGGAATCGACCGACGGCGCGATCCGGGTCACCTCCATCTCGCCGGGCTTCGTGCGCACCGAGCTCGCCTCCGGCATCACCGACAGCGCACGGCGGGAACAGATCCGGTCGACCATGGACTCCTACGGCCTGGCACCTGAGGCCGTCGCCCGGGCCGTCGCGTTCGTCATCGAGCAACCTCATGATGTGGAGATCGGCGAGCTGACCATCAGACCGACGGTTCAGGGCTGATCCGGGGGAGCCCGCCGGCACACCCCCGCCCAACCACACC
>NZ_BLTG01000044.1 GCF_017312405.1 Mycobacterium sp. PO1
CAGGATCGGGGACTCGCCACCACGATCGACCAGAACGGAATCGCGGTGATACCCAAGCGCCCCTCCACGGGGGGATGAAGGTGAACAGGCCCCCGTGCGCGCAGTTCGGTGAAGACGTCGTGCGGGAACCCTTTTCGGTAGAGCTGCGGGTCGGTGAGGTCGACATCGAGAACCTGTGTCATGAATTCTCCTCGGTGACTGTCGGCATGGCGCAGGACTGGACTGCTTGGCGAACCAAGGCACGCACTGCTGCCGCGTCGGTCGCTTCGCCGAGCAGCAACCGTCGGTAGACCAGCGCCCCGGCAAGCATGTCGACAAGCGTTTCGGCGTCTGTCGTCTGCACGATGTCGCCGCGTCGGCGTGCGCGCTCGACCGCTTCGATGGCTTGCTGCCGCGATTGCGCAACGAAGGCACGCAAAGTCTGCTGAATGGCAGGGTCGTTGGCGGCCTCGGCCAGAAGCGACGGCAGCAACGCCGCCAGTTCGGGTCGAGTCAGCAGGTCGGCGATGGGCAGGATAGCCGCGAACAGATCCTCGACGAACGAGCCAGAATCTGACGCCTGGACCGGACGCGTGACCGCCGCAGCGGCGTACTGAAACAGGTCAGTCTTACTCGGCCAGCGCCGGTAGATCGTGCCGCGACCGACGCCCGCGCGGGCGGCAATCCCCTCGATGGTCGCGCCGCTCCACCCTTTGGCTCCCACCTCGGCGACCGTCGCATCCACAATCGCCGCGTCCAGTCGGTCGTCGCGGGGCCGGCCGCGCCGAGGAGTTGGCCGCTCGACTGCCAGCGGCGTCTCCACGCTTCCCGACATGAACCGATACTGAACTAGTTAGTTCCGGAAATCAAGCATTCCGTAATTATGGGTGGTTGGCTGGGGGGCGAGGCAGTCGTGACGCGGTCGCGAATCGGCGCCCGTGGTCACGGGCAACGGTGGGGCCCACCCCTCCGGCGCAACTGCGATATCGTCGCGTGACGAATCGGGCCACTTGGTCCGGCGGCATCGAACGTGGTCGGCATCCGTCGGTGCCAGATCGGTCTGAACCGTCAGGCGTGCCAGATCGGTCTGAACCGTCAGGCGTGCCAGATCGTTCTGAACCGTCAGGCATCCCGGGTCGGCGCTCCCGGATAGTGGCGAGTGTCGGCCTGTGCGCCATGGAGTTCGTCAGCCGACATGGTCAGACCAGCAGCGCCGAATCGGTGCGCGTATCGGATTCGGCGCAGCAATGAGGACGAAACGTCAATGTCCGATTCGGCGAGGCGAGGCCACACCTAGGCCAACTGAATACGTCACAGTGACAAAACGTAGTCGGCCTGTTCCGCAGTGGCGGGGATGGTGCACGGCCGGCGCCCGAAACGGAAGCCAGTCGCATCACCGGCGTGGAGGCATCATGAGACGCGGCAGCCGTAGGCATCAACGGAAGCTGTGCGCGCTGGGGATCGAACCGGCATGACGGAGGCCGCATCTCTGAGTGCCGCGATCTGATTGCAGTCGATCGCCGACTCCTCGGCGCGCGGGGGCTTATCGAACGAAAGGCTGGTCACGCCGCGTGTAACGGCGAGATCCGCACTGGATCATCTGCCGATAAGCTACATTATGTCAAGTTAGACACTGCATATTGCTTTGACTGACAATGCTTTTCAGCGTTCCCCTATCGGTGATGCGGGTGTGTGACTGACCGTAGTTCCAGTCGCGGGATTGCTGTGAAGTCGGCGGGGTTGCACGTGTACAGCGGTACTCCATGTGCGATTGCACTGGCCGCGATGAGTGCGTCGTAGGCGCGCGCAGCTGGCTTGCGGCCTGACGCGCGCAGCGCGGCCGCTACGGTTCCAAACGCCCGGGCGCAATCGCCGTCGAACGGTAGGACGTCGAAGTCCGCCTCGGCCTGCTGTAGGTGTTGCTGCCGGGCACTGCGTTCTGCATCGTCGTTGGCGACGTGTGGACCTACAGACAACTCAGCCAGCGTGATCGCGCTGATCACCGATTCGTCGGGAAGCTCGGCCGGGTCAGACAGTTGACCCAAGAGGGTCACCGTGGAGGTATCCAGCATCCCCCGGGTCTGGGTTTGCGTCACAGCGACGGGTCGATGACGTTGTCGATATCGCGCTTGAGGGCATCGGGGTCCACCGGCGGAAGGTGCTTGCGGCGACGAATCAGTTCCGCAGGCCTTGCGCTCGATCGAGGCAGCGGCCGTAGCTCAGCAACAGGTGCCCCGTCCCGAGTAATGACGATGCGCTCGCCACGCTCGACACGGCGCAGAACGTCTCCTCCACTGTTGCGCAGTTCGCGCACCGTGACTGCATCCATGTCCGTAGTGTATCACCGGTGAGACATCGACGCGGCGTACTTGAATGCGCCGCATCACACGCGAGAATACGCAGGAATCGAATATGCAGGGTTACCAGCTAGCTACGCCATGTTCATCTGATGAATCATGTGGCGCCCGAAGTGCCCTCGCCTGCCGCATCGAGTCAAGATGTGCAAAGATCCTCTACGCCAAGGGCTTACGAAACGTGCACTTACGTGGACAGCAGGCGGCTCTATGGGGTGTCAGATTGCTCTATGGGGTGTCAGATTTCAGCCGATGCAGACACCTTGGATTCCGCTGCAAGAAAAGCGGTTCGATATCTGCCCGGCGGAGCGCCCTGCCACCGAGCGAAGGTCCGATTGAACGCATATTCCGAGGTGTATCCGACGTCACGCGCTATATGTGCGACCGGGAGTGTGGTGAGCCGGAGTTTGTTCGCGGCCAGTTCCATTCGCCATTTCGTCAGGTACTCGGCCGGCGGGCACCCCACCTCTGTACTGAAGCGGCGCGCGAGCGTCGCACGGGAAACTCCGGCGCTTCTGGCTAGGGTTTCGAGCGTCCACGGATACGCCGGATCACGATGGATCGCCGTGAGCGCTGCGCCGGTGACAGGATCAGTTAGTCCACGTAGCCAAGACGGCGCGTGTTCGGCCACGCGACTTGATTCGAGCCAAACCCGCAACAGCTGAATGAGCATGATGTGCACGATGTGGTCGAGGACCGCGCTGGCACCTAGCCCCGGGTGACCCAGCTCGTCACCTAGCAGCTGCAGCGCACTTCGCAGAGGCGGCGGCGCTGTCAGCGCTGGAACGTGCACAACATCCGGCAACAGGCCGAATGCATTGAACGCCGTCGCAGGATCGTGTTGGAAAGCCGCGCACAAGATGCGGGTAGCCGCCGGCTGAGTGCCCACCGGTAGGTTCTCGCCGGCCCTGACGGCTGCCGCAGCGCCGTCGTGGTCGAAAGGTCGCACCGGAGCGCTGGGGTCGCTGGCCAGCACATGGGTGGGGCCGCTCGGCAGCAGCACGAGATCGCCGGACACAAGAGATAGGGGGCTATGACCGTTCATCAACAAACACGCGGTACCCGCCGTGACCGCGTGGAATGCTGCGCCGGGCATGGCATCTGCATCCATCAGCATCCCCCAGCGCCCCCCGGCGACCACGCTGGCAGCCACCGATCCGCGAACGGACGCCCGCTTGAGGACGTCGGTCAACGTGTCCATCGCGCAAGGGTATTACCGAAAACTTCATTACGGCAGATATCTCGATCCGATCAGACAAATATATGAGTATTTCGGTCATCGCGGAGATCTGCTCTGCGCTATAGCGTCGACAGGGCCGCAGGTCGGCAGCAGAATCCCGAGCGCTTCACAAGGAGTATTCAGTGCGAGTTCTTATCGTCTACGCCCACCCGAGTCCGGCGTCGCTCAACGCAACGCTGCGGGACCACGCTCTCAGTGTGCTGCAGCGCGAAGGGCACGACGTCCAGTTATCAGACCTCTACGCGATGAATTGGAAAGCCGTCGCCGACGCCGACGACTTCCCTTCGCGAGACGGCTCAGCGCCGTTGAACATCGTTTCGGCGTCCGGAGAAGCCTATCTCGCCGGTTCCCTCACGCGTGACGTCGCAGCCGAACAGGACAAGCTGCTGTGGGCAGACGCCATCATCTTCCAATTCCCCATCTGGTGGTACGGCCTCCCGGCGATCCTCAAGGGCTGGGTCGACAGGGTGTACGCGTACCGCTTCGCATATGGCTATAAGGACGGAACCAACGCCTATCGCTTCGGCGAGGGCATCCTCGCCGGAAAGCGAGCATTGGTTTCAGTGACCGCAGGCGGGCCCGCCGCCGATTACGCACCCCGCGGAATCAATGGCCCGTTGGAAGAACTCCTATTTCCGTTCACCCGTGGGGCACTGTTCTACCCAGGGATGGACGTGTTGCCGATCTTTGCTGTGCATAGCGCGATGTTTCTTGACGATGACGGGGTCCAGCGCGCCCGGGAGGCGCTCGGGCGGCGGCTCATGGGGCTGTTCACCGACACGCCCATCCCCTTCCGCCGCCAAAACGGTGGCGACTACCCCGACAAGCACACCCTGGCTGCGGATGTCGCTCCTGGGGTCTCCGGTCTGGCGGCCCATCTGGGCTAGATTTCGCTGCCCGGATTGAAGAGCCGCTGCCACGCCACGTCCTTCTTCGTCACCGCTCCCCCCTCACGTCGGCATCAGATTGGCCCCGTTCCAGAGCCCATTTGTACCGGAGCTGCGAGGCTCGATGACGCGTGTGCACGGGAAGCGCCTGCCCCGGGTGAACATCGCGCACACTGGGACGTGCAATGGAGCGCAATGGAGAAACGGTGCCGGAAACCAAACCTGTGGCCGAATTCGACTATGTCATCGTGGGAGCAGGCAGCGCGGGTTGCCTGCTCGCCAATCGGCTGAGCGCTGATGCCGATCACCGGGTGCTCCTGATCGAGGCCGGCGGCAAGGACGACTGGTTCTGGATCAAGGTTCCAGTGGGATATCTGTACACGATCGCCAACCCCCGCACCGACTGGTGCTTCACCACTGAGCCCGATCCAGGTCTGGCCGGCCGCAGCATCATTTACGCGCGCGGCCGCGTCATCGGCGGCTGTTCGTCGATCAACGCGATGATCCACATGCGTGGCCAGGCCAGTGATTACGAACTGTGGGCGCAGGCTACCGGTGACGAGCGCTGGTTGTGGGACGGCCCAGACGGTCCTGGCGAGACACTGCAGATCTACAAGGATCTCGAGAACTACTTCGGCGGAGCCGATGAGTGGCATGGGGTGGCCGGTGAGATCCGGGTTGAGCGCCCACGTGTGCGTTGGAAGATCTTGGACGCCTGGCAGGCCGCCGCGGCCCAATCGGGCATCGCGCCAATCGAGGAGTTCAACCGCGGCGACAACTCCGGCAGCGCGTATTTCCACGTCAATCAACGGCGCGGTCGCCGATGGTCCATGGCGGATGCGTTCCTGCACCCCGTCGCCCACCGACCCAATCTGACCGTCTACACACAGACCCAAGCCCTCCGGGTGCTGGTGAACGACCAGGTCAGTGACGATCAGCGTCACGGTGCATGGACCACCGCACGGCACCGCGCCACCGGTGTGCGGCTGCTCAGAGACGGCCAGATCGTCGACGTGCATGCCCGCCGAGAGGTGATCCTCAGTGCCGGGGCCATCGGTTCGCCTCATCTGATGCAGGTCTCGGGTATGGGTCCCGCCGAGCTACTCCCCCGGCACGACGTGCCGGTGGTAGTCGACCTGCCGGGGGTCGGCGAGAATCTGCAGGACCATCTTCAACTTCGCACCGTCTACCGCGTCCAGAACGCCCGCACCGTCAACACGCTGTACCGAAATTGGATCAGCCGGGCGGGCATGGGAATTCAGTACCTACTCATGCGGTCAGGACCCCTGACGATGCCGCCGTCCACGCTGGGCGCGTTTGCCAAGAGCAGGCCCGAGCTGGCCAGCCCCGATCTCGAGTGGCACGTGCAGCCTCTGTCGCTGCCGAAGTTCGGGGAACCCTTACACCCGTACGGCGCCATCACTCCCTCGGTCTGCAACTTGCGGCCCACCTCGCGGGGCCATGTACGGCTGGCCGATGCGGATCCGCTGATCCCCCCGAAGATCTCCTGCAACTATCTGTCCACCGACGCCGATCGTGACGTCGCCGTGCGCGGACTGCGGATGACACGGCGGATCATGGCGTCGCCCGTCCTCGCCCGCTATCGCCCGCAAGAGGTACTTCCCGGTCCGCGATTGGTCAGCGATGACGACCTACAGGACGCGGCCCGCGAATTGGGAACCACCATCTTTCACCCGGTCGGCACCTGCGCGATGGGCGCGTTCGATGCGCGCGGTGTGCCGCGGTCGGCCGCCACGATCCTGGACACCGACTGTCGCGTCTACCGCGTTGCCGGCCTTCGGGTCATCGACGCTTCGGCGATGCCCACGATCACGTCCGGAAACACCAACGCCCCAGTGATGCTGATCGCCGAGCGTGCGGCGCGCGCGATCCTGCACTAGTCCGACACCTGTCCAAATCAGTAGGGCGTCGACGGTTCACGGGTGCCATCGACCCTGTGAGGCTTGCTTTCGGGCGGGTGTGCCGAGCCTCAAGTGTGAGTTCCGGACCTAGCGGCATTGCATGCGCGCTGGGCCTGTGCTCTGTCGTCGAAGACTTGGTCAACGCCCGGCCCCTCTGCGAACCATTCCCCGGTGTCGAGGTGTCCCACGACGTACGCACCGGACGCGTAAAGGCCGGGCCGTACACGCTTCCACGCCATCGGCCTCGCTGTCGTGCGCAGCCACGACGTGAGCGTGCGGACTGCGCCGCTATCCCCGGCGATGGCTGCGACCGCCGTGGCCTCGTCGCCGTCGTCAGGCACCGCGTAGGTCGTCATCAGCCAGCCGAGATTGTCCCCGTCAGTTTCGACGACCACGATCCGGTTACCAACACGAACCGCGTCCGGCTGCCGGACATCGGGTCCGGAGCACCACGGCTCACCCAGACCGCCGCTGGTCCGGATGGCCGCGCGAACAATGTCAGCGGCGGTCATGTCTGCACCACGGACCGGAGCATCTCATCTGCGAGCACTTGCTGCAGAACGCTAGTGCACTGCGCACTAGTTGTTTCATCCGTGGCTGGACCGCACAGCAATGGTGGCGACTGCGCATCGCCCATAGCTCGAGCACCACCCGGAGGGCCGCGGCCACACGGCGCATCTCGTCCAAGCTCAGGAACCCGACGCTCTTTCCAAGCAACGTGGATCGACCGCTGTGGCCTGCGCGGCAAGTACCCGGGTGTTAACGGGTCACAGCAAAGTGCGCCGTATTCATCGGCCGGATCACGGACGCTCCGGCCGGCGCTCTCCCCCAGCTGCCCAGCTATGCGGTCGAAATGAGCGTCTCGGCAGTGGAGCGCGCCACGGTGAGGCGGCGGCGGTCACGCAGCAGGGCGCCCAGTGATGTTTCCGCGGACAGGTGCGCCAACTCGCTCACCCGGTCCGGAGCCGATCCGTCGCGACGGTAGCGGTACTGAAGTCCCTCATTCATGGCCAGAGCCGCTGAGGTGGCCGAATCCGGTCCGACGCCGAGGAATTCACCAGTCTTCTGGCCCTGCCGGATCACCGTGCTCATGAGCTCGCCCAACTCGCGGTAATCGGCGAAGAAGTACTTGCCGAACTCATCGGGCTGGGCGAGTGCGACGCTCTCGAGATCATAGAAATCCAGCGGCGCCGAGCACATCTGCACGACATCGACGTAGATGATCCGATAGAGCCGCGCTGATGCCGGCTCCGGACGGTTGACCATCT
Source organism: Mycobacterium sp. PO1 (assembly GCF_017312405.1). Taxonomy (GTDB): domain Bacteria; phylum Actinomycetota; class Actinomycetes; order Mycobacteriales; family Mycobacteriaceae; genus Mycobacterium. The sequence continues at coordinate 7,651 of NZ_BLTG01000044.1, forward strand.
CACGTGCGATCTCGAGCGACTCCCGATTCTTGTCGATGAGCTCCTGCACGATGGCCTCCTTGTTGGGAAACCAGTAGTACAACGAGGACTGGCCCAGTCCAGCTGCGCGAGCAATGGCACTCACGCTGGTCTGTGCATAACCGTCAGCGGCGAACAAGTTCGCCGCTGCGGCGACGATGTCCTCACGCGGTGACTCTGCGTGCGTGTTGCTGTTGCGCGGTCGGCCCACCCTCGGCGCGTCACCCTTGCCCATACCGAGATAGTGGATCATCGGAGCACCCTTTACCACTCCGAAACAGTCAGGACACGGCCAGGAAATCGCCCGCCACGAGGGTTTCGATAGGTCATCGAAACTGAGTCGAAGTGCGACGTGCGAAGGAGTCCTCATGACGACCACCGACCCGACCGCCGACATCGACGTCGTCAAGGAGCAACTGCGTCAGTCCGGTGTCAAGTACGCCATCGCGAGCTTCGTCGACATTCACGGGGTCTCGAAGGGCAAGTTCGTCCCGATCGACCATCTGGACAACATGCTGGACGGCTCCGAGCTGTTCACCGGCGCCGCACTCGACGGCCTGCCCCAGGACGTCAGCGACGAGGAGCTCTCCGCGCGCCCAGACCTGTCCCGGTGGTTCCAACTACCGTGGAACAAGGAGTTCGCGTACTTTCCCAGCAGCCTGTACACGGCCGGGCAGCCGTTCACGGCATCCTCCCGCGACATCCTGAAGCGACAGCTTGGGCTCGCCGCGGATCTCGGTTACAGCTTCAATCTGGGTGTCGAAACCGAGTTCTTCGTCCTGCAGGACTCCGCAGCCGGACCCACTGAGGTCAGCGACCGGGATACCCTCGCCAAGGCGGCCTATAACGTGTCGACCACTCTTGACAACGCGAGCTGGCTCGGCGAGCTCGTCTCGGCGATGAATGAATTGGGTTGGGATGTCTACTCGTTCGACCACGAAGACGCGTGCGGCCAGTTCGAGATCGACTTCACCTACACCGATGCGCTCCTGATGGCTGACCGCTTCGTCTTCTTCCGCATGATGGCCAACGAAATTGCCCGCAAGCACGGCCATTTCGCCTCGTTCATGCCCAAGCCCTTCGCCGATCGAACTGGTTCGGGAGCGCACTTCAACATGTCACTGGCCGACCTCGACACCGGTGCGAACCTCTTCGCCACCGGCGACGACCCGCGCGGACTCGGTGTCTCAGCGCTCGGATACCACTTCATCGCCGGCGTGCTTCGGCACCTGCCCGCCATCACCGCGGTCATCGCGCCCACAGTCAACAGCTACAAGCGCCTGGTGCGTCAGGGCAGCATGTCCGGATCGACCTGGGCTCCGGTCTTCGTCAGCTACGGCAACAACAACCGGACGAACTCGCTGCGAATCCCGCTGGCCGGCGGCCGGGTCGAGTGCCGTGCGGCCGACATCAGCTGCAATCCCTACCTCGGGGCCGCAATCGTGCTTGCCGCAGGCCTGGAGGGGATCCGTGAGCGGCTCGACCCCGGTGACCCGCGCACCGAGAACATGTACCGCTACACCGACGCCCAGATCGCCGAACTCGGCATCGCGCAGTTGCCCCGCAGCCTCGGCGAGGCCATCGACGAATTCCGGGCCGACAGCCTGTCGCGCGAGGTCTTCGGCGACGAGTTGTATCAGGCCTTCATCGACTACAAAACCGAAGAATGGGAGTCCTACCAGGCGCATGTGTCGTCGTGGGAAACCGACCGCTACCTGAAATTCTTCTGAGGTGTCTGCGGCATCTCGTTTTGAGCTGGGCGCCTTCGTCACCGAGTGCGGCGCGGAGCTCCCCGACGCGGAGTTGTCGTATCGAACCTACGGGGCGCTCAATTCGACGGGCACCAACTGTGTGCTGCTGCCGAGCTATTACACCGGAACGCACCGCAGCTACGAGCCGTGGATTGGCTCCGGCGTCGCCTTCGACCCCGCCGATTGGTTCGTCGTCGCCGTCGACATGTTCGGCAACGGTCTGTCGAGCTCACCGTCGAACACCACTGACAGCGCATGCTTTCCGCTCGTCACGGTGGCCGACAACGTGCGGGCTCAACGTCTGCTGCTCGACTCGCTCGGGGTGCGCAGCATTGCGATCGCCGCGGGATGGTCGATGGGAGCGATGCAGTGCTACGAGTGGGCGGTCCGCTTCCCCGATATGGTCCGGTCCCTGTTACCGATCTGCGGTAGCGCCCGGTGTTCGGAGTTCAACCGGGTGTTTCTCGACGGAATCTCTGCGACGCTGCGCGCCGATCCCGGGTACCTGACGTCCGACTGTGCGCCGACGGCGGGGCTGCGCGCGTTCGGGATTGTTTACGCGGGTTGGGCGTATTCTCGAGATTTCTTCGCCCACGGCACCTATCGCGAACTCGGTTATGAATCGGTGGACGCAGTCCTGGACAGTTGGGCTGATGACCACGCCGCGATGCACCCCGGGAACCTCATGGCCATGCTGGCCACCTGGCGTGCGGCCGACGTGGGGCGCTCGGTGCCCGGTGGGTGGAATTCTGCGTTGGCCACGATCCGCGCCGAGACGATCGTGATGCCGGGAACCACCGACGCCTACTTCACCCTCGCCGACAACGTCACCGAGTGCGCACTCATTGCCGGCGGCGAAATGCGGCCCATCGATTCAGACCTCGGTCACATCGCCGGACGGCCGGGCATCCGGGCGCGGGAGACGGCGCAGGTCACCGGGGCGGCACGTGAGCTTCTCGATCGGGTGCGGGTGTAGGCAGAGGTTTGCCTGACCGGGTTGCTCTGGCCGATCGACGGGAACACCGAGGGACCAGCAGTACCTGCGCCGCACCGACGACTTGCTCCGCACTGTCACGGCAATGGCGACTCGGGGACTCCGCCGCTCAGAGGCCTGATGGCACGACGGTGCCGTTGACCGTGACCTCGACCACGCCAGTCTTCGGATCGAACGTGATCTTGCCGTGTTCGAACGTCGTCACCAGCAGATCGCCGACGAGGTTCTCGTCGCTGGTCGGAACGCCCAGCGGACCTGGCGAGCCGTTCATGCCCATCACTTCCGGAACGCCATCTGGATCGCGTTCGACATTCCAGGCCTCCCGGATCTTGCCCCAGGTGATGTAGGCGGGCGTTCCCGGCTGGTCATTCTTGGCAACGATCACGCCGCCCTGGAACTGCTGGAACACCACGCCGCTCTCACGGGTTCCTGCGTTGTGGCTACCGGTCAACGGCTTGCCGAGCGCCTGCTTCTGAGCTTCGGTTGCTGTCGAGTACTTCGCAGCGATCGGGCCGGTGAGCGTCACCTCGACGTCCCGCTCCCCGATCAGCTTCACCTCGGCGGGTGGCGCCGGCATCTCGGAGGTGGCAATCAAACCGACCTGCGGCGGCATCGACGCATCGATGCTCCGGTCGTTGCCGCACCCCGCGGTTATCAGTGTGATCGTGGCTAGGCCGGCGATCGCCGGTGAAAAGCATTTCCTGGTACGCAATGGGATTCCTCTCACGCCTGTCGTTGCGGCAAATCCGGCTACGGCCCGGACTCAACTCAACTCAACTCAACTCAACGACCAACCTATACGGCACGTCGGCGACGCCGAGCGGCTGCTGAAGCTTGCTTCATCGAGTGTGGGTACGGCCCTCAGTGATCGATGACGGCGCCAGATCGTCGACCGGGATCCCTGCCACACCAGGCGACGAGGCGCTCGATCGCACGAGCGTCGCCGTCGATCGGGACAGCTTCGGCGAACGGGACAGCGACCTCGTCGAATCCCCGTGCCGCCGAGATCTGCTCGTAGAGAGCTCGGCGATTCTCTGCCGGAAGGATTCGGCGTGCCCCTTGCAGCGCCGCCGCGACGACCGTGTCATCCCACTCGGGCTGCTGACCGGTCGCGGTCGCAAGGTCCCAGGTGTGGACGGTCACCTCCGAGAAGTAGGACGCGAGCACCTCGGCGCCGCTGCCTTCGATCCACGGCAGCGCCATGGGTTGTTCGAGGACTGCGTCGTGGCTCCACACCGCGGCGGCTCGTCTCGCAGACTGACGCCAGGCATGCGACCAGCGATCATCCTCGACCGGCGCTTCGGTGACCGAAAAGGGATCTCTGCCGCTGCCGAGCGCGGCAATGCGGTCGAGCGCGCCGATGAGGTGAGCCAGCAGAGCTCGCACGTCCATGCCCGTGCACGGCGTGGGATCGGTGAGTTGCTCCGGCCGTACGCCGGCAACGACGACCCCGCCGACGGCCAGGACGCGGTCGAGGAGGGGCCGGGGGTCATCGACGTCATGCGTGGCGGAATCAGTGGCTGTGCTCATGTCGGTATGGTGCCGACCAAAAGTGGTCACCTCATGTCCGGTTTGATGTGAAAGTGTGAATCATGCGGGCCGACCGGCTGATCGCCATCCTCCTTCTTCTGCAGCAACGCGAGCGGATCACAGCGTCAGAGGTCGCCCGGGAGTTGGAAGTGTCCGAGCGCACCGCCCGTCGTGATCTCGAGGCGCTGAGCAGCGCCGGAGTGCCGGTGTACGCCATGCCGGGCCGCGGTGGCGGATGGCGTCTGCTGGGCGGCGCTCGCACCGACCTGTCCGGACTGACGGCCGGCGAGGCCCGCGCGCTGTTTCTGGTGGCCGGGCCCGCCTCGACGGCCACCCCGACCGTGAAGGCCGCTCTGCGCAAGCTTCTACGCGCGCTGCCCGAGCCGTTCCGGGAACAGGCGGAGGCGGCTGCGACAGCGCTCGTGGTGGACCCACGACAGTGGGGATCCGGCCAGCCCGAGCCTCCGCCACCCCGGTTTCTCGATGAACTTCAAGAGGCGGTGATTCGCGGAGTCCAAGTGCGGCTAGCTTACGTCGACCTCAAGGGTTCGGAAACGGAGCGGACCGTGCACCCGCTGGGCATCGTCGCCAAGAGGCCGGCGTGGTACCTCATCGCCAATACCGAGGCCGGTCGACGAACTTTCCGCATCGACCGTGTCTCCTCGGTCGAGTTGACCGACGCTGCCGTTCACCGACCGGAGGGATTCGACCTCGCCGAAAGCTGGCGCGAGATCGCCGATGAAGTCGATCGCCGGCGCACTCCCCTCGAGGTTCAGGCCCTGAGTGCCGCCGGTGGACTCGTCCTGCTCCGGAGGGTGTTCGGACGACGACTCGACGTGGGCGGTTCAACACCGGACGGCCGGATCGAGATCGTGATCCGCGGCCGCGACGAGCACACCCTCGCTGGGGAGCTCGCCTGGCTCACCGACTGGCTCGAAGTCACCGGCCCGCAGGGCGTCCGCGACCATCTCGCCGCCATCGGGGTCGCGCTGGTCGCGCGGTACAGCTGAGCGGGACTTTCTGCTCGGCGCCCCGCGCACGCAGCACCTGACGGTTGATCATCGTTGAGACGGGGCACACCACACCTCGTTGCATGGTTTGGCTCGCGAACGAAAGGACCGCCACATGACGATGCCGAGTGACGCTGCGGAGTCGATCGAAACCCAGGGCTCCAACGAAGGTCCTCGCGATCACGACGGCGTCGACACCGATCATGCTGCCTACGTCGACGAGAACAATGTTCCCCACCCCGGCGACGCCAAGCAGGCTGATTGACGAGCATGGAGATTTCCGATCAGGACGACGCCTCGGCGGCCAAGCGTGAAAGCGTGTCGTTGAGTTGCTCCTCGGTCACCAGCGGAAATCGCACCTTTTCCAGCAGCTTCTTGTCAGTGACCTGCGACCAGTCGTAGGTGTGGCGGACCAGCGTCTCGCCGGGGCCCTGGGATTCCAGCTCCCACAGCCACTCCCACCCGGGCGGTTCGGTCCCCGCGGGTGCGGTCTTCCACGCCAGCAACTTGTCCTTGACGCACCCCGTGACGTGGTTGTCGGTTTTGTACTCCCCGCCCATGTGGTCGCCCTGCATGTTCATCGTGAACACCTCGCCGACATGCTGAATCCGATCAGCGTGGTCAACGGAGCGGACGAAACCCGATCCATCGAGTTTGTGGTGGTGCTCGGGGTTGGACAGGATCTCAAAGATCGCGTCGACGGGTGCGGAGATGGTTCGTTCCACGGTGACCTTCGTGTTGTCGCTCATGTCATCACCGTGCCCGAACTCGTCGCCGCGGAAACGTGCGCTCCAACAGAACCGCGGCCGAGTCCCCGAGTCCGCAACCGCAAAGCATGGCACCTGTTGGCTCGTGTGAACGTCGGCTACGAGTCCGCTGGAGCAAGAAGGCCTCGTCGGTTCCCCGGCAATCGCGGTCGTGCATTCCGCGCAGGCCGTTTGAAGACTGCCGATCAGGGAAGCCAGCACGTATGGCGGCCAGCGTCACGAGAAAGCTCATCGAGTCCCATCTCGAATCGGGTGAGCCGACGCCCGGTGAGGAGATTGCCCTGCGCATCGACCAGACCCTGACTCAGGACGCCACCGGAACGTTGGTGATGCAGGAGCTGGAGGCGCTGGAACTCGATCAGGTGCAGACCGAAGTCAGCGTTCAGTACGTCGACCACAACCTGTTGCAGACCGATGAGAAGAACGCCGAAGACCACGAGTTCCTGCGAACCGCCGCGCAGCGATTCGGGGTGTGGTTCTCCAAGCCGGGCAACGGGGTGTCGCACCCGACTCACATGCAGCGCTTCGGTGTTCCGGGCAAGACCATGGTCGGATCCGACTCGCACACCCCCGCCGCCGGGTCGTTGGGCATGCTGGCGATCGGCGTCGGAGGGCTCGAGGTCGCCATGGCGATGGCAGGCCGTCCCTTACACCTGCGGATGCCCGAAGTGTGGGGCGTTCGGCTGGAAGGCGAACTGCCGGAATGGTGTTCGGCCAAAGACATCATCTTGGAGATGCTGCGCCGCCATGACGTCGACGGCGGCGTGAACCGCATCATCGAATACCACGGTCCCGGACTGTCGAGCCTCACCGCCATGGACCGGCACGTCATCGCCAACATGGGTGCCGAGCTCGGTGCGACCACCACCGTGTTTCCCGCTGACGATGCGGTACGGACCTTCCTGCGCGCCGAAGGCCGCGAAGACGACTGGGTGGAACTGCTGGCCGACGACGGCGCCGACTACGACATCGACGAGACGATCGACCTGGCCGAGATCGAGCCGCTGATCGCTCGACCGTCATCGCCCGGCAACGTCGTACCGGTGCGGGAGGTCGCCGGTGAGCCGATCGCCCAAGTGGTCATCGGATCGAGCGCCAACCCCGGGCTGCGCGACTTCGCCATCGCCGCAGCGATGGTCGACGGACGACAAACCTCCCCCGAGGTCAGCTTCGACGTGAATCCCACCTCGCGGGAAATCCTCGAGGACCTGACCCGGATGGGCGCCACCACGTCGTTGATCAGCAGCGGTGCGCGGCTGCACCAAGCCGGCTGCATGGGATGCATCGGGATGGGGCAGGCGCCGGCCACTGGACACAATTCGCTGCGGACCATGCCGCGCAACTTTCCCGGCCGCTCCGGGACCAAGGAGGACCGCGTCTGGTTGTGCTCCCCCGAGACGGCGGCCGCATCGGCGCTGACCGGCTCGATCACCGACCCCCGTGAATGGGCAGAGGACGCCGGCATGAGTTATCCGAGCCTGCAACTGCCCGAGCGCAGCAGCGTCAACACCGCGATGCTGGTACCGCCGCTACCGGCGGAACAGGCTCAGCAGATACAACCGGTCAAGGGTCCCAACATCTCCCGTCTGCCTGATTCCGAGCCGCTGCTCGACCAACTGGAGGCGCCGGTGCTGCTCAAGGTCGAGGACAACATCTCCACCGACGAGATCTCCCCCGCGGGCGCGCGGGCCCTGCCGTACCGCTCGAACATCCCGAAACTCGCCGAGTTCAGCTTCACCCAGGTCGACGAGTCCTATCCGCGCCGGGCCGACGAGGCGCGGTCGACCGGCCACATCATCATCGGCGGACGGAACTACGGGCAGGGCTCCTCCCGTGAACACGCCGCGATCGCGCTGCGCTACCTGGGACTACGCGTCGTGATCGCCAAGTCCTTCGCCCGCATCCACTGGCAGAATCTGGCCAACTTCGGGGTGCTGGCGCTGGAGTTCGTCGACGCCGGCGACTATGACCGTGTGGAGCAGGGCGACACCCTCAAACTGGTCGATCTGCACCAGGCGTTGGACGGCTCGGACCCGCTCACCGTCGAGAACGTCAGCCAGAAGACCACCTTCGAAGTGCGGCATAGGCTCTCCCCCCGGCAGGCCGAGTACGTCCTTGCCGGCGGGCTCATTCCCCAAGTCGCGCAGGAGAACACCGAGGGCGCCGCGCAGGCGGCGACCGAACCACGGCAGTGAGCGCCCCGCTCAGTCGTAGACGACGTCGAGGCCCTGACGCGTCAGCTCGGCCAACGACTTGCGCATGGCCCGCAGTTGCTCGGGGGTATGGCCGACCCAGTCGGTCAGTTCACCGATGACCTCCACCGGTTCGCGGGTGCGGTACGAGCGGGTCGGGTTTCCGGGGAATCGCTTGTCGGTGACGTTCGGGTCGTCCTCGAGGTCACCCCGCGCCTTGACGAGGTAGATGCGGCCAGGCCCCTCTCCGAGCGCCAACTCGGCCCCCCATACCGCGGCGTCGACGGTGTAGGTGACGTACACGTGGTTGGCGATGCGGCTGTTGTCGTGGTTCATCGGCCGCCCCGGCACCAGCAGGTCGCCCACGGTGAGATCGGCTTTCGTCCCGTGTAGAAGTGCACCGCTCGGGTGCGTCTCGAACGGTTTCGCTGCGTTCACGTGTCTCCCCCTGTTCTGCGAATTCGGTTGTCGCACCGAGAAGCCGGATGATTGTGCGCCCTGGCCGGGGCCTTGCCGCAAGACCCGGGGTATCGCTTACAGTGAGAGTGGGAAGTCGTCCAGGACTGTGCGCCGAAATTGATGTCAGGGCTGCTGGATGTGAGCGATCACCACCCTCAGCACAATCTCGCGGTTTTCCGGCAACCCGAACCGCCGCTCGCGCCTCGGCAGCCCCTCGGCAGCGTGCCTCGGCAACCCGAACCGCCGAGCCGGTCTGGAACGGTCCCGCAGGTAACGTGGCCGGCGTGAAACTCTCTCGTGTGCTGTCATCTGTTGCCTTCGCCGCCTGTGCCACCTCGCTGGTGACTCTCCTGGCGGCCTGTGGCTCCGACGCTGAGACCACGTCGGCCGGTGCGCCGTCGGTGACCGACGTGGCGACCTCGTCGGTGACAGCTCCTGCGGCCGGCTGCCCGGTCGCCGCGCCGGCGACGGACGTCGCCCCGGAATGGACTCTGCCCGGTGCGACCGGCAGCGTGTCGGTCACCGGATCCACCGATGAGGCCGCGCCGCAGGTCACTGTCGAACCTCCGTTCAGCGTGTCCGAAACCCAGGTGCACACGCTGCAGGCCGGCGACGGGCCCGTCGTCTCCGACACCGCGACGGTGCTGGTCTGCTACATGGGGGTCAACGGCCGCGACGGTTCTGTGTTCGACAGCAGCTATCAGCGTGGTGCCCCCGTCGACTTCCCGCTCGACGGTGTCGTGCCCGGATTCCAGAAGGCGATCGCCGGGCAGACCGTCGGCTCCACCGTCGCGGTCGCCATGACCTCCGCCGACGGCTATCCGCAGGGCCAGCCCGCGGCGGGTATCGCCCCGGGTGACTCGCTCGTCTTCGCGATCAAGATCCTCGACGCCACGGCTTAGCCGATGACGCTCGTCCACGATCCCGAGGTCCTGGCCGCGATGCTGGCCGCACCGCCGCCGCCGGATCCGACGCCGCCACCGGTCGGCGACATCGCGACGCGGCGGCGCAACGCGACCGCGAACTTCGACATGATCGGCGCCGCCTACCCCGCCGTCGCGGGTGTCACCGTCGAGCGCGATGTCCTCGTCACCGCCGACGGCGCCGAGCTCGCGCTGCTGTGGTATCAGCCCGACTTGACGGAGTCAGCCGGCGGCGCGGCGCTGTATCTGCACGGCGGCGGCATGATCCTCGACCTCGAGCACACCGGCCGCGGATACGACGCGGTCGTGCGGTCCTACGTGGCGCACAGCAAGGTGCCGATGCTGATGGTGGACTACCGGGCCGCCCCCGAGCACCCCCACCCCACGCCGGCCGAGGACTGCTACGCGGCGCTCGGGTGGCTGGCCGAGCGGGCTGGGCAACTCGGCGTTGACCCCGCTCGGCTGGCGGTGGTCGGTGACAGCGCCGGCGGGGCGCTGGCGGCCGCGGTCGCCCTGATGGCCCGTGACCGCCGAGGCCCGTCGCTGGCGCTGCAGCTGTTGGTCTATCCGATGCTCGACGACCGCACCACGGTTCCCGACCCGCAGATCCCCGTCGAGGGCATGGTGTGGACCTACGACGACAACCGCACCGGGTGGGGCGCCCTTCTCGGTGATCGTGCGGGTGGCCCCGACGTGCCGTCCTACGCGGCGCCGGCGCGGGAGACGGATCTGAGCGGACTCCCGCCCACCTACCTCGACACCGGCGATCTGGACATCTTCCGGGCCGAGATCGTCGGACACGCCGCGCGGCTGGCGGCGGCCGGCGTGGCCACCGAACTCCACGTCTATCCCGGGTGCCCGCATGGATTCGAAATGCTGGCCCCCGCCGCAGCGGTGTCTCGGCACGCGGTCGACAACCGGGTGCGGCGACTGCAGGCGCTGCGCGACGACGCCACCGCCGAGTGACGCTGCAACGGCTCGGCCTACGTGCCCTTTTGTAGGCTCGTGGGCATGCCGTATGAGGACGGCGATGTTTTCGCTGGTTACACCATTCAGCGGCTGCTCGGGGCCGGTGGCATGGGCGAGGTCTACCTGGCCCGGCATCCGCGGCTCCCGCGACTCGATGCGTTGAAGATCTTGTCGCTGGACGCCACGGACGACGAGAGCTTCCGCGCCCGCTTCGTGCGTGAGGCCGACCTGGCCGCGACCCTGTGGCATCCGCACATCGTCGGCGTGCACGACCGCGGTGAGTACGACGGCCGGTTGTGGATCTCGATGGACTACGTGGACGGCACTGACGCCCGCGAGCTGCTCACCGGCCAGTACCCGGCGGGCATGCCCTACGACGACGTCATCGAGATCGTCGGGGCCGTCGCTGAAGCCCTCGACTTCGCGCACGAACGTCGATTGCTGCACCGCGACGTCAAACCCGCCAACATCCTGGTGACCGACCCCTCGGAGGGCGCGCGTCGCCGGATCCTGCTCACCGATTTCGGCATCGGGCGCGAAGCCGACGACGTCGACGGCCTCACCGACGTCGACATCGCGTTGGGCACTGTGTCCTATGCCGCGCCCGAACAGCTGGTCAGCAACGTCATCGACGGCCGCGCCGACCAATATGCGCTCGCCGCGACCGCCTATCATCTGCTCACCGGCGTGCCGCTGTTCGACCATTCCAACCGGGTGGTCGTGGTGGGCAATCACCTCAAGACTCCCCCGCCGCCGCTGTCGGCTCGCCGGCCCGACCTCGCGCACCTCGACGCGGTCATGGCGAAAGCGCTGGACAAGGATCCCCGCAACCGCTTCCCCACCTGCGAAGCATTCGCCCAGGCGCTGGCCGGTCACGCAACCAGCGACTCGCCGGCTCCCGCTCCGTCGGCGTCTCCCAGCAGGCCCGCGCCAGGCCCTCAGGACCCGTTGATGAGCACCTCGGCATTCGACGTCGCCGCCGACCTGGAGCGCAACCCGGCGAATCACACCATGCGGCTGACCGCGACGACCGTGCAGGGAACCGTCGCCGACGTCCGCAAACAGCCCGCCCGGCCCCCGCACGACGAGGAGGTCTGGACCTTCACGGTGCACCAGCACGGGCAGACCAACCAGCTCGGCGCCCGCGTCCCGGTGGAACTGCGGGGCACGTCGATCGTCGGGCGACTCGCCGACGGCGACGTGGTCGAGGTGCAGGGCATGTGGGACGGCAACACGCTGCTCGGGGAATCGGTGCTCAACCACTCCGCGCCGTCCGGCCGGCGACGCGCCCCGGGGCCCTTCGCGGTGCGATCGAACAAACCCGAACCGACGCCGTCCCCGACACGGCGGCGCGGACGCGCCGTCGCCGCCGCGGTCGCGGTGGTCGCCGTGGCCGCACTGGTGCTGACCGCTGTGCTGACCCACGGGTTCGGGCTGTGGTCGCCGCAGCGCGGCCCGGGACCGGTCATCCAGCCCACCCAGGCCACCGTCTTCTCGCCCGGCGGCGCGCCGGACCATCCCGACGAGGCCGATCTGGTGATCGACGGCAATCCCGACACCGCCTGGCACAGCGACACCTACGTCGACCCCGAACCGTTCCCCGTGTTCAAACAGGGCATCGGATTGATGCTGCAGCTCCCTGAACCCACCGCAATCGACGCGGTGACCCTCGACGTCGCCAGCACCGGTACCGAGGTGCAGATCCGTGCCGCCGACAGCACCGATCCGGCCAGCCTCTCCGATACCGCCGAGTTGACCTCCGACGTGCCGCTGCAGCCGGGTGAGAACCGCATCCCCGTCGACAACGACACCCGCACCGAACACCTTCTGGTGTGGATCTCGAAACTGGGCACGATCGACGGACAGAGCCGCACCGAGATCTCCGACATCACGGTGCAGGCGGCCGGCTGACCGAGGCCCGCGCTCAGGCGTGTAGCCGCCAGGTGGGATTGGGGTGTCCGCCTCCGGGCGGGATTCTGCTCGTCGGTGGGGACAATGGTGGCCATGGAGTCGACCCGGGTGGACCGTTGGCTGTGGGCGGTCCGGCTGACCAAGACCCGCCCCGACGCCGCCGCCGCGTGCCGGGGCGGCCATGTGCGCATCAACGACAAGCCGGCCAAGCCCTCGACGGCCGTCTCACCCGGCGATACGGTGCGTGCGCTGGTCGGCGAGCGCACCCGCATCGTCGAAGTGGTGCGGGTGATCCAGAAGCGGGTGGGCGCCGCCGACGCCGTGACGTGCTACCTCGACCGGACTCCCCCGCCGCCTCCCGTCAGCGCGCCGCCGATCGGGGTGCGTGAGCGTGGGGCGGGCCGCCCGACCAAACGCGACCGCCGCGCACTGGACAAGTGGCGCGGCCGCCGCTGAGCGGTGACCGCCGTCCGGTCAAGCCACCATCCACATGGCCAGCGCAAGGACGAACGCCGACAGGCCCAAGGTCGTCTCCATGACCGTCCACGTCTTCAGGGTGGTCTTGACATCCATCTCGAAGAACCGGCTCACCAACCAGAATCCCGAGTCGTTGACGTGCGAGAGCACGGTGGCGCCCGCAGCGATGGCAATCACCAGCAGCGAGATCTGGAAGTCGCTCAACCCGGCATCGGCCACCGACGCCGCGATCAGACCCGACGTCGTGGTCAACGCGACTGTCGCCGAGCCCTGCGCCACGCGCAGGATCGTGGAGATCAGGAACGCCTGCAGGATCAGTGACATGCCGAGGTCGGACAGCGAATCGCTGAGCGCGTCACCGATCCCGCTCAACCGCAGCACGCCACCGAACATGCCGCCGGCTCCCGTGATCAGGATGATCACACAGATGGGTGCCAGCGCCTTGTCGAAGATGCCGCTGACGTCGGCCATCGAATGGTTACGCAGCCCGAGCACCAGAGTCGCCACGATGACGGTGATCAACAGCGCAACGCTGGTGTTGCCCAGCAGCATCAGGTACCGCGCCCAGGTGGCGTCCTCCTCGAGGACGCCGGCCGCCATGAGGGTGTCGAGAACGGTGTTGAACGAGATCAGCACGAACGGCAGGAGCAGGATCCCGAGAACGGTGCCGAACGCCGGGGCGGTCCGGGTGGCGGTGGCCGTGCCCCCGCCGGAGCCTGCGGCACCTGCAGCGCCGCCGTTGTCCGCATCCCGGCCCCGGCCGCCGTTGTCCGCGTCCCGGCCTTTGCCGTTGTCGTCGTCGCGGCCGCCGTTCATCTCGCCGAACAGCGCGGTCGGAACGTCGACCCACACTCGGCGGCCGATGAACTGGGAGACCAGGAAGGAGCCGACGAACCAGGACAGCACCGCGACGGGCACACCGACCAGCAACGCCAGACCGATGTTGCCGCCCATCACCTCGGCGGCGGCGACGGGGCCGGGGTGTGGCGGCACCAGCGCGTGCATCGCGGCGAAGGCGCCGGCGGTGGGGAACGCGTAGAGAATGAGGGAGCCGCCGAATCGGCGGGCGACGGTGATGATGATCGGTAGGAACACCACGAGCCCGGCGTCGAAGAAGATCGGGAAACCGAACAACAGTGCGGCCACGCCAATGGCCAGTGGCGCGCGTTTCTCGCCGAAGCGACCGATCAGCGTGTCCGCCAGAACCTGTGCCCCGCCGGTGATTTCGAGGAGCCGGCCGATCATGACGCCGAAGCCCACGAGGAGGGCCACCGACCCCAGGGTGTTGGAGAACCCGTAGGACAGTGCCTCGGGCACGTCGGCGACGGGGATTCCGGCCGCCAGCGCCGTGAGGAGGCTGACCAGAACGAGTGCGACGAACGCGTGCAGCTTCACCCTGATGATGAGGAACAGCAGAAGCGCCACTGCCCCAGCGGCAATCAGGAGCAGGGTGGTTGCTCCGTAGGCCGGCTCGATTGCTTCCACAATTCCTCCGTACTGTCAGTGCCGGGTGGGTCCCGGACCTTGCTGTGTTCCGGCGATCACGCCCTCGCCCGGGGCCCGCGAGATCATGGCGCGGCCTGATCGGTGCCGTCGACGTAGCTGTCGACGATTCCGTCGATGTTCTGGTCGACGTCGATCGTCACGCCGCGCTCGTCGGGTTCCAGCGGCTCGAGGGTCTTGAACTGCGAGGCCAACAACGACGGCGGCATGAAATGGCCGGGCCGGCTTGCCTGACGCTTGCCGATCACCTCGGTGGAGCCGTACAGGTGGACGAATTCGATGTCACCGCAGTGCTCGCGAAGTTGGTCGCGGTACTTGCGCTTGAGCGCCGAACAGCTCATCACGCCGCCGCCGGGATGCGCGGCCAACCACTCCCCGATCGCCTCCAGCCAAGGGAAGCGGTCGTCGTCGTCGAGCGGTTCGCCGGAGCTCATCTTCGCGACATTGGCCGGCGGGTGGAAGTCGTCGGCGTCGGCGAAGGGGACGCGCAGCCGTTGCGCCAGCGCGGCGCCGACTGTCGACTTCCCCGAACCCGACACGCCCATGACGACGATTGGTGATGACATGTCCTCCACCTACCCGATTGTGGCCAGCATCACGCAGCTTGCCTCAATAGGCATATCAAAGCAACCCCCTTGGCCGGATTAAGCGGGTTTTAACTGTCGGTGGGCAACGTATGACAGGATCTGTGTATGGCCGACCAGCCCGCCGGTGCCCTCCATGGCAGTTTGCTGGCTGCGTTGGGATCGGCAATCGTGTCGGGTGAGTACCCACCCGGTCAGGTCTTCACCCTCGAAGCTGTGAGCGCGCGGTACCGGGTCTCCCGAAGCGTCGCGCGCGAGGCGGTGCGGGTGCTCGAGTCGATGCGCATGGTGGAATCGCGCCGCCGCGTAGGAATCACCATCCTGCCGGCTGAGAACTGGAATGTGTTCGACCCCAGGCTCATTCGATGGCGTGTCGACTCTGGAGACCGGGCGGCCCAGCTGGTGTCCCTATCGGAGCTACGGCGCGGTTTCGAGCCCGCCGCGGCGGCGCTGGCTGCGCGCCGGGCCACCCCGGACCAGTGCCGCACGATGGCGGCCGCGGCGTCCGACATGGTCATGCACGGACGCTCCGGCGACCTCGAGGCGTACCTGCTCGCCGACCGGCTGTTCCACCGGACGCTTCTGGCGGCGAGCGGAAACGAGATGTTCCGGGCGCTGACCGGTGTCGTGGACGAGGTGCTCAGCGGTCGCACCCATCACGGGATGATGCCCTCGTCACCGAATCCTGCGGCGATCGCGTTGCACGACGAGGTCGCCCGCGCGATCAGGACCGGCGACGAGGCGGCAGCCGAACTCGCGATGCGCGCGATCATCGATGAAGCGGCGTCGGCGGTGGCCGACGAATTCTCCTGACCGGCGGTGGCCGACGACATCTGCTGATCGGCGGTGGCCGATGGGTTCTCCTGATCGGTAACGGCCAGCGCTCAGCGCGCACCGTCCGGCTGATGCGGCCAGGACCTGCCGGCCGACACCGGGCCGGGTCCGGTGTCGTCGCCTCGTGACAGCGGCACCCACCGCTCGCTCGGTGCGGGCTGGCGGGACGAGGGGAAGTCGCGCAGTTGGCCGGACGGGTGCGCGTCCCAGTCGCCGAACGTGAGCGGGGTGAGCAACCACGCCCGCAACAACGCATAGGTCGCCGCCAGCGAATCCAGGTGGGTGCGCTCCCAGCCGTGGCTGCCGTCGACGCCGGGACCGACCAGTGCGGCGCGGGTGCTGGCCCCCGCCTCGATAGCCGCTGCGGCGTCAGATCGGTAGAACCGGAAGACGTCTCGGACACTACGGATACCGTGCTCATCGGCCAGTCGGCACAGCTGCCGGGACAGGTGGTAGTCGTAGGGGCCGTGTAGGTCGGCCATCAAGACGGTGACGGCGTCCTCACGTGACTGCAGCCCGGGGGCACAGACGGCGTTGTCCACGGTGATCATTTCCGCGATGCCGGAGGGCAGGCCGGAGCTGGCTCCGGATCCGACTTCTTCGGCGATGGTGATCATCAGCGCAGTGCGGTGCGGCAACCTCAGACCGTGGTCGGCGACGTGCTTGGCCAGGGTGAGGGCCACCGCGACGCCGGCCTGGTCGTCGAGATGGCGGGAGACGACGAAACCGTCGTGGGTGAGCTCGGGGCCGGCCATCAGAGCCACGAAGTCGCCGACCTGGATTCCCAGCCGACGCAGATCGTCGGGTGAAGACACCCGGCGATCGACGCGCACCTCGATGTGGTCCCAATCGGTCGGCTGGGTGTCGACCGCGTCGCCGAAAGCATGCCCGCTGGCCTTCAGCGGCAGGATCGTTCCGGTGATGAACTCGCTCGACTCGTCGCACAGGATTCGCACCCGCGCGCCCGCAGCGAACCGCGCGGAGAACGTCCCCACCGAGATCAGACCCAGCCGCCCGTTGTCCTTGAGTCGACTGACCATGGCGCCGACCGTGTCGGCATGAACCACGATCGCGCGGTCGACCGCGGGTGACTCCCCTGGCAGCTCCGCAATCAGGGCACCCCGCCTCGTCAGCGAAAACGGAATGCCTATGTCGTCGAACATCTCGCCGATGAGCTGCATCACCGCGTCGGTGCGTCCGGTGGGGCTCGGCGTCTGCAGCAGCGCCAGCAAGGTGTCGATCATCCAGGTGCGTTCGGCGTCAGGCATCGCGGGCGGCTGGCTCACGGCGTCCCCTTCGATTGTGGGCGTCCGGGCGGCGCGACACGGGCGTGGTTCGGGCTCGAAGCCGATGCGTCACGCGTGCGGGGTTCGATACCACCCCCGCACCGGCACCCTAGCCGTCAGTGGTGGGTCCACGTGGTGGTTTGCTGCAGCGACCGACGATCAGACGTGCCCGGGGCCTGGGGGGTCTCGGGGGCCGTGCCGACCCGGATCAGGACCTGCGGGTAGGACTCGCCGTCGAACACTTCACAGCCGAGAGCCAGTCGATTCCGTCCGTCGTGCAGCGGGTCGGTCAGGGCGCAGCTCGCCAACCCCAGCGCGGTGGCGGCCAGCAGCAGGTGGCTCAGGGTCTCACCAGCACGCACCCGGTCGATCTCGTCGTCACCCGCGGTGCCCAACGCGAGCAGCACCGCGCCATCCGCACCGTCTGGACCGCTTCGTCC
This sequence comes from Mycobacterium sp. PO1, assembly GCF_017312405.1. Classification (GTDB taxonomy): domain Bacteria; phylum Actinomycetota; class Actinomycetes; order Mycobacteriales; family Mycobacteriaceae; genus Mycobacterium. The sequence continues at coordinate 25,299 of NZ_BLTG01000044.1, forward strand.
GCCGACGGCTCCACCGGTGAACCGAAGCGCCATCTCCCCGTGCTCATCCCGCACCCATCGGGTGCGCGGAACGACGGCGAAGTCGACGCCACGACGCGCCGCGTGCACACTCAGCAACTCCAGCGTGCCCGCGGGCAGCCGGGCTTCGGGAAACTCGCGGCGATCGGAACGCCGGCTGCCGATTGCGGCGGCCAACTCGTGATGACCGGGCTGCGCTGGGTGTTCGATCACCTCGAACAGGGCGATGTGTCCCGGGTCGTCCGGCATCGGAAAGCGGCGCACGTGAGGGCGCCAACCTTCCGCGGCCAGCGCGACGGCGCAGTGGTCCAGTACCGCGCCGCAGCTGATCAGGACGTCGCGCCGGCCGGCACCGGAATCAGCGACTGCGCGACTCCAGTCCGCGTGCAGATGCAGACCTGCACCGTCGACCTGCCACCGCCACGGCTGACTGTTCCGTGGGGAGGGGGCGCGGGCCGCCAGATCCAGGACGGCTTCGAGCACCGCGCGATCAGGATGAGCGCCCGCCAAATGTGTCCCCTCGTCGACGACTGAACTTCCGTGCGGACATCCACATTAATCGGTACTACCGTCACTCAAGATCAGCTCAGGTCAGCGACCGCTCCGTTGCGCCGTGGTATTCGGCCATCTCGGCGGCCACCAGTGCCGCGCTCATAGCGTCGTCGGGTCCGTCGCCGCGAAAGGCATCGAGGTCTGCCCGGCTCGACCACCGTTCGAAGACGTTGATCCGCTGCGGGTCGACCCGGTCGGCGCTGATCGCGAAATCCAGGCAGCCGGGCGTCCGGCGCGCCTGTTCGACGACACCCTCGCACCCGGCCAGGTAGGCCTCCCGCTGGGTCGCCGCGACGGTGAGGTGTCCTGCGACGATGAGCATCGAAGGCTCCTTTCGGTGGTCGATCTGTCGCCCTGTAGACCCGCGGTGCGGTCGTCGTTCATCGCGGGGGGGCGTGGGCGTGCCGCGCTCAGGGGGTCTCGTCCGGTCGCGACCACGTGAACCGGCCGCCTTGGCCTCTGTCGCCTTCGAGCATGAACGCCCGGTGGTAGCGGCTGGCGCGCGCGATCGTGGCCAGCCAGGTGGCGACGGTACTGACGCGGTTGCTCACTCCCGTCAGCACCGCGATGTGGATGAGTCCCCACGCCAGCCAGCCGGAGAGTCCCGCCAACCTGATCGGCCCCACCTGAAGCAGAGCGTTGCCCCGGCTGATGTACGCCGCCGACCCCAGGTCGCGGTACCGGTAAGGCCGTCGGGGACGACCGATCAGGTCAGCGCGGATGCAGGCGGCGGCGTGCAGACCACCCTGCATGGCGTTCTCGGCCACGCCGGGAAGGTCGTCGCGTCCGACGAGATCGCCGATCACGAACACCTCCGGGTGTCCGGGCACCGACAGGTCGGGTCCGACCGCGATCCGTCCACAGCGGTCGGCGCCCGCCCCGAGGGCGGCGGCGACCCGGTGCGCGAACGGCACCGCCTCGACCCCGGCGGTCCACAGCACGGTGCGAGCCCGGTACCGCTGCACCGCTGCGCCGCTCTTCGGGGTGACGGTCACCCCGTCGCCGTCGACGTCGGTGACATGCACCCCGAGATGGAGTTGGACGCCCAGCGACGTCAGCGTTTCTGTGGCCTTGGCCGACAATGACGGAGCGAAGCTCTTGAGAACCCGGTCCCCACCGTCGAACAGCAGCACCCGGGCATCTTCGGGGTCGATGCTGTGGAACTCGTGTGCCAACGTGCGGGTCGCGACTTCGCGGATCTGTCCGGCGAGCTCGACACCCGTCGGGCCGCCGCCCGACACGGCGAAGGTCAGCCAGGCGTCCCGGTCCGGCCCCGGCGGCAGCGTCTCGGCGATCTCGAACGCGGCGAAGAGCCGCTGGCGGATGCACAGCGCGTCGTCGAGGGTCTTCATGCCGGGCGCCCACTGCGCGAAGTGTTCGTTGCCGAAGTAGGACTGCTGCATGCCTGCCGCGACGACCAACACGTCGTAGTCGATCAGGAACGTCGAATCGTCGGGTCGGCGAGCCGTCACCCGGCGGGCGTCGGGATCCAGGTCGACGGCCTCGCCGAGAAGAACCGTGACATTGCGGTGGCGGGCCATCTCCTCCCGCAGCGGACGGCTGATGTGGCCGATGCTGAGCATGCCGGTGGCGCACTGGTACAGCAGCGGCTGGAACAGGTGGCCTGCGGACTTGTCGAGCAGCGTCACGTCGACCTCGGCGCGGCCGAGCCGTCGCGCGCAGAACAATCCGCCGAATCCGCCGCCGATGATCAGGACCTTGGTGCGCTCGTCGCTCACGATCAGGAGGCTATCGGGCCGCAGATCCGGCGCACCGGTAACGGCGAATCGTCACATGACGAAGTAACCGATGCGATGGATGCGAAGCAGTCGGCATCCCGCCCGGCGGTCTTGAGGCGGCCGGACCTGCTCCCTTTCCCATGCGGCGCGCACGGCGCGCCTGACGAGGATGACAATTGCGAATGACGTTCTGGTACAACTCGTGGCGCCGACTGCTCGCCGGCGCCCTGGCAGCACTTCTGCTGCCCGGTCTGATCACCATCGTGGGCGGCTCGGCCACCGCGGGGGCGTACTCCCGCGCGGGGCTGCCGGTCGAGACACTGATGGTGCCGTCGGCGGCGATGGGCCGAGACATCCCGGTCAAATTCCAGGGCGGTGGCCCGCACGCGGTCTACCTGCTCGACGGGCTGCGCGCCCGTGACGACAACAGCGGCTGGGACATCGAGACCGCCGCCTTCGAGAACTACTTCGAGTCCGGTCTGTCGGTGGTGATGCCCGTCGGTGGCATGTCGAGCTTCTACACCAACTGGCAGAGTCCTGCGGTCGGCAACGGGCAGACCTACTCCTATCAGTGGGAGACGTTCCTGACCTCGGAGCTGCCGGCATATCTCGCGGCGAACAAAGGGGTGTCCCCGACCGGCAACGCGGTCGTCGGCTTGTCGATGTCAGGGAGCGCGGCGCTGATCCTGGCCGCCTATCACCCCGGCCAGTTCCGTTTCGCCGCGTCGCTGTCTGGTTACCTCAACCTGTCCGACGGCGTGTGGCCGCTGCTGGTGAGCATCGCCATGCGGGACGCGGGCGGTTTCAGTTCGACCGCGATGTGGGGGCCCGGCGGAGGCCCGGCGTGGGTTCGCAACGATCCGACGGTCAACGTCGGTCGCCTGGTGGCCAACGGCACCCGGGTCTGGGTGTACTGCGGAACCGGCCGGCCCGGAGAGCTGGGCGGCGGCGGCGACGTGCCCGGACAGCTGCTGGAGGCCATCACCCTGGACAGCAACAAGAACTTCCAGGCGCAATACCAGGCCGCCGGTGGTAGCAACGCGGTGTTCAACTTCCCGGCCAACGGCACCCACGGCTGGGGGTACTGGGGATCGCAGCTGGTCGCGATGAAGCCGGACATCCAGCGCACGCTGGGCGTCTGACCCAAACGAAAACCGGGGCGCGATCGGTGATCGCGCCCCGGTCTCGTGTCGACGGCAGAATCAGTAGGTCGGGATGAACACGCCGTTCATCCACACGCCCCAGTGCTGCCAGCCCTCGTCCCAGACCTGCGGATTACCGGCGGCCCAGGCCGGCGGCACCGGCATCGGCGGCGCCCACGCGGGCGGCTCACCGGTGTTGGGGCCCGGCGGCGGCATGGGAGGAGCAGGCTGGGCAGGCATGTTCGGCCACGGGGCGGGCTCGGCGGTCGCGGTGGCGATGCCGCCGACGGCGCCCGCGGTGAGGCCGCCCAGAACAGCTGCGCTTGCGAGAACCTTGGTGAACTTCATCGTCGTGAACTCCATTCCTGGGTTCGGTCTGACCCGCTGTCGGGTGCGTACGTGCGGAGTTCTAGCCCGAATCACGATCGGGTAAACCCGTCCCCGGCCAACGGTGATGCGCGTAACAATGTGATGGCGTCTACTGAAACGGTGAGCCAGACATCGCGCGCCGAGCTGCGGCGGGCCGCCGACTCCCGCGGGACCGTGTCCGAGGATGCGCTGGTCGCCCTGTCCGACGGCCCGATGTGTCAGCGGCTCGAGGCGGCCATGAGGGCGCTGGCTGCCCATCGCGGGCGGACCAGCAGCACTTGTCCGTCGGACGTGGCCCGCAGTGTCGGCGGGGACCGGTGGCGCGAACTGATGGACGACACCCGTGCGACCGCCCGGCGGCTCGCGGCCGCCGGCGTCGTCGAGATCACCCAGCGCGGCAGCGTGGTCGATCCGAACGACGACTGGCGCGGGCCGATCCGGATCCGGATCACCGGCTGACCGCGCAGACATGTCCGAGCAAGACCGAGTCCGCTGGGACCAGCGTCATGCAGACCGCGACCCCGTCGACGAGGCGGACGTCGACCTGCCCGCGGCCTTCCGTCCGTATGCCGACGTGTTTCCGCGGGCCGGGAACGCACTCGACGTCGCATGCGGCCGCGGCGCCGGCGCGGTATGGCTCGCGCGGCGCGGCATGACGGTCCACGGCGTCGACGTCTCGCCCGTCGCGGTGCGGGCCGCACGCGACCTCGCCCGCCGCTGCGGCGTCACCGCGCGCTGTCGCTTCGACGCGATGGACCTCGACGCCGGACTGCCCGCCGGAGGGCTCGTCGATGTGCTGTTGTGCAGCATGTTCCGCGATCGACGGCTGGACGCGGCTCTCGTGGCGCGGCTTGCGCCCGGCGGCCTTCTCGCGGTCAGCGCGTTGAGCGAGGTCGGTGCCGTACCGGGACCGTTTCGCGCTCACGCCGGTGAACTCACCGACGCGTTCGGTGCGCTCGAGGTGATCGCGTGCGCCGAAACACACGGACAGGCCTGGTTACTCGCCCGTCGGTGAGGACCGCGCGGCAGGAGGCCGGGTCGCGCCCCACAACCCCACCCCGATCCCGACGACCGCGCCACCGAGCCCGATGAGTTTCTGCGATGGTCTCAGCTGATCGTGCACGCTCCACCCGCCCAGCAGATCTGACGCATCCGCGCCGCCCGAAGCCAGAAACCACCCGCGGGTGTCGCGTCCGCGTACCGCGCTCGCGAGCAACATGGCACCGATCAACGCGTCGCGGTATCCCATCGATCGCAGCAACAGCCGCGCCGTGGGCGGCGGTTCGTCCGGGTCACCCCACCACCGATTGGCCCGCAGCGGATCGACGAGGAACGACACCCCCGACGCCAAGCGAATTGCGCCCGCTGCCAACGCCGCACCGTCCACCGCCATGCCGCGAACCCTACCGAGGGCGCCGGTGCCCCGTAGCGAAATCAGTCCGGGTGGATGTCAGCGCGGCGGCCCGCTCGACTTCCTCGAGCTTGAACTCCCCGGCACCGTCCAGGCGAAGGCAAGTAGTGCGTGAGCGGCCCGGCCCTTGTCCGGCATCACCGCGACCCGATGGAATCGGCTGTGGTGCTCGAACAGGCGCCGATCCCAGATCCTGCGCCAGTCCCGCGGCGCCGGCCTGTGGGTCAGATCCCCGTCACGCCGTCAAGACGTTCGCGAAGGATGTCGGCGTGACCGTTGTGCCGGGCGTACTCACCGATCATGTGGAGGTAGATCCAGCGCACGGAGACCTCGGTGCCCATGAACGGAACCACGTCGTCGAGTTCGTGATCCGCGCAGATGGTGTGCGCGGTGTCGACCTCAGCCCGCCATCGTTGCACCGCATCCGCGAACGACACCTGCTCGGACAGCTCGAAGCCGCCGTCATGCCCGCCGGGGGCCGGCGCCGGGCCGTAGATCGGCGGCGCGTCCCGCCGGCCCATCACCCGCTGAAACCAATTCCGTTCCACCTCGGCCAGGTGCTGCACCAGTCCCTGCAGCGTCAACGATGACGGTGGTGCCGATGCGGTGCGCAACGTCGTGTCGTCCAGGCCGTCGCACTTGAGCAGCAGCGTGCGGCGCTGGAAGTCCAACCACGCTGTCAGCGTGGTGCGTTCGTCGCCGTTGAACGGTGGTGTCTCGCGCTCGCCGATTTCCATGGCCGCGATCATCGCACCCTGTTCTCACCCGTTCGCAAGCCGTTCGAGATGAGGGACCCGATTCCGGACGAGCGCAACCGTTCCAGACGAGCGCGGCCGTCGGATACAACGCAGCCTCACCAGATGAGCGCGGCCTTCGGATGCGAGCACAGCCGTTTCCGGAGCTGCTTCAGATGACGGGACTCATCGGAGATGATCGGAGTCGTGCCCGATACACCGTTGACCATTCCGGGTCTGCTCGCGCGCGCCGTCGCCGATCACGGTGACCGGATCTATGCGATCAGCCCGACCGGCCGACTGACCTACTGTCAGGCCGAACAGCGCTCCGCGGAACTGGCCCGGTGGATGTTGGCTCTCGGCGTCGGTAAGGGGACCCGGGTCGGGTTGTTCTTCGCCAACGACATCGAGTGGATCATCTGGTGGCTGGCGGCGTCGCGCATCGGCGCGGTCGCGGTCCCGCTGAGCACCATGTACCGGCCCGCCGAGCTGGCCAAGGTGGTCAGGCTGGCCGACGTCGGACTGCTCGTCGCGCCGGCCCGGGTGCTGGACATCGACGTCGCCGCGCGTTTGGAGGCGGCATTCCCCGGCCTCGCCGATCAGCGGGCGGACCGGCTGTCGCTGCCGGCTGCACCGTTTCTGCGGCGCATCGCGCTCACCTCCGGCGCCCGTGTCGCCTGGGCGTCCCGGTGCGCCGACGACACCGACGACGGCGCCGACGACACCGACGACGGCGACGACCGGGTCGGCGCTGACGTGCTGGCTTCGGCCGAGGCCGAGGTATCCGCCGCCGACCTGGCCATCATGGTGCACACGTCGGGATCGACCGCGGATCCGAAGGGCGTTCTGCACACCCACGGAACCCTGGTGCGGCAGACCTCGACGTGGCCGGCCGCCATCCGGGCCGTCACCGGGTCGCAGGATCCACCGGTGATCGTCTGTGCCATGCCGTTGTTCTGGATCGGTGGCGTGTTGGCCGTCATGGGTGCGATGCACGAGGCGGTGACGTTGCTGCTGATGCCCCGGCTCGATGCGGGTGTCGCCCTGGACCTCGCCGAGGCCGAACGGGCCACCGGCATCGTGGGTTGGCCGGCGTTCACCCAGCGGATGCGCGAGCATCCCAGCTTCGCCGGCCGTGATCTGTCGTCGGCGCCGATGCTGCGTCACGGTCCACTCGACATCGCGATGACCGATGTGCCCGACGGATATCCGGTGCACCGCACCATGTCCGAGACAGCGGGCGGCTTCGCCTACACCGACATCGCGGTGGTCGACGACGGGGGTACCCCGGTCGCCGACGGTGTGGTCGGAGAACTGCTGGTTCGCGGCATCGGCGTGATGGCCGGATACAACAAGAAAGAACGGTGGGAGACCTTCGACGCGGACGGGTGGTACCACACCGGAGACCGGGTCTACCGCCGCACCGGCGATCCGCGGCTGTTCTATGTCGGGCGTAGCACCGAGCTCATCAAGACCTCGGGGGCCAACGTCTCCCCGCTCGAAGTCGAGGCCGTGATCGGGGAATTCGACGGGGTGGCGCAGTGCGTGGTGGTCGGGGTGCACCATCCCGAGCGAGGTGAGGAAGTGTGCGCGGTCGTGGTTGGTGGCACTGCCCAGTTGGACCTCGAAGCCCTGGCTCGTCGTGCCCGTGACGTGTTGTCCCCCTACAAGGTGCCCACTCGGTGGATCCCGGTGTCCAGCGCGCAGATTCCCACGCTGCCCAGCGGTAAATTGAACCGAAAAGCTCTGCGGGACTGGGTAGTCGGCTCAGTTCTGTCGGGGCAGTAGCTCACGGACGAACTCGTCGAGGAAGCGCGGCATGTCGACTGGGCCGGCCGGTCTGATCACGAACTTCGTCAGCCCGGCTGCGAGGTAGCCGTCGAGTTGTGCATGCAGGGCAGGCCAGTCCTCGGCGACCAGGTCCGTCGGCCGCAGGTCCGGGCGTCGTCTGCGCACCGAGTCCGCAACGGCCGCCGGCAGCGTACCGGTGCCCACGGCGAGGTTGATGCCGTAGTGATCGGCAGGGATGCTGCGGCCGGCTTCGCCGGCCGCAGCGACGATCTGAGTGTGCGCATCAGCGGTCTCCTCGGGGGTGAGGAAGCTGCCCAGCCACCCGTCGCCGTGCGTCCCGACCCGGCGGTACCCTGCGGCTGACGCGCCGCCGAGCCAGATGTCCAGCGGTGCGGCGGTTTTGGGGAGAATCCGCACGTCACGTACATCGTGATAGGTGCCGCGAAAGGCGACCGGATCCGTAGCGTCCGGGTCGAGTGCGGCACGGAGCAGGGTCAACGCCTCGTCGAACACCGCACCGCGACGGCCGGCCGGAACGGGGAACAAGTCGCGTTCGGCGGGCAGTGCCGAGCGCAGACCGAACACCGGGAGCACCCGTTTGGGCGCCAGCGCGGCCAGTGAAGCCAGCTGCTTGGCCACCAGGACCGGGTGGCGGCCCGGCAGCACCGCCACCGAGGTGCCGACCTTCAGTTCCGTTGTGCGCGGCAGCGCGAACGCCATCCCGATGACGGGGTCGACCGCCTGCGAGTAGACGATCTCGGAGAACCACAGTGAGTCCACTTCCGCTGCCTCCAGGCGGTCGACGATGCCGGGGAGGTCCTGCGTGGCGGTCTCGGGCCCCAGCCCCACCCCGAAGCGGATCTTCACGACTATCCACCGTAGCGATGCGCCCTATGCGTGCTGTGCCCGCGTGAGCGGTGACAGGATGGTGCGCGTGGCAGAGCGCATCACGTTCCCCAGCAGCAGCGGACCCGCCCTGGCGGGCCTGATCGACCAACCCGAGGGCGAGTGCCGCGGGTGGGGGGTCTTCGTACACGGGTTCACGCTGGGCAAGGACAGTCCTGCGGCCAGCCGAATCTGCAAGCAACTGGCCAGCGAGGGCATCGGAATGCTGCGCTTCGACGCCCTGGGCCTCGGGCAGTCCGCCGGCGACTGGGGTGACGGTTCGTTCTCACACAAGGTCGCCGACACGGTGCGCGCCGTGCAGTTCATGAACGAATCCGGACGTGAGGTCCGACTGCTGGTCGGTCATTCGTTCGGCGGGTCGGCGGTGCTGGCGGCCGCGCACGAGTGCCCCACCGTCGCCGCGGTGGTCAGCGTCGGTGCACCGTGCCAGCCGTCGCACATCGAGCACATCTACGACACGCTGGTCCACCGCATCGAATCCGAGGGCGAAGCAGAGCTGACGATCGGGGGTAAGGCTTTGACCCTGCGCCGCCACTTCGTCGAGGACGTCCGCACCGCCGATCTGCGCGACCGCATCGAAACCCTGCGCCGGCCCCTGCTGGTCATGCACTCCCCGACCGACAACACCGTCGGCATCGACAATGCCAGCCACATCTTCCAGACGGCCCGCCACCCTCGCAGCTTCATCTCGCTGGAGGGCGCGGACCATCTGCTGACCGGCAAGAACCAGGCGGCGCGCGCTGCGCGGATCATCAGCGCCTGGGCCGACCCCTACCTGTGAGCGGCCGCCAGCCGTCAGTCGTCGCTGCCGGAACCCGAGTCGCTGCCGGAACCGGAGTCGCTGCCGGAACCGGAGTCGCTGCGAGAGCCGGAGTCCTTGCCGGAACCGGAGTCCTTGCCGGAACCGGCGTCGCCGTCGGACGACTTTCCGGCCGAGCTGTCCGAATCGCCCGCCTCTGCATCGCGCTTGCCGAAGCTGTCGGTGACCTTCGAGAACGACGAGCTGATGCTGTCCCGCACCTGCCTCAGCGTCTGGCCTGCTGAGCTGGGCTTGCGGTGCTTGGGCCCGCTCGAAGCGGGCTCGTCGGCGTCCTCGGTCACCTCCGGCTCCTCGACGATGTCAGCATCCTCAACGGTGCCGGCGTCGTCGGTTTCGGTGGTCGGTGCCGGAGCCGATGGCGTCACGACCTCGTCGACGACATCCTGCGGCGCGGCTGCGACCGACTCCGCGGCAACGCTGTCGACGGCCGGCTCGTCGACATCGGGATCCTCGAACACCGGACCCGGCACGGGCTCGTTGTCGGGATTGGGTACGAACGGCGCGCACACGGTGCACTGCGTCCCGAGGACGAAGGGATTGAACGCGGTGTTCAGCCCCGTGCCGAGGCTGATCAGGCTGCTGACCACCAGTTCAGCGGTCAGCGGCTTGATCGCGGAGTAGTCCGGTGTGCCGGTGAGGCTGTCGTAGAAGTTGGTGAACGGTTCGGTGGCGTCGAGTCTGACGGTCTGACCCGACCACGGCACCTCGGGCCCGTCCTCGTCCTTGACATAGCACTGGCCGCTCTCGTCGCAGGTGATGCCCGCGCGCGTCTCCGGGAACGTGTAGCCCTCCGGCGAAAACAGCGCGGGGATAGCACTAACATTGAACATTTTGCTGAGAATGTCGGCTGGGTCATCGCAGGCGCCGGGGCCGGTTCCGGTGCACCCGGTGGCCATGGGAAGTTGGGAGGCGGCGACGGTTGCCACGATGTTGCCCAGCGGCACCGCGAGCTCGGGGAACGGGATCAGGATGTTGGTGATCGCCTGGTAGCGCGAGGGATCTGCGGGGTCGGTGCCGAGGATGTTGGTCTGGCTGTAGAGCCACCAGCTACCGGTGTAGCGAAGGTTGCGTCCCAGACCGGGCACGCTGCCGTCGGGTTGGGTGAGTGTCACCCCTTCGTAGGTCGGTTGGAAGTCGAAGTCGCCCTCGGGGTCGGATCCGAGTTGAACGTTGCCCTCGCCCAGTGCGGTGAAGAAGTTGAACGGCGTATTAGCAAGAGCGATAAAAAGATTCGCCGGAATATTGAAGACGTTGGTGGCGTCTTGTGTTGCGGCGAACGGAGTCGGCGCGGTGGGCGCTTCGGGCTGTGTGCACAGCGCGCCGGCATTCTCTCCGGCGCAGCTCTGCGTGGCGGCCGCCAGTGCCACATCCCACCGGGCAGTACTCTCGCCGAGGTTCGGTGTGGTGATCGGTGTCGCGGTGATGACGCCGGCTCCGACCAGCGCGGCGCCGGCTGTGACATAGGAACGTGCTGTGGGCATGACGGACCCTTCCGTGTTGCTGTCCGAGTCCCCGACCGCTCGAAACGTATCCGTATCGTGACCTGATGTCCAGCCCATCGGATGAAATTTTCGTCATCAGTTCATTTGCTGACGAGCGCGTCAGTTAATCCAGTACTTGCGTGCAGCAAAGAATTGGCCGGTTCCGGCGGTCGGCAATAGACTGCCCCGTCGTGCGAATCGTCGCCATCCACATCTCACCGGGCCGTCGAATTCCGATGCGCGCGTTCGACGCCGTTGACGCCGAAGCCGGCAAGGGCTTGATCGGAGATCGCTACCACGGCACCCGGCACCGCCACGTCACCATCCAGTCTCAGGAGTTGCTCGACGCGGCCGCCGAAGAGCTGGGCGGCCCCGTCGACGCCGGACTGACAAGGCGCAACCTCACGGTCGACGCCGGCATGATCCCGACCGCACCGGGCACGCGCCTGCGCGTCGGCGAGGTCGAACTCGAGGTGGTGCGCGTGTCGGCGCCCTGCCGGCTGCTCGACGACGGCATCGGTGCGGGCGCGGCAGCCGCACTCCGGGGCCGGGCCGGCTCGGTGTTACGGGTTCTGAGCTCCGGACGGATTCAGCTCGGCGATGACGTGGCCATCGCGCCGAGCTGATCGGGTCAGCTGCCGGCGGACCCGTCGTCGGCCCCCGCTTCCGCCGGCAGCGGAGGCGGAAGCGGTGTCGTCGGCGTGGGCGTCGCTTGCTGGGGGCCCGCCCCAGGCGACTTCGGAGACGAGGCCACCCCGGACGAATGGAAGTCCAGCATCGGCTCTCTGCGCATGACCTCACCGCCCGAGCTGATGACAAGCGCGCTCGACGTCACCGAATACTCGATGCCGTCGTTGTCGGCGGTGTACTCGCCATCCCCGGCGCTCTGCGCGGGCAGGATGAGCCGCGCCCCGTCGCGCACCCGTACGCCCCGGTATTGATACTCGCCGTCGGAATCGCGACAGATCGCGACCCGGGAACTGCCGGTGCTGCCGAACACGACCACGCTCGCCGGGGCCGCGCAGCGCGCAGTCGAGTCGACATAGCCCTGACTGTCGGCGTCGGGTGCCGCGTGTGCCGTCGGTACAACCGTGCAGAGCAGCGACAAGCAGGCGGCGGTCAGCGCCGCCGTTGCGGTGGTTGCGCGGTGAGCAGACATCACCACCAGCAGTACACGGCCCGCACCGGGCGCGCGAAGCGCAGGGCGCACCGATCGCCACATCGTTGGGCTTTCGAGACCGGGTTGTAATGACCCGGCGCGCGGCGACGATGAAACGAACGATGAAGCGACAGCGTTTCGGTCGGGCTGCAGCAGCGTGCGCCGCGCTCCTGCTCTGCGCCGGCCTTCTCGTCGAAGGGTTCTCCCCGCCTGTGGCGGCTGCGGCACCCCCTCCCACCAAGGACTTCTCCCGGCCTGCCGTGGTCATCCTCGGCTACGGGCTCAACGACAACGGCACCATGCGCGCGATCCTGCGCAGGCGCGTGCTGACCGGTCTGACTGTCGCGCAGTTCTTCCCCCAGTCCCCCGTGATCGTCACGGGCGGCAACCCCCGTGGCGGCAACACCGAGGCCGGGCAGATGCGAAAGATGCTGCGCGTGCTGGGCTTCCCGGAAGAGCGCATCATCGTCGAGGACCGGGCCAACAGCACGGTGCAGAACGCGGCGTTCTCGGTTCCGCTCGCCGAACAGGCGGGCACCACGGGGATCATCCTGGTGACTTCCTCGACGCACCAGAACCGCGCGGACGGCAACTTCGCCGACGCAGGCGCAAACGTGCTGGCCACCGTCAGTTTTCCCGACGGCGACCCGTCAACCAACATCGCCCAACTCGTGCGCGACGTCATCAGCCCGTTCATCACCATCACCTAGCGCGCGTTAGCGTCGCCGGTGTGGACACACAACCGCAGCGCAGGCACCGGTGGGGGCTGGGTGCCTTCGTGCTCGTCGAACTGGTCTATTTGGCGACGGCGATCGGATTCGCCGTCTTCCTGATCGGCACGAGCCTGGATCCGGTGCCCACGGCCGTGGCGGCGACTCTGGTGCCGTCGCTGTTGGCCGCGACCGTGGCCGTAACGGTCACCGTGGTGAGGGGAAACGGACCGCGAGCGGACCTCGCGCTGCAGTGGTCCTGGCGCGCTGCGGGTCTCGGATTGCTGTTCGGTGGGCTGGGGCTGCTGGTCACGATTCCCGCCGCGTCTCTGTGGGTGTGGGTGGTCGGTGAGGGCGCCAACAGTGCCGCCGGCGAGGTGTTCGGCAACGTGCAGAGCACCTGGGCGTGGGCCCTCGTCGTCTTCGCGGCCGTCGTGTTCGTCGCGCCGGTCTGTGAAGAGATCGTCTACCGTGGCCTGCTCTGGGGCGCGGTGGACCAACGGTGGGGACGCTGGACCGCATTCGCCGCCACCACCGTGGTGTTCGCCGTCGCGCACCTCGAGTTGACCCGTGTGCCTCTGCTGTTGGTCGTCGCGATCCCGATCGGGCTGGCGCGGCTGTACACCGCGAATCTCAGCGCCAGCATCGTCGCGCACCAGGTGACGAATCTTCTGCCGGGTCTTGCGCTCATGTTCAGTGTGGCCGGCTCGGTACCTGCTGCCTGAGTCGTCCGACTCAGCCGAACGCGCCGGCCATGTAGGCGTCGCGGCACGCGAGGCGAGCCAGTTTTCCGCTCGTGGTGCGGGGGATCGATCCTGCGGGCACCACGCGGACGTCGGCCACGGCGAGCCGGTGCCGGTCCTCGACCGCTGCGCGGATTTCGGTGACGGCCGCTGCCGGGTCGGCGCGGGCCGTGCCGGTGGCGCGTTCGGCGACGATCACCAGACGCTCGGGCGGCTCACCCGGCACGGTGAACGCCGCGATGTAGCCGCGCCGCACCAGCGGCGATGCAGACGCGGCGGTGGCCTCGATGTCATGCGGAAAGTGGCTGCGCCCAGAGACGATCACCAGGTCGGCGAGCCGGCCCACCACGTACAGTTCCCCCTCCAGATAGAACCCCAGGTCGCCGGTACGCAACCATGCCCGATCCGGGGTGGCCCCCGACGCGTGGCCGGCCTCCTTCGTCGCGGCGAGGCGGCCGCCGAATGTGTGCTCGGTTTCGTCAGGGCGACCCCAGTAGCCCCGTCCGACGTTGTCTCCCTGCAACCAGATCTCTCCGACGAGGCCATCGGGCAACTCGGTTCGCGACGACGGGTCGACGATCACGCAGGACAGGCTGCGCGCGATGTGCCCGCACGACACCACGGGAAGCGCCGCCGGGTCGCCGGCCGTCACAGAGACAGCGAGCCCCTCGGAAAGGCGATCCCGGTCGAGGTGGACCACACTCACCTCGGTGCCGGGGTCGATGGTCGAGACGAACAACGTGGCCTCGGCGAGGCCGTAGGACGGCTTGAACGCCGACGGGGACAATCCGAAGGGGGTGAACGCCGTACGGAAAGTGTCGATCGCCGAGATGCTCACCGGTTCGGAGCCGATGATCATCACGACATTGCTCAGGTCGACGTCGCCGGCGTCGCGGGGCACCCCGCGCTGAGCAGTCCATTCGTAGGCGAAGTTCGGCGCGGCCGTCACGACCCGGCCGATGCGCGAGCCCGCCGACAGCGCCTCGATCCACCGCAGGGGCCGCCGGATGAAGGCGGTCGGCGCCATCAGCGTCGAGTGGCCGCCATACACAGCGGGAAAACCGATCATCGACAAGCCCATGTCGTGGTAGAGCGGAAGCCAGCTGACACCGTGGGTGTTTCGGTCGAGCAGGTCGATCGACAGGATCATCTGCAGAAGGTTCGTCCCCACCGCGCGGTGAGTGATCTCCACCCCGACCGGCGCGCGGGTGGCACCACCGGTGTACTGCAGGTGTGACACGTCGTCGACGTCGATGAGCGTGGGCCGGAAATCGTCTGCCGCAGCGTCGGGGACCTCGTCGACGGCAATGACCGCCGGGCGCTCGGGCAGCGCGGTGGCGTCCAGAAACGATTCGATCGCGCCGCGAGCCCGTGAGGTGGTCAGCACCGCCGTGGGTCGCGCATCCCGTAGCGCGGTGTCCAGACGCTCCGCGTGCCCGGGCAACTCCGGCGCGAACAGGGGCACCGCGATCGTCCCGGCGTTGAGTGCGGCGAAGAAGCCGGCGATGTAGTCCAAGCCCTGAGGCGCCATGATCGCGACCCGGTCGCCGCGGGCGGCGACGCACTGCACGTGATGGCCGACCGCCCGCATCCGCACGCCCAAAGCGCGCCAGGTGATCTCGTCCACCACCGGGCCGGCCCCACTGGCGAAATCGAGGTACCGGTAGGCCACCGCATCGGCGACACTGGCGATGTTGCGCTGGATCAGGGAGATCAGCGTGACATCCGGCGGCAGCGCGATGCCACCGTCTGCGTCGAGGCAGTCCTCGACCTGAAGCAGGCCCACTCCGATGTCATGATCCGCACCGTCGCGCATGACCGCAGTTTAAGCGCGCCGCGTGCGCTCGCTGTCGGCTGGACAGGTCCGCAGACCCGGCCGCGTCGGCAATGTCGTTGTCCAGCAATGCTTCCGCTGCGCGGGCGCCGCCATGAAAGGGGGAACCCTGTGGTCCATCGCACACATCGCCGCGCCCCCGCGGCGTTTCACGTCTTCACCCGCGCGGCAGAAGACCGCGACGTTTCACTCCCCCGCGGAGTCGTCACCGGAGCCGGAATCGTCATCCGAGGCGGACGTGTCAGCGGATCCGGACCCGGTATCCGGGGCGGACCTGTCACCGGTCTTCGACGACGATGCCTCACCGGTGGCGCCGTAGTTGTCACCCTCGGTGTCCGGTTCAGCCTCGGACAGCGCGACATCGTCGTCGTCCTTCGATTCGTCGACCGCCCCGTCGGCGGTCGGCGACGAGTCGACATCCTCGTCCTCGAGGTCCACGTCCGATTCGACATCCTGCTCGGCGGGCTCGCCTTCGCTGTCGTCGACATCACCGACGGCAGAATCGCTTCCACTCTCGGCTGCGGCGAGATCGATGTCGGCCGGCTCCTCGACGGGTGTGCTCTCGGCGGTCGCCTCGGTACCGTCACCGGCCGCGGCGTCGGCAACGTCGAGGGTCTGTGGTCCGGCCGTCCTGGCGGCGGTCGCGGCCGGGGTCGCGCTGGAGGCGTGCGGAAACTCCGCGAGAACGTCGTCGTGCAGGTCCTCGTCGACCAGTCCCACGTAGTCGCGGTCGTAGGCGGAGTCGATGATCCGCTTGAGTGGATCGTTGAGGGCGTCGGCCAATGCGTCGAGGCCGATGTTGCGCAGCGGCTGGAGGAGCGGGATGTTCTGCGAGCGGATCAACACGTAGGTCGTGTTGCCGTCGATCCACACCAGCTTCTCGGAGGTGTCGAGGTCGACGTCGTCGTAGCCGTCGATGTGGATGTGCTGGAAGCCGGCGATCGCGTTGGCGACGGCCAGCAGGTTGAACAGGTTGTCCGGCACGTCGGCCGCACCGTCGTACTCCATGGCGATGTCGAGCACCCGGTAGGCATTGTCGGCAGGAGTGGGGTCCTCGATGTCGTAGACCGGCCGGACCCCGCCGTACTTGCGTTGCGGGTTCGCCATCAGGACGAACGACAGGTCGGCCGGTGTCGGCGCCCACGCGGTTTCGCCGTACTCCAGCATCCATTCGGTGGCGATCATCGCCCCTTGGGAGAAGCCCACCACCATGGTCGGCGGCGCGGTGGTGGCGAGCGCCGCGCGGAGGGCCCACAGCCCGCTGGACTCTCCGATGTTGGGTACGCCCGAGAGGTATTCGACCTCGTCACAGGTGTTTCCGGAGGCCTGCGAACAGAACCCGCCCTGCAGCATGTCGGCCATGTCCCAGTCCAATGAACCGAGCGAGGTGTACCCGGTGACCGTCAGGACATTTGCTGCCAAATTGACGTCCGGCGATACAAAGGCGCTGGAAGCAGCGATTGAAGAGGCCGCAGCAACCGCGAAGAGTCCGCGCACAGGGGGTCCTTGTCCGTATCTGCCAGCTCAGCTGGGGCCTATCGAAGACAGAAATGGACATTAATCCACACGCGTCAATTCCTCAAGAGATAGCCGTCATTCCAGTTCAGAGGGCTTTTGACCGAATGGTTGAAAAAGCGAGTGAGCCGAGGCGGCAGGCGCAGCACGAAAAGGCCCACCGTGTGATCGGAATCATGCCAGCAATCGCACGATTCGGCTGCACTTCAGGCGCTGTTCACCAGATGGGGCCGAACCGGAGTATAGAGTGCTTTGCTGCGCGGATCGGGCGGTTTCAGGCGATAATGCGCACCAAATACGGCGTCATGCCGTTGGTGCGCACCGACGAGACGGCGACACCCTTGTCGGTCGTTTCGACCATCTGGCCGTTGCCGATGAACAACGCGACGCTCTGCGTGCCTTCCGGACCGTAGAAGATGAGGTCGCCCGGCAGCGCTTGCGCCGGGGCCACCTTCTGGCCGACCTTGTACTGCTCGCCCGACGAGCGAGGCAACTTGACCCCGACTCCCGCATACGCGTAGACCATGAGCCCCGACGCATCGAAACCGACCACCTCCACACGGGGCGCCGGCGTTGGGCTCGCGACATTGGGGGTGGCGGCCGGGAGGTTCAGGCCGGGAACCAGATCCAAAGCGGCGGCGTCGGTTTCGGCCTCATCGGGCTCGGATGCCGCGACGGTGCCCGCGCTCGGTCCCGACGCCCCGCCCCCGCCGTAGGCGAACGGCACGCCCCGCTGGGACATCGCGCGGGCGATGACGGTCTCGACCGCCTTCTGGTTCGTCGCCGACCGGGTGTCGGCCGACGCCAGACCCGGCGTCGCCATCAGCAACACAAGCCCCATCACGAGCGCGCACACGCGTGCCATTGCAGTTCACCGCTTTCCGGACGCCGGCACCGTACGGTGCCGGGAACATCGATTAACAACTGTCACTATGACCACTTCTACACCACCAAAAACAGTGGCTGAGCGTCGTCGCAGGACGGTGAACGAAGTCGATGCCGTACCGGAACCGAACGGTGATCTACGGGCGCGGCTCACCCGTTAGGGTGACCGCCGTCACTCAGCCCAGGGCGGCCAGCGCGGCGTCGTAATCCGGCTCCTGGCCGATCTCCGGCACCAGTTCGGTGTAGGTGACCTTCCCGTCGGCGCCCACCACCACGACGGCGCGCGCGAGCAGTCCGGCCATCGGCCCGTCGGCGATCGTGATACCGAAGTCCTCGCCGAAGCTGTCACGGAACGCCGACGCCGTGGTGACGTTCTCGATGTCCTCGGCCCCGCAGAAACGCTTCTGGGCGAACGGCAGGTCCTTCGACACACACAGCACCGAAACCCCGCCGGCCGCGGCACGCTCGTTGAACGTCCGCACGCTGGCCGCACAAACGGGGGTGTCGACCGAGGGGAAGATGTTCAGCAGCACCGGCTTGTCGCGGAACTGCTCGGCACTGACCTCACCCAGATCCGTTCCGGTCAGGGTGAAGCTGGGCGCCGGCGAGCCGACCGCGGGCAGTTCTCCGACGGTGTTGATCGGGTTTCCACGCAAGGTTATCTGTGCCATGCGCCCAGTCTGCCAAGCGCAGCGCCGGTCGTCGCGCCCGGGTCCGGACCGTGTGGCACTCAGTCGCGGCCCGGCGGCGGCCCGTACAGGCGGGCGATGTCGGGCGAGTCCAGCCAGCCCGAGTACGTGGGGCGCTGCGGCCAGCCGTCGGGCGAATCCTGCCAGCTCTCCTGTCTCCCCCAGGGCAGCACATCGATGAGTCCGAAGGTGTGGCTCAATTGTTCGGTACCCCGGCCATTGGTGTGCCAGGTGCGATAGACCGCGTCGCCGTCGCGCAGGAACACGTTGACCGCGAATCCGGTACCGGGAGCGGCGTCGACGTCGGCGGCGAACGCGCTCTCCGACGACGAGTACCACTCCATCGAATTGCCGACCCGGTCCCGGTAGGCCAGTGCCTCGTCGATGGGTCCGGCGGTGACGATGACGAACTTCGCGTCGTAGCTGTCCAGGAATTCCAGTCGGGTGAACTGCGAGGTGTAGCCGGTACAGCCGCCGCACTGCCAGTGCGCCCCGTCGTTCCACATGTGGTTGTAGACGATCAGCTGTGAGCGTCCGTCGAAGATGTCGATCAGCGGCACCGGTCCGTCGGGTCCGATCAGGGTGTAGTCGGGCATCCGCACCATCGGCAGCCGGCGCCGTTGCGCGGCGATCGCGTCCAGTTCGCGGGTGGCGGCTTTCTCCCGCGCACGCAGCGCCTCGAGTGCCGAACGCCATGTTGCGGCGTCGACCACAGGTGGCAGGGCGGTGGATTCGGACATCGGGGCTCCCCTCTCCGGCGGATGCGCTCAGTTCTGTCACAGCGACAGTGCTCTCCATGTCGACCGGACCGGGCCGCGATACTCATCGCTGACAGGATGACGGCATGAACACCAGCGCTGCCCCGCGCCTGAGAACGGCCCGGCCCGGATCGTGGTCGACGCGGCTGTGGGCCGAGATCACACCGACCTATGAGGCCATCATCGGCCATCCCTTCCTCAGCGGGCTGACCGACGGCAGCCTCGATCCCGCGGCGTTCGCGCAGTATGTCGCCCAGGACGTGCACTACCTGCGCGCCTACGCCCGCGCGCTGGCGGTCGTGGCGGCCAAGGCCCCCACTCTGGCCGACACCGCCATGTTCACCCGCCACGCCGCCGACATCTTCGACGTCGAGCTGGAACTGCATGACGAGCTGCTGCCCGCACTGGGGTTGTCCGCCCAGGCGGTCGACGCCCTCCCGGAGACCCCGACCACCCAGGCCTACACCAGTTATCTGCTGGCCACTGCGTACGACGGCAGCTTCGCCGACGGCCTGGCAGCGGTGCTGCCCTGCTACTGGATCTACGCCGAGTTCGGTGCCGAGTTGCTGTCCCGCGGTTCCACCGAGCCGCGCTACCAGCGCTGGATCGACAGCTACGGCGGTGACGAGTTCGCTGCGACGGTCGGCGAGGTGCTCGCGCTGGCCGACCGCACCGGACCGACGTTGACGGCCGGGCAGGAAAGCGTGGCCCGAGCGCATTTCGCTGCTACTGCTCGCTACGAGTGGATGTTCTTCGACGCCGCGCACCGGCGCGAATGCTGGCCGCTGTAGGTCACGGCCCGCCCAGGCGTGCGACGAGCCGGGCAACTCGGTGGTCGACTGGCTATGCTTGCGGCTCTCCTCGAGAAGAGGAGACGGCTCACGAGAATCGAAGGACAGATGTCGGCGCAGGCCAGTCCATCGGCGAACGTGCCGCCCGCGGCCACGTCCGCCGGCGGCCACATCAGACTGACCTCCCACAGTGCCGGGGCGGAGGCGCCCGCGCTGTCCTGGGGCGCCGCGACGGCTGCCGAGCGGGGCCCGGTGGTGGGCACCATCAGACGCACCCATCGCAACGTCATCGGCACGCACAGCGGCGCCTACGGTGTCTACCGCGCCCTCGCAGTGGCGGCCGGGGCACTGTCCCGTGAGCACCGCGCCGACCTGACCGACACCTCACCGACCGACCTGATCGGCCCCTTTCCGCAGTGGGGGCAGCCAGGGGTGATCGTCAGCCTCGACCCCTGGGGCGCCGTGGTCGCCGATGTGTTCGCCGATCAGCTGGCCGAAGGGCTCGACATCCGTCCCACCATCGCGGTGACCAAGGCCCAGGTGATCCTCCCCGAGATCGGCGACGCCCTTCGCGCGGGCCGTCTCGTGCCGGACGGCCGGGTGCTGCTCGACACCGGCGCCGCGCAGGTCACCAAGGCCGCGGTCGAACCCGTGTGGCATCTGCCCGGGGTCGCGGCACGCTTCGGATGCAGCGAAAACGACCTGCGCCGGGCTCTTTTCGAAGAGACCGGGGGCATGTACCCCGAACTGGTGACCCGCCCGGATCTCGAAGTGTTCCTGCCGCCGATCGGTGGACAGACCGTCTACATCTTCGGTGCGCCAGGCGATCTGGCCGATCCGGGCATCGAGCTGACCGCGCGGGTCCACGACGAATGCAACGGTTCGGACGTGTTCGGGTCCGACATCTGTACCTGCCGGCCCTATCTGACGCACGCGATCGAGGAGTGCATCCGCGGCGCTCAGCGCGGCGGGGTCGGTCTGGTGGCGTACTCACGCAAAGAGGGGCGCGCGCTCGGCGAGGTGACGAAGTTCCTGGTGTACAACGCCCGCAAGCGCCAGGCCGGTGGCGACACCGCCGACCAGTACTTCGCCCGGACCGAATGTGTCGCCGGGGTCCAGGACATGCGCTTCCAGGAGCTGATGCCCGATGTGTTGCACTGGCTGGGAATCACGAAGATCCACCGCCTGGTCTCGATGAGCAACATGAAGTACGACGCGATCACCGGTTCGGGTATCGAAGTCGGCGAGCGGATCTCGATCCCCGACGAGCTCATCCCGGCCGACGCCCGCGTCGAGATCGACGCGAAGATGGCCGCGGGTTACTTCACGCCCGGCGCCGCTCCCGGAACCGAGGAGCTCAAGAAGGTTCGGGGCCGGGGGCTGAACGAATGAGCTCCGACCACGGTGCGTTCGGCGCGGGTCCTGCTGTCCGGGACACCGAAGAGGCGGTCGATCAGGCGGTAGCCGAGCTGCAGACCACCGGTGCGGTGCGCACCCGCGCGCACCGCCTGCTCGAGCGCGCCCGCGCCGGAGAGTCCCGATGGTTCGTCGTCCACGACGACGCCCTGGACGCCACGGCCGCCGACGTCGCCGAGATCACCCGCACCCGCTTCCCCGACCTGGACGTCCCGGTACACAGCCGCTGGAACCACTTCCAGGCCGGTGGACGCGACCGGCGCGGCGATCTCGACGCGCTGCTCGGCGACAGTGACCTCGCCGAGCGCAGCCGCGCGATGATCGATCTCACCCTGATCAGCGTGCTGCTCGACGCCGGGGCCGGTCCGGACTGGAGTTTTGTCGAGGACTGTGACGGCTCGCGGTCCCCCTATCGGCGGTCCGAGGGTCTGGCCGTGGCCAGTTGGCACGGCTTCGTCCGCGGCCGGTTCTCCGCCGACCCGGCGCGGCCCCTGCGGGTCGATGCGGCGGCACTGGCCGCGTTGACCGCCGACGATCTGCGGGCCGTCTTCCAGGTCGGTCCCGCCAACCCGCTGGTGGGTCTCGCCGGTCGCGTCGAGTTGCTGCACCGGCTCGGCGCTGCGCTGCGCGGCCACCCGGAGATATTCGGTGAGCAGGCCCGCCCGGGTGGGTTGTTCGACGCGCTGCCCCGCACGGATCGGGGCGTCGACGCCCACGTCCTGCTCAGTGCCCTGCTGACCGCACTGTCACCGATCTGGCCGTCCGACAACAAGATCGGTGACCGGGCGGTAGGCGACTGCTGGCCCCACGAGGCCGTGGCCGGGCCTGGGCTGAGCAACGGGTGGATGCCGTTGCACAAGCTGTCGCAGTGGTTGACCTACTCGCTGGTCGAGCCCTTCGCGGCCGGTGGCGTCACCGTGACCGGCCTCGACCGGCTGACCGGGCTCGCCGAATACCGCAACGGCGGGCTGCTGATCGATACGGGGGTCCTGGCGATGCGGGACCGCGACGACGCCCTGCGCACCTGGCGTCCCGCCGACGAACTGGTGGTGGAATGGCGGGCGCTGACCGTCGCGCTCCTCGACGAGCTGGCTCCCCTGGTGTGCGCCCGCCTGGGACTGGATCCGGCGCGGACACCGCTGGGCTGCGTGCTCGAGGGCGGGACATGGGCCGCCGGGCGGGCGTCGGCGCAACGGTGGCGCGGAGGCCGGCCGCCGCTGTCGATCGCCAGTGACGGCACGGTGTTCTGACGGTGACTTCCGACAGGTCGACGGGCACCGTACACCTCGTCGAACATCCGCTGGTCCAGCACAAGATCACCTTGATGCGCCGGAAAGATGCCTCCACCAACACCTTCCGTCGGCTGGTGCACGAGGTCTCGGCGCTGATGGCCTATGAGGTCCTGCGCGACGTTGCCACGCACGAGGTCGACGTGGACACGCCGCTGGAACGCACCACCGGCAGGGTCATCGACGGCAAGAAGCTCGTCTTCGCGTCGATCCTGCGCGCGGGAACCGGCATCCTCGACGGAATGCTCGAAGTGGTGCCGTCCGCCCGGGTCGGCCACATCGGCCTCTACCGTGACCCGAAAACCCTTGTCGTGGTGGAGTATTACTTCAAGATGCCGGCGGATCTACCCGATCGCGACGTGATCGTCGTCGACCCGATGCTGGCCACCGGGCACTCAGCGGTGGCCGCGCTGGACCGCCTGGCCGAGTACCGGCCGAAGTCGCTGAAGTTCGTCTGCCTGGTGAGCTGCCCCGAAGGGCTGGCCGCGCTGGCCCACGCGCACCCCGACGTACCGGTCTACACCGCCGCGATCGACCGCCAACTCGACGAGCACGGGTACATCCTCCCCGGGCTCGGCGACGCAGGCGACCGGATATTCGGCACCAAATAGTTCGCACCCCGCCCCCGCGGACTGCCTCCCGCCGTACTGTGAACTATGGCCATCATCGAAGCTGACCTTCAGCCACAGACGCCGTTCGAGCGTGACGTCGCCGACACGCAGGCGTACTTCGACAGTCCCCGGTTCGAGGGCATCATCCGCCTCTACACCGCCCGGCAGGTCGCCGAGCAGCGCGGCACCATCCCGGCCGACTATCCGGTCGCCCGAGAGGCTGCCGCCGCGTTCTATCCGCACCTGCGCGAGTTGTTCGCCCAGGGCCGCAGCATCACGACGTTCGGGCCCTACTCCCCCGGCCAGGCCGTCGTGATGAAGCGGATGGGAATCGAGGGGATCTACCTGGGCGGCTGGGCGACCTCGGCGAAAGGTTCGATCTCCGAGGACCCCGGACCGGACCTGGCGAGCTACCCGCTCAGCCAGGTCCCCGAGGAAGCCGCGGGACTGGTGCGGGCGCTGCTCACCGCCGATCGCAACCAGAACTATCTGCGGTTGCAGATGACCGAAGAGCAGCGGGCAGCGACGCCGGCCTACGACTACCGTCCGTTCATCATCGCCGATGCCGACACCGGTCACGGCGGCGATCCGCATGTCCGCAACCTGATCCGGCGCTTCGTCGAAGCCGGAGTGCCGGGCTATCACATCGAAGATCAGCGGCCCGGCACCAAGAAGTGCGGTCATCAGGGCGGCAAGGTGCTGGTGCCCTCCGACGAACAGCTCAAACGGCTCAACACCGCGCGATTCCAGCTCGACGTCATGCGGGTCCAGGGGATCATCGTCGCGCGCACCGATGCCGAGGCCGCCAACCTGATCGACAGCCGCGCCGACGAACGTGATCAACCCTTCCTGCTGGGCGTCACCAATCTCAAGATCCCCCCGTACAAGGCGTGCTTCCTGGCGATGATGCGGCGGTTCTACGAGCAGGGCATGACCGAGATCAACGGTCACCTGCTCTACGCGATCCCCGACGCCGAGTACGCCGCGGCCGACGCGTGGCTGCAGCGCCACGGGCTGACCCAGCTGATCGACGACACCGCCGCCGCCTGGCAGGACAGCACGGACCCGTCACTCTCGTCGGTCGACGCCGCCTACGACGCGGTGGAGTCCCGGTTCGTCGAGGTGTGGCAGGACGACGCCGGGGTAGGCACCTACGCCGACGCGGTGGCCGATCTGCTCGACTTCCGGCAACGCGAGGGCGAGGCCCCGGCGATGAGCTCGAGCGAGTGGCGCGCCTTCGCCGAGTCGGCGTCGCTGTACTCGGCGCGGGAGAAGGCGAAGGAACTCGGCGCCGACGCGGCCTGGGACTGCGAGCGGGCCAAGACGCCCGAGGGTTACTACCAGGTGCGCGGCGGCATTCCCTATGCGATCGCCAAGTCATTGGCGGCCGCCCCGTTCGCCGACATCCTGTGGATGGAGACCAAGACCGCCGACCTGGCCGATGCCAAGCAGTTCGCCGACGCGATCCACGCGGTCTACCCCGACCAGATGCTGGCCTACAACCTGTCGCCGTCGTTCAACTGGGACACCACCGGCATGAGCGACGAGGAGATGCGGGCGTTCCCGGAGGAACTCGGCAAGATGGGGTTCGTCTTCAACTTCATCACCTACGGCGGGCACCAGGTCGACGGTGTCGCGTCCGAGGAGTTCGCGACGTCGCTGCGTCAGGAAGGCATGTTGGCGTTGGCCCGGCTGCAGCGAAAGATGCGCCTGGTCGAGTCGCCCTACCGCACTCCGCAGACCCTGGTGGGCGGACCGCGCAGCGATGCCGCGCTGGCCGCCTCCTCGGGTCGCACCGCGACGACCAAGGCGATGGGCAAGGGCTCGACCCAGCACCAGCATCTGGTGCAGACCGAGGTGCCGAAGAAGCTGCTCGAAGAGTGGCTGGCCCTGTGGAGCGAGCACTACCAGCTGCCCGAGAAACTGCGCGTGCACCTGCGGCCGCGCCGTGCCGGCTCCGACGTGCTCGACCTGCAGATCGTCAGCGACGGTTCCGAAGACGGCGCGGAGCCGCTCGCCAATGTGGTCGTCGATCCGATCAAGGACCGGCACGGTCGCAGCATCCTGACCGTCCGCGACCAGAACACCTTCGCTGAGCAACTGCGCAAGAAGCGGTTGATGGATCTGATCCACGTGTGGCTCATCCACCGCTTCAAGGCCGAGATCGTCTACTACGTCACCCCCACCGAGGACAACATCTACCAAACGGACAAGATGAAGTCGCACGGCATCTTCAGCGACGTCTACCAGGAAGTCGGCGAGATCATCGTCGCCGACGTGAACCAGCCGCGCATCGACGAACTGGTCGCGCCGGACCGCGAGGCGCTCAACCGGTTGATCCGCAAGGAGGACTGAGCAGGTAGGCGGCGGGCCGCTGCATCGCTGCGGCTCGCCGCTACAAGATCGCTGCGGCTCGCCGCTACAGTATCGCTGCGGCTCGCCGCAGAAGCCCGCGCCAGTGCTCGACAGTCTCCGCGTCGGTGACGGCGAACCGTTGCAGCCGCACCGGATCGGGTGCTGCGGGCATCGGAGCGGCGGGCAGGTGTGCGTCCCTGGGAATCAGCGACCTCGCCTCGGACACCACGTCGGCCTCAGCGAGCCAGCCGGGCACCGGCCCGCACGCGAACAGCAGCTGGGGCAGCGCCGCGGCCAACGCCACATCGGCGGCCAACCCGATGCTGGTGGTGCCGGTGAACTGCACCACCACGGGCAGGCCGAGTTTTTCCGCGCGGCGCATCGCCCGGCGAACCCCGCCGGACGGGCCGCAGCGCAGGACGGCGAGGTCGGCGCACTGCGGATCGGCAAGCAACAGCGCTGCGTCCACTGCGATCGGGACGTCGGCCCTGCGCCGAACGGACCTGGCAGCGGCGGGATCTCGGCACTCCAGCAGCACGAACTCGATGTCCTCGGCGCGCAGATCAGCGATGCGCGCCACCGCCGCCTCGACGTCGCCGGCCGCGACGGTGGGTCGTCGGGTCCCGTCGTCGACGGGGACCCGGCCGCGCACCGCGTCGGGCCAGCCGACAGTGCTCGGCTCCATCGCCGCGGTCAACCACCGCGCCGCGAGCGCGTCGTCGGCGCCGGGCGGCGGGCTGAACTCACCCCAGCCCTGGGGTCCCTCGACCAGCACGGCGTGGCGCGGGCCGGCCGCGGTCGGCACCGCGATCACCGGGGCGTCGTCGAAATCGATGAGTGTTCTCACTGACCGACAAGCTAGCCCGTGGCTACTCTTGGCCGGTGGCCGACGCCCCGTTTCTCCTGTTGTCGATCCGCGGCGAAGACGAGGCCGCCGACGACGAGTACCAGGCGATGATGCGGTTCACGGGTCTGGGCGAAGCGGGCCTGCGCCGCGTTCGGCTGACCCACCGCCGGCTCGGTGAGGTCGATCTGAGGCACTGGTCGGGCATCATCCTCGGCGGCGGGCCCTACAACGTCAGCGACGACCCCGATACCAAGTCGGAAACCCAACGTCGGGTCGAAGCCGAGCTGGCCCGCCTGCTGGCGGACGTGATCGCCGATGACTTCCCGTTCCTGGGATGCTGTTACGGCGTCGGCACCGTGGGAAGAGCGGTCGGCGCGGTCGTGGACCGCGCGCACAGCGAGCCCGTCGGGGCGGTCACGGTCGAGCTGACCGACGCCGGCCGCGACGATCCGCTGTTCGCCGGGCTGCCGGACTCGTTCGAGGCGTTCGGCGGCCACAAGGAGGCGGCGTCACAGCTGCCCCGCCATGTCCTCCTCCTCGCGACCTCCCCGGCGTGCCCGGTGCAGGCGTTCCGGGTCGGCGCCAACGTCTACGCCACCCAGTTCCACCCGGAACTCGACGTCGAGGGCATCTGTACCCGCATCGACGTGTACAAGGACCACGGCTACTTCGCTCCGGAGACCGCAGAGTCACTCAAAGCCGATGCGCGGCAGCGTGATGTGCGGCACCCGACGGTCATCATGAGGCGCTTCGCGCAACGTTACGCCCGGCCGGCGTAGAGCTCGTCGACGTGCGAACACAGCGGCCCGGCCGCGACGACGTCGCGGCTCAGGCGTCGGGAATCTCGAACTGGGCGCGCGCGATCTGCTCGATCCACGGGGCCAGCCGCGCCCGCAGTCGGTTGTGTTCGGCGTCCTCGTCGTAACTCCGGTACGCCGCGACGTCGTCGAAGTCCGCGACGATCACGAAATCCCAGTTTCCGTCGCGCAGACCGACGTCGGTTCCGATCGTGAAATCCCGTGTTCCCGGGAGGTTCAACTCGGCCAGGCACTGTTGGATCTGCTCGACCTCCGCACGGTCGTACCCCGCTGTCAGCTTGGCCAGCACCACGTTGCGAATCACCGGCGCACCCTAACAGGGCGGATTGGTAAGCAGTTCGAATAAAGACTTGACTGAGTCCAAAAAAGATCGTAGAACTTTCCTGTGACCTCGGACGCGGTGGGCCTGCTTCGCAATGCGGAGCTGCGGGTGACCCGTCCGAGGCTGGCCGTACTGGCTGCCGTCGCAGAGCATCCGCACGCCGACACCGACACCATTGTCGGGGTGGTCCGGCAGGCCCTGCCCGAAGTGTCCCGGCAAACCGTGTACGACGTCCTGGCGGCCCTGACCGGCGTCGGTCTGCTCCGCAAGATCCAACCGAGCGGCTCGCCGGCGCGGTACGAATCCCGGGTCGGCGACAACCACCACCACATGGTGTGCCGCTCCTGCGGTGTCATCGCCGACGTGGATTGCGCCGTCGGCGAGGCGCCCTGTCTCATTCCCTCCGACCCGGCCGGCGCACTGGAGGGTTTCGTCGTCGACGAAGCCGAGGTCGTCTACTGGGGCATCTGTCCGGCCTGCGCCGCCCGCAACGTGGGATCACAACCGTGATCACAGTCCGATTCACCACTCCCGAAAGGAAATGCCGTGCCTGACGACGGTCGCACCATCGAAGAGACTCCGCCGATCGGCGAAGCGCAGAGTGATCCCGTCGAAGGCGGTTGCCCGATGGTGATCAAGCCGCCCGTGGAGGGCGGCAGCAACCGGGACTGGTGGCCCAACGCGGTCAATCTGAAGATCCTGCAGAAGAATCCCGACGTCATCGACCCGATGGACGACGGCTACGACTACCGCCAGCGGGTTCAGAACCTCGACGTCGACGCGCTGACTCGCGATGTGGACGCGGTCATGACCGACTCCCAGGACTGGTGGCCCGCCGACTTCGGCCATTACGGACCGTTTTTCATCCGGATGACCTGGCACGCTGCGGGCACCTACCGCGTCCAGGACGGCCGCGGTGGTGGCGGCCGGGGTATGCAGCGCTTCGCGCCGCTGAACAGCTGGCCCGACAACGTCAGCCTGGACAAGGCGCGCCGCCTGCTGTGGCCGGTCAAGAAGAAGTACGGCAAGGACCTCTCCTGGTCGGACCTGATCATCTTCGCCGGCAACCGCGCACTCGAGCACATGGGCTTCAAGACCGCCGGATTCGCGTTCGGCCGCCCGGACTACTGGGAGCCCGAAGAGGACGTCTACTGGGGTGCCGAGCACGAGTGGCTGGAAACGTTCCACCGCTACCCCGGTGACAACTCCGAGCGCACCAAGCTGGAGAACCCGCTGGCCGCCACCCACATGGGCCTGATCTACGTCAACCCCGAAGGCCCCGAGGGCAAACCGGATCCGGTGGCGGCGGCCGTGGACATCCGTGAGACGTTC
This sequence comes from Mycobacterium sp. PO1, assembly GCF_017312405.1. Classification (GTDB taxonomy): domain Bacteria; phylum Actinomycetota; class Actinomycetes; order Mycobacteriales; family Mycobacteriaceae; genus Mycobacterium. Next base: position 54,336 of record NZ_BLTG01000044.1, read on the forward strand.
GGCCGGATGGCGATGAACGACGTCGAGACCGCCGCGCTCATCATCGGTGGCCACACCTTCGGCAAGACCCACGGCGCCACCGAGGTGGAGAACGGGCCGGAGCCCGAAGCCGCTCCGCTGGAGATGCAGGGCCTCGGCTGGGCGAACTCGGGCCTCGGAAACGACACCGTCAGCTCGGGCCTCGAGGTCATCTGGACCCACACACCCACCAAGTGGGACAACAGCTTCCTGGAGATCCTCTACGGCAACGAGTGGGAGCTGACCAAGAGCCCCGCCGGTGCCTACCAGTGGAAGCCCAAGGACGGCGGCTGGGCCAACACCGTCCCGATGGCACAGGGCGACAAGAAGACCCACCCGTCGATGCTGACCACCGACCTGTCGATGCGGATGGACCCCGGGTTCGAGAAAATCACCCGCCGGTGGCTGGACCACCCGGAGGAGCTCGCCGAGGAGTTCGCCAAGGCATGGTTCAAGCTGCTGCACCGCGACATGGGGCCGGTGGTCCGTTACCTCGGGCCGCTGGTGCCGCAGCAGACCTGGCTGTGGCAGGACGTCGTTCCGGCCGGCAGCGACCTGTCCTCCGACGACATCGCCACCCTCAAGAGGGCGATCGCCGACTCCGATCTGACTGTGCAACAGCTGGTGTCGACCGCGTGGAAGGCGGCCTCGTCGTACCGCAGCAGCGACATGCGCGGCGGTGCCAACGGTGGCCGGATCCGGCTGCAGCCGCAGCTGGGCTGGGAGGCCAACGAGCCCGACGAGCTGTCGCTGGTCATCCGCAAGCTCGAGGAGATCCAGGGATCGACGGGCACGTCCGTGTCGTTCGCCGACCTGGTGGTGCTCGCCGGAAACGTCGGCGTCGAGAAGGCCGCCAAGGCCGGCGGTGTCGACGTCGAGGTGCCGTTCACCCCCGGGCGGGGCGACGCCACCCAGGAGCAGACCGACGTCGAGTCGTTCTCCTACCTGGAGCCCAAGGCCGACGGCTTCCGCAACTACGCCGGCAAGGGGCTGCCGCTGCCGGCGGAGTACCAACTCATCGACAAGGCCAACCTGTTGGGTCTGTCGGCGCCCGAGATGACTGTGCTGATCGGCGGCATGCGGTCACTGGACACCAACTACGGCGGGACGAAGCTGGGTGTGCTCACCGACCAGCCCGGTGTGCTGTCCGCTGATTTCTTCGTCAACCTGCTCGACATGAGCACCAAGTGGGCTCCGGCCCCGGCTGACGACGGCACCTATGTGGGCACCGACCGCGCCAGCGGTGAACAGAAGTACACCGCCAGCCGCGTCGATCTGCTGTTCGGGTCGAACTCGCAACTGCGGGCGCTGGCCGAGGTCTACGCCGAGGACGACTCGAAGGAGAAGTTCGTCAAGGACTTCGTCGCGGCGTGGACGAAGGTGATGGACGCCGACCGCTTCGACGTGCGCTAGTCAGGCGATCCCGCTCAGTCGGACAGGGCATCCGGTGCTGGCCACGCCAGCCCGGGTGCCCTGTTCGCCATGCGGCTCAGTACGGGTGCAACTTGGCGGCGATCAGCGGCGCGATCTTCTCAGCCATGTAGGTGTGGCCGGCGTCGGTGGGGTGAACCCCGTCAGCGCCGATCAGCTCGGGTCGTCCGACGAACCACCCCGCCGCGATCGGGTCGACGAACGTCGCACCGGCAAGCTCAGCCTGATAGCTGAGCACGTCGCGCACGCGCAAGATCTTCGCCGGCGGATCGGCTGTCGGCCACGGCGGCCCGATCACCAGCAGCTGTGCCGACCGCGCGATCTGGCGAGCCAGGCTCAACGTGCCGTACATCGCCACCGACAGCCGGGTCGGCTCGACGTCCATGTCGTTGCGCGAGCCGTAGAACACCACCAGGACGTCGGTCGGTTTGACCGCCCGCACGGTGAGGTCTTCGAAAACACCCCCGCGGTTTCCCCTCGTGCAGAAGCCCGCACCGCCTTCGGCAGCGACCGTCGGCGTGACCGCGATGCCGTGCTCTGTCAGTGCCTGCCACGCCTGCGGCGCCCACCCCTGAGGTCCGTTGCCGCCCTGGTCGCTTCCGGTGGTGTAGGAATCTCCGATCACCGCGATCCGATTCACCGCGTAGTCCAGCGGCTTGACGTCGTGGTGCCGGAGGCGTCCGGCGTCTGCGGTGTGGGCGGTGAAGGCGCCGAGGACGACGGCGACGCAGAGCGCGAAGGTCAGAAGCCGACTCACCGGACCATGCTAGGCGGCAGTCGCTCAGGTCCGGTTCGTCGACGCGCCGTGTGTTCGAAACCTCACCCCGCACGCGCCTCGACCGGGTGCAGACGGCTCTGCGGTGGGTCGGCGGGACGGTCGGCTTGCTTGGGCCCGGAGTCCAACATGTGTCTCATCCAGTGCCGCGCCGGCTCCTCGACCAGGTGATACAGCGCCGCCGCCAAGACCCCCGAGAGCGCGATCAGTCCGACGAAGACGAGTTTGGCCGTCCAGCTGGGCGACAGGGTGATCTCGTACTGAGCGGCAACCCAGTTCCACGCGGTGTGCACGATCTCGTGCACCATGTACAGGCTGAACGAGATGTGACCCAGATAGACCATGGTGCGGGTGGACAACGCTGCCGGCAGCGTGCCTGCGCCGAGCGCCAGTGCGACGACCAACGGTACGAACAGCACGTCGACCAGGCCGCCTGCGTCGTAGATCAGCTCCGGCGGGACACCGTCGAGCAGATACAACCCGCCGATGATCGCCCCGCCCAGCAGCAGCGCCGCCACCCCAGCGGTCTGCCGGGATTTGTCGGACACGTGCAGCTTGCGCACGGCTGCACAGGCCAGGGCGCCGGCGATGAACTGCATGACGATCCGCGGCAGCCAGCTCCACGGGGTGTAGAAGACGCCGCTGGCGAGTAGGAACAGCGTCGGCGGCAGGGAGGCCAGCACAGCCAGCACCAGAAGCCCGCGCGCACGGGTGGCCGCCGCGATCCGGAACACCACCAGCACCAGCGCACCGAACAGCAGGTAGGCCAGCCATTCCGCGCTGATCGACCAAGCCGGGCCGTCCCAGCTCGACCCGTCGAAGAACGGTTCGAACCACAGCTGCACCAGCAGCACCTGCCGGATCCAGCTGATGGCGGTGAGGTCCTCGGCGGCCGGGGACGGGAAGTCGCCCACGTAGAGCGTGAACACGATCCAGGCGGCAGCCAGATGCATCGTCACGAGGTAGACCGGCCACACCCGCGCGAGGCGCAGCCACAGGAACCGCAGCGTGCTGCGGGTCGACCAGTACTCCCCCATCCGGTCCAGGTAATTCCACGTCAACACGAAACCGCTGAGGATGAAGAACAGGTCCACGCCCTGTGCGCCGGCGTCGAGCACCGGTGCCAGCGCGTCACTCCAGGGTGGCGAGGCCTGCTCGAGCAGGGGCCGGAAATGGAAGAGCACCACCCACAGCGCTGCGACGATGCGCAGGCCGGACAATGCTCTGATCTCTCCGGTGCGCACACGACTCATTTCGGCTCGGGACTTTGCGGTGTCGGCGATTCTGCGGGGTCGGCAATTCAGGCTTGCTGGGCGATGTCCGGCGGTGTCACCGCCCGATCGGATGCTCCGGCCGGCTCCCCCGATCACACCGGCGACCGCTCGCAGATTACCAGCGGCGGCGGCGCCCGCACGGTGCGCAACGCCGTGGTCGACACACCGTCCTGACGGCCCCGGCGCCCGGGTATCCTCGGTGAATTGCCAATCGCACACCGGTCCGTGACATGAGCGGACCCACCGAAGCGCCGGGACCCGGCCGAGTCCCGCACGGCGGCGATCCGCTGACGTTGTTGCTGGTCGAAGACGACCGCGCCGACGCGATCATCGTCGAGGAGTTGATCGCCGATGCCGGCGTCGACATGAACGTGACCTGGGCACCGTCCATGGCCGACGCCGAGCGTGAAATCTCGGCCACCCGACCCGACTGCATCCTGTTGGACCTGCATCTGCACGACACCGATGGGATCGACGGGCTGGCCCGGATCGGCCGACAGGACCCCGCGATTCCCGTGGTGGTGCTGACCGGTCTCAACGACGAGCACTTCGGGGTCTCGGCCGTGGCCTCGGGCGCCCAGGACTATCTGGTCAAAGGGCGGGTCGACCCGGAGATGCTGCGGCGCGCGGTGCTGTACGCGATCGAACGCAAGCGCGCCGAGCTCACGGCGGTCGACCTGCATGCCAGTGAGATGCGGGCACGGGAGAACGCACGGCTGGAGCGCGGTCTGTTGCCGTCGCCGTTGTTGCTGGACGAGCCCGGCGTGAACATCGTCACCCAATATCGGCCGAGCCGGGAGAATGCACTGCTCGGGGGCGACTTCTACGACTTCGTGCAGACCCCCGACCGCACGGTGCACGTCATGATCGGCGACGTGGCCGGACATGGTCCGGACGAGGCGGCGCTGGGCGTCGCGTTGCGAATCGCATGGCGGACGCTGACTTTCGCCGGCCTGCGCGGTGCGGACCGGATGCGGCAGTTGGAGCGGATCCTGCGGGCCGAACGGGCCGGGAAGGGTATCTTCGCGACAGTGCTGAGCCTGGCGATCCCCCCCGAGGGCACCGAGATCACGGCGGTGCGGGCCGGGCATCCCGGCATGTTGATGCACGGCGAGGGTTCGGTGGAATGGGTCGAGCCGCCCGGCGGGCCCGCGCTCGGTCTGCGCGCCGGCGACTGGCCACCACAGCAGATCGACCTGCGTGAGGGCTGCGGACTGGTGTTGCTGACCGACGGTCTGTTCGAGGGTCACAGCGGGCGCGGAAACGAGCGTCTCGGCGAAGCCGGACTGCTCGAGATCGCGCGTTCACTGGCCGCGCTGCCCGGCCCCGAGTTCGTCGATGCGCTCATCGACGCGGTCGAGTCCAGGGCGCAGGCCCACGGCGGAATCTCCGACGACATCGCCGTCGTCCGGGTGGAGCGGACGGCGAGCACGTGACCGACCCGCAGCGGCGCGGACCGCGCCACCTCACCGTGCAGGGCTGGCAGTTCCTGGTGCTGTCGGTGATGGGTGTGGTCGTCCTGCTCGCCGGCGTCACCGTTGCGGTCCTTCTCAACCGCACCGACGCGGTGTCGGGGGAACTCATCGGCAAGATCCAACCGTCGCGCGTCGCGGCCTACCAGATGCAGGCTGCGCTGCGCGACCAGGAGACCGCGGTGCGTGGCTACGTCATCGCCGCCGACCCCCGGTTCCTCGAACCCTATTTCGCGGGACGGCGCACCGAGCAACAGGCGTCGGCCGAACTGCGCCAGCTCGAACAGGACCGCCCGGACCTGCTCGACGACCTCGACGCGATCGAATTGGCCGCCGGTTCGTGGCGCACCAACTACGCCGAACCGGTCATCGCAGCGGTCGACCCGGGCGCGCCGCAGACCTTCGCGCCGGCGGCCGCCGAACGGGGCAAAGTCGAATTCGACCGTCTGCGCGGCCTTTTCGACGTGCAGAACGACCGGCTGGAGCAGGCCCGCACCGACGGTATTGCCGAGTTGGACCAGATCCGCTCCTGGCGCAACGCCGTCCTGGCGGCGATGCTCGTCGCCTTCGCGGTGACGGTGCTGTTGCTGGCGGTGTTGCTGCGCCGGGCGCTGGTCCGCCCGCTCACAGCCCTGGCGCAGGCGTGCAGGCGGGTCGCCGAAGGCAACTTCGGGGAGCGGATCGTGCCCCGGGGACCCCGGGACATCCGCGCCATCGCGGTGGACGTGGACAACATGCGTCAACGCATCGTCGACGAACTCGAGGCGTCCCGGGCAGCCACCGACGCGCTGGATTCGCACGCGGAGGAGTTGCGGCGCTCCAACGCCGAACTCGAGCAGTTCGCCTACGTCGCCTCCCACGACCTGCAGGAGCCCTTGCGCAAGGTGACGTCGTTCTGCCAACTGCTGGAGAAGCGGTACGGGGACAAGCTCGACGAGCGGGGTGTGGAGTACATCGCGTTCGCCATCGACGGCGCCAAGCGCATGCAGGTGCTCATCAACGACCTGTTGACCTTCTCCCGGGTGGGTCGCCTCAACGCCACCGAGGTCGAGATCAGCCTCGACGCCACCTTGGACAGTGCGCTGGGCAATCTGTCGACCTCGATCGAGGAATCCGGCGCCGTGATCGAGCGCCCGGTGTCGGGGCTGCCGACGGTCAAGGGCGATCCCACGTTGCTGGCGATGCTGTGGCAGAACCTGATCGGTAACGCGGTGAAGTTCCGGCGCGCGGACACGGCCCCACGGATCAGCATCGACTGCCACCTCGAGGGCGCCGGGGACGACGAGTCGTCGTACTGGATGTTCTCGTTGTCCGACAACGGTATCGGGATCGCCCCGGAGTTCAGCGACAAGGTCTTCGTCATCTTCCAGCGGTTGCACGGGCGCGACGCCTACACCGGCACCGGCATCGGCCTGGCGCTGTGCAAGAAGATCATCGAACACCACGGCGGGTCCATCTGGATCGACAACTCCTACACCGACGGCACCCGCTTCGAGTTCACTCTGCCCGTCCGGGCGGATGACACGGCTTCACCCCTGCTGGAAGGATCGGCGACATGACATCGGCTGAACGCGCCATCGACGTGCTGCTCATCGAGGACGACCCGGGAGACGAACTGATCACCCGGGAGGCGTTCGAGCACAACAAGATCAAGAACACCTTGCATGTCGCCCGCGACGGCGAGGAGGGGCTGGACTTCCTGTACCGCCGCGGCCCGTACGAAGGGGCGCCGCGGCCGGACCTGGTGTTGCTGGACCTGAACCTGCCCAAGTACGACGGGCGGCAACTGCTGGAGACCATCAAGTCCGACCCCGATCTGAGCCTCATCCCGGTGGTCGTGCTGACGACGTCCTCGGCGGAAGAGGACATCCTGCGCAGCTACAAGCTGCACGCCAACGCCTACGTGACCAAGCCGGTCGACCTCGACCAGTTCATGAACGCGGTGCGCCAGATCGACGAGTTCTTCGTCCAAGTGGTCCGGCTGCCGCAACACTGACCCGGTGTACCAGGCTCGGGACCTGCCCCGCCCCGATCCGCGGGAGCCGCACCTGGCCGACGTGACCCCGTCGGTGCTGGCGGCGATGGGTGCCTCAGGGTTCGAACCCCGGATCGCCCTGCCCTACCAGGCGGCGGGCGCCTGTGTGCTGCTCGTCGACGGTCTGGGCGCGGATCTGCTGGATCGCTACGCCGTCGATGCACCGGTGCTCGCCGGGCTGTCCCGCCAGACCCTGCAGGTGGGGTTCCCGTCGACCACCGCCGCGGGCCTGGCCGCGGTGGGTACCGGCTGTCGCTCAGGCGAGCACGGGATGGTCGGTATGACATTCCGGCTGCCCGAGGTCGGGGTCATCAATGCGCTGCGCTGGCGGCCCCACCCGTGGGGTGCCGATCTGCGCGAGGACGTCGTGCCCGAAGTCGTGCAGCCGCGGCCGACGGTGTTCGAGCGCGCCGAGGCCGGCGGTGTGCAGGTCAGCGTGATCTCCGGCGCGCAGTTCGACGGCTCCGGGCTCACCAGGGCGGTGTTGCGCGGCGGACGCTACCGCGGGGTCCACGCGCTGGGCGATCTGGCCGCGACGGTCCGGTCGGTGCTCGTCGACCGCGGCTTCTGCTACGCCTATCACGCTGACCTCGACCTCGTCGGACACGTGCACGGTCCCGGCTCTGACGCGTGGCGGATGCAGTTGCGGCAGGTCGACACCCTGGTCGAATCGATTCTCGACGGTATGCCTCCCGGCGGGCTGCTCGCGGTGGTGGCCGACCACGGGATGGTGGCGGTGGAGGAATCCGCGGTCATCGACATCGACGCCACCGAGTCCCTGACCGAAGGTGTCGCAGAGATCGGCGGTGAGGTCCGCGCGCGCCACCTCTATGTCCGCGACGGCGCGCTCGAGGACGTGCTGGCCACCTGGCAGGAGGTGGTCGGTGAGCGGGCGTGGGTCACCAGCGGTGACGATGCGGTGGCCGCGGGCTGGTTCGGGGAACGCGTCACCGATCCGGTGCGCGCCAGGATCGGCGACGTGGTGGTGGCGGCACGCGCCACCGCGGGATTCCTGCGACGCTCAGCCGAACCCGTTGAATCTTCGCTGATAGGTCAGCACGGCTCACTCACCGACGCCGAACAGAAGATCCCGCTGCTACTGGGCAGTCGCTGAGGTCTGCTGGCGGTGGTGCGGCCGCGATTCGGCGGCCGGGCGCTGAATCCGGAGGGATACCACGTTGTGACCCCGCCGTGTCTCAACCAAAACTGCTGACCGGCAACAATTTTGAACATTATCGACATGCAATGCGTTGACCCGCGAATATGCCGCGCACACAACACCTTTGGATGGATTTTCGTGACCTTGGTGAAATCGACGCCCGTATTGTGCTCGCCGTCACAGATTTTGGACGTTTTAGAGACCTCTGTTAACGTCCGGCCGCATGTTTGCTCTCGCGACGCTCTTGACTCTTGTCAACCAGGTGTCGGGTACCCCGTACGTCGTCGGCGGTGACTCCCCGTCGGGCACCGACTGCTCGGGCCTGGTCTCCTGGGTGACCAACGCTGCGACCGGCAGGCCTGTCTACGGTGACCGGTTTCACACCGGCAACATCGAACGGGAGCTGCTCGAGCGGGGCTTCCGGCACGGTAGTGAGCCCGGGGCACTCGTCGTCGGCTGGAACAGCGGCCACACCGCGGTGACGCTGCCCGACGGCACGCCGGTGTCGTCCGGTGAAGGCGGCGGGGTGAAGATCGGTGGTGGTGGCGCCTATCAGGAGCAGTTCACCAACCACATGTTCCTGCCGATGCCGGCCAACGAGCCTCCCGCGCCGGAGCCGGCGCTGGCTCCGCCGATGGGCCCGCCGCCGCCCCCGGGTGCGCTACCTCCGCCGCCGCCTCCCCCGGGCGCGCTGCCTCCAC
>NZ_BLTG01000045.1 GCF_017312405.1 Mycobacterium sp. PO1
GGCCCACGGCGAAACACCAGTCGGCACCGGCCGGCACCGACTCGACGGCCGAGGTGCTCGCCACCCCCGCCACGGCGGAGAACTCCGTCACCTACACCGCGCCACCGTCGCTGTTCGACAAAGTGGCCCTCGCGGGTCTGTATGTGCTGAAAGGCATTTCGAAGCTGATCGGCGTCGACCTCTACAGTGCCTTCGGCAAGGCCATCACCAGCGACCGGCCGCCGTCGTTTCTGACCCGCGGCCTGCACGCCCATGGCCCGCGACACCGGCGCCACGGTGATCGTCCCGCTCTACCCGCTGGCCACCACCGAGGCCGGATCGGCCACCAGGGTGGTGCCGGCGATGGCGCAATTCCTGTCCGACCGGATCTCCGAGTACGGCGCCGACAACGTCAGCGTCTACGCCGACTCTGCGGGCCCCATCCTGGCGCTCTCGGCGGTCCGCCAGCTCGTGCTCGCCGGCAAGCCGCTGCCCGCGAGCATGGTGTTGCTGTCGTTCGCCCCGGATGCCACGCTGTCCAACCCCGCCCTCCGCGAGATCAACGATCCGGTCTTCGACCTCGATGATCTCGACTTCTACAACGACGCCGACAGGTGGACCGCCGGGCTGGCGCTGACCGATCCGCTGATCAACGTCATGTCCTTCGAGGACGCCGTGCTGGCGGCGCTGCCGAGCACCACGATGTACGTCGGGTCACTCGAATTCGCCTTGCCGGATATCCTTGCGCTGCAGCAGAAATGGTCGGCGGCCGGCGGCGCGGTGTCGACAGTGGTGGGGCAGAGCCAGATCCACGACTGGGCGCTGGCAGGGTCGCCGAACTCCCAAGCCGCCACAGTGCGGCCCGACATCTACCGCCAACTCGGCCTCAACGGCGTCGCCGCGGGCCCGCGCACCGTCACCACCGCGCCGCCGTCCTACAGCGACCGGCTGGTCGCCGACACGCTGCGGTTCCTGCGCTGGTTCTCCGAGACCACCGGCATCAGCCTGTTCAGCGGCGTGGTCGGCAGTGTCACGACTACCGACCCGCCGGTGCTCGCCACTCTCGGATTGACAGTCACCGAGCGCGAGTTCAACGGCTGGACGGTGTGGGAGCTCGCGCCGCCGCAGCCCTCCGGTGAGTACGTCGTCGCGCTGCACGGCGGCGGTTTCGCCGCCGAGGCGAACATTCTGCACTGGTCGGACTACGGGCAGATGGCCCGCGACACCGGCGCCACCGTGCTGGTGCCGATCTACCCGCTGGCCCCGCCGTTGGGCACCGGCACGGCCACGACGCTGGTGCCGCCGATGGCCGACTATCTGTCGTTGCTCATCGACGAGCACGGGGTGGACAACGTCAGCGTGTACGGCGATTCGTCGGGCGGGTCGTTCGCCGTGCTCGCGGTGCAGGAGTTGATCCGCCGTTGCCGCGCCGCGATCAGCTGCGTGCTCACCGAGTCGCAACCCTCCCGGATGGTGCTGGTGTCCCCCGCCCTGCACATCACCTTGCGCACCCCCGAGGTCGAGGCGATCGACGACCCGATTCTGCCGCGCTGGGATCCCGACGAAATTCCCGGCTACAACGGCGAATTGGACATGGACGACTATCGGGTCAACCCGATCTCCAGCGACGACCTGACGGGGCTGCCGCCGACGGCGCTCTACATCGGCACCCAGGAACAGCTCTACCCGGGCGCGCTGGCGTTTCGGGACAAGCTGCTGGCCCAGGACCCCGACGCCGACTTCACCGTGATCATCGGTGACGGTCAGTTGCACGGGTGGGCGCTGGGCGGCCTCGTCATCAACTCCCAGGCGCCCATCTGGCGGTCCACCGTCTACCGGCAGCTGGGCCTGCTCCACGAGGTGAATTCGGCGCGAATTGCGACCGTGACCGTCGCATAACGCGCCCGATTTGCAGTCCGGCGTCCTAGGCTCGGCGCATGAGCCTGACGGAATACCCGCCCGGAACCACATTTCCGGGCCGGATCGGTCGCACGATCGGCGACTCCGATCCGGCGTGGCCGACCCCCAACCGCGCGCGACCGGACGCCCCGAACGTCGTCTACATCGTGCTCGACGACACCGGTTACGGACAGTTCGGTTGCTACGGATCGCCGATCAACACCCCCAACCTGGACCGGCTCGCGCAGAACGGGTTGCTCTACACGAACATGCACACCACGGCGCTGTGTTCGCCGTCGCGGTCGTGCATGCTGACCGGGCGCAACCACCATTCCAACGGCATGGCGTGCATCACCGAGGGCTCGACCGGCTATCCGGGCTCCAACGGGGCCATCCCGTTCGAGAACGGGTTCCTCTCGGAGATGTTGCTGCCGCACGGCTACGCAACCTACTGCGTGGGCAAATGGCACCTGACCCCGGCCGAGCAGATCAGCGCCGCGGGCCCTTATGACCGGTGGCCGCTGGGCCGCGGCTTCGAGCGCTACTACGGCTTCCTCGGCGGGGACACCCATCAGTACTATCCCGACCTGGTCTTCGACAATCACCAGGTGGAGCCGCCGAAGACGCCCGAGGACGGCTATCACCTGACCGAGGATCTCACCGATCGGGCGATCAGCTTCATCGCCGACCTCAAGCAGGTCGCGCCGGAGAAGCCGTTCTTCCTGTACTTCGCCACCGGCGCCAACCACGCCCCCCACCAGGCACCGCCGGAATGGGCGGCGAAATACCGCGGCAAGTTCGACGATGGCTGGGACGCCTACCGGGAGAGGGTCTTTGCGCGCCAGAAGGAGCTCGGCATCGTGGCCCCGGATGCTCAGCTTTCCCCGCACGACCCTGACGTGCAGCGCTGGGATGAACTGTCCGACGACGAGCGTCGGCTCTATGCGCGGATGATGGAGGTGTTCGCCGGGTTCTTCGAGCACACCGACCACCAGATCGGCCGCCTGCTGGATTACCTGGAGAAGTCCGGTCAGCTGGACAACACGATGGTGATGGTGATTTCCGACAACGGGGCCAGCGCCGAAGGCGGTCCCCACGGTTCGGTCAACGAGAACAAGTTCTTCAACAACGTGCCCGACGATCTCGAGCAGAATCTGGCGGCCATCGACGAACTCGGCGGACCCGAGCACTTCAACCACTATCCGTGGGGTTGGACCTTCGCCGGCAACACGCCGTTCCGGCGGTGGAAGCGCGAGACCTACCGCGGCGGGGTGGCCGACGGGTTCCTCGTGCACTGGCCGGCCGGCATCAGCGCCAAGGGTGAAGTGCGACACCAGTACGGCCATGTCATCGACATGGTGCCCACGGTGCTCGAGTCGCTGGGCATCGATCCGCCGACCGCGGTTCGCGGGGTGACCCAGTCCCCGATCCAGGGGGTCAGCCTGGCGCACACCTTCGACGATGCCGACGCCCCGTCGAAGCATCACACGCAGTACTTCGAGATGTTCGCCCACCGCTCGATCTATCACGACGGCTGGCGCGCGGTGTGCCCGTTCCCCGGCACCTCCTTCGCCGAGGCGGGAGTCAGCTTCGGCATGCTCGAATTGACCGAGGAGAAGCTGCGCGAACTCGACGCGACGGGCTGGGAGCTCTACCACGTCGAGGTCGACCCGACCGAGACCCAGGATCTGGCCGCGCAGGAACGTCCACGCCTGATCGAGATGATCGCGTTGTGGTACACCGAGGCCGGTAAATACAACGTGCTGCCGTTGGACAGCCGCGGCACGATGCGTTTCGCCGATCCGCGCCCGCAGATCGCTGCGCCGCGCGACACCTACGTGTATCGGCCTGACACGCAGGTGGTTCCGGAGAACGTGGCGGCCAAGGTGCTCAACCGGGCGCACAGCGTCACCGCGCAGGTGGAGCTGGCCGACGGGGACGAGGGGGTGGTGGTCTGCCACGGCAGCAACACCGGCGGCTACACCCTGTTCATCCAGGACGGGTTGCTGCACTACGTGCACAACTACGTCGGCGTCGAGGAGTTCAGCGTGAGCTCCACCGATCCGGTGGGCGTCGGGAAACATACGCTGCGTTACGAATTCGAGCCGACCGGGCTGCCGGACTTTGTGTCCGGCAAGGGCACGCCCGGCCATGCGCGGCTGCTGGTCGACGGTACCGTGGTCGGCGAGGCCGACTTCCCGGTGACCATTCCGCTGGCGATCGGCATCGGTGGCGGCCTCGTGGTGGGGCGCAACGCCGGTTCCCCGATCACCCGGCGCTATACCTCGCCGTTCCCGTTCACCGGCCACGTCGAGGAGGTCACCGTCAGCACCGCAAGCCCGGAGCATGCCGACGCGGACGAACAGAAGCGCGCCGAGGCCCGCATCGCCATGGCCCGTCAATGATTTCGGCGTGATCGTCGCTCAGCGCGGACACCGACGCCGCCGTCACTCCGGAGCGGCGCCCATCGTGTAGGACTGCAGCACCACGGCGTCGTGGGTGTCGTCGAGAAACACCCGGGTGCTCTTGCCTTCCCCGCCGAACGCCATGTTCAGTTCGACGCCGCTGCGGAACGGTCCCGGTGGCAGCTCGGGCTCGAGCACCGCCTGCACGGCGGGTTCCTGGCCGCGCGCCTCGGTGGGGTGCTCGGCGACGAGGCGGTCCATCGTCTGCGGGGACACCTGGGCAACGGCGTCGATCCACACCACCTTCACCCGGGAGCCTTCGGCGACGCGGCTGTTGTCCCACATGATCCACGACGCCGACTCGGGTTCGCCGAGTAGGGGGAACATCTCGGCCAGCGGCGCGGTGTCGTGACGCACCTCGAGCGCAGGCGCCGTACTGGTTTCCGAATCCTCCTGCGCGCCTTGGCCACAGGCACTCAACATGAGCGCTGCGGCCAGCACCGACGCAAATCGGGCGCGCACGCCGACCGCGGTGGTCGTGGTGCGCGCCCGATTCATCGAGACCATGTCAGTAGCGGTAGTGCTCCGGCTTGTACGGGCCTTCGACGTCGACACCGATGTACTCGGCCTGCTCCTTGCTGAGCTTGGTCAGCGTGCCGCCGAGTGCCTCGACGTGGATGCGCGCCACCTTCTCGTCGAGGTGCTTGGCCAGCCGGTAGACGGCGTTGTCGTACTCGTCGTTCTTGGTCCACAGCTCGATCTGGGCGATCACCTGGTTGGAGAAGCTGTTGCTCATCACGAACGACGGGTGGCCCGTCGCGTTGCCCAGGTTCAGCAGTCGACCCTCGGAGAGCACCACGATCGACTTGCCGTCGTCGAACACCCACTGGTCGACCTGCGGCTTGATGTTGATGCGCTTGGCGCCGGAGCGCTCCAGGGCGGCCATGTCGATCTCGTTGTCGAAGTGGCCGATGTTGCCCAGGATCGCCTGTTCCTTCATCTGGCGCATGTGGTCGAGGGTGATGATGTCCTTGTTGCCGGTGGAGGTGATGACGATGTCGGACGAACCGATCGCCTCCTCGACGGTGCGCACGTCGTACCCGTCCATCATCGCCTGCAGCGCGTTGATGGGGTCGATCTCGGTGACGGTGACCCGCGCACCCTGACCGGCCAGCGACTCCGCGCAGCCCTTGCCGACATCGCCGTAGCCGCAGATCAGGACCTTCTTGCCGCCGATCAGTACGTCGGTGCCGCGGTTGATGCCGTCGATCAGCGAGTGGCGGGTGCCGTACTTGTTGTCGAACTTGCTCTTGGTGACCGAGTCGTTGACGTTGATCGCCGGGAACGGCAGCTCACCCTGCGCCTCGAATTGGTACAGGCGGAGCACACCGGTGGTGGTCTCCTCGGTGACGCCCTTGACGGCCTCGGCGATCTTGGTCCACTTGGTCTTGTCCTGCTCGAAGCGCTCGCGCAGCACGCCGAGGAACACCTTCCACTCGGCCGGGTCGTCGTCCTCGGCGGGCGGCACGACGCCGGCCTTCTCGTACTGCGCGCCGCGCAGCACCATCATGGTGGCGTCGCCGCCGTCGTCGAGGATCATGTTCGCCGGCTCACCCTCCCAGGTGAGCATCTGCTCGGCGGCCCACCAGTACTCCTCGAGGGTCTCGCCCTTCCACGCGAACACCGGGATGCCCTTGGGCTCCTCGGGGGTGCCGTGCGGTCCGACGACGACGGCCGCGGCGGCCTCGTCCTGGGTGGAGAAGATGTTGCAGGACGCCCAGCGGACCTCGGCGCCGAGGCTGGTCAGTGTCTCGATCAGCACCGCGGTCTGCACGGTCATGTGCAGCGAGCCGGAGATCCGTGCGCCCTTGAGCGGCTGGACGTCGGCGTACTCGTAGCGCAGTGCCATCAGACCGGGCATTTCGTGCTCGGCCAGGCCGATCTCCTTGCGGCCGTACTCGGCCAGCGACAGGTCGGCGACCTTGAAGTCGATGCCGTTGCGGACCTCGACGGTCATGTTCGATGCAGTCATATAGAGCCCCTTTTTGTCGTTCGTCGATGCTGGTGTCGCAGCTCATCAGCGACACCCATGCGGACACGGACACCCATAGCCTGCGGGCTCGCGGGACAGGCGCTGAGGCGCTCTGCCGGCTAAGCGGTATCTATGACACCGTACCGTTCGGCGAACGGTGACATCAGCCGGGCCAGATCGCGTGCGACGTCGTGGTCGGCTTCCGGGGGCATCGAGACGTAGCTCATCGCCAGCCGCACGATGGCGCGGGCCAGCACGCCGGCGTCTTCCTGGCTGCACCGCACCCAGCTGGCCATGAACGATTCGGTCAGCCGCGCCGAGCAGTGGTTGATGATCGGCGCGCTGTCGGTGGTGATGATCTGGAGCAGGTCGGGCTTGGAGCCGCCGGTCAGCAACGAGATCACCAGCGGGTCGGCGGCCGACTCGGCGAAGAAATCGCGGAATCCCTGCAGGAAGGCGGCGTAGACGTCGCCGATGTTGTCGTTGATCGCGTCGTGGATCTGGTCGACGAGCCGGTCGGCCAGCCGCAGCGCGTAGCCCTGGGCCAGGCCCTGCCGGGAGCCGAACTCGTTGTAGATGGTCTGGCGGCTGATACCGGCGGCGCGCGCCACATCGGACAGCGTGATCGACGACCAGTCGCGGTTGAGCAGCAGTTCACGCATGCCGTCGAGGATGGAGTCGCGCAGCAGTACCCGGGACGCTTCGGCGTAGGGCACGCGCTGCGCGACTCGTCGATTCGGGGCGCTGCTCACACGCGCGACAATATCGCTTCTCGGTGCCGCGCCGAGTGAGGCGAGCCGCCCCGTGACGACCCCCGCCCACGCGGTCACGGCCGTACGACCTCCACCATCTCGAAGTCCGACTTCGCCGCACCGCAGTCCGGGCAGCTCCAGTCCTCGGGGATGTCGTCCCAGCGGGTGCCCGGGGCGATGCCGTCCTCGGGCCATCCCTTGGCTTCGTCGTACTCGAAGCCGCACTGCACGCAGACGAACAGTTTGTAGTCGTTGTCACTCATCTCGACGTTTTCCTTTCTCAGATTGCGTTGAGGCTGCGCCCACGGCGGCCGCTACTCGCACTTTGTCGCCGTGGGCGCATTCTCAACGTTGTAGAGCGGGTTCGAAGTCGACCTTCTCGAGTACTGCGCAGTCCGGGCAGCACCAGTCGTCGGGCACGTCCTCCCACGGCGTCCCGGCCGGGAAGCCCTCCCGGGGCTCGCCCTTGGACTCGTCGTAGACGTAGTCGCAGCCGGGACAGCGGTAGGCACTCATCGGGCCGCCTCGGTGTTGCTCTGCTCCTCGCGCGAGCGCTCGTCGGTGCCGTAGCGGGCCAGCACTTTGTCGCGCACCCGCGGGTGGATGTTCACCCGGGTGATGTCGCCGTCGTAGTGCTCGAGCACCCGGTGGTCCATCACCTTGCGCCACAGCGGCGGGAAGTACGTCAGCGCGATCATCGACGCGTATCCACTGGGCAGGTTCGGCGCGCCGTCCATGCTGCGCAGCGTCTGGTAGCGCCGGGTCGGGTTGGCGTGGTGGTCGCTGTGGCGCTGCAGGTGGTACAGGAACAGGTTGGTCACGATGTGATCGGAGTTCCAGCTGTGCACCGGCGCGCACCGTTCGTAGCGGCCGCTGTCCATCTTCTGCCGCAGCAGTCCGTAGTGCTCCAGGTAGTTCACCGTCTCCAGCAGCGTGAACCCGAAGACCGCCGAGATCAGGATGTAGGGGATCAACGCCCAGCCGAACACCGCGATCAGCACGCCGTAGAGCAGCGCCGACATCGCCCAGGCGTTGAGCACGTCGTTGGACGGATGCCACTTGCTCTTGCCGGCGCGCTCCAACCGCTTGGCCTCGATCTCCCAGGCCGAGCGCAGGCTGCCGAACACGCTGCGCGGCAGGAACTCCCAGAACGTCTCACCGAAACGGGCCGACGCCGGATCCTCCGGGGTGGCGACGCGCACGTGGTGGCCGCGGTTGTGCTCGATGTAGAAGTGCCCGTAGCAGGTCTGGGCCAGCGTGATCTTCGACAGCCAGCGCTCCAGCGAATCCTTCTTGTGCCCCATCTCGTGCGCGGTGTTGATGCCCACGCCGCCGAGCACGCCCACCGACAGCGCCAGGCCGATCTTGGCCGGCCAGCCCAGCCCGCCGTCGAAGCCGAGCCAGCTCAGATTCGATGCGGTGAACAGGTAGGCGCCGAAGATGACGCTGGCGTACTGGAACGGGATGTAGATGTAGGTGCAGTAGCGGTAGTACTTGTCGTTCTCCAGCCGCTCCATCAGTTCGTCGGGCGGGTTCTGCCCGTCGGGGCCGAACTTCAGGTCCAGGCTGGGCAGCAGGATGTAGACCAGGATCGGACCGATCCAGAACGGCGCCTGCGCCGCGGCGTGCCAGCCGAACTGGTTGAGCCCCCAGATCAGCGGCAGCATCACGAACAGCGCCGTGGGCGGGATCAGACCCATCAGCCACAGATAGCGCTTCTTGTCGCGCCAGTTCTCGATGTCGATCGCCGGCATGTCTTGCGTGGTCACTCGATGCCTCCTTGCTGTGAGTGCAGTCACCTCGTGCCGTTGACTATAGAGCCTGTTTTGTCGCGTGTCTATACAAAGCAGCTCTTTTGTAAAGCTCGCCGTGGTGAATCGGGCGCGCAATGCGACAGCAGCGGTGCTTCAGCGCGCCGAAATCGCCGAGCGGATCAGCGCGATGACCCGGTCCGGATAGGCGGTGAGGTCCAGCCAGGTGAACCTCAGCACCTGCCAACCCAGCAGGACGAGGTCGTTCTGCCGCTGACGATCGATCTGAAACGCGTCTGCGTCGCTGTGAAACGCGAACCCGTCCACCTCGATCGCGACCTTCTGCGCCGCGAACCCGACGTCGACCCGATAACCGCCGACCCGATAATTGGCCTTCCACCCGCCGATACCGGCCTCCCGTAGCAGTTGATGCAGAATCCGCTCTGCCACCGAGTGGGCTCCCCCGGCTGCGGCTTGTAACAGCAGCCGAGACCGCGGCGCACCGGTGCGACCCTTGTTGCGCAGATGGGTGCGCCAGAGGCCGGGGAGGTCGACGTGGCGTTGTTGCAGTGCGGTGTCGAGCAATTTCGCCCCGCCTCCGCGCTGCGCGGCGGCTTCCACGACGGTCAAGCTCAGCGACGTCACCCGCATGCCCTTGAGCTCGATGACGTCGCAGCGCTGCAGGTCACGGCGACGGACCCGGGTGTCCTCATGGCGTCGGCCGTGGCTGTCGCGCGGCACCGTGACCTCGACGATGTCAGGGGCGAACCGGGTCAGGCCATGCCATGAGGCCGCGGTCAGGCCGCTGGCGGCGGCCTGTGACCCGTGCCCCCACACCGCCGCGCGGATGCGGGCCGCGTCCGAGAACGGACGGTCGTCGACGAAGTACACGCCTCGGCCGCAGCGGCGCCACTGGCCGGATTGCACGCGACGTTGCACGCTGCGTCGACTCAGTCCCGCGGCCCGAGCCTGCTCGGAGGTGATGACTCCGTCCTGGCGCCGCAGATAGTCGCTGAGCATGCCCGGTGTGACGCACCGCAGCCCGCCACGGTTCCACCGACGGCGGATTCGGCGCGCTATGCGACAGCGTGGGTGCTTTAGCGCGCCCGATTCGCAAGGATCGAGTGGCGGCGGCCGTAGACGAAGTAGACGACCACGCCCAGGGCCATCCAGATGCCGAACCGGATCCAGGTCAGCCCGGTCAGGTTCAGCATCAGCCACAGGCACGCGATGATCGCCAGGATCGGCAGCACCGGCACCCACGGCACCCGGAACCCGCGCTTCAGGTCGGGTCGCGTCCGGCGCAGCACGATCACCCCGGCCGACACCAGCACGAACGCGAACAGCGTGCCGATGTTGACCATCTCCTCGAGCTTGTCGATCGGGAACACCGTCGCAGTCACGGCGACGACCAGGCCGACGATCAGCGTGATGCGCACCGGCGTGCCGTGCCGCCCGGTCTTGGCCAGCTGTGTGGGCATCAGCCCGTCGCGCGACATCGCGAACAGCACCCGGGTCTGGCCGAGCACCAACACGATGACCACCGTGGTCAGGCCCGCCAGTGCGCCGATCGAGATCACCTTGGCCGCCCAGTCCACGCCGTTCAGCGCGAAGGCGGTGGCCAGGTTCTGCGTTTCGGCGTCGCGCAGCTGGGTGTAGCTGACCATCCCCGACAGCACGATCGCCACGGCGACGTAGAGCACGGTGACGATGCCCAGCGAGGCCAGGATGCCGCGGGGTATGTCGCGCTGCGGCTGTTTGGTCTCCTCGGCGGTGGTCGCGACGATGTCGAAGCCGATGAACGCGAAGAACACGATCGAGGCGCCGGCCAGCAGCCCGTACCAGCCGTAGTGGCTGCCTTCGGCGCCGGTAAGCAGCGAGAACAGCGACTGCTCGGTGCCGGTGCCGCCCTCCCCT
Source organism: Mycobacterium sp. PO1 (assembly GCF_017312405.1). Classification (GTDB taxonomy): domain Bacteria; phylum Actinomycetota; class Actinomycetes; order Mycobacteriales; family Mycobacteriaceae; genus Mycobacterium. The sequence continues at coordinate 10,736 of NZ_BLTG01000045.1, forward strand.
GCCTCGGCGGGCGGGATGAACGGCGAGTAGTTCTCGGTCTTGATGTAGAACGCGCCGACGGCGACCACCAGCAGCACCACCCCCACCTTGACGGCGGTGATGGCCAGGCTGACCCCGGCGGACAGTTTGGTGCCCCAGGCCAGGATGGCGGTGACGAACGCGATGATCAACAGCGCGCCCCAATCCAGTTGCAGCCCAAACACTTCGGCAGATCCGCCGGCGAAGCCGAACACGGTGCCCAGGTAGCTGGACCAGCCCTTGGCGACAACCGCCGCGGCGACGGCGAACTCCAGGATCAGATCCCAGCCGATGATCCAGGCGATGAACTCACCGAACGTCGCATAGGAGAACGTGTAGGCGCTGCCGGCCACCGGCACGGTGGAGGCGAATTCGGCGTAGCACAGTGCGGCCAGCCCGCAGGAGATCGCGGCGATGATGAACGAGATCGAGATCGCCGGTCCGGTGATGTTGCCGGCGGTCGAGGCGGTGATGGTGAAGATGCCGGCGCCGATCACCACCGACACCCCGAAGACGGTCAGATCCCACCAGTTCAGGTCCTTGCGGAGCTTGGTGCTGGGTTCGTCGGTGTCGGCGATCGACTGCTCGACGGACTTGGTCCGCCATCGCCCCACGGTCTGCGTCACCGGTTCCTGAACCATCGACCGTCCCCTTTTCGTCATCGTTTCAGCGGAATGTACCCACTAGCGTGTGATCCGATGGGTCCAATGAGACACGCAGTGGTGATAGGCGCCAGCATCGGCGGGTTGTGCGCCGCCAAAGTGCTGGCGGAGTTCGCTGACCGGGTGACGGTGTTCGAGCGTGACGACCTGCCGGCGGAACCGGCCAGCCGCGCTGCCACGCCGCAGGACCGTCACGTGCACCTGTTGATGGCGCGCGGCGCCGAGGAGTTGGAGTCGCTGTTCCCCGGGCTGCTGGCCGACATGGTGGCCGACGGGGTGCCGATCTTGGAGAACCGGCCCGACTGCATCCATTTCGGGGCGGCCGGTCATGTGCTGGGCACCCAGCACCGCCTGCAGGACGAGTTCACCGCCTACGTGCCGAGCCGACCGCATCTGGAGTGGCAGATCCGCAGCCGGGTCACCGCCCTGTCCAACGTCACGGTGCAGCAGCGTGGCGTCGACGAGCCGGTCTTCGACGGGCACCGGGTCACCGGGGTGCGCACCGCTGACGGCGAGGTCGTCGACGCCGATCTCGTCATCGACGCGACGGGTCGCGGCACCCGGCTGCCGGCCTGGCTGCCCCAGTGGGGGTTCGAGCGGCCGCGCGAGGACAGCGTCGCGGTCGGCATCGGCTACGCCACCCACCGGCTCACCATCCCAGAGGATCTGGTCCGGGAGAAGGTCGTGGTGGCGGGCGCGTCGCGGGAGCAGCCGCTGGGGCTGGGCATGCTCTACTACGAGGACGACGTCTGGACGATGACGACGTTCGGGGTCGGGAAAGTGCCTCCGCCAGAGGATTTCGCGGGGATGCAGGCCTTGGCCGAGGAACTGTTGCCGGCTCATCTCAGCGCGGCGGTGCAGCAGGCGCAGCCCGTGGGTGAGGTCGCGGTGCACAAGTATCCGGCGAGTCGGTGGCGGCGGTTCGACGAACTCGACCGCTTCCCGCCGGGCATCCTGCCGTTCGGGGACGCAGTGGTGAGCTTCAATCCGACGTTCGGGCAGGGCATGACGATGACGTCGCTGCAGGCCGGGCATCTGCGCCGTGCGCTGCAGGGCCCGCCCGACGAGCTGGCCACGACGTTTCTGGCCGCCACCACCAAGACGACGTGGCCGGTGTGGACGATGAACGCGATCGGCGATCTGATCCTGCACCGGGCCGAGGGCCCGATGCCGTGGTGGTACCGCCCGGTGGGCTCGCTGTTCGACCAGTTCCTGGGTGCTGCGGAGTCCGATCCTGTTCTCGCGGAATGGTTTCTGCGCCGGTTCAGCCTGCTCGACAGCCTCTACATGGTGCCGTCGGCGAAGCTGGTGGGCCGCACGGTGCGCCACAACATGCGGCTGTGGATGCAGGAGCGGCGGTCTAGATCCCGACGGTCACCCGGAACAGCCGGGTCGGCTCCTGCGCGCTCAGCCTGATCGGTCCGTCGTCGGCGGCAACCCAGGCCGCCTTGCCGCGTTCCAGCACCACCGAGCGGGTCTTGGCGTGCACGGTGACCGCACCCTCGGCGCACAGCAGGATCTGCGGTCCGTCGTGGCGGGTGGGGGCGTCGATCTCGTGGCCGAGGTTGCCCTCGTCGATGCGCAACACCGACACCGCGAACTCCGGCGCCGGCGTGCGGTAGACGAGTTCTTCTCCGTCGGAACATGATTCGGGCCGGACCACGACGTCCTCGGCGGGGGTGAAGTCCAGCACGCGCAGCAGTTCGGGCACGTCGACGTGCTTGGGGGTCAGGCCGCCGCGCAGCACGTTGTCGGAGTTGGCCATCACCTCGACGCCGATCCCGTGCAGGTAGGCGTGCAGGTTGCCCGCGGGCAGGTAGATCGCCTCGCCCGGCGCCAGCGACAGCCGGTTGAGCAACAGCGAACACAGCACGCCGGCGTCACCGGGGTAGCGTTCACCCAGCTCGAGCACCGTCTTGGCTTCCCGCTCGAATTCGGTTGCCCCCGAACGCACGTAGTCGATCGCCCCGTCGATCACCGCGGGCACCAGCACATCGAGGTCGGGCTGCGGGAACGTGATCCACGTGGTGAACAGTGCGCGCAACCCGTCGCCGTCGGACTGTCCGTCCAGCAGACCGATGAACGGGTCGAGGTCGGCGACCCCCAGCGCACGCATCAGCTCGACGGTGCGCGCGACCGGCCGGAATCCGGCGAGCGCCTCGAACTGGTCCAGAGCGACGAGGATTTCGGGTTTGTGGCTGCGGTCGCGGTAGTTACGGGTGGGCGCGGTGATCGGGATGCCCATGCGTTCTTCGCGGGTGAAGCCCTCGAGCGCCTGCTCGCTGCTCGGATGGGCCTGCAGCGACAGCGGCTCGTCAGCGGCCAGCACCTTCACCAGGAACGGCAGCGTGTCACCGAATCGGCCGCGCACCGCCGGCCCGAGTTCGCTTTCCGGATCGGCGCGCAGCGCGTCGAGCAGTGAGCGCTCGGTGTCGTCGTCCTGCAGCCACGCCGGGTCGCCCGGGTGGGCACCGAACCATAGTTCGGCCTCCGGATGCGGTGTGGGACTGGGCGCCCCGGTGAAATCGGCAATCGCGGTTCGCGAACCCCATGCATAGGTCCGGACCGCTCCCCTCAGCAGATGCACTTACCTCAACCTCGAACCAGCCGCAGGTAGACCGCCGCCATTTCGAGGCGGACCGCCAGCAGCGCTAATTGTTGTTCGAGACGTCCCGGCGCGGTGGCCGGCACCTCCCGATCTCCCCCCGCCATCACGACGTCCGGGACGTCGTTGGCGTTGACGACCTTGATGTCGTCGAAACCCCTGAGCCGCGCGGAGATCTCGGGCCGCTGCGCGTCGGATGCCAGCACGAAGGTGCGGGTGCGCGCCGGTCGCGGTCCGTCGATCTGCTCGTCGTGGAAGATGGACAGCTCGTCACTGTCGGATGAGGGCCCGCGGCCCCACCCGGTGCCGATCGCGACCAGCACATCGGCCAGGTCGACGGCGGCGACGGTCTGGTGGGCGACGCGCAGCATCACCGTCGCGGCATGACGCGCCAGCGCGAGGGTGGCCGCGCAGTCGCCGGCGAAGACGACGTCGTAACCCGCCATCTGCTCGGCGAGCACCTTGGCCGGGTTGGTGAACAGGTCCCGCGCGGCGCTGTTGTGCAGCGCTTCGTCGTCGAGTTGGTCGGCCAGCGTGGCCAGGTCGGCCTGCGCGCCGGGCGTGATCACCTGCACGACCGCCAGGCCGGCGGCCAGGTAGCGGGTCAGGGTGAAGTCGTCGGGCATCGGCACCCGCGGCGGCAGCGCGACCGAGCGGCCGGAGGTGGCGTCGCGCAGCGGGCCTTCATACGGCGCGATGACGACGACGCGCGCACCGCGGCGCACACCGGTGGCCGCAGCGGAGACCAGCGCGGGCTCGCCCGGGTCGTCGCCGGCGAGAATCAGGACGTCGAGGGCGCCGATCCACATCGGTGGCTCGGACACGACGACGAACGGGGCGCCGACCGATCCGCCGAGCATCGCGGCCAGCATGGTGCCGGCGGTGTGGGCGTTGCCGCGCCCGGCCATCCACACGATGGTGCGCGGCGGGGAGTCCGACGCCACCGCGTCGAGGTCGCCCTCGTCGAGGGCGGCGGCGGTGGCCCGCACCTGCGCGCCTGCCATCGAGGCGGCGCGCAGCAACCCCATCCGGTCGGCTTCGAGCAGGCCCTCGGCGTCGTCGAGGTCCACCACAGCGGCCGAGGCCGGCGTGCTCACGTCAATTCCCTGGTGCCGGCGCGGATGTAGCCGCCGATCTCGTCGACGAGGCCGCTGACACCTTGGGCGGTCAACGCTTCGACGTTGAGTCGCAACAGCGGTTCGGTGTTGGACATGCGCAGGTTGAACCAGCTGCCGTCGCCGAGGTCGACGGTGACCCCGTCGAGGTGGTCGATGCCGTGCACGCGCGGCCCGAACGACTTGAGCACCGATTCGACGACGGCGGGCGCGTCGGTGACGGTGAAGTTGATCTCGCCGGAGGATTCGTAGCGTTGGTAGTCGGCCATCAGGTCCGACAGCGGGCGGTCCTGTTCGCCGAGCGCGGCGAGCACGTGCAGCGCGGCCAGCATGCCGGAGTCGGCGCCCCAGAAGTCGCGGAAGTAGTAGTGCGCGGAGTGCTCGCCGCCGAAGATGGCGCCGGTCTCGGCCATCAGCCCCTTGATGTAGGAGTGGCCGACCCGCGAACGCACCGGCGTGCCGCCGCGTTCGGTGACCAGTTCGGGCACCGCGCGGGAGGTGATCAGGTTGTGGATGACCGTCGCGCCGATCTCGCGGCTCAGTTCGCGGGCGGCGACCAGCGCGGTGACCGCCGACGGCGACACGGCCTGCCCCTTCTCGTCGACGACGAAGCAGCGGTCGGCGTCACCGTCGAACGCCAGGCCGATGTCGGCGCCGGTCTGCACGACGAACTCCTGCAGATCCACGAGGTTGGCCGGTTCCAGCGGGTTGGCCTCGTGGTTGGGGAAGGTGCCGTCGAGCTCGAAGTACAGCGGGAAGACCGTCATCGACGGGATGGGCCCCAGCACCGCCGGGGTGGTGTGGCCGGCCATCCCGTTGCCGGCGTCGACGGCCACGTTGAGCGGGCGCAGGCTGCCGACGTCGACCAGCGAGCGCAGGAACTGCCCGTAGTCGACGAGGACGTCGCGGTCGGACAGGGTTCCGCGGGTGCCGTCGTAGCCGGGGACGCCCGCGATGACCTCGTCGCTGATCGTGGTCAGGCCGGTGTCCTTGCCGACCGGTTTGGCGCCGGCCCGGCACAGCTTGATGCCGTTGTAGGCGGCCGGGTTGTGGCTGGCGGTGAACATCGCACCGGGGCAGTTCAGCAAGCCGGAGGCGAAGTAGAGCTGGTCAGTGGAGGCGAGGCCGATGCGCACGACGTCGAGGCCCTGGTCCATGACGCCTTCGGCGAACGCGGCGGCGAGCACCGGCGAGCTGGCCCGCATGTCGTAACCGAGGACGACCTGCGTGGAGTTCTCACCGTCGCGCATCAACCGCGCAAAGGAGGCCCCGACTTCGCGGACGAATGCGTCGTCGATTTCCTCACCCACGAGCCCACGAACGTCGTAGGCCTTGATCACGCGCTGCACCGCCGCGGCGGACCGGGACATAGGGCTCCTTGGACGACAGGACTGGTGGTTCCAGCCTAGCCGTCGCCGCGCATCAATATGGCCGCCCCGGGATTGCGAAATCGCATTCCATCAGCGACGTCCCTGCTGGGGAGCGATTTCGGGGATCGGGTCAGTCGGTGGGGTCGGGCAGAACGCGCAGATGGCCGCGACGACGGCCGTTGGTCTCGGGTTTGCGGGTCGGCGGTGCCATCAACGCGCCGCTCTGGGCGCCGCTGACGGGGTCGGTGAATCCGGTGAAGCCGTGTACCGGGCCCCCGCCCGCTCCTCTGCCCTCGCGGCCTTCGCGTACGGCGTCGGCCAGGGCGACCAGGTCGTCGTCATCGGGGTGCGACGGCAGCGGGCCGGCGTGGCGGACCAGCTCCCAGCCGCGCGGCGCGGTGATCCGGCCGGCGTGCATGACGCACAGGTCCCAGGAGTGCGGCTCGGACACGGTCGCCAGCGGCCCCACTACGGCCGTCGAGTCGGAGTACACGAACGTCAGCGTCGCGACCGCGTAGTGAGGGCACCCGGGCCGGCAGCAGCGACGGGGAACATTCACGGACGTGAGGTTATCGTGCAGCGTCGTCGGCATCGCGGCGGACACGCGCAGCCGCGGGCGCGCCGACTCTCAACCGTTACGATCTTCTGCGTGACGCGGCGCAACCACCGGGGGTCGCGGCGGGGCCGCGAGATGCGTGGACCACTGCTTCCGCCGAGCGTTCCGGGTTGGCGCAGTCGCGCCGAGCGCTTCGACATGGCGGTGCTGGAGGCTTACGAGCCGATCGAGCGCCGGTGGCAGGACCGGGTGGCGACGCTCGACGTGGCGGTCGACGAGATTCCCCGGCTGTCGCCGAAGGATCCGGACAGTGTGCAGTGGCCACCGGAGGTGGTCGCCGACGGTCCGATTGCGCTGGCCCGGCTGATACCCGCCGGGGTCGATGTCCGCGGAAACGCCACGCGGGCGCGAATTGTGCTGTTTCGCAAGCCGATCGAGCGCCGAGCCAAGGACACCCTGGAGCTGACCGAGCTGCTGCACGAACTGCTGGTGGCTCAGGTGGCCACCTATCTGGGGGTCGAACCGTCGGTGATCGATCCGAGCATCGACGACGACTGAGAGGGATCCGGGCGCTCGCGCGACGTGCCTTCGGTTGCACGGTGAGCGCCTGCGCGCGTGCGCGGCGGCTAGATGATGCCGCGCTTGAGGCGACGACGCTCCCGCTCGGAGAGTCCGCCCCAGATGCCGAAGCGCTCGTCGTGAGCCAGCGCGTACTCGAGGCACTCGTCGCGCACCTCGCAGCCCTGGCAGATTCGCTTGGCTTCACGGGTCGAGCCGCCCTTCTCGGGGAAGAACGCCTCGGGGTCGGTCTGCGCGCACAGCGCGCGTTCCTGCCACTGGTCTTCGATCGACTCGGTGTCGTTGTCGAAGAAGTCGTCGGTGCTGCTGCTGGGCACCAGACTCAGCTGCGGACGACCGCTGATCTCTGCCGGCATCGGTCCGGTCTGGATGTGCGAAGCACTCCCCACCGATCCGAGGAGCCTGTTGTCGAACCGGACCGAATCGCCGAAATCGGCCTGCTCAAATGCCATGTTCCCCTCCTCCAGGTCTCGTAGATCCGTTTAAAAATAAGCCCCACTATGAAGGTGCGGCCATCTCAATTCGAACAAGTGATCGAATCTCGGTCTGCGACACCGGAACCGGCCGGCCAACCGCGAAATGACACTGCTGTGATTACACACGGGTAGGCAGCGTGGGTCAAGCGCTAGAACAGGAATTCATATCATTCCGTGACATCAATTCGGCGCGTCGCGCAATGGCGTGTCGGTCACGTTCGGGTCACCCGTGATCTCCGCAACCCACCCGGCGAAACTCTTCGGCGCACAGCGCCTACTCTCGTTCGGTGTGAAAGTCACTGTACTGGTGGGCGGCGTGGGAGGCGCACGCTTCCTGCTCGGGGTGCAGCATCTGCTCGGCCTCGGCCAGTTCGGCAGCGGTGACGAATCGCCGCATGAGCTCACCGCGGTGGTCAACATCGGTGACGACGCGTGGATGTTCGGGGTGCGCATCTGCCCCGACCTCGACACCTGCATGTACACCCTCGGCGGGGGTATCGACCCGGAACGGGGTTGGGGACACCGCGACGAAACCTGGCATGCCAAGGAGGAACTCGCGGCCTACGGGGTTCAGCCGGACTGGTTCGGCCTGGGCGACCGCGATCTGGCGACGCATCTGGTGCGCACCCAGATGCTGCGCGCCGGCTATCCGTTGTCCGCGGTCACCGAGGCGTTGTGCGCCCGCTGGCAGCCCGGTGCGACGTTGCTGCCCGTCAGCGACGACCGTGCCGAAACTCACGTCGTGATCACCGATCCGGCCGACGGGGAGAAGAAGGCCATCCACTTCCAGGAGTGGTGGGTGCGCTACCGCGCTCAAGTGCCCACGGACAGTTTCGCGTTCATCGGCGCCGACAAGGCGACCGCGGCGCCGGGTGTCACCGAGGCCATCGAGGGCGCCGATATCGTGTTGATCGCGCCGTCGAACCCGGTGGTGAGCATCGGGCCCATCCTCGGCGTCGGCGGCGTGCGGGCCGCACTGCGCACGACGCCCGCACCGGTGATCGGCTACTCCCCCATCGTCGCCGGAAAGCCGTTGCGCGGCATGGCCGATACCTGCCTGAGCCTGATTGGGGTGGATACCACCTCCGAGGCGGTCGCGGCGCACTACGGCGCACGGTCGTCGACCGGGATCCTGGACGGCTGGCTGATCCACGAAGGCGATCACGCCACGGTGCCCGGTGTCGACGTGCGGGCGGTGCCGTTGTTGATGACCGAGCCGGCGGTGACCGCCGAGATGGTGCGCGCCGGCATGGAGCTGGCCGGGGTGAGGCCGTGACCGACCACGGCACGTCGGCGCGGGTGGAACTTCTTCCCGTCGCGGGCCTGCCGGAATTTCGGCCCGGCGACGATCTGGCCGCGGCGCTCGCACAGGCGGCGCCGTGGCTGCGCGATGACGATGTGGTCGTGGTGACCAGCAAGGTGCTCTCCAAGTGTGAGGGCCGGATGGTCGACGCGCCGACCGACCCTGAGCTGCGGGACACGTTGCGGCGCAGGCTGATCGACGCCGAGTCGGTGCGGGTGCTGGCCCGCAAGGGGCGCACGCTGATCACCGAGAACGCGCTCGGGTTGGTGCAGGCTGCGGCCGGGGTGGACGGCTCCAACGTCGACTCCGCCGAACTGGCGCTGTTGCCAGTCGATCCCGACGGCACCGCACGACAGCTGGTGCAGGAGTTGCGTGAGCGACTGGGCGTGCGCGTGGGTGTGGTGATCACCGACACGATGGGCCGCGCCTGGCGCACCGGCCAGACCGACGTCGCGATCGGCGCGGCGGGATTGACGGTGCTGCACGGCTACGCGGGCGAACACGATCGGCACGGCAACGAGCTGATCGTCACCGAGATCGCCGTCGCCGACGAGATCGCCGCGGCCGCCGACCTGGTGAAGGGCAAGCTGACAGCCGTGCCAGTCGCCGTGGTGCGGGGGCTGCACCTGCACGACGACGGGTCCTCGGCGCGCACGCTGGTCCGCGCCGGTGAGGAGGACCTCTTCTGGCTGGGCACCGAGGAAGCCATCGCGCTCGGTCGTTCACAGGCCCAGTTGCTGCGCCGCTCGGTGCGCCAGTTCAGCGACGAACCCGTCGACCCGACGGTGATCGAGGCCGCGGTGGCCGAGGCGCTGACCGCCCCCGCTCCGCATCACACGCGGCCGGTGCGGTTCGTGTGGGTGCAGGACCGGGCCGTGCGGCTGGCGTTGCTGGATGCGATGAAGGATCGGTGGCGCGACGACCTGGCCGGCGACGGCCGTGACCCCGATTCAGTGGAGCGTCGGGTCGGCCGCGGTCAGATTCTCTACGACGCGCCCGAATTGGTGATCCCGTTCATGGTTCCCGACGGCGCGCACACCTATCCCGACGAGCGTCGTACCGCCGCCGAGCACACGATGTTCACGGTGGCGGCCGGCGCGGCGGTGCAGGGGCTGCTCGTCGCGCTCGCGGTGCGCGGGGTGGGCAGCTGCTGGATCGGGTCGACGATCTTCGCCCCGGATCTGGTGCGCTCGTCACTGGAGTTGCCCGAGGAGTGGGAGCCGCTGGGTGCGATCGCCATCGGGCATGGCTCGGGTGGGCCGCCGCCGCCACGGGATCCGGTGCCGACCGACGGTCTGCTGGTGCGCAAGTGAGTGTGGCGATTTCGGCGTGCTTGTCTGCGCCACGCGTCGACAACCACGCCGAAGTCGCGTCGATGAGCGCTTGCGCGAAGAGCAGACGGTCCCGATGAGCGTTAGCGAAGAACAGACGGTCCCGATGAGCGTTAGCGAAGAACAGACGGTCCCGATGAGCGCCAGCAGCCAGTCCCGATGACTCTGCATCAGTCCGCGGTCGACGTGCTGGGCGCCTGGCGCCCGGAGGATCCCGCGCAGGATTCGCTGCGTCACGCGGTGTTGGCATTCCTCGATGCCCGCGCCGACGCGTGCCTGCGCGAGTGCGTGCCCGGCCACATCACCGCCTCGGCGCTGCTGCTCGACCATGACGGCACCCACGCGCTGTTGACGCTGCATCCCCGGGTGGGGCGCTGGCTGCAGCTGGGTGGTCACTGCGAGCCGTCGGACGACACCCTCGTCGCGGCGGCGCTGCGCGAAGCCACCGAGGAGTCCGGCATCGACGGGCTGGCGATCGCCCCCACGCCCGCGGCGCTACACGTGCACCCGGTGACGTGTTCGCTGGGCGTGCCGACCCGTCATCTCGATGTGCAGTTCGTCGTCCGGGCTCCCGCCGGCGCGCAGATCGTCGTCAGCGACGAGTCACTCGACCTGAAGTGGTGGCCGCTGGCCGAGCTGCCCGCCGACACCGACTTCGGCCTGGCCCAACTCGCCCACGCCGCCAAGCCCCCTGGACCCGCCTGAGGTGCCGCGAACGTGCATTCCCTGTAGTCAGGAAGCGATACCCGCTACGAGGAATGCACGTTCGCGGCTAGCTCTGGCGGCTCTCACTCGTTGAATGATCTCGAACGGTCGATCTTCGGCGATGACCTTGATGTGCAGCCACCCACGTCGGCAGATGCGTCGCACTCGACGCTGGTCGCGCACGTAGCGTTCTCGATCGGTCTGATGCTGCTTACCGTCGTATTCCACGGCGATCATGAGGTCTTCCCAGCCCATGTCCACACGGGCGAACGGCACACCGTGCTCGTCGAGCACCGGAATCTGCGTGGTCGGGCGGGGAAAGTGTTTCATCAGGAGAAGCCGCAGCCGGGTCTCTTGTGGCGACTCGGCTCCGCCGTCCATCAGGTCGAGCACCTTGCGCAGCGTCTTCATCCCCCGCGCCCCGCTGTACTGATCTGTCAGCGGTTTGACTCGTTCGGGCGTCAGACCTGTGGCATTGGCTAGCGCGTCCAGGTGCTCGACAGCTCTCTCCAGGGGCAGAAACCTGCCGAGGTCGAATGCAGTTCGGTGGACTGTCGTCGCGGCCAGATCGCCGATCTGGATCACCTCGTCGCAGCCGACTCGTTCGTTGCGGGCGATGATGCCCGCCGGCGGGCGTCGGCAGTTGAAGTTCAATTCGACCGGCGAGTGCTCATTCACCCACAGCGCCCCATGGAGTCGCGCCGCGGCTCGACCGGTGACTATTCCACGGCGGCCCGACCACAGCCAGGCACCTATTGCGTTGTCGGTCAACGATGGAGGTTGATGCCGCGGGACGTAGACGTTGGGATACAGCCGCCGGTACCCGTATCGAAGCTGGCCGGCCGTCACCAGCCCACCGGCAACAGCTTCTGTCCCAAGAATGACTTTCCCCATGCGTGGAGCCTGCGCAGCCGGACCGACAGGTCGACGGATACGACAACCGGTTATCCACAGGCCCAGCCGCCGCGAACGTGCATTCCCTGTAGCTCCGGCCGCTCTCGTGCTACAGGGAATGCACGTTCGCGGCAAAAGGCAAAAGGCAAAAGGCCCCGAGGCTAGATGTCGCTGGAGAAGCGCACGCCGCCGTCGGGAATGGTGATCCCCGGCCACACCCGGGCACCGCGCAGCAGCTCGCAGCGGGCTCCGATGTCGGCGCCGTCGCCGATCACCGCGTCGCGCAGCAGCGCCCGCGGCCCGATCCGCGCGCCGAAGCCGATGATGGAGCGTTCGATCACCGCGCCGGCACCAACGGTGACGCCGTCGAAGATCACCGCCCCGTCCAGGCGCGCTCCCCCGGCCACCTCGGCGCCTCGGCCGACGACGGTGCCGCCGATCAGCAGGGCCCCGGGGGCGACGCCGGCGCCGTCGTGCACCAGCGACTCGCCGCGATGGCCTTTGAGCGCCGGCGACGGAGCGATGCCGCGCACCAGGTCCGCCGAGCCGCGCACGAAGTCCTCGGGGGTGCCCATGTCGCGCCAGTAGGTGGAGTCGACGTAGCCGCAGACTTTGAGCCCGTCGGTGAGCAGGCCGGGGAACACCTCGCGTTCGACCGACAGCGCGCGGCCTTTGGGGATCCGGTCGATCACCGACTTCTTGAACACGTAGCAGCCGGCGTTGATCTGGTCGGTGGGCGGGTCCTGGGTCTTCTCCAGGAATGCCGTCACCGCGCCGTCGGAATCGGTTGGCACGCAACCGAATGCGCGGGGATCGCCGACGCGCACCAGATGCAGGGTGACGTCGGCGTCACGCTCGGCGTGCGAGTCCAGCAGCGCACCCAGGTCGCAGCCGCTCAGCACGTCGCCGTTGAAGACGATCGCGGTGTCGTAGCGCAGCTTCGACGCGACGTTGGCGATGCCGCCGCCGGTGCCCAGCGGTTCGTCCTCGACGACGTAGTCGATCTGCAGTCCGAGCTTGGAGCCGTCACCGAATTCCTGCTCGAACACCTTCGCCTTGTACGACGTGCCGAGCACGACGTGTTCGATGCCGGCGTCGGCGATCCGGGACAGCAGGTGCGTCAGGAACGCCAGACCGGCGGTGGGCAGCATCGGTTTGGGTGCCGACAGCGTCAGCGGCCGCAGCCGCGTGCCCATTCCGCCGACCAGAATGACGGCGTCCACTTGTGCAGGATTGACCATCAGCGCTGCCCTTTCGCCTGCGCCCTGCGGGCCTGTCGACGTGAACTCCGGACGACCAGGCGGGCTCGCGCCCCCAACGCCCCCCGAAAAGCCCACCGTAGCGGCGCCTGCCACCACTTGGGGTAGCGATCCGCGAGAAAAGTGTAGGTGCTGACGTGGTGGGCGGCGAGGTTGCGGGCCGGGTCGCGGCCGGTGGAGTGGCCTTTGGCGTGCAGCACCTCGGCGGCGGGCACGTAGACGTTCTGCCAGCCGGCGCGGCCGAACCGATCGCCGAGGTCGACGTCTTCCATGTACATGAAGTAGCGCTCGTCGAAGCCCGATACCTCCGCGAACGCCGCGCTGCGCAGCAACAGACACGATCCGGACAGCCAGCCGACGGCGCGTTCGCTGGGGGTGGCCCGGTCCTGGCGGTAGGCCGCGGTCCACGGGTTGGACTTCCACACCGGGCCGATCACGGCGTGCATGCCACCGCGGATGATGCTGGGCTGGTGGCGCGCCGACGGGTAGATCGAGCCGTCGGGGTCGAGGATCAGCGGCCCGAACGACGCCGCCGAGGGCCAGCGCCCGGCCGCCTCGATCAGCAGGTCGATGCTGTCGGGGCCCCACTGCACGTCGGGGTTGGCGACGACGAAGAAGTCGGTCGACGAGGTCAGCCCGTATTCGGCGACCGCGCGGTTGATGGCGCTGCCGTAGCCGAGGTTGCCGCCCATGCGCAGCAGCCGCGCGTTCGGGTAACGCTCGACGGCTTCTTCGGGGGCGCCGTCGGTGGAGCCGTTGTCGGCCATCAGCACGGTGACGGGCCGCTCGGTGGCGTGGGCCAGCGACGCCAGGAACCGGTCGAGGTGCGGGCCCGGCGAGTACGTCACCGTCACGACGTAGAGTTCGTCGCTCACGCGCGGCCTGCCCATCTCACGGCGTAGAGGGTAGCGGGCGCAGCGCCGTAAATCGCCGCCACCGTCAGCGCGACGCCCCGATCGCCGCGGCCAGGGCGGCGCGCCAGTCCCGCAGCGGGGTGAGCCCCGCCTCTTCGGATTTCGCCGCAGACAGCGCCGAATACGGCGGGCGGGGCGCGGGCCGGGGCTGCTGTTCGCCGGTGACGGGCTTGACCCGCTCGGGGTCGGCGCCGAGCTCTTCGAAGACGGCCCGGGCCTGTTCGAAGCGGCTGACCGCCCCGGCGTTGGCGGCGTGCAGGACGGGTTCGCGGATCGCGCTGTCGGCGATCTGCAGCAGCGCCGTGCACAGGTCGGCGACATAGGTGGGTGAGCCGATCTGGTCGGCGACCACCTCGATGTCGTCGTCGCCCGCGGCGATCCGGCGCATCGCGGCGACGAAGTCGGAGCCGTCGGCGCCTTCGTAGACCCAGGACGTGCGGACGACGCCGGCGTCGGGCATCGCGGCCAGCACGGCGACTTCGCCGCGCAGCTTGGTGCGGCCGTACACCGACAGCGGCCCGGTGGCGTCGTCGATGTCGTACGGGCGCGGCCCGCCGCCGGGCACGTCGGAGAAGTCGCCGCTGAACACGTAGTCGGTGGAGATGTGGATCAGGTCGGCGCGGGTGCGGGCGCAGGCGTGGGCGACGTTCTCGGCGCCGGTGACGTTGACGGCGAACGCCCGGTCGGCGTCGGCCTCGGCGTCGTCGACCTTGGTGTAGGCGGCACAGTTGACGACGACGTCGCCGGGGGTGATGAAGCGTTCGGCGGCGGTGGCGTCGGTGATGTCCCACTCGGCTGACGTGAGCGCCACCACGTTGCGGCCCTGGGCGCGGGCCTGAGCTGCCAACGCGCGTCCCACCATGCCGCCAGCTCCGGAAATAACGATTCGGCGGTCCATGTCACGAGTTTGGCACGCCCGTGTCACCTCCCGGGCTGGCGGGGCATCCGCCAGTAGCCTGGGCAAATGCCTGCTGCTCAGTTGATGCGTGTCATCTCCGTGGCCGTGGCGATGTTGATCGTCGTGACCACGGGGGTCGCGTGGGGCAAGATCCGCTCGTTCGAATCCGGGATCAACCACATCAACCCGGTGGCGCTCGGTGAGGGCGGCGAGGACGGCGCGATCGACATCCTGCTGGTCGGCAACGACAGCCGCACCGACGCGCACGGCAACCCGCTGTCGGCCGAGGAGTTGGCGGTGCTGCGCGCCGGCGACGACGTCTCCACCAACACCGACACGATCGTGTTGATCCGCATCCCCAACAACGGCGAGTCGGCGACGGCGATCTCGATCCCCCGCGACTCCTATGTCGAGGCCCCGGGCCTGGGCAAGATGAAGATCAACGGGGTGTACGGCTCGGTGCATCTGGAGGAACTGAAGAAGCTCGTCGAGGATCAGGGGGTCGACCCGGCCGTCGCCGAGCCGGAGGCCATCGCGGCGGGCCGCGAGGAACTGATCAAGACCGTCGCGAACCTGACCGGGGTGACGGTCGACCACTACGCCGAGATCGGGCTGCTGGGCTTCTCGCTGATCACCGACGCGCTGGGCGGGGTCGATGTGTGCCTGAACGAGCCGGTCTACGAACCGCTTTCGGGTGCGGATTTCCCGGCGGGCTGGCAGAAGCTCAACGGCCCGCAGGCGCTGAGCTTCGTGCGCCAGCGCCACGACCTGCCGCGCGGCGACCTGGACCGGGTGACGCGCCAGCAGGCGGTGATGGCCTCGCTGGCCCACGACGTCATCTCGAGCAAGACGCTGTCGAGCCCGGCGACGCTGAACCGGCTGGAAGAGGCGGTGCAGCGTTCGGTGGTGCTGTCCGACGACTGGGACATCATGGACTTCATCACCCAGCTGCAGGAGCTGGCCGGCGGCAACGTGGCGTTCTCCACCATCCCGATCGTCGAGGAGGCGGGCTGGAGCGACGACGGCATGCAGAGCGTGGTGCGAGTCGACCCCGCCGAGGTCAAGGACTGGGTGTCGGGCCTGCTCAACGACCAGGACGAGGGCAAGACCGAGGAGCTGACCTACAGCCCGGATCAGACGGTCGCCGAGGTGCTCAACGACACCGACGTCAACGGCATGGCCGCCGCGGTGTCGCATGTGCTGTCGACCAAAGGCTTCACCGCCGGCAACGTCGGCAACAACGAGGGCGAGAAGGTGACCACCAGCCAGGTGCAGGCCGCGGCGGCCGACGATCTGGGCGCGCAGGCAGTGGCCGCGGATCTGGGCGGGTTGCCGGTGGTCGAGGACCAGACGGTGCCGCCGGGGTCGGTGCGGGTGGTACTCGCCGACGATTACACCGGCCCGGGTTCGGGCCTGGACGGCTCGGATGTGACGTTGATGGGCGGCGATTCCCTGGAGACGGGCGTGGTGACCGACACCGGTGAGCTCGCGCCGGCGCCGCCGCAGATCATCACGGCGGGCACCGACGACCCCAAGTGCGTCAACTGACGTGACGAATCTGAGCTCGGAGATCCTCGATCCGCTGCTGGCCGCGAACCCGGCGGGTCCGCGCATCACCTACTACGACGACGCCACCGGTGAGCGCATCGAACTCTCATCTGTCACTCTGGCGAACTGGGCCGCGAAAACCGGAAATTTGCTGCGCGACGAATTGGGTGCGACTGCGGGCAGCCGGGTCGCGGTGCTGCTGCCGGCGCACTGGCAGACCGCGGCGGTGCTGTTCGGTATCTGGTGGATCGGCGCCGAGGTGGTGTTGGCAGGCGGTTCGGACTGCGACATCGCGCTGTGCACCGCCGACCGGCTGGACGACGCCGACGCTGCGGTCGGCATGGGCGAAGTTGCGGTGTTGTCGCTGGACCCGTTCGGCAAGCCGGTCCCCGATCTGCCCATCGGAGTGACCGATTACGCAACAGCCGTGCGTGTGCACGGTGACCAGGTGATCCCCGAACGCGCCCCGGGCCCGGCGCTGGACGGCCGGTCGGTCGACGACGTGCTTGCTGCGGCCCGGGCATCGGCGGCAGCGCAGGGCCTGACGGACTCGGACCGGGTGGCGTCGACGGCCGCGTGGGACACCGCCGACGAGCTGATCGCCAACCTGCTCGCGGTGTACGTCACAGGCGCCTCACTGGTACAGATGGCGAACTTGGACAGCTCTTTGCTGGACCGCCGAACCGTTAACGAGAAATTGACGCGCTCGATACCGTGACCATATTGTTTCCGTAGTCACACTCTGTTCTCAGGTTGATCATCGAGGCTAGAGTGCGTCAGGGGGTTACAGTTCTGGCAAAGACGGAGGCCGCCGATGTCGTCGACCATCACCGCGATCGCGGTCATTGGAGTTCTGGCGGCCTGGCATGTCCGCAACGCCCGTCATCCCGGCTGGCGCGCCAGCTCCGAGGGACGGTTCAACATCTACTGCGGCTACTTCCTCGTGATCATCGCCGCGTACTGGTTGGTGAGTGCACCCACCGCGACAGCGTGGGAGTGGGCGCTCGGTAATGCGTGGGCGCTGGCGGCGATGGTGGCCTTCGTGTCGGGCTTCGCCCAGCTGAATCGGGCCACGGCGCGCCATGCGGAGTTCGCGCAGCTGCTCGAGACCCTGGAGACGGTGCCGGCCGGCGAGCCGCGCGATTAGGTCCGGCTAACTTTTCTTTCGTCACTGGCATGCGTTGTCGCCCTTATTGTTTGGGGCCTCAATCGCGCCGCCCCGGTGATTGTCGCACCCTTTGTGCATCATCACCCAAGCCTTCGACCAGCGGTTTTACCGGATCGCCCCCGAGTCCGGAACCGCAACCAGCAAAGCGGCGAACCCCTCTAATTCAGACCTATTTCGTTTGCTGACCACCGGAGTAGAACCTTAATGAGTAGCTGCCCTAAGTGGCCCCACGGCGAGGAAACCCTCCTGAACAGGTAATTCACTTCCAGATGAATGAGCCAGCCCTCCCATCTCGCGGCCCTATCCGAATAGCGAAAATTTACTGATTAGCTCCCCAAAACATAACGTCGGCAATATTGACGTGCTTGAATACCGCCCGTGAAACTGAGCACCTGGACCGCCACGGTCCTTGCCACCCCGGCGGTCGCCACCGGCGTCTGCCTTCTGTGTGCGTCGACGGCGCAAGCTGCGCCCGATGATGCCGGCTCCGAGACGAGCAGCGCTGCTGCCTCGTCGGCCGCGGATACCTCTGCCAGCAGTTCCACCGACAGCGACGGCGCCTCGACCAAACCCAGGGCCAACGACACCACCGACGGCGGCGGCTCAGGCAACGATTCCGACGACGCCGGCGATTCGGGCGACCTCGACAACGACGACGAGGACGCCGACGGAGACACCCGCGGGGACTCCGACGACGCCGACCTCAACGCCGAGATGGACGCCGACATCGCAGACGCGGCACTCGACGACTCCGCCGTCGACGACTCCGCCGCCGATCCCGGCCCGCACTACGTCCCGACGACGGTGCGCGAGACGCTCGTCACGGGCGACGCCGTCGACGTCGACGGCGACGGGGTCGATGACGGCCCCGTCGATGAGGACGACGAAGACACCCCGGCCGACGACGAGCCCGCCGACGACGATCCCGTCGATACCGTTCCGATTGCGCTGGAGCAGATTTCGGACGCCAAGGAAGACCTGCGGGAAGCGACCTGGGACAGCGGCAACGTGCTGGCCGGGCTGGCGGCGATGTTGCCGCAGATGTACCTGTCTGGCGCATCCGCCTCGCTGGAACGCTGGCAGCAGAACCACGCGTTGCTGCAGCAGCGCTACGCCGAAACCTATGACGATCCGTTCGCCCACTGGCTGGCCGGAGCACGCATCGAGAACAGCATCCAGCGCACCATCCGCGTCCAGGACCAGCTCGAGGCAGCGGAGAAACTGCTCACCGTCGTCGGCTGGTTCGGAACCGCGTCCCAGATGGAGGCGATCGGCCAGCTGATCGGCACCGCCGCCGACAACGGCCTCGTGTACCAGATCGTCAAGATGGAGCTGCAGTACAACGGCGACAACCCGGTCCGCACCGAGCCCGTGATCTACATCTCGGTCAACGGCGGCAAGCCGGCTCCGGTGCTCGTCGACACCGGGTCACTGGGCCTGATCATCGACCCACGAGACGTCGGTGTGGACGGTATCGGTGAACCCACCGGCACCGGCACCGCCAGCTACGGCGACGGGTCTTCGGTGTTCTTCTGGGACTCCTACGACATCCCGATCTCGGTGGATGGCGTGGAATCGTCGCCGACTCAGATCCTCGTCGTCGAGCTGCAATCCGCACAAGGGTTCACCGACTACAACGGTGACTACGTGGGCGTGTTGGGAATCGGCGCGAACGCCGGAGGGCCGGGCAACTTCAACCCGTTCCTGTCCATGCCGGGCCTGCTGAGCCAGGGGGTGCTGTTCGACGAACGGCGTCGTCGCCTGATCCTGGGGCCCAACCCGTACGGCGCACGGACGACGATCCCCGGGGCTCCGTCGAGCCAACTGCAGGTGAAGATCGGTGACGGTGAGAAGACGCTTGTCGACACCTGGGTGGATTCCGGCGGCATCCTCGGCTCGGTGCCGGACAACGTCTATGGCGACGGTCCTGAAGTGCCGCCCGGAACGGTGGTCTCGGTGTACACCGAGGACGGCGAAACCCTGCTGTACTCGTACACGACGACGCGCAAGAACACCTTGAGCGTCACCGACAGCGAGGACGATCCCCGCTTCAACACCGGGTTCACCCCGTTCAGCCTCGGCACGCTGTACTTCAGCTTCGCCGGCGCAGGATCGACCAGCTTCAACTACTGACACCTCTCGCCTTCGCGCCGTCACTCCCCGGGGTGGCGGCGCGTTGGCGTTTTGGGGTGAATGCGCTGTCAGATCCGCTGCCCCGATACCCTCAGCGGCATGGCCTCTGCTGACCGCTCCCCCCTCGACGCAGCCCTGCTCAACTCCGCCATCTCGGACACCGAATGGCGCCGCGTCGAGGTGGTCGAGGAGACGGGGTCGACGAACGCCGACCTGACGTCGCGCGCGGCGGCCGGGGAGGACATCGGCGGGGCGGTGTTGCTGGCCGAATACCAGAGCGCCGGGCGGGGACGGCACGGCCGCAGCTGGTCGGCGCCGGCCCGCTCGCAGATCTCGATGTCCGTCGCGGTCGCCACCGAAGGGGTCCCGCCCGTGGGCTGGGGCTGGCTGCCGCTGCTGACCGGGCTGGTCGTCGCGCAGACCGTCCGCGACCTGGGCGTCGACGTCGGGCTGAAGTGGCCCAACGATGTCCTGGTCGGCGACGGCAAGCTGGCCGGGATCCTGGCCGAGGTGTCAGCCCCGGTGGTGGTGATCGGGCTGGGGCTCAACGTGTCGTTCGACGAGACCGAGCGACCGGACCCCAACGCGGTGTCGCTGTCGATGCTGGGCCATGCCGCGGACCGCAACGAATTGGCAATCTCCCTGCTGCAAGGCCTCAGCGCCCGCCTCGCGCACTGGCGCGCCGCAGCCGGCGCGGATGCCGACCTTGCCGCCGACTACCGCAATGCCAGCACCACGATCGGCACCCAGGTGCGGGCGGTGTTGCCAGGAGACTCCGAAATCGTCGGCCTGGCAACGGGTATCGACGACGCCGGCAGGCTGCTCATCGACGACGCCGGGACGACAGTCACCGTGTCAGCCGGCGACATCACCCACCTGCGTCAGGCTTAACGCTCCCGCATGATCGTGGTCAGCATGTCCACGATCCGCTGCTGCCCTGCCGCGGCCGCATCGAACCTGCCGCGCATCTCCATGAAACCCTGATCAACCTGCTCGAATCTCCGGTCGACGTGCTCGCGTAGATCGGCGAAGTCCTGGCGCAGGTCGACGAAGTCCTGGCGAAGCGCGTTGAAGCTGGCAGTCGTGGCGTTACGAAAGTCACGAAGCTCACCGCGGATCTCGCTGACGTCGCGATCGGCAGCGCCGGCCAGCACCCGCGCGGCCGCCGCGTCCTGCTGAGTGACCTGCACTTTGGCGGTCAGATCGCGCACCTGGTTCTCCAGGGCTTCGACGCGCGGTTCGAGGTCGCCGGACTCCATATGGGGAGCTTACCGAGACGAGCAGGCATCGAGGAGCACCAATTGCCCGCGAGCGTGCTCCCCCGGTAGCGGTAACTCGAGATCCACTACAGGGAATGCACGTTCGCGGACCAGCAGCGGCAACCTACTTCAGCAGGGCGCGGCTCATCACCACGCGCTGAATCTGGTTGGTGCCCTCGTAGATCTGGGTGATCTTGGCGTCGCGCATCATCCGCTCGACCGGGAAGTCGACCGTGTAGCCGGCGCCGCCGAACAGCTGCACCGCGTCGGTGGTGACCTCCATGGCCACATCCGAGGCCAGGCACTTCGACGCCGCGGAGATGAAGCCGAGGTTGCCCTCGCCGCGCTCGGCGCGGGCGGCGGCGCTGTAGACCATCAGCCGGGCGGCTTCGACCTTCATCGCCATGTCGGCGAGCATGAACTGCACACCCTGGTTGTCGGCGACCGGGCGACCGAACTGCTTGCGGTCCTTGGTGTATTCGATCGCTGCGTCCAGTGCACCCTGCGCGATGCCGACGGCCTGCGCGCCGATCGTCGGGCGGGTGTGGTCGAGGGTGGCCAACGCGGTCTTGAAGCCGGTGCCCGGCTCGCCGATGATGCGGTCGCCGGGGATGCGGCAGTTCTCGAAGTACAGCTCGGTGGTCGGGGAACCCTTGATGCCGAGCTTCTTCTCCTTGGGTCCGACGGTGAATCCTTCGTCGTCCTCATGGACCATGAACGCCGAGATGCCGTTGGCGCCCTTGTCGGGATCGTTGACCGCCATCACGGTGTACCACGACGATTTGCCGCCGTTGGTGATCCAGCACTTGGCGCCGTTGAGGATCCAGTCGTCGCCGTCGGCCTTGGCGCGGGTACGCATCGAGGCGGCATCGGAGCCGGCTTCACGCTCGGACAGCGCGTAGGAGGCCATGGCCTCGCCGGAGGCGATCGCCGGCAGCACCTTCTTCTTCAGCTCATCGGAGCCACGCAGGATCAGACCCATGGTGCCGAGCTTGTTGACCGCGGGGATCAGCGACGCCGAGGCGTCGACGCGGGCGACTTCCTCGATGACGATGCAGGCGGCCACCGAGTCGGCGCCCTGCCCGCCGAACTCCTCGGGGACGTGCACGGCGTTGAAGCCGTTGGCGACGAGCGCGTCGAGCGCCTCCTGGGGGAAGCGCGAGTTCTCGTCGACGTCGGCGGCGTGCGGAGCGATCTCCTTCTCACACAGCGCGCGGATCGCGGTGCGCAGCTCCTGGTGTTCCTCCGGCAACTGGAACAGGTCGAACGACGGATCTCCGGCCCAACTAGCCATCATCATCTCCTTGCTACTCGCCGGTAACTTTACCGTTCTCGCCGCGCGAAACGAAGTCGGGTCTTCTCAGTAACGACTCAGCTTCGTCGAGGTTGGCTCTCATAGTCGGTGGGTACTTTTCAAATTATGAGCATGCAGGTGTACATCGAGGGCCCCGCCTTCCGCCGTACCGCGCAGTGCGAGTGTGGTTGGCACGGTACTCCGCGCCGGATGCGGGCATCAGCCGTTGTCGACGCCGGAATCCACGCCGCGCAGACGGGCCACATCCAGACGCCCGTGCCGGCGCTGGCTTCCGCAGCGCCGGTCGTCGTCCTCAAGGCCTCCTGAGGCCGGCCCGGGTCCACGGCCCATGCGGGCAACCCTGCATTGAGCCTGCGCCGAGCAGCGCAGCGCTCAGTGTCGCGTGAACTGCTGAGCGTGGACCGGTTTCTAGGCACCCGAAAGCGGTGCTCACTCCCGGACAACACGACGCACTTCCGCTACCTACTGCGCACCCGACATCGACGGCAGAAAGCTGACGATTCCGGGGAAGGCAATCAGCAGCGCGACCACGACGAGGTCGGCCAGCACGAACGGCACCAGTCCGCGGAACACCCGGTCCAGACCTGCTTCGCGCACCGCTCCCGAGTAGACGAAAGCGTTCATCCCCACCGGCGGCGTGATCAGCGCCATCTCGGCGACCTTGACGATCAGCACACCGATCCAAATGCCGTCGAAGCCGTACCCGGTGAGAATCGGGTGCAGCAGCGGCGCGGCGATCAGGATCATCGAGATGCCGTCGAGAAACATGCCGAGCGGCAGCAGGATGGCCAGGCAGGCCACCAGAACCACATAGGGCGGCAGGTCGGCGGCCGTCACCGCATTCACCAGCGAGGTGCTGGCGCCGCTCAGGGCCAGTACATAGGTGAACACCCCGGCGCCGACCATCAGCAGAAATGTCATCGCGGTCAGCCCGACCGCTTCGCGCAGCGATTCCTCGATGGTGCGCAGCCACGCCGAGGGGCGGCTCCGCAGCAGCAGGATGATCAGCGCGGTGAACGCACCGAACGACGCCGCTTCGGTGGGGGTGGCGATGCCCAGGTAGATCGTGCCGACCGACACCGCGAAGATGACGACGAGGTAGCCGACGCCGGTGATGTCGCGCCCGATCGTCTCCCCCGGCTCGTCGGCGACGTCGGGTGCCGCCGAACCGGATCCCGCACCGACGAGCGCCTCGGCGCGGTCCGGGGTTCGACGTCGCTGCCAGGCGACCAGCGCGAAGATCGTCAGTGCGTACACCGCGATGGTCAGCACTCCGGGCCCGATTCCGGCGATCAGCAGCTGCCCGATGCTTTCTTCGGTGACCACCCCGTAGAGCACCAGGACGATCGACGGTGGAATGAGCACGCCGAGCGTCCCGCCGGCGCACACCACACCCGCGGCGAGCCGAATGGTGTAGCCCGCGCGCACGATCGCGTCGGTCGATACCCGGGCCATGGTCGCGACCGTCGCGACGCTGGACCCGGTGACCGCGGCGAACATCCCGGATCCGGCCAGCGAAGCCAGCGCGGGTCCGCCGGGAAGCCGCCGGAACGCCGAGGTCGCCAGATCGAAGGCCGCCTTGGCGAGTCCGGCCCGGACGGCGAAGACGCCCATCACGATGAACAGCGGGATGATCGTCAGGGAGTAGTCGGCCGCGGTGGAGAACGGTTGGTTGGACACGGTGCTGACCGCGGCGCCGGTGCCGCGCAGGATGAGGACGCCGGCCAGTGCCGACACCATCAGCGCGAGCCCGACGTGCAGACGGATCGACAACAGCGCGAAGAACAGGACCAGGACGACGACGAGCGCGCCGACGGTGGCGGCGGTCATCGCGGACCACCCGTCTGTGCGGCCCGCTCGGCCGAAAAGGTGTGCAGCTCACGCCAGATCGCGACGACGAAGAACGCCGCGAAGGAGATCAGCAGGACGATCTTCGCGGGCCAGGTGGGCAGCCGCAGGATGTCGTTGGTCGTCTCACCGCGCTCGACGGCGCTGATCAGGACCTCGCTGAGCCCCCACGTCATCAGGGCGCCGAGCCCCACCAGCACGGCCGAGCGCAGCGCGGAGAACACCAGCCGGGCGCGCGCGCCGAAGCGGCGTTCCACCAGTTCCACCGAGACGTGCCGCCCGTCAGCTTCCGCCGACGCCAGGCCCAGGTAGGCGGTGGCGACCAACAACATCGTCGACATGTCGACGACGCCGACGATCGAGCGGTCCCGAAGATTCCTGCTGACCACATCGCCGACGGTGAGAAGAATGATGACCAGCAGCAGCACCCCGGCCACCAGGCCCATCCCGCGGATGAGCAGGGTCAGGGGGCGGGGCAGGGCGGTTTCGGCACTCATCGGTTCTGCCCTTCCAAACACTCGATGAACGGGTCGGCGTAGGTCGACCGTGCGGTCTCCTCGGCGACGATCCGGCGGAAGTCGGCCAGCACACCCTCGGCGTCGTACCCGCGCTCGGTGTATCGCTGCACCCACTGCCGGTCGATGCCCGCCTGCTTCTTCCACTGCTGCGCCGCGTCGGCGGGCATGGCGGACAACGGCGTTCCGGCCTCACGCAGTTCGGCGCAGGCACGCTCGCCCAGCGCATCCATCTCCTCGAGCCCGTTGGCGATGGCGTTCTCGGAGGCCTGGGCCAGCGCATCCTGGGTCTCTGCGGGCATCCGCGCCAGCAGTTCGGAGTTGATCACCACGATCGACGAGCCGTACGTCCCGATGCCCGGGTCGACGAGGTAGGGCGTCGTGCTGGCCAGCCCGAAGGTCGGCAGGTTCGCGATCGCCAACGAGGTGTAGCCGTCGACGACGCCGCGTTCCATCGACTCGTAGACGTCGGTCGCCGTCATCGCCACCGGGTTGGCGCCCACGGCGAGCAACGCCTGCGACGTCAGACCGCCCGACCGGATGCTGCGGCCGGCCAGATCGGCGGGCACCGCGGCGCCTTCTTTGAGTCCCACCACGGCGATACCCACCGGCAGCGGGAACAGCAGGCTCACCCCCTGACGGTCGAAATCGTCGCGGTAGGTCTGGTTTTCGGTGTAGAGCCGTGCGGCCGTGCGCATCTGGACTTCGGGGTTGTTGGTCTCGAAGGGCAGCTCGATGACGGTGTACATCGACAGGTCCGAGGCCGCGTAGATCGAGCCGACCTGGGCCAGGTCGGCGCGGCCGTCCAGGGTGGCCTGCACCGATTCGTCGGCCCCGACCAGGCTCTGCGAGTAGTGGAAGCGCACCTGCACGTCCCCGTCGGTGAGTTTCTCGACGTCCTGCGCCCACCGCTGCACCGTGCGCGACTGATCCGACGTCGGCGAGGAGTACGTGGTGTAGTGCAGCACGTACTCGCCGTCGCGCTGCGCGCACGACACCAGTGCCGACGCGGTCAGCGCGACCAGCGCCGCCGCGGCTGCCCGCCGCACCCGAGCCACGTCAGTGGTCCGGCTCGACCCGGTAACGCCGCAGCGTCAGGGCCGGGTTGATGGTGCGGACGCTGTCGAGGCGGTCCCGTTCCAGCACCGCGACTCCGACTCCCGCAGCCTCGCCGAGCGCGGCCAGCGGTGTGCCCATCGGGTCGAGGATGGCGCTGTTGCCTGATCCGCCGGGCGCGATCTGGTCGGCGGCCACGACATAGACGGTGTTCTCGATCGCCCGCGCCCGCAGCAGCGTGTTCCAGTGATACTCCTTCAAGGGGCCCGGAACCCATTCCGCCGGAAGCGCGATGACGTCGGCGCCGGCGTCGACAAGCCACCGCGTGGTTTCCGGGAAGCGCAGGTCGTAGCAGGTCTGCATGCCGATCCGGAACCCGTTGAGCTCGAGCAGCTCTGGGGTCGACGGGTCAGCGGCCAGCACCCGGTCGGACTCCTTGTACCCGAACGCGTCGTAGAGGTGGACCTTGCGGTAGACGGCGGCGATGGCGCCGCCCTGCAGGGCCACCAACGTGTTGTGGATCCGCCCGTTACCTGCGGGCTCGTTGAGCCCGACCACGACGCTCAGACCGAGCTCGGCCGACGCCTGGGCCAACCGGGTGACCGACGGACCGTCCAGTGGTTCGGCGCTGTCGACGAAGCGGTCGTCCATGGCGGACGCGGTGAAGACGGCGAATTCGGGCAGCACGACGAGGTGCGCGCCGTGGTCCGCGGCCCGCGTCAGCAGGCCGATCATCGTGTCGACGTTCGCCGCTTTGTCCTCGCCGGGCGCGAACTGGGCGATCGCTGCGGTCAGGCTCATCGGATGCTCCCCATCTCGGCCTCGATCCGGCGCAGATTCTGTCGTGTCGCGGTGAAGCCACTCAGCATGGCGCCGAATTGCATCACCGCGACGATCGTGTGCGCGCCTTCTTCCACGGCGAGCTGCTGCTCGGGTTCGGTCCAGGCGGGCAATACCCAGGGTTTGCCCGCGGCGTTCGCGGAGCGGCCGAGGTGACGCAGGTCGGCGAGGTCGGCGTCGCCGGCCGAGTAGGCGCCGCGGTCACGGCGCAGCGACAGATCCGACGGGCCGATGAAGATTCCGTCGACGACGGGCAGCGCCAGGATCGCGTCGATCTCGTCGAAGGCCGAGCCGTCCTCGACCATCGGGTAGCAGTGGGTGGCGGCGTCCTGCGTGGCGACCCAGTCGTCGGTGAAGCCCCGGTAGTTGGAGGTTCGGCCGCCGGCGAACGAGCGGTCGCCCAGCGGCGGGAACTTGGCGAAGCCGCAGATCTCGGCGGCGTGTGCGGCGGAGGTGATGTGCGGAATGGCCACCGCGTCGGCACCGAAATCGAGTGCCTGCTGGATCGGGCCGCGTTCGGGGCCCAGCACTTTCGCGATGACGCGCATCCCCTTCGCACGGATGAACGGGATGATGGTGTCGAGTTCACGCAGGTCGAAGTAGCCGTGTTCGATGTCGAGCACCACGGTGTCGTAGCCGGCCAGGTGCCCCATCTCGACGGCCGGCGCCGAGGGCTCGGTGAGCCATATCGCGGCGTGCGGACCAGGCGCGTCCGCTCCGTTTTCGAGTGGTGATGGCATTCGGCACCCTTCCGAGCAGTCAGGATCGCTGTAGACACGTTGTATACACGACGGATGCACGCGGTGTAAATGGTTCAATAGCTGCATGCCCGTGCCGACTCCTCCGATCGATGCGCGGCCTGCCAGGACCTCCGCAGGCCAGCGGGCATACGAATGGATCCGCGATGCGATCCTGCGCGGCGACTTCGCCGAGGGTGAGTTCATCGACGAAGTCGCCCTGTCGGAGCGGGTGAACACGTCGCGCACCCCGGTGCGCGAAGCCCTGCAACGGTTGCAGGTCGAGCGCTACATCGACCTGCTCCCCCGGCGCGGCGCGCAGGTACGGGTGGTCACCGCCACCGAGATGCGCGAGATCTACCAGGCGCGGATCCTGCTGGAATCCGATGCGCTGCGCGGCATTTGCACGCGAGGCGCTGGGGCGCCGGACGCGGCCGTGGCGCTCATCGCCGAGATGGAGCAGGCCGGCAAAGCGCAGGACTGGAACAGCTTCGCCCAACTCGACTACCGGTTCCACGCCGCGATCGTGCGGCATCACGGCAACGCCGTCATCGCCGATCTCTACGACGCGCTACAACCCCGCCAGGTCCGGCTGGGAACCCGCACCATGATGGAAGCCCCCGGACGGCTGTCGACCATCGAGAGCGAACACCAGCAACTCATCGCCGCGATGCGCGCCGCTGACGCCGATACCTGTGTCAGCGTTCTACTGACGCACCTGCGCGAGGTTCCGGAGTTGGTGAGCGCCTTCGGCGGCACCGAACCTCGTTGATACTGCGCTGGCCGCGGCCTCTACTCGCACTTTCCCGCGCTGAGCGCAGCCTCAACGTCAGTCGCCGAGCAGCTTCTTGCGCAGTGCTTCGTCTTTCTCCAGCACCATCTGCTCGAGCCCGGCCTGGAAGCTGATCATCCGCTCCTGCAACGCCGGGTCCGACGCACCGAGGATCCGCACCGCGAGCAGCCCCGCGTTGCGCGCTCCCCCGATCGACACTGTGGCCACCGGGACACCGGCGGGCATCTGCACGATCGACAGCAGCGAATCCATCCCGTCCAGGCGCGCCAGCGGCACCGGCACCCCGATCACCGGCAGCGGGGTCGCCGAGGCCACCATGCCCGGCAGGTGCGCCGCACCACCGGCGCCGGCGATGATCACCTCGATGCCGCGCCCGGCCGCGTCGCGGGCATAGGACAGCATCCGGCCCGGTGTGCGGTGCGCCGAGACCACCCCGACCTCGAACGGCACGTCGAACTCCGCCAACGCTTCGGCGGCGTCGCCCATCACCGGCCAGTCGCTGTCGCTGCCCATGATCAGGCCTACCCGAGGGTTCATGCGTGCGGATCCCATCCGTCGGTCCAGACTGCGTGCGACAACCAGTGTGCCGCCCGCTCGGCACGCTCCCGCAGGGCCTCCACGTCACCCGAGCCGACGAGGTTGACGTGCCCGATCTTGCGGCCGGGCCGCTCCTGCTTGCCGTAGAGGTGCACCTTGGCGTCGGGCATCCGCGCAAAGAGGTGGTGCACGCGTTCGTCCATCGACATTGCCGGTGTCTGCTCGGCGCCGAGCACGTTGCCCATGACTGTCCACTCCGCCAGCGCCGCGGTGTCGCCGAGCGGATAGTCGAGCACCGCGCGGATGTGCTGCTCGAACTGGCTGGTGCGGCAGCCGTCCATGCTCCAGTGCCCGGAGTTGTGCGGACGCATCGCCAGCTCGTTGACCACCAAGTCACCCGACTCGGTTTCGAACAGCTCGACGGCCAGCACCCCGACCACCCCCAGCTCGGCGGCCAGCCGCAGCGCCAGCGACGACGCCTCCGACGCCAGCTGCTCCGACAGCCCGGGGGCGGGGGCCAGCACGGTGACGCAGATGCCATCACGCTGCACCGTCTCGACCACCGGCCACGCCGCGCCCTGCCCGAACGGTGAGCGGGCCACCAGCGCGGCCAGCTCGCGGCGCATCGCGACCTTCTCCTCGACCATGACGGGCACCCCGTCGTCGAGGTAGCGCTGCACCGCGGCGGCGGCCTCGTCGGCGCTGTCGGTGATCACCACACCGCGGCCGTCGTAGCCACCCCGGATGGTCTTGATGACCACCGGACCGCCGACGATGTCGGAGAACATCCTGACGTCCTCGACGGACGCGACCGTCGCGTAGCGCGGCACGGGGGCGCCGAGGGCCTCCAAGCGCTGGCGCATCACCAGCTTGTCCTGGGCGTGCACCAGCGCTTCGGGCGGCGGGGCGACGGCCACTCCGTCGGCGACCAACTTCTCCAGCAGTTCGGTGGGGACGTGCTCGTGGTCGAACGTCAGCACCGTGGCGCCGTCGGCGGCGCGGCGCAGCGCGTTCAGGTCGGTGTGCGATCCGAGCACCACATCGGGTGACACCTGGGCGGCGGGTTCGTCGCTGCGGGTGGCCAGCACCCGCAGTGTCTGACCCAGCGCGATTGCCGCCTGGTGGGTCATGCGAGCGAGTTGGCCGCCACCGACCATGGCGACGACGGGCGGAGTTGCGGGAGCACGGGTGGGGTCTACAGCCACGCCGCCTATCGTGTCATGATCCAGGCCACACGGTTGACCTGCGGTTCAGCAGCGATGCGGAAGATCTTGAATTGGTTCCGTACACTCGCTCTTTGTGTCCTTTGCCGATGCGACGATAGAGCGCCTGCCGGGGCCGCTCCGTCCTTTCGCGGAGCGGCACCACGAGCTGATCAAGTTTGCCATCGTCGGCGCGACCACCTTCGTCATCGACATGGCGGTGTTCTTCACCCTCAAGCTGACGATCCTGGAGCCCAAGCCGGTGACGGCCAAGATCATCGCCGGCATCGTCGCGGTGATCGCCTCCTACATCCTGAACCGGGAATGGAGCTTCCGGGACCGCGGCGGCCGCGAACGTCACCACGAGGCGCTGCTGTTCTTCGTGGTCAGCGGTGTCGGTGTGGTGCTGGCGATGGTGCCGCTGTGGATCTCGAGCTACGTGTTCATGCTGCGCGTGCCGATGGTCACGCTGGCCACCGAGAACATCGCCGACTTCGTCTCGGCCTACATCATCGGCAACCTGCTGCAGATGGCGTTCCGGTTCTGGGCGTTCCGCCGGTTCGTCTTCCCCGACGAGTTCGGCCGCAACCCGGAGAAGGCGCTGGAGTCCACACTGACCGGCGGCGGTTTCGCCGAGGTCGCCGAGGACGAATACGAGCACCGCCATCAGGGCGACAACGTCACGCCGATGCGGCCGCGCCGCGCCCGCCGGCAGCGCCCGGCCAACGATGCCGGCGACCGGATCTCGAAGAGCTCCTGACCGCGGTTTCAGCGGCGATCGCGTGGTTGGCCCCGTCAGCCGTTGATCAGCCCGGATTCGTGATATCGGCGGTTGGTGTTGGCCTGCCACGGGTCGATGTCGGCGCCGAAGTACTTCTCGACGCTGTGCATCGCACTGAGCATCGCATGGTCCTGGTTGTCGTAGTGGTGCGTGCCGTTGCGGCCCATCGGGTACAGAGCCGGATAATTGGCTGCGAGGTGGTCGCGGATGCGCTGCACACTGCGCTCTCGCGAAGCATCGTGCACCGGATACGCATATTGCGAATGCGTCACCATGATGTGCTCGATCTCGGACCCACCGCACCCGATGGCATGCAGGTCGGCGGAAACGTGCCGGATCATCTCGTTGTCGTCCGCGTCCCACAGCCCGCTCACACCGTCGACGAAGTACTCGAAGCCTAGGTGGGTGCCGTTCCACCCGGCTGGGGCCAGGCCCGCTGACCATCGGCCATAGTTCTGGATGCGCCCGCACCCGAACTCGGGACCCGGGGTGTACACCCAGTTGAAGGGGATGTCGTAGCGGGTGCGCAGCGCGACCGCGACGGTGATCAGGCCGCGATGCCGCAGTCGCGACGCGATGCCCCGGATGTGCTGTGGAGGTGCGGGGTCGAGTGCCTGAATCAGGTTCTGCAGCGGCATGGAGGAGAACACGGCATCGCCGCGCACCGTCCGGCCGTCGCGCAGCGTCACAGTCCACCCCTTGCCGTCGAACTGCGCCTTGACGACCTCGGCGCCGAGTACCGGTGCCGCGCCGGCCGCTTTCAAGGCGTCGGCAGCGGCTTCCCACAACTGTCCGGGCCCCCGCCGCGGGTATCGGAAGACATCGGTGGTGTCGAGACTGACGTCGGGACGCGGCCGCCAGTCGATGGGCTTGATGCGCTGGTTGGCCCAGTCACTGGCGATTTCACTGGGTTCGGTCAGCCAGGTTTTCCGGACATAGCCGTCGAAGAACGTTTCGTACCAACGGCGACCGAATTGGTAGGTGCCCCAGTCCCGGAAGCTGGTCAGGTCGTTGGACACGCGCGGCCCGGTACTCATCCTGGCCCACATCAGGCTGCCCAGTCCACGCAGTCCGTTGCGGACTCCACACTGCACCAGAAGGTCTCGTCCGCGTAGCGGGTAGCGGACGAACTGACCGGCGATCAGCATGGCGGAGCGGCGGGGGACGACGGTCCACTGGTCGGTCGGCAGCAGTGCGCGCCACATATCGGAGACTGCTTCGTTCTGCGTGAAGAACCGGTGTCCGCCGGCGTCGACCCGCCAGTCACCGTCAGCCGGGGTGCGGGCCAGCCCGCCGACGTTTGCCGACGCCTCGACGATCTGCGGGGTGACGCCACCTTTGATGAGCTGCAGAGCAGCGGTGAGCCCGGCTGGGCCGGCACCGATGACCAGCGGACTCCTCTTTGCCATCACGGGAGTATTACCGCCCGCGTAACTGGGGAAACCCCCGGTATTGGGCGAGGATGTCGTCGAGTTGCCCGGCGGCCAGGTCGTTGAGGGGCGTGGTCAGGAAGACCAATTGGGCGTACTGGCTCTGCAGCGGCAGGAACCCGCTGAGCAGCGGTTCGGCGGTGGTGCGGATGACGAGGTCGACATCCCCGATGTCGAGGGCGTCGGCGATGTCACATCCGTCGCGCTGAGCACGTTGCGCAGCGGTGCGCAGCTCGTCGTACGCGTCATAGGCGGCAAGGATGTTGATCTGAAAGTCGCTTCCCGTCATCGTGTCTTCCAGATGCCGCGCAGCGGCGACGTATTCGGGCGGGAGTGCGGCCACATCACCGTGCAGGCGGAATCCGCAGCCGGCCGCGTCGAAAGCGTCAGGGATCATCGTGGTGAAGAACTCGAGGGATGCCGCGTACACCGCCTCGAGTTCAGCGCCGGTGCGTCCGAGGTTGGCCTTGCTCAGGTTGTATACGGTGACGGTCTGAACGTCGTTGCGTTGCAACGCAACCAGTACCTCGATGACTTTCCTGGCACCCCGCAGATACGCCTCGGCCAGGCTGGTGTCGTTGGCTTTGGCCCACCGCCGGAGACCGTCAGGGATCAGACCGACGTGCGCGGGCCGGCTAGGCACCGGTCACTCCGCGCTTCGCAGCACAGCCAACACCGTGAGCAGCAGAATCTTCACATCCAGGAGTAGTGACCAGTTCTCGATGTAGTAGTTGTCGAACTCGGCGCGGTCGGCGATCGATGTCTGGCCGCGCAGGCCGTGTACCTGCGCCCAGCCGGTGACCCCGGCCTTGACGCGGTGCCGTTCGCCGTAGCGCCGGATCTGCATCTCGAACAGCTCGACGAACTCGGGGCGCTCGGGCCGCGGGCCCACCAGGCTCATGTCGCCGCGGACCACGTTGATCAACTGGGGCAGCTCGTCCAGTGAGGTCCTGCGCATGATCTTGCCGATCCACGTGCGGCGGTCCTCGCCCTCCACACCGCCAGGTGCGGAGCCGTCCTTGAGCTCAAAGGCGGCCGCGTTCGGATCCAGCGGTCGCATGCTGCGGAACTTCAAGCAGTCGAAGACGTTTCCGTCGCGTCCGATTCGCGGTTGGGCGAAGAAGATCGGCCCCGGAGAACTGAGCCGCACGAGCAGCATCAGCGTGAGGAAGATCGGGGAGATGAGCAGGAGCCCCAGGCCGGCCGCCACGCGGTCGCCGGTGTGCTTGACGGCGAACTGCCAACCCTTCGGGTCGATGCGGTCGAGCACGATCAGCGGTACCCCACCCAGGTGCTCGACCCAGGCGCCGCCACCCACCGCGTCCATGAGTCGCGGCACCACCCGCACCCGCATGCCGAGGCGATGAGCCTGATGCGCAAGGCGAGCCAGATCTTCGTCGGAGGTCGCTGACGGCGCGACGAGAAGTTCACAGGCCTGGGTTCTCCGAACAGCGTTCTCCAGATTCTCCGACGTGCCGAGATAGGGGACGTCGACGAGGTCGATGTCGGTCGGGCGCAAGTCGTCCAAGAGCCCGACTGGTCGTAGTCCGTAGTCCGGAACCTGCTTCATCCGGTTGACGAGTTGGTGCGCGATCGGTCCCGAACCCACTACCAACGCTGACACCCCGAAGTGGTATTTGCGCCTCAGGTAGCGCTGCAGCAGTGATCGAATCAGCCGAGTGAGCGGCAGCAGCACCGCCGCGCACACCCAGATTCGCAGCACGACTTCGCTGGGCCGCACGTATTCGGGGGTGATACCGCCCTGTGGGAGCTGCGGCACTGCCAGCATCATGACGGTCAACGTGCCGAGCGCCGCGACCGCGACAGAGGTCTCGACTGGTTCGACATCGTCGAGGAAGCGATGGTTGAGCTTCTGCCTGTACATCGATCGGGTGGCCAGGATGACAAGGACGATGGGCACGAAGAGCCAAGCGAGCGCGGCGATACCGCGCTCGCCGACCGGTCCGGAGGTCCACCACAGTCCCAGCGCGACTGCGCAGATCGCCGACCAGACATCGAGGACCACCGTCAACGCGGTGTAGCCACGCTCGTTGCGAAGAAATTCCAGCCAACGCGGGGCCGGCGATTCGTCGGGTTCGACATGCGCCGGCACGGATCTCAGCCGAGGCACGGTTGTGCGGTTACTCGGCGCGGGAGCCGTCGTCCTCGCGTCTTGATGCATGCCAGCCCCCTGGGACACAACCGTCTTCGACGCCTAACTCTAGGGCGACATCAGCAAAGAAGGCGGCCGAATCGGGTGGAAACCGGATTTGCCATGACCAACTCTTTTGGATTTGGTCCGAAGTAACCGGGCCACGCAGAACCAGCTAACGTCAGGGCCTCGGCGCGAAGATCCGCTCGGCCGCGAGTTCAGCCAGATCGCTCAGGATCTGCACGTGGCCCGTGCTCCACAGTCGCGGCTTCTCGTCGTAAACACACAGCGTGCCGATGGCATTACTCTCGCCGTCGATCAGGGGGATGCCGAGATAGGCGACGACGGTGCCGTCGACGACGGCGGGGTGGTTCTTGAAGATCGGGTCGGCACGGGCATCCTCGAGGATGAGCGGCACGCCGTTTGCCACGGCGTATTGGCACACCGACCGGTCCAATGGCGTCTGCCTTTCCTCATCGGACAGGTCCCCGAGGCCGGCTGAACTCTTGAAGAACTGGCGGTCGACGTCGACGAGGGATACCAACGCGTGCGGTGCATCCAACGCCTGTGCCGCCGCACGGGTGACGCGGTCGTACACCTCTTCGACGGGTGAGTCGAGCAGACCGGTGGCGTGCAGAGCGCGCAATCGGTCGGGGTCGTTGACGACCGCGGACACATTCGGCAACGAACTGTCGGCAAACACCGCGGCCTCAGCGAGATGGGTCATCAACTCCTCGGCGGAGCGACGCTCGGAACGCGCCAGGTCGGCCACCATCCGCGTCGCCACCGCACGCGCCACGTAGGTGTCGACGTCCTCACCGGCATCACGGGCACACTCTTGGAGCTCATCGTTGAGCCACTCGTCGTACCGCTGCAGCCACGTCGTCACACCGCTTACGGTAGCCGAAATTCCGAGATTGAATACATCGGACTTCGTATTGATCTTGCCGCCCCGAAAAGCACGCTCAGTCAGGCGATCCCGGCGTCGTCCTCGGCTCGGTCGAGGCCGGCCGCCGTCGGCGGCCGATCCAGTATGCGGCGGCCCCGATACCGATCGCAGCGACGACACTCGCTGCGATCCATGCGTGCGACAACCCGGGCCCACCCTGGTCCTGCGCGTCGGTTTGCGCGTCCGACGGTGCAGGCCCATAGACGCTGACGGGCGTGCGGTCGGGAACCATCTGGGGTTCGCTACCTTCGATGGCCACCACGGCGCTGCCGCGCAGCGCCGACCATCCCCGGGGATCGTCGTTGAGGCGCCTGAGCAGGTCGTCGAGTTGCGCCGGCGCTCCGTTGGAGGTGGCGACCAGCAGTGCGCGTTGCCCGTCGAAGACGGTCTGCAATGAACCGAACCGGATGCCCGGGTTCAGCGTCAATGTCGTCTCGGCGTCGTCGTCGCCGATCCCCACCAGGGTCAGCGATTGGTCTCGGCTGCTGACCGGAAGGGCCACCGAGTCGTAGTCCCAACCGTCAGCGCTGATCAGGACCGCCGGCTCCTGACTGTCGAGCGCCGCTTCGATGGGCGTCACCTCGGTCAGTAACGGCACCACGCTCAGCCGCTGCAGCCCGACGACGATCTGGATCGCGCGCTCGGTGTCGGCGAAGTTTCCGGGAGTGAGCCCGACCTGCATGCGCGGCATCAATGCCTGTGGCAGCGACCCGAACCCGGGCGGAATCGGCGGCGACGCGGGTGTCGACTCCACCACGGTGCTGCCGTCGATGGTCAGGGTGATGGGGCGAAATTCGCCGCAGCGACCGGTATTTCCGCTGGTATCCATTCCGACGACCAGGTTGGTGTAGCGGGTCACCAGCCGGTCGGGGATGTCGATCCAGTGATCGATCGTGCTGTCCGGGCCGGTTCCCCACGAATCGATGACGTCCCCGTTCACCGAGGCGGTCAGCCGCGCACCGACCTCGGCCGGAGCGGGGGTGTGCGTCCCCATCAGGTGCACCCGGAATCCCTCGGTGGGGTGCCCGAAACGCGTCTGGTCCAAGGGCAGACTCACCTGCGGAGCAACGCCCACGTTCGACAGGGACAGCGCCCCGAGCTGAGACACCGTCGTCGAATCCCCGATGGCGGGCGGAGTCGGCGGGCGCATGTCTCCGGCGACCACGCTGGTGCTGACAGCCAGGCTCAGCGATCCGTCGGTCAGCAGGCGGATCTGGTCGGCGAGCTGCTCGGCCGAGCCGGAAAACAGCAACTGCGGAACCTCGCCGGCCATGAGCGACACGCCTTCCGGCCCTCCTTCTCTGATGACGATGCGCCGTTCGAAGGGCTCCGCCGGACCGGCGATGGTGGTGTCTTCGCCGGGAAGTGGGACGAGAACGACGCGCGGCGACTGACCGCGGAACTTCGCCTGCAGGGCGGCCGCCAATTGGACGGCCGCATCCGACTCGGCCTGGCTTGGGGACTCCGGTACCCCGAGGGTGACGGCACGCAGAATCGGCGGAAGGAAATCGGCGACGGTGGTGGGTACGGGTTCGGTACCGATGTAGGTGACCGATCCGTTCAGCAGTCCGACGGCGTTCTCCTGATCCAGGCAGTAACCGTCCTCGGCAAGAGCGCTGAGTCGCAGTGTCACCGTCACGGTGTCGTCGGTGACCTCGACAGCGTCCAGAGGAAGCACCACCGGTGCGAGATCGGTGGTGGGCAACCCGATCCTGCTGACGAGCCGTTCGTCCTGCAGCACCGAGAGCGTTCCAGACCGCACCGGGAACGGAAGATCCAGCGTGGCGTTCAGCGTGGCCGGCCGCAGCCCTGTCGGTACCGGGAACGACAGCGACGTCGAGCTGGTGTCGCCGTAGAACATCAGGGTGCGTTCGGATCCCACGTCGGCCAGCGACAGCGTGAGATCCGCTGCCGGCGGCTCTCCGTCGGCCGGTTGCGCGTTTGCCGGTGCGGCCAGTCCGACGACCAGCGCGAGGGCGGCTAGGACAGCGACAAGGTGCGGAAGCCGCCGGGCGCTGGCTTCATTGGTCGTAGGCAGCTCAGTCTCCTCGGCATGGGTCCACAGCGCTAGACGCGGTAGCCAACTTACAAGACTGCCTGCGTCTGGTGCAGGATTTCGCCCCGGGGACTCCGGCTACACATTGAGCGTCGTCGGCGCGAGGACGCGCAGGGACGACCAGGGGATCTTGTTCATGTCGTAGTAGTCCCACGCCAACCCGGCGCTGGTCCACACGGAGCCGGGCGAGCTGGAGGTGGCGTCGTCAACCAGCTCGAAGGCGAACGCCATCCGGGCACCGCCCTGGTCCACGACATAGGCGCCGTAGGTCTGCAGCGTTTTGGCGATCACCTTCTCGCCGGCGGTGATTCCGGGGATCGCGTCGATGTCCAGGGTGGGGTCCAGCTGGATTCGGTAGCCCTCGGGGATGGGTGTGACCACTCCGGCCCAGTTCTGTCCATCGGATTTGATTGCCGGGTAGACGAAGTCGGGACCGGCGAGGTCGGTGGAGAAGGCCAGTGCGTGGTTGAGACCGGTGTTGGCGGCCACGGCAGCCGCGAATTCGTCGGCGGTGACGACGCCGGCGTAGCGGGCGATGGCGGCCGCGGTCGCCGATCCGGTCTCGTCGATGCCGTCACCGTTGAGGTCGGTCATCCCGCCCCACGACCCCGACCACGTGTCGGTGGAACTGTTGTACGACGCCTGCCAGATCCCGTATGCCGTGCCGGTGGTCGGATCGAGGATCGCGAGATGGCCGTCGGAGCCGGGCGGGATCTTCGTCCCGGCCGGGATCGGCACCGTGGTGGATCCGAACGGGTCGCTGCCCCACGGTTGAGTGAGGGTGACGTCGTAGCGCGGTGTGCTCGAGGTGATCTCGGAGGCCGACACCATCGCCACCGAGTATTCGTAGAGGTTGGCCACCCGTTGCGCATTCGTGGCGGACAGATAGCTCACCCACGTCGCGCTGTTGGCGTCGAGAACGGGGTTGGCGCCGATGGGATTCCACAACCAGTCGGCGCCTCCGAAGTATCCGGGGCCGCCGGTGCTGGAGGCAGGAGGCGGCGGGGGCTCGACCGCCGCGGCGACCGCGGTGACGCTGTCCAGCCGCAGGTTTCGATCTCCGTACTTGCGGGAGTACAGGTCGTTGGTGAAGGCCACCGTGACGGTGTAGGTGCCGGCCGGGCCGCTGTAGTCGACCGTGTAGTCGGTCCATGAGGTGGCAGCGACGGCGACGGTGGACACGACCTTGCCGTTGACGGACACCCGCATGGTTGGGGCGCCGCGGTACTGGTCGCCTTTGGCGCGGATCACGAGGCTGCTGAACTCGGCGAGTGCGGCAGTGGTGGACAGCGACGAGTTCTTGTTCAGTACCACCGCGGAGCCACCGGAGGCGGTCGCATCGGTGTAGGTGGTTCCGTTGCGGGTGCGGGAGATCTTCATCGACTCGGCTTCGATCACCTCGTCATCAGCGACGGTCGGTGCGGCGGCCGAGTCGGCCGTAGCGGTGAGTGCGGTGGTCTCGGCGACGCTTTCCGCGGCGGTCGGCGCCGCGTCTCCGGAGCGGCGGGTCGACGCCGACGCCGACGCGGTCACCAGCAGGGCGCCCTGAGCCGGACCGGCGGGAGTCTGCGGGGCGTCCGAAGGGCGGGAGGTCACTTGCGTGACGTCGAGGTCGACCTCGGCAGAGGGTGTACTCGCGCGGTCCTCGCGCGAGTCGGCGGACGTGCTCGCGGCGTCTGTCGTGCCCGAGGCGTCTGACGGGCCCGAGGCGCGCGAGTCGTCGGAGTCGACGTCGTCGGAGTCGCGGACCGAGTCGTCGTCGTCTTGGCCGTCGTCGTCGGTTGTGGTCGACGAGCCGCCCGGCGCCCCGGGTCCCCGATCGGAGGCACTGTCGTCGTCCTTCTTCTTTTTCTTCGGCTCGCGCTTGTCGCCGGCCGAAGAACGGTCGTTCGATGCGCGGCCGGCCGACGAACCGGCGTTGGTGTCGGACCCTGATCCCTGCGCGCGTTCGGTGGACGATCGTGGCGAACCGGAGTCGGGTTTGTCGGCGGATGCGATTCCCGGTGCGGCGACGAGCGCGGCTCCCACACCGAGCATCACGGCCAGCGCACCGACGCGGCCGATTCGCTTGGGATCGCTCAGGAAGGGGCTCCCATTCGCCCGGCGGCGGCCGAGCGGCACGACAGGAACTCGACGACCGCCGACGGTTTCAGCAAACTTTTGCTCAGCAAATGACTGGTTGCTGCCCGGACGGGAATCGGACGATGCTTGCCAGTGCAAGATCTTGGACTCGCGCTCAACTGACATGTCCTCTCCCCCAACCTTGTTCGAGACCGGTGAAGAGAAGATACTCCACCGGAGGCGGGGAGCAAACACAGAAGTCGACAAAGTCGCCCGCTAACGAATCGGCTGCGTGTCCACGGTTACCCCGCGCACGTCAAACCGCGGGCAGATACTCCGACATGAGCCCGGTCAGCGCGACGATCGACTCGTGGAGGTCGAATTCGGTGGTCACCAGTCGCCGCCCCGCCGCGGCGAACTCGACCGCATCGCCGCCCCGGCGGACCATCGCGGCGAGGACCTCGTTGAGACTCTCGGGATCGGCGGGCGTCGCCAGCAGACCGGTGACGCCGTCGACGACGATCTCCGGGATCCCGGACAGTCTGGTCGAGATCGTCGGCACACCGCACGCCAGGGCTTCCATGAGAGCCACCGGCAGACCTTCCATCTGGCCGTCGTCGGCCACGATGCTCGGCAGCACGAACAGGTCGGCGGCGTCGAGCGCGCCGCGCACTTCCTGCTCGCTGCAGCTGCCCCGGAACCGCACCCGCTCACGCAGCCCCAGTCGGTCGACACGGTCTTCGAGGTCGGCACGCAGCACACCGTCGCCGATGAGGTCGAGCGTGATGCGGTCCACCTCGGGTCCACCCTGCGCCAGCGCGGCCAGCAGCACGGCATGGCCTTTGTACTGCTGCAGTGAGGCGACGGTCAGCGTCCGCACTGGCCCGTCGAGCGGGATGCCGCGGGGCCGAAAGGTGTAGGCCGTGGTGTCGATGCCGGCGTGCACGACGCGGATGGGTGTTCCGGTGGCGTTGTGGTGCTCGAGCAGCGCCCGGTTGTACTCGGAGATCGTCACCACGTAGCGGGCGCCGGCGATCTTGCGGTCCAGCATCGACGTGTCGACCTGGATGTCGTGGGCGTGCGCGGTGAAGCTGTAGGAGCACCCGACGAGCTTCCGGCACACCCACGCGGCCAACGCCGGGTACGTCGCGTAGTGCGCATGGATGTGACAGGGGCGGCCGGATTGCGCGAGATCCCGGGCGTGGGCACATGCCAGCAGCACCGTCGTCAGGGCCCGCACCAGCAAGGGGGGATGCCGGAGATAGCCGGCGGTGACAGCGGCGAGCACTCGCAGTGTCGAGACCGGGCGGGTGAGCATCGCCCAGGCGAAGCCCGCGAGACCCTGCGGCGCGGAGGGCCGAACGAGGCGCTGCGTCCACCGGCGGGCGATGTCGTGCACCGCAGTATCCGGGGACGGGAACAGTGACCTGATCTCGAGGTCGTACCGGTCCAGCCGGTCGAGCGCCTCGAGTTCGCGGACGATGAACGTCTCGGAGGTGACCGGGAATCGGGACACCAGGTAGACGATGTGCGGTCGGCTCACTGCCGGGAGCCGATCGCCTCGAGGTAGGTGGTGCGCAGGCGCTGCACCCAGGCGGTGGCCGAGAACTCCTGCCGTGCTCGTTCGCCGGCTGCCGTGCCCAGGGTGCGGCGCAGCTCGGCGTCGTCGAGCAGACGGCACACCGCATCGGCCAGGCCTTCGGTGGACCCGGCCTCGAACAGCAACCCGGTTTCGCCGTCGGGCACGATGTCGGGGATCCCGCCGATCCGTGACGCCGCGATGGCGCACTCGGTGGCCGACGCCTCGATGAGCACGGTCGGCAGGTTCTCGCCGTACGTGGACGGCAACAGCACGACATCGGCGGCGCGGTAGACCTCGGGCATGTCGGTGCGCACGCCGACGAAGATCACCGAGTTTTCCAGTCCGAGTTCGGCGACCAGTCGGCGCAGGTCGTCTTCGAGTTCGCCGCCACCGGTCAGGGCGAGGACGGCATCCGGATGCCGCGCGAGTACCTGCGGCCAGGCGCGGATCGCGATCGGGATGCCCTTGAAGTCGCGGAATGCGGCGGGCAGCACGACGACGGGACCGGCGTTGCTGGCGGCGAGGTCGCTGTGCACCTGTGGGCTGGCCGGGCCCGGGGAGAAGTTGGTGATGTCGATGCCGTTGTGCATGACTTCCCAGTTGTCGGGCATGCGGTGCGGGCGATACGTTTCGGCGAAGGACCGCCGCGACGCCTCGGAGACGAACAGCGCGCGCCGCGAGCGGGTCGCCGCTTCCACGGCCAGGCGCTCGCGTTTGGCGGCGCGGCCGGTCAGCGGGTGCGCGACGTGGTGAAACGTGCACACGACCGGCCGCCGAACCAGTAGACCGGCGGGTACGGCCAGCGTCATGGCCATCTCGAGGTGCGCGTGCACGATGTCGTAGCGCCCGGCCCGGATGGTGCGGACCAGCCGTGGCAGCGCCACGGGATCGAGCAAGCGCCGAATCCCCAACGAGCGGGTGCTGATTCCCGCCTCGGCGAGAATCGCCATGGTCTTCTCGGAGTTCCACTCGGCGGGCGAGATGCTGACGACGTCCATCGTGACGTCGGTGTCGCGGGAAGCGCTGATCATCGGCGCCAGCAGTGTTTCGGCGCCGCCCATGCGGAACGCGTCGATGAGCACGAGGGCTTTGATTCCGGTTGTCATTCCAGCACTCTCAGTCTGTCCCATGGCACGTTCTCCATCGCGTCGTAGTCCCAGCGGAAACCGGCGTCGGAATAGGTCTGGCCCACCTCGCCCGGGGCGGCATCGCGGTCGAGTTCGAAGCTGACGCTCAGCGGTGCGGCGGACACGTCCATCAGGTAGCCGCCGTAACGCTGCATCGCCCGGGCCACCGCCAACTCGCCGGGTCGCAGATTCAACGCGTCCAGGTCGACGGCGGGGTCCAGTTGCAGGCGCGCGCCTTCGGGGATGCAGTCGGGTCGCGTCGAGTATCCGTCGCTCTTGAGAGCCGGCGGGCGGAACGTCGGGCAGGCGTTGTTCGATTGCAGCGCCAAGGCGTGCGGGATCTCGCCGTCGGCGATCTCGGCGAGCCGGATCACCCCACCGAGCCGGGAGGCACCCGAGCCGGTGGCGGCGCCGCCCCATCCCGAGCCGCGCAGACTGTTGACGGCCGCGAATTCGGTGCTCCAGGTGTCGCCGTCATGGGTTGCGCGCCAGAATTCGAAGATGGTGCCGGCCGATTCGTCGACGGTGACCAGCACGCCGTCGGAACCGGAGTTGGGTTCGGCTCCGTCGGGGATGGCAACGGGCCACCCGGCGAACGGGCAGATGCCGTAATCGATGCGCGTGCACGTCACGGTATGGGTGGGGGTGTCGCCGTCGACCGCGACGATCGGGATGCCGTACTCCCCCAGGTTCGCGTTCAGCGCGGGCTCGGGTTGCACCGCCGCGATCATCGCGGTGCTCTGCGGGTCGACGCGTACCTCGGCCGGGATCGGCTGCCGCCACGGGCTGCTGTCAGAGAACGGGCTGGCAAGTGTGTCGTCTGTCGGCGGTGACGTGCAGCCCACCGCGCCGGCCAGCACAGCTACGGCCACCGCTATCGTCTGCCGCCTCACTGATTCTCCTTCTGTGCAACGTGTTTCGGATCGGCGAGCGCGTCGGCGACCCGCTCCGCGGCGACCGCCCAGGCGTCGGTGACGCTGGCTTCGCCCGCTGCGCCGAGCCGGGCTGCCAGCTCGGGGTCGCGCAGCAACTCAACGAGGGCAACGGCCAGCGCCGTTGCGTCAGCGGGCTCCACGAGCAGCCCGGTCGCACGGTCGACGATGACGTCGGCGAGGTCACCGATATCGGAGGCAACGACGGGGCGACCGAACGTGTAGGCCAGATGCGCCACACCGCTCTGGGTGGCGCGAATGTAAGGAGTGGCGACCACGCGCGCGGCGTCGAACAGTCCGGCGACGTCATCGACGGCGACATAGCCGGGACGGGCATCGATGTTGCCGATCCGGTCGCAACGCTCGAGGACTGCGGCGACGTCGATGTCGGCGCTGGGCGCGCCGGCGAGCACCAGCCTGGCCTCGGGGATCTGGTCGCGCACGAGCACGAAAGCGTCCAGCAGGATCTCGATACCCTTGTACTTCGACCAAACCCCGAAGAACAGCACCACCGGTTCGGTGTCGGTGACGGCGCGCACTTGCGTGCCGCCGCGCAGACCGGGTTCGGCACCGTGCGGGATGACGACGACCGGGCATCGCGGCTGCCAGTAGGAGACGGCCATGTCGCGAGTGCGCGGGCCGAGCACGAAGGCCACATCCAGCCGCTGCCAGGCGGCGCGGAACGCCCGGGTGAGCAGCTTGCCGGATTTCGGGGTGCTGGTGTCCTTGGCGTCCGACCGCGGCAGCGGCTCGTGGGCGAT
This sequence comes from Mycobacterium sp. PO1, assembly GCF_017312405.1. Taxonomy (GTDB): domain Bacteria; phylum Actinomycetota; class Actinomycetes; order Mycobacteriales; family Mycobacteriaceae; genus Mycobacterium. The sequence continues at coordinate 54,203 of NZ_BLTG01000045.1, forward strand.
GAGCCCGAGAGTGCTGGCGCGCAACACCGTCGCCAGGGCGGCCACGAACAGCGGTTCGAATGCGAACCGCCACTGCGACCACAGCACCGCCCGCGGACGTGTCGCGAGCAGTCGCACGCTCAACACCGTCCAGGCGAGAACGAGCTGCGCTGCGCGCACGGCCCGTCGCGCGAGCCGGAACACCCGGGAGTGCACCTCGGTGTCACCGGGGTGCCAGGTGGGAAGAACCGGACGCACCGTGAAACCCCGCTGCGTCGAATCCAGTTCGGGTCGGGGTCCGGTCCACAGCTCGACGCACTCGCCGCGGGCGGCCAGCGCGCTGCCCAGCTCGAACGCGAACTGGAACAGCCCGCCCGAGGGCGACATCTCGACGAGAACAATGGGTTTGGCGGGTTTGGTCACGGTACCGGTGTCGCCTCCTGCGGTGGGGTGACGGTGGGCTCGACGCGGCGCCGCGCGGCCCGCAGCAACCACAGGCCGGCCGCCACCGTGGTGCCGGCCCCGACGGCGACCGCCGCGATCGTGGCCAGCGGTGAGCGTTGCTGCACGTCGAACACCCGCATGCTGCCGACGGTCTGCAGCGCATACTGCTGATAGCCGATGCTGCTGCGCAGGGAGGTTTCGGCCTCGGCGACGGCGAGCCGGATGTCATCACGCGCGGCATCGACGCTGGGGGCGGTGGTGGTGAACACCAGCACGCCGCGCACCGGGTCAGCGACAATGTCGACTGACGAGCCACGCTGATCCATCAGGGTCGCGAAGGTGGGCAGCAGTTCCACCCGGGAGCGGATGTCGAGCGCGTACGCGTACCAGCCGTCGACGGCCCCGGCCGGTACCACCGTCATCGGCTGGCGCACGGTGACCGCGGCAGAGCTGCTCGCCGAGAGCAGCGCCCAGCACGCTCCGAGGCCCAGCAGGCCGGCCAGGCCCCACGCCAGTGCGCCGCGGATCAGCTGGCGTAACGGCTCGGCCGCCGCCGGCCACGCCGGCGCGAGTCCCCCGGCCAGCGCGAGCACGACTCCGAAGGTGCGGAAGTACGCCATGTGCAGGCCGATGCTGGCCACCGACCACGCCACCAGCGCGGCGCACACCGCGGCGGCCAGAACACGGTCGCGGGACAGCGGATTCGTCAGAATTCCCAACACGACGACCGCCAGAAATCCGAGGATCACGACCGCCCACCCGATCAGCCCTACCCAGCCCGCCTCGGCGGCGAGCTCGGCGTACAAGTTGTGTGGGGCGTTGGTCGGTTCCCGGACCGCGGTGGGTACCCGGCCGGCGAAGTTGATCACCTCACCGGGAAACGTCGCCGGCCCGAACCCGAACACGGGCCGCTCCGCGAACATCGCCCACGCCTCCTGCTGAGCGGCGAGGCGCTGCGCGACCGAGGGGTCGATGTCGGTCTGCACGTCGGCCTGCAGGAAGTCCTCGAGCGCGGCGATGAGCCTGTTGCCGACGCCGGGCACCACCAGGACGGCCGCGGAGGTCGGGATCAGGATCAGCGCCCACCGCCGCACCCGCGGTTCGACGGCGACGAACCACACGGCGATCGCGACGCCGGCGGCCAGGAAGGTGCCACGGGACTGGGTCAGGTAGATGCCGCCGAGCAGCAGGAGCAGCGCACTCCCCCACCCGGCCACGGTGACGTCCTGCCTGCTGCGCAGCGCGCGGGTCAGCAGCGCCGCCGCCATCGGCAGTCCCATCACCAGGTGCCGGCCCCAAAAGTTCGAGTCGGGTAGCGGCCCGCCGTACCGCAGCGTGGTCACCAGTTCACCTGATGCCGTGGTGACCGTGGACAATCCGCCGAAGGTGGCGGTGCCGTCGAAGAAGACCTGGCTGATGATGGTCAGCGAGCAGATCGCCGCGAGCGTGACGACGATGACGGCGGCCACCGCCCAGGGCCGCGCGGTGAGCTGGATGAGGATCAGCACCACCATGACGAATGCACAGTCGATCACGTGGCGTTGCAACGCGGCCGCCGATTCCACCGGGTCGACGCTGCCGATCAGGGCGATCCCCTGGGTGGCGACGTAGACGCCGAGCAGTCCGGCGCAGACGACGGTCCAGCCGTTGATGCGGCTGCGGAGTTCCGGGTCGCGCAGCGCCAGACCGATGGCGACCACTCCCAGCAGCAGGGACGCCTGGAAGATCGGTATCCCGCTGCGTTCGGCGAGCAGGCCGGACAGGTTGGTGAACTCGATGGCGACCATGATGCCGAGCGCGACCAGCGGGCGACGCGCCGCAAGCATCAGGGCGACCGCACCGATCGGCGCGGCGATGAGAAGAAGTTCACTGCGCGAGCCGAGGATGATCAGTGCACCGAACACGGCGCCGCCCGCGGCCAGGGACAGCAGCGCGAGATCGGTTCGATCGGTTCGGGTGTGACGACTCATGAGTCCCGGACGGCGCCGGCTGGGTGCCCGTCGCCTGACGGGCTGGCGGCCGGGCCCTCGTCGGCGGGCCGACCGGAGATTTCGTCGGCGGGCCGACCGGAGATAGCGTCGGCATGCGGGCCGTCGGAGTGCCGACCGGGCATGCCGGCGTGCCGGCCCGGCATTTCGGCGGTGGGGCGACGTCGCTGCAGAAACCAGCCGACGCCCGCTCCGAGCAGCAGTCCGCCGAGGGCACCCGCGGCGGCCAGTTGAGTCCGGCTCGGTGCGGGCTCGGCCCACGAGCTGTTCTCGGTGGGCCACAGCACTTTGACGAAGAACGGCGCCGCCAGCGAACTCACTTCGGGCGTCGCGGTCACCAGCACCGTGTTCAGTGCCGTCTCGGCGGCATCGGGTGAGCCGGCGGTGACGGTGACCGACAACATGGTGGTGTCCGGCAGCGCGGACGCCGCCAACGTCAGGTCGTCGCGCGGCACGCCGGCGTCGGCGGCCGCCTCGGACAGCCAGCGCGGGTCGTCGTAGATGATGGCAGCCGTTCGGGTGATCTGCCCGCGGGTCAGCACCTCCCAGAAGCTCGACGCCTCCTCGGAACTCAACTCGGGTGCGGGCAGGAACGCGACGTTGGCCATCGCGACGTAGCGGCTCGAGCTCGCGCCCAGCACCGCCCCGATCGCCGCGCCCAGCACGGCGCCGATCAACGCGAGGACCACCACAGTGATTCGACGCTTCGTCATGGCCCTTCTTTCACCCGATTTTCCGATGTCCCCGCCGAGCGGGAAAGCCGCCGCCGCACTGCGCCGTACGCGGTCTTGACCAGTTGGGGTGCCGTGAATCGTAATAGCAGCACGTAGACGACCACGCCGACAACGACGAGGAGCAGCAGCTCCAGCGGGTCGGCGAGACGGTCGATCACGCGGGCCAGGGCGAGCAGCACCAGTCCCATCGGCAGCGCCGCGGCGGCGGGGCGCCACAGCGCCCCGGCCACCGCCCCCCAGCCGGTTCCGGTCAGCCACCGCAGCACAGACATGCGGACCAGGAAGTGGAGCACCTCGACCGCCAGCAGCGCCCACGCCACCATCAGCGCGCTGTGTCCGGCAGCCCACCAGATCGGCCCGATCAGCACGGCCAGTTTGCCGGCGTTGATCGCGGTGAGGATGCCTGGGCGGCCGATCGCCTTGAACACGTCGCCGGCGTGAAACGACGCCGAGTACACGACGGTGAACACGGCCAACACGGACAGGATGGGCGCCGATTCGGCGTATTGGCTGCCGTACATCGTCGCGACGACCGGCTGCGCGGCGACGGCGAGCCCGAGGCCGATGGGAATGGTCAGGGCCGCTACCACGGTCAGGGCCTGCAGGTAGTGCGCGGTCAAGGCCGCACGGTCGTGCTGTAATCCCGACAGCGCGCTGAACAGCACCTCACTGACCACCACGCACAGGCTGAGCACGACCAGTTCGGGGATGCGGTAGGCGAGGGTGTAGAGACCGAGTTCGGTGGCGCCGAGGCGTTCACCGACGGCCAGATAGTCGACGTTGTAAATAGCGTAGGCAAGCAGGGTCACCGCGGTGACGGGCAGCCCGAACCGAATCAGCTCACGGGCTACCGGCCCGTCGAGGCTGAGGCCGAAGCGCACGTGGGCCACCCACCAGTACAGAATCGTCATCACGATCGACGCCGCCAGTTGGCCGTAGGCCAGGCTCCAGACACCGAACCCGGCGGCGGCCAGCCCGATCGTCAGCCCGGTTTTGGTCAGCGCCCCGACGAATTCCGGCATCAGCCGGGCCGAGAAGTTCATCGACCTACGCAGCCAGGCGCTCGGGACGACGCTGAGCGCCGAGATCGCCAGTCCGATGGCCAGGACCCGGATCAGGTTGGTCAGCTCCGGCTCGCCGAGGATGTTCGCGGCGACACCGGCGAAGGCAGCGAGCAGGCCGCTGGCAAGCAGCCCGAACAGCACCGAGAGCGTCAACCCGGTGGGGGCCAGCACCCGCCAGTCGCGCCGGTTCTGCACCAATGCGGACGCGACGCCGAGGTCTTTGACGTAGTCGAACAGGTTGACGACCAACACCGCGAGGGCGAACACACCGAACTCGGTGGGGGTCAGGATCCGGGCGACGACGATGGTCATCAGCAGTGTCGAGCTCTTGCTGAGCGCGAAAATCAGGTAGTTCCAGAGGGTTTGGCGACCGGTGGACGGCATGGACGGCGTATCCCCGCCGCCGGCTTCGGCCGCCGCCGCGACGTCGGTCTCCTCGGGCCCGGAGGCACGGACAGGTTCGGAGCGGCGTCGTCCGCCCGGTTCCGAACCTGTCACCACACCCCCCAGCGCACGACGCACCATCGCTGTTCCGACCTGCACCGGATATGCGTCTGCATGACCATCTTTCAGGTCCAGAGGCTACCGGCTTGCCCGCCGAACCGCGGCGTCCGGCGAATAATTCTGTGCAAAGATGCTGACGTGTCGGTTGCGCTGATCAGTCCCGTGGACCCGTATCCCACCGACGCCGGCAAGAAGGTGGTCCTGGCGGGTTTCCTCGACTACTTCGCCGAGCGGTACGGGCCTGACAATGTGCATTACATCAAGGTGGGGACGTCGGAGGCGGCGGATTTTCCGGTGCGCCTACACCAGGTGCCGGCGCCCAGCCGGGCCGACCTCGTGCGGAATCTGGTGGGCAAGGTGGCGAGGGGGCGGGCCAGCCTCCAAGAGGCGTTCCTGGGCTCGCGGCAAACCGGGATGGCGATCGCCGACGCTCTCGAGCAAATCCGCCCTGAGCTGCAGGTGTATGACACCGTCCGGATGGCGCAATACGCCGCCGACGATGTTGCCGCCCGGCAGATCTGTTATCTCGACGACCTGTTCTCGGAGCGATACAGCAGGATGCTGGAGGCGACGGCCCGTTACGGCGACGTCGACATCAACCCGCTGGCCAACTTCGCTCAACACGTTCCGCCGCGCCTGCGTCCGTTGGAATCCAACCGCGTCAGCAGGTCGGCGTTGCTCCGCCTGGAGCGTCGGCTGGTGCTGCGCAGTGAGAATCGGACCGCGCACAGGTTCCGCCGCTGCCTGCTGGTCAACGACGGCGAAGCCGCCGAGTTGCAGCGCCGGACCGGTGTGGCGCCCGAGCGCATTCAGGCCGTGCCACCGCTGGTCACCATCTCCCCCTCGGCCGGCCGCCGCTATACGGGAGCTCCCGAGTTCGTGTTCCTGGGCTTGCTGTCGTTGCCACACAACGAAGATGGGCTGCAGTCGTTCTTGCGCACGGTGTGGCCGTTGGTGCTAGCCCGCATGCCGAACGCCCACTTGCGGGTGATCGGCCGGGATGCGCCGCAGCGGTTGGTGACGCTGATAGCCGAAATGGGCGACAGCGTCACCATGGAGGGATATGTCCCTGACCTCGGCGAGGCGCTCGACCGCGCCGCCGCGCTGCTGAATCCGCTGCGGTTCGGCTCCGGTATCAAGCTCAAGGTGTTCGAGGCGCTCGGCCGGTCACTACCGGTGGTGTCGACTCCCGTTGGCGCCGAAGGCATCGCCAGCGGACCCGGCACCGGCATCGGGATCGCCACCGAACCCGACGACATGGCGGAGTTGCTGTGCTCGCTGACATCCGAAGAAACCAACGAGCAAATGTCAAAAGAGGCCGGCGAGCACTTCGCCAGAACCTATTCGCGCCGCGCGGTGTTCGACGTCTACGACCGCGCGTTCGCGTTGTAGGCCGCGGCTCTCGGTGGTATTGCACCTGCTCACGCTGACCGATCGCCGAGTTCTTTCCTCCTGTGCTGCAGCGCCTGACGATCTACACGCCCGTCGAGGCCAACGACAGCGAAGCACAATCGGTGCTCACTTTGGCCTCTGCGGTGGCACGCGCGTACCGATCGCAAGATCCAGCAATCACCGTGGTGAAGCAGTCCCGCGGCGCCACTCCCCCGCCGGCGCCGCAGTTCACCCGTGCGGTGGTGGTCGAAAGCGGTGACGCGGGAATGGCTCTGGTGAACGGAAACCAGCCGAATGTGTTTCTGCGGGTCACCGGCCGGGGTGGTCAGCTCAGCGATCAAGCGTCACTGTTGGTCAATCAGTTGCAGTCGCTGGCGCAGGGCCCCACCGTGCGCGTCGATCAGCCCGGCTCCGAGGCAGGTCCGCAGACCGACGAGTTCACCTTCGAGGAGTTGGGCCTCAGCGGTGAGGCGTCGGTTTTGCGCACCGCCGATCTGACCGTCGGGGTGGACCGCGCCGCGCTGGGCGCGGACCGGGTGGACGCTATGACGGTGAACCTGAAGGCCGGCCACACCCCGGTCGCCGACCTGGACGCGGCGACGGTGATGGTCAGCGTGAACGGGCAGGCGGTATACAGCGCGCCGCTGAGTTCGAGCGGCGAGGTGGATGCGACGTTCGAGGTGCCGGGTGAGGTGTTGCGGCAGCGGATCGGTCTGGAGTTCGCATTGACCTACAGCCCGCGCCAGCTGTGCAACCCGATGATCGCGCCGCTGACATTCCAGCTCGATCCGGAATCGACGGTGACGGTGCGCCGAGGCGGCCCGACGCCGGGCGGGTTCGACGCCGTGCCGTCGGCGCTGAGCCCGGAGTTCCTGGTGGCGATGGACGGCACCAGCCCCGATCAGCTGGATTACGCGACGCAGGTGGTGGCCGACATCGCGCGGCTGACGAGCACGCCGCTGACGCCGCGGGTGGTGGCGGTCAACGACGCCGCCGACGCCGAGACCGGGGCGCTGATCGTGGCGAACGCCTCGACGCTGCAGCAGACGTCGCTGCGTCCGCCGGTCGGCGGGGAGAGCGCAGCGGTGCAGGTCGACCTGCCGGAGGCGCTGCGCGCCGACATCCCCAACGGGTTGGGGTCGATCCAGGTGTTCGCCGACGAGTCGCGCGACCGCACCGTGGTGCTGGTGAGCACCAGCGGGGCATGGTCACTGCTGGATCCGTTGTTCGGCTACATCGATGCGCAGCCGGACAACTGGTCGAGCTTGCAGGGCAACGTGCTGGCCGCCGGCGAGGGCGGTGAGGTGACCAATCTTGCGATCGGAGCCGAGGACGCCGAGCCGCCGGCCGCGCAGGACGCGCAGGGCTGGCCGGTGTGGGTGGCGATCGCGGCCGTCGTCGTGCTGGGGTTGCTGCTGGTGGCGATCACGCTGCTGTCGCGCCGGCGCAAGCGTCAGCTAGGGGCTTCCTCGGACCCGAGCGTGTCGAAGACCTCGTGATAGAGCAGTGAGTGCACCCGTTCGACGTTCGGGATGTCCTCGAACTCCAGTGGGTCCTGCGCGGCGGATTCGATGATGAGCGTGCCGGTGCGCAGCATTCGGTCGATGAGGCTGTGCCGGAACTCGACGCTGTTGATGCGGGCCAGCGGGATGTCGATGCCCTGGCGGGTTACCAGGCCGTGGCGGTACATGACGCGGCGGTCGGTGATGACGAAATGAGTGGTCCACCAGTTCAGAAACGGCCAGACCGTCAGCCACAGCACGAGGATCAGCCAGATCCCGGCGATCACCAGGTGCACGGTGTTCTTGGCGTTGGACTCCCAGTCCAGGGTGTTGACGTAGCCGGCGATGAACGCGGCGGCGGCGCTGGCGACGATGAGCAGTAGCGCGGGAACGGTCAGCCGCCCCCAATGCGGGTGGCGGTGCAGGACGACGTGCTCGTCCTTGGCTAGCACATTGTTCGGGTAACCCACGGGGAAACTGTACTGCGATGAGGCATGAGCGGAACGAAATGGCGATCTTGATCCCGCACGGCTCCCATTCCGCCGAACGAAGTGAGCGGGGCACAACCGCGGCGTAGTTTTGGGTGCGTGCAGGGGGCTGAATGCAGGTGCGGGCACCACCGCTCAGCGCACGAGCACTACCGGGCAGGGACGGACTGTTCTGCTTGCGAATGTGCGCAGTTTCGGCCGGCAGGCGCTGGCCTGCTCTCCCGCCTGGGCGGGCTCACCGCGCGACTGTTCAGTCGCTGAGAGGAGCGGCGCTGCGAAGAACCTTGGCTCGCGGGAGGCTAGTACGCTCCGGAGTGGCTGAAAACTGCCTTGACGGTTTTCAAGGCGATCAATAGGTCGGAGATCATCGACCAGTTCTCCACGTAGAAGAGGTCCAGACGCACCGAGTCTTCCCACGACAGGTCGGAACGTCCACTGACCTGCCAGAGCCCGGTGATACCGGGCCGGACGAGCAACCGCTTCATGGCGTGGTCGTCGTAGGTGTCCACTTCTTTGCCCAGCGGCGGGCGAGGACCGACGACACTCATGTCACGCTTGAGAACGTTAATGAACTGCGGCAATTCGTCGATGCTGAACTTTCGCAACAGCTTGCCTACAGGTGTGACGCGAGGATCCTGCCGAATCTTGAACAGAACGCCACCGTCGCTCTCATTGAGTGCGGCCAGCTTCTCCACCATCTGGTCGGCGCCATCGACCATGGTGCGGAACTTGATCATCTCGAAGGGCTTGCCGTCGAGACCGATCCGTTCAGCACGGTAGAAGACTGGCCCCCTGCTGGTGAGTTTGATCGCGAGCGCGACCACGAGAAGAAATGGAAGTCCGCACAGCAGCACTGTGCTCGAGAACGCAATATCGAAGAAGCGCTTCTGGAACCGCTTCGCCCCGCTGTACTGAGGTTTCTCGACGTGGATCAGCGGCAAACCGCAGACCGGACGCATCTGCAGCCGCGGCCCAGCGACGTCGACCACACCCGGTGAAACGAGCAGGTCGATATCCAACTTCTCCAACTCCCACGACAGATCACGGATGCCACGACCATCGAGTCGCTCTGTGGCAGTCACGGCGACGGCATGACTGCCCGTCGCAAGGACAGCGTCGACCACATTCGATTCGTCACCGAACGTCGGGACGGAACCTACACCGGGTACCTCCACTGCGGGGCGATGGATAGGCCCCGGTATGCATGCGCCGACCACTTGATACTCGGACGTTGGCTCCCGCGCCAGAGACTTAGTTAGATCGCGCACCGCTGCGCTATTACCGACTACTAGCACGCGGGTGATGCAGTGCCCGTGTCTCCGCCGGGAGGCAACAACGAACTGCCGGGCAGCCCAACGCCCCAGCGTTAGCAGCAACAAGCCAACAGGTAAGGCGATCACCAGGTAGCCGCGTGCAATTTCCAGCTTTAACAACATCGAGACGATGGCAACTAAACCAAACACAGAGAGGGTCGCGAGCCAGACGCGCCGATATTCTTCCGTCCCGGAACCGATAACACGCGTGGATCGCGATCGATTGATCGACAGCGCCGCCATCCAAGTAACGGCTATCAACGCCGAAACCACGGTGTAATTCCAGAGCAAACCGGATTGTTCTAGCCCGGGTAACGTTGTCCCAAAACGAAGCCACTGAGCTAGACCGACAGCGAGAACAACGGCTGCCAGGTCGACGATGACAAGCCGCAGGGCATACGCCTGCTGCCAGGTCGGTATCTTTCCAGGTATTGGCACCAGGTTTGCTGATGTCGATATGTGGTCATTTAGCGCCGTCACTGTCCCCCCAGTACTCTCCCCTTGGTCAGGAACTTTATCCCACCCGAGGCGATGTTCTCAACACTTCGGGGGTGTTCGCTCAGCACCTGCCAGGTTCGGGCTCGTCGGACACGAACAGTTAACCGGTTTGCAACACTATGAGTGGAGTGGCGGTCGCGAGGTTTTGTGGGCTGACCAGCTCGAGATGAGGGCAGAAGCGCACGACGGTCACCTGAAACCAGGCACCTCACGACCAACTGCTCAATCCAAAGAACGAGCACAGAGGTCCATAACCGGCGGGATCAAGTCAGATATCAGGGCTCCGGCCACCTCGAAGGCATGCGGCCCCAGCCCGATTGGATCCGGAACGTCGAGCGCATCTGTTGCCTGCAATTGCGAGCGAACTGAGGGCAGGTCCCCGACAGTCTCAGCGTCAAATCTGGAAGCAAGCTGTGCGAGTTCTCCCAGCATGAACGTGCGGTGAAGTTTGCTCGGCGCAAGCTCCAGCACCGAGTCTCTATGCGCTCTGGTCATCGTGATGATGAGATCCGCGCCGGCGGCAATGCGGGCTGTCAGTTGCCGCGCGCTGAACCCCGTCGTAACGCCACCGAGCCGTTCAAGGACCTGCACAGCATCGGGATGAATCGGGTGGCCGACCACCGCGCGCGTGCCCGCACTTGCGACGAAAACGTTCTCAACTGAGGACCGGACACCGTAGGCCCTTGCCAGGCGCTCGGCAGTCGGCGATCTGCAGATGTTGCCCGTGCAAACGAAGAGCAGTTGCAAGGGACTCCCTGTATCGATCCGAAAAATCAGCCACGCCTAGCAGCAGCGCGCCCGTCCACACAACCTAACAGTGCGGCTGCCATTGTTCACATCTGCATCACGGGGCTCTGCCCGCGATACCAGCCTGTGTCACGATGACTAAATGCGGGGGATCATTTTGGCCGGGGGATCAGGCACACGGCTGCATCCGATTACGCTCGGCGTCTCGAAGCAACTGGTGCCTGTCTACGACAAACCGATGGTGTACTACCCACTGTCGACCCTTATGCTCGCCGGCATCCGCGACATCCTCGTCATCACTACACCGCACGACGCATCGTCGTTCGAACGCCTATTGGGCGATGGGTCCCATTTCGGGGTTTCCATCGTCTACGCCCAGCAGCCATCACCGGACGGGCTCGCTCAAGCGTTCACCATCGGAGCCGAATTCATCGGCAGCGGCTCGGTAGCGCTAGTTCTAGGCGACAACCTTCTCTACGGCCCCGGCCTGGGGACGCAACTGGCAAGATTTGCAACGGTCGACGGGGGGGCCATTTTTGCCTACTGGGTCGCCGAGCCTTCGGCCTACGGGGTAATCGAGTTCGACAGCAGGGGGCTTGCGATGTCGCTCGAAGAGAAGCCCAAGAACCCAAAGAGCAACTACGCAATACCCGGGCTTTACTTCTACGACAACAACGTGGTTTCCATCGCGCGCGAACTCACGCCCAGCAACCGCGGCGAGTATGAGATTACCGACGTTAATCGCGCTTACCTCGATCAAGGGCGGCTTAAAGTTCAGGTACTGCCGCGCGGAACAGCGTGGCTAGACACCGGCACCTTCGACCAAATGACCGATGCCGCCGAGTATGTGCGCACCATAGAGCGCCGAACGGGCCTAAAGATTGGCGTCCCGGAAGAAATCGCGTGGCGGCAGGGCTACCTCACGGATGAAGAGTTGCGCACGCGTGCCGAAACATTAGTCAAATCCGGTTATGGCACCTACTTACTGAGCCTCTTGGACAGAGGGCTTTGATGGCGCGACTGCTGGTTACCGGTGGGGCAGGTTTCATCGGCTCAAACTTCGTCCATCACGTCATTAATCACACAGATCATCATGTGACAGTTCTCGACAAGCTCACTTACGCGGGCAATCGCGCATCGCTCGTTGGCCTTCCCCAATCCCGGCTTACTTTCATTGAGGGAGACGTCGCTGACTCTTTGTCGACCGACGATCTTGTTGCCGATGCCGACGCGGTTGTTCACTTCGCGGCAGAGTCCCACAACGACAATTCTCTCAACGACCCAAGCCCGTTCCTGCAGACAAACATCGTCGGTTCTTTTGCATTGCTAGAGGCAGCTCGACGTCACCGCACCCGGTTCCATCACGTCTCTACGGACGAAGTCTACGGTGACCTAGCACTCGAAGATCCAATGCGGTTCACTGAATCGACGCCGTACAACCCTTCGTCGCCATACTCGTCGACGAAGGCCGCAAGTGATTTGCTGGTGCGGGCATGGGTCCGATCCTTCGGCGTCGCGGCCACCATCTCGAACTGCTCCAACAACTACGGCCCATACCAACATGTTGAGAAGTTCATTCCACGGCAGATCACTAATGTCCTGCGCGGCATCCGGCCCAAACTCTATGGCGAAGGTCGCAACGTGCGGGACTGGATACATGCGGATGATCATTCGGCCGCAGTCCTCATGATCTTAGAGAAAGGCCGATTAGGTGATACCTACCTAATCGGTGCCGATGGTGAAAAGGACAACAAATCCGTCGTTGAGCTCATCCTGCATCTTATGGGTCAGCCCGCCGATGCGTACGATCACGTGAAGGACCGCGTAGGCCACGACCTTCGTTACGCAATAGACTCAAGCAAGCTTCGCGATGAGCTCGGCTGGCAACCAATTTACCGAGACTTTGAAAGCGGCCTCGCCGCAACAATCGACTGGTATCGCAACCATGAAGATTGGTGGTCTCCCAGTAAACATGCAACTGAAGCGTTATATGCACAGTATGGACAGTGACTATCTTTCGTTGACTAAGGACATGGTCGTGACCCAGTTCGGCAAGCCGCTGCAAGCCTATAAAACCTCAATTCCTGGCCTTTCATTGTGGGACTTGCCGGTGCATCGCGACGACCGCGGCTGGTTCAAAGAGAACTGGCAGCGCGAAAAGATGGTCGCGGCTGGACTACCTGACTTCGGGCCGGTACAAAACAATGTCTCCTATAATGACTCGGCCGGCACAACCCGAGGAATTCACGCCGAGCCATGGGACAAGCTGGTGTCAGTGAGTGCCGGACGAGTCTTCGGCGCTTGGGTCGACTTGCGCGCAGGGGCGAGTTTCGGCACTGTCTTTACGGCCCATCTAGACCCTTCTCAGGCAGTGTTCGTCCCTAGAGGTGTTGGAAATGCATACCAGACTCTAGAATCCGACACTGCGTACATCTACCTGGTGAATGACCACTACTCTCCGAACACCCCGTACACGTCGTTGAACCTCGCGGACGAAACAGCGGCCATCGACTGGCCGATTCCACTCGATTCTGCCATTCTTTCACACAAGGACAGACGACACCCGCGTCTGCATGCTGTCAAACCATTGCCGCCGCGCAAGACGCTGGTTATCGGCGCTGACGGACAACTTGGCCAAGCGCTTCGGCGGAGCTTTGGCGACACTGTGAATGTTGAGTTCGCCAACAGAGCTGACATTGACCTTTCGAGCAGTGAGTTTCACTCCGCACGGCATTGGCCGGACTATGGAACAATTATAAATGCGGCCGCATACACCCGAGTCGACAGTGCTGAGACAGCTGACGGGCGCGCCGCAGCCTGGGCTACGAACGTTTGCGGACCTGACTTGGCTCACGTT
>NZ_BLTG01000046.1 GCF_017312405.1 Mycobacterium sp. PO1
AGAACACTAGGAGCGCCACATGTGTTCTATTCTAGTTCCGGGGGGTGACAAGTCAGCGCGAGCGGAGATCCTTTCGCAGAATCTTGCCCGACGCCGACTTCGGCACCGCGTCGATGAACTCGACCTTGCGGACCTTCTTGTAGGGCGCAACGTGTTCGGCGACGAACGCCATCACGTCATCCGCGGTCAACTCAGAGTCGGACTGCTTGACGACGAACGCCTTCGGTACCTCCTCGCCTTCGTCGTCGAGTGCGCCGACCACCGCGGCGTCGGCGATATCGGGGTGGCTCAACAGCACGGCCTCCAGTTCAGCCGGCGGCACCTGGTAGCCCTTGTACTTGATGAGCTCCTTGAGTCGGTCGACGATGTAGACGCATCCGTGGGCGTCCACCTGGGCCAGGTCCCCGGTGTGCAGCCAGCCGTCGTCGTCGATGGTCGCCTTGGTGGCCTCGTCGTTGTTCAGATACCCGGCCATGACGTTGGGGCCCTTGAACCAGAGCTCGCCCGTCTCACTCAAACCCTCTTCGGGAACGGGGATTTCGCGCCCCGTCTCGGGGTCGACGATCTTGGACGCAGCATTGGAAACCGTCCAGCCGACCGAACTGAGCGGTGCCTCGACACGCATGTCGTGCTCGCCGTAGTCGAATGGGGTGATGTGGCTGACCGGGCTGAGCTCGCTCATGCCGTATCCCTGTACGACCGTGCACCGCAACCGCTCGGCGACCGCATGTCCGAGGTCGGCGTCCAACGGTGCCGCCCCCGACATGACCACGTTCAGCGAGGACAGGTCGTAGTCGTCGATCAACGGATGCTTGGCCAGCGCGACCGCAACCGGAGGTGCGATGAACGCGACGGTGCACCGGTGTTCGGCGATGTTGCCGAGGAATTCGCCGAGGTCGAAACTCGGCATGATGACGAGGCGGGCGCGCGCGTGCAGTGCCGCATTGAGCAGCACGGTCATGCCGTAGATGTGGAAGAAGGGCAGGACGGCCAGCACCACGTCGTCACTCGTCATGCCGTGCAGCGGCCGGATCTGGGCGACGTTGGCGACCAGGTTGCGGTGGGTGAGCATGACACCCTTGGGATTGCCGGTCGTGCCCGAGCTGTAGGGCAGCACCGCCAGGTGCGCCGACGGAGCGAAGCTGACGTCGGGCGCGGGGGCTCCCGCCGCGAGCAGGTCCTCGGCGTTGGGGTGGCCGTCGGTGTCGCGGCCCGCACCGTCGAGAACCACCACGTTCTCCGCAGGCAGGCCCGCCGCGGCCGCCCCCTCCCGGGCTTGTTCGCGCAGCGGGCTCACGGTCACCAACATCGTGGCCTTGGAGTCGGTCAGCTGCTTGGCGATGTCCTTGGCCGTGAACAGCGCATTGATGGTGGTTGCTGTCGCGCCGGCACGCAGGATGCCGTGGAAGGCGACCGCGAACGCCGAGCTGTTCGGAGCGAGCAGTCCGACCACATCGCCGACGCCGAGGCCGCGGGCGGCCAATCCGCCGGCGAAGGATTCGATACGGGCGACCATCTCGCGGTATGAGGTCTGTCTGCCGGACTTCGCGTCGATCAGGGCGACACGGTCGGCGTCGTGGTCGTGGAGGTCGTCGAAGAGGTAGTCGTAGACACTCGCGGTGGGGATGTCGACTTCGGGGAAAGGGCTGGAGAAACTCATGGCAGCTCCGATCGAAGCATGTCCGACCGCCGAATGGGTCAACGTTGGTCGAGCTGCTTGATTGTTTTCTTGGGCGCGACCATCCGGAAGGACGCGTCGATCAGCTCGGTGACCTCGGCCCAGTCGACCGGTGCGGCCTCGAAATCCAGGCCGAGCCAGCCGAACGGTCCCATGTAGGCGGGGAAGAAGAACCGGCTGTCCTGCTCCAGTGCCCGCCGTTCGCTGTCGTCGACCTTGACCAGCACACAATGCGGGTACCGGGTGTGCTCAGCGCCGGCGGCGCTCTTCGCCGAACCTCCGTACACCGCGAACATCTTGGGGGCGCAGAACACCGGCCTGCCGTGGGAGATCTTCTCGAACGTCTCGGGAAATCCGAGCGCGATCCGCCGGACCTCGGCCAGGCCCAAGTCGTCGTCGCGGAACATGATCGGGTGCGGCATGGGGTCAGGTTATGCGCGCGGTCCGACGGCCGGGGCGGACCGCCGTGTCGGCGGCCTTCGATAACCTGCCAGAGTGAGTCCCAAGGCGAGTCAGGATCCCGAGGCCGCGCTGGCCGAGCAGGCCGACGGTGCTGTCGACGCCGTCGACGCCGACCTGCGTCGGCAGTGGCAGGAGCTCGCCGAGGAAGTGCGAGGCCACCAGTTCCGCTATTACGTACGCGACGCGCCGATCATCTCCGACGCCGAGTTCGACACGTTGCTGCGGGAGCTCGAGGCGCTCGAGAACGCCCACCCGCAGTTGCGGACCCCCGATTCGCCCACCCAGCTCGTCGGCGGTGCGGGGTTCTCCACCGACTTCACCTCCGCCGACCATCTCGAGCGGATGCTGAGTCTGGACAACGTCTTCACCCCCGACGAGCTCGGCGCGTGGGCCGCCCGCATCAGAAGTGAGATCGGCGACGGCGCGCACTACCTGTGCGAGCTGAAGATCGACGGCGTGGCGCTGGCGCTGGTCTACCGCGACGGACGATTGGTCCGCGCGGCGACCCGCGGCGACGGCCGCACCGGCGAGGATGTCACCCTCAACGCCCGCACCATCGACGACGTGCCTGAGAAGCTCACCGGCACCGAGGAATTCCCGGTTCCGAAGGTGCTCGAGGTCCGCGGCGAGGTGTTCTTCCGGGTGGCCGATTTCGAGGAACTCAACGCAGGACTGGTCGCCGAGGGCAAGCCGCCGTTTGCAAACCCGCGCAACAGTGCCGCGGGCTCGTTGCGGCAGAAGAACCCAGCGGTCACGGCGCGGCGCAAGCTACGCATGATCTGCCACGGACTCGGTCACGTGGAAGGTCCTGCGGGCTTGACGTTCGCCACACTCCACGACGCCTACCGGGCGCTGGGGCAATGGGGTCTGCCGGTCTCGGCCCACACCGCACAGGTCCAAGGACTGGAAGCGGTGACAGAACGCATCGCCTACTGGGGTGAACACCGCCACGACGTCGATCACGAGATCGACGGTGTGGTGGTCAAGGTCGACGAGGTCGCGCTGCAGCGCCGGCTCGGATCGACCTCGCGCGCTCCGCGCTGGGCGGTCGCCTACAAATACCCACCCGAAGAGGCGACCACCAAACTCCTCGACATCCGCGTCAACGTCGGGCGGACCGGCCGGGTCACGCCGTTCGCCTACATGGAACCGGTCAAGGTGGCCGGGTCGACCGTCGGGCTGGCCACGCTGCACAACGCCTCGGAGGTCAAGCGCAAGGGTGTGCTCATCGGCGACACCGTGGTGATCCGCAAGGCCGGCGACGTCATCCCCGAGGTGCTCGGCCCGGTCGTGGACCTGCGTGACGGGTCCGAGCGCGAGTTCGTCATGCCCACCCACTGTCCCGAGTGCGGAACCGAACTCGCTCCCGCCAAGGAGGGTGACGCCGACATTCGCTGCCCGAACTCGCGCTCGTGCCCGGCGCAGTTGCGGGAGAGGGTGTTTCACGTCGCCGGGCGTGGCGCATTCGATATCGAGGGCCTGGGTTACGAGGCTGCGACCGCTCTGTTGCAGGCCGGTGTCATCGCCGACGAAGGTGACCTGTTCGGCCTCACCGCAGGCGACCTGCTGCGCACAGAGCTGTTCACCACGAAGGCCGGCGAAGTGTCGGCCAACGGCAAGCGCCTGTTGGCCAATCTCGGCCAGGCGAAGGCGCAGCCGTTGTGGCGGGTGTTGGTGGCGCTGTCGATCCGCCATGTCGGGCCGACCGCGGCTCGTGCGCTGGCCACCGAATTCGGCAGTCTCGAGGCCATCGAGTCCGCCTCCGAGGAGCAGTTGGCTGCCACCGAGGGCGTGGGCCCGACCATCGCGGCGGCGGTCATCGACTGGTTCACCGTGGACTGGCACCGCGCAATCGTCGAGAAGTGGCGCGCGGCCGGCGTGCGGATGGCCGACGAGCGTGACGCCAGCATCGAGCGCACGCTGGAAGGTTTGACCGTGGTGGTGACGGGGTCGCTGACCGGGTTCTCCCGCGACGGCGCCAAGGAAGCGATCATCACCCGGGGCGGGAAGGCGTCCGGGTCGGTGTCGAAGAAGACCGACTACGTCGTCGCCGGGGATTCGCCGGGATCCAAGTACGACAAGGCGATCGAGCTCGGGGTGCCGGTGCTCGACGAAGACGGCTTCAGCCGCTTGCTCCAGGAGGGCCCGGAGGGGGTCTAGCTGCCCGTCCGCTCGCCGCGGCTGACCCCGTGACTGCCGCGACTCACCCCGGGAACGTGGCCGCCTACCCGGTGATCGTCGCGACGATACCGGCGAGGTATCCCAGCCGCGCCACCTCGCTGGGCCGGAATTCGGGACCACCGGGGCGACCGAGCACCAGGGCGGTGGCCGGTCCCCCCAGCGGTGCGGCGGCCAAGGTGGTGTCCATGTCTCGCCACACCTGCGGTACCCAGTCCGCGGTCGCGTCCAGCGCCTGGGCCCGGTGGATCGGCAGCCACGGCGTTTCTGCGGCCACCGTCTCCGGGGCGCCGGAGCTGCCCACCACCCGTTGGGGGCCCGCGTCGGTCAGCTTGGTCACCGTGCACCAGCCGACGCGCAGCACCTTGGGCGCCTGGTCGACGAGCACCTGCAACTGCTTGACCGTGCCGTCGGCAGCGGCGACGTGGTCGATCAGTTCCAGCTCGCGGTGGGCCTCGAGTAGCCCGGTGTGCGGCCGGATGCTGTCGACGTAGACCCCTTTGATCTTCTCGGCGGCCGTGATGAGCATGTCCGGCATGGCTCCGGGCGGAAGCTCGACGACGAGATCGTCGACCGCGTAGCCCGCGGCCCGCTCGACCACGTCGAGCGAGAGGATGTCGGCACCCGCGGAGCCCAAGGCCACGGCCAAGGAGCCGAGGCTGCCGGGCCTGTCCTCCAGCTGGACCCGTAGCAGATACGAAGGCACGCGCAACACTGTGTCACGGACTGCCTGGCGCAGGCGACTCGGACGACGGCCCCGCGGAGGCGTTGAACTAGGCTTCGTGGTCGTGTCCCAGATCTCCCGAGACGAGGTTGCGCACCTGGCGCGACTGGCCCGACTCGCCTTGACCGACGGCGAGTTGGACAGTTTCGCCGGCCAACTCGACGCCATCCTCGGCCATGTCAGCCAGATCCAGGCCGTCGACGTCACCGGCGTCGAGGCCACCGACAACCCCCTCAAGGACGTCAACGTCTTCCGGCCCGATGTGCCGGCGCCCTGCCTCACCCAGGACCAGGCGCTCGCTGAGGCGCCCAACGCGGTCGACGGGCGTTTTGCCGTGCCCCGGATCCTCGGAGAAGCAGAGTGAGCGACCTGACCCGGCTCGACGCCGCAACGCTCGGCGCGAAGATCGCCGCCAAAGAGGTGTCCTCGACCGAGGTGACCCAGGCCTGCCTGGACCAGATCGCCGCCACCGACGGCGCCTACCACGCGTTCCTGCACGTCGGCAGTGACCAGGCGCTGGCCGCCGCGGCCGCCGTCGACGCTCAAATCGCTGCCGGCGAGAGCCCGGCCTCGCCGCTGGCCGGGGTGCCGCTGGCCCTCAAGGACGTCTTCACCACCACCGACATGCCCACCACCTGCGGGTCGAAGATCCTCGAAGGCTGGATGTCGCCCTACGACGCCACGGTGACCGAGCGGCTGCGCCAGGCCGGCATCCCGATCCTCGGCAAGACCAACATGGACGAGTTCGCCATGGGCAGCTCGACCGAGAACTCGGCGTACGGGCCGACCCGCAACCCGTGGGACACCGAGCGGGTGCCCGGCGGCTCGGGCGGTGGCAGCGCGGCAGCCCTGGCGGCGTTCCAGGCGCCGCTGGCCATCGGCTCCGACACCGGCGGGTCGATCCGCCAACCCGCAGCGCTGACCGCGACCGTCGGCGTGAAACCCACCTACGGCACGGTCTCGCGGTACGGGCTGATCGCGTGCGCATCCTCCCTGGACCAGGGCGGACCGTGCGCGCGCACGGTGCTCGACACCGCGCTGTTGCACGCTGTGGTCGCCGGGCACGATCCGCGCGATTCCACCTCGGTCGACGCCGCCGTCCCCGACGTCGTCGGGGCAGCCAAAGCCGGCGCCAACGGTGACCTCAAAGGCCTGCGCGTCGGCGTGGTCAAACAGTTGCGCAGCGGTGAGGGCTATCAGCCGGGCGTGCTGAACGCGTTCAACGACGCGGTCGACAAGCTCACGGCGCTCGGCGCCGAGGTCAGCGAGGTGGACTGCCCGCACTTCGACTACTCGCTGCCCGCCTACTACCTGATCCTGCCCTCGGAGGTGTCGTCGAACCTGGCCAAGTTCGACGGCATGCGCTACGGCCTGCGCGTCGGCGACGACGGAAGTCACAGCGCCGAGGAAGTGATGGCCCTGACCCGCGCCGCGGGCTTCGGGCCGGAGGTCAAGCGTCGCATCATGATCGGCGCCTACGCGCTGTCGGCGGGTTACTACGACGCCTATTACAACCAGGCGCAGAAGGTGCGCACCCTCATCGCGCGCGACCTGGACCAGGCCTACCGCAGCGTCGACGTGCTGGTCTCACCGGCGACGCCGAGCACAGCGTTCCGCCTCGGCGAGAAGGTCGACGATCCGCTGTCGATGTACCTGTTCGACCTGTGCACGTTGCCGCTCAACCTCGCCGGACACTGCGGAATGTCGGTGCCCGCGGGACTCTCCCCGGACGATCAACTGCCGGTGGGACTGCAGATCATGGCGCCGGCGTTGGCCGACGACCGGCTCTACCGTGTCGGCGCCGCGTTCGAGGTTGCCCGCGGTCCGCTGCCGACGGCGGTCTGAAAGGGCAAGATAGGTCGGCGAGGAGCCGAACAGATCATGCGCACGCGAGGAGCGAGATAGATCATGCGGATCGGAGTGCTGACCGGAGGCGGGGACTGCCCGGGGCTCAACGCGGTCATCCGGGCGGTCGTGCGCACCTGCGACGCCCGCTACGGCTCGTCGGTGGTGGGTTTCCAGGACGGGTGGCGCGGGCTGTTGGAGAACCGCCGCATCCAGCTGCACAACGACGACCGCAACGATCGACTGTTGGCCAAGGGCGGCACGATGCTCGGGACCGCCCGCACCAACCCAGACCGGCTCCGTGCCGGGCTCGACGAGATCAAACAGACGCTCGACGACAACGGCATCGACGTGCTGATCCCGATCGGCGGCGAGGGCACTCTGACTGCGGCGAGCTGGCTGTCCGAGGAGGGCGTGCCCGTCGTCGGAGTGCCCAAGACCATCGACAACGACATCGACTGCACCGATGTCACGTTCGGCCATGACACGGCGCTGAACATCGCCACCGAGGCCATCGACCGACTGCACAGCACCGCCGAGTCGCATCAGCGGGTCATGCTCGTCGAGGTGATGGGCCGCCACGCGGGCTGGATCGCGCTCAACGCCGGGCTGGCCGCCGGTGCGCACATGACGTTGATCCCCGAGCAGCCGTTCGACGTCGAAGAGGTGTGCCGCCTGGTCAAGGCGCGTTTCGTGCGCGGTGACTCGCATTTCATCTGCGTCGTCGCCGAAGGCGCCAAGCCTGCGGAGGGCTCGATGCAGCTGCTGCAGGGCGGCATCGACGAGTTCGGCCACGAGCGTTTCACCGGGGTGGCCCAGCAGCTGGCCGTGGAGGTGGAGAAGCGCATCAAGAAAGAGGTGCGCACCACCGTGCTCGGCCACGTGCAGCGCGGCGGCACGCCGACACCGCACGACCGGGTCCTGGCCACCCGCTTCGGCGTCAACGCCGCCGACGCCGCCCATGCCGGCGAGTACGGGATGATGGTGTCGCTGCGCGGCCAGGACATCGGCCGGGTGCCGCTGGCCGACGCGGTCCGCCAACTCAAACTGGTTCCGCAGAGCCGCTACGAGGACGCGGCGGCGTTCTTCGGCTGACGAAGGCGGCGGGAGACGCCCGCACTAGGATCAGGGGCATGTCTGTCGCCACCGCCGAGCTGCTGGATTACGCCGAGGTCATCGCCCGCTACGAGCCGGTCCTCGGTCTCGAGGTGCACGTCGAGCTGTCCACCGAGACCAAGATGTTCTGCAGCTGCGCCAACCGCTTCGGTGGCGAGCCCAACACCCAGGTGTGCCCGGTCTGCCTGGGTATGCCCGGGTCGCTACCCGTGCTCAACCAGGTCGCCGTCGAGTCCGCGATCCGCATCGGCCTCGCGCTCAATTGCGAGATCGTGCCGTGGTGCCGCTTCGCCCGGAAGAACTATTTCTATCCGGACATGCCGAAGAACTACCAGATCTCCCAGTACGACGAACCGATCGCCATCAACGGCCACCTCGAGGTGCCGCTGGACGACGGCAGCACCTGGCGCGTGGAGATCGAGCGGGCACACATGGAAGAGGACACCGGCAAGCTGACCCACCTGGGCAGCGAGACGGGACGTATCGCCGGAGCCACCACGTCGCTGATCGACTACAACCGCGCCGGGGTCCCGCTGATCGAGATCGTCACCAAGCCCGTCGAAGGCGCGGGGGAGCGGGCCCCGGAGATCGCCCGCGCGTACGTGACCGCACTGCGAGATCTGTTGCGCGGCTTGGGTGTTTCCGATGTCCGGATGGATGAGGGCTCGATGCGGTGCGATTCGAACGTTTCGCTCAAACCGATCGGGCAGGCCGAGTTCGGTACCCGCACCGAAACCAAGAACGTCAACTCGCTCAAGAGCGTCGAAGTCGCCGTGCGCTACGAGATGCGCAGGCAGGCAGCGGTTCTGGAATCAGGTGGCACGATCCTGCAGGAGACTCGGCACTTTCACGAGGACGGCTATACCTCGCCCGGTCGCAGCAAGGAGACCGCGCAGGACTACCGGTACTTCCCCGAACCGGACCTGGAGCCGGTGGCCCCCAGCGCCGAGCTCGTCGAGCGACTGCGTGCCACCATCCCCGAGCTTCCGTGGCTGTCGCGCAAGCGGATTCAGCAGGACTGGGGTGTGTCCGACGAGGTGATGCGCGACCTGGTCAACATCGGCGCGCTCGATCTGATCGCCGCGACGGTCGAGCACGGCGCGTCCAGCGATCAGGCTCGCGCCTGGTGGGGCAACTTCCTGGTGCAGAAGGCCAACGAATCCGGAGTCGAACTCGACGCCCTGCCGATCACGCCGGCCCAGGTGGCCGCCGTGGTCAAGCTCGTCGACGAGGGCAAGCTGTCCAACAAGCTGGCCCGCCAGGTCGTCGAGGGCGTGCTGGCCGGTGAGGGCGAGCCCGAGCAGGTCATGAACGACCGCGGCCTGGCCGTGGTGCGCGACGACTCGCTGATCCAGGCCGCTGTCGATGAGGCGCTGGCCGCCAACCCTGATGTCGTGGAGAAGATCCGTGGCGGCAAGGTCCAGGCGGCGGGAGCCATCGTCGGAGCGGTGATGAAAGCCACCAAGGGCCAGGCCGACGCCGCGCGCGTGCGTGAGCTCGTCATGGCCGCCTGCAGCTAGCAGTTCGGTGAAAACACGCCCCCAGGACCTGGTCTTCCGCATTCTGGCGCACCCGCTGCGGCTGCTGTCGCTGCGTTCGATCGTCATCCTGGCCCAGCTGGGGGTGATCACCCTGGTGCTGACGCTGGGGGTGTGGGTGTGGGTCGGGGTCACCAATGACCAGCTCGACCAGCTCGACCGGCGTCTCGATTCGTTGTCCAGCTTCGGCGACGTGAACACGCTGCTGCGCAGCGTGCAGGACGGGACCGGGCCCGAGCCCACCGAGAACGGCCTGGTGCGCACCGCCAGGTTGGGAGACGCCACGATCTCGGTCCCCGCTGACGTCGTGTTGCCCGAGCTGCCCGCCGGCTACGCCGACGCCAGCATCGACGGCGTCGAATACCGGGTTCGGACGCTGACCACAGGCAACGCCTCCATCGCGCTCGGCGCACCGCTGGCCGAGACGCAGGCCCGGATCGACTCGCTGCACTGGCGGGTGTTCTGGATCTGCGCCGGGGTGATCCTGAGCACACTGCTGGTCGGCTGGGTGATCTCGCTGATCATGGTCAACCCGTTCCGACTGCTGGCCCAGCAGGCCCGTGCCATCAATGCCCAGTCCAACCCCGACGAGGTGCAGGTGCGCGGGGTGTGGGAAGCGGTCGAGATCTCCGAAGCGGTCGAGGGCATGCTGGCGCGGATCGGTGACGAACAGCAGCGCACCCGCGCAGCGCTGGAGTCGGCGCGCGACTTCGCCGCCGTGGCCTCCCACGAGCTGCGAACGCCGTTGACGGCGATGCGGACCAATCTGGAGGTGCTGCTGACCCTGGATCTGGCGCCCGAGCAGCGCAAAGAGGTGATCACCGACGTCATGCGCACCCAGTCCCGCATCGAGGCGACCCTGGGGGCGCTGGAGCGGCTGGCGCAGGGGGAGCTGACCACCGTCGACGACTTCGTGCCGGTCGACGTGGCCGAACTGCTCGACCGCGCCGCCCACGATGCCATGCACAACTATCCCGGGCTGGATGTGTCGCTGGCCTCCTCGACGTCGGTGTTGATGCTCGGCATGCCCGCCGGTCTACGGCTGGTCATCGACAACGCGATCGCCAACGCCGTCAAACACGGCGGCGCCACCCAGGTCAGGCTCAGCGTGGTGTCGTCGTCGGAAGGTGTCGAGATCGCCGTCGACGACAACGGAGCCGGTGTGCCCGAGCAGGAGCGGGCGACGGTTTTCGAGCGCTTCCACCGCGGCACCACCGCTTCGCGATCCGGGTCGGGCCTGGGGCTGGCCCTGGTGGCGCAGCAGGCCGAGATCCACGGCGGCACCGCGGCGCTGGAGGTCAGTCCGCTGGGGGGTGCCCGGCTGATGCTGAGGCTGC
This sequence comes from Mycobacterium sp. PO1, assembly GCF_017312405.1. Lineage (GTDB taxonomy): Bacteria > Actinomycetota > Actinomycetes > Mycobacteriales > Mycobacteriaceae > Mycobacterium. Next base: position 10,879 of record NZ_BLTG01000046.1, read on the forward strand.
CCGGTCACGGTCCGCAGTAGCGGAGCGTCTCGATCAGGTCTTCTCGTCGTTGGTCCGCGGGAACCCGCCGCCCTGCGGGAACAGCGGGAACACCACGTCGTCGAGTCGCTCGGCGTCACCGGCGGTCTTGTTGACCGTGGCGCCCCAGATGTTGCCGTCGGGGGACACCTGCAGCGCCCACGCGTGACCGTGCTGGTCCTGGCGCACGACTTCGGGCTCGCCGGTCACCGCGCCGGTGTCGGGGGACAGCCGCACGGCGACGGTCTGCTTGGTATCGACGAGATTGACCAGGATGGTGCCGTCCAGCGCCGCGCAGCCGGCCACACCCGGCCGGTCCGGCCAGGTCCAGACCTCCGAAACCACCGAGTTCTTGGTGATGCGCTGCAGCCGATCGCCGCCGGCGGTTCTGTCGGTGATGTACAGCGACTGATCGGCCGGGTCGATGCAGGTCCCGCCCGCCGCGCCCAGACCCGACAGTGCGGTTGTGGTGGGCGCCTGGTCGACGGTCGTGGGCTGCTCGATGCGCAGCAGCTTGCCCGCCATCGAGGCGGGATCTGCGGCCAGCGCGGGGTTGCCGGCGTCGCCGGTCTGCACCATCAGCGTCGTGGGGCTGGAGAAGATCAACGAACCCCGATTGCCGGTGGTGCCCTTGGGGATGCCGGTCAGGATCGGCTTGGGGATGTCGCCGTCGGCGATCCGGATCACCCGGTTGTCGGTGGGGGTGGTGATGTAGGCGTACATGAGCCGGTCCTGCGAATAGGTGGGTGACAGCACGATGTCCATCAGGCCACCGTCACCGGTCGGATCCACGGGAATCACGGTCTTGACGGTGGGTTCGGCGCGCACCGACACCTGCTTGACTGCTCCGGTCATACGTTCGCCCACCAGGGCGGACTGACTGTCGGGCAGCATGATCAGCCCGCTGGTGCTCTCCAGGCACCCCTGCATGACGCCGGGGGCCGGGCACTCCTTCGGGAACGGCTTGGCGGGCAGCGGCGGCGGAGGTGTCGGTGTGGTGGTGGGCCCCGGTGCCAGCTCGGGCTCGGTGGTGAACGGCTGCGACTGGGCGGAATCGAACCTGGCGCAACCGGCGACGGCCAGAAGTCCCGCGCACATCAAGGCGCACACCGCGGTAGCGGCTGTGCGTGCCGACCGGCGCTTTGTCATGCTGGCCAGGTTACGGATCGTGCGGCGGTGCGCGCCACGCGCTACCCGTCCATCCTGCGCCAACAGGTGCGAAGGCGCGCCGGGCTAATTCCCGAGCAGCGGCTCAGCAGCACTTACCCTGGCTGTTGTGACGAGTCCCCATGACCCCAGCGCCTGGCAGCGGCCCGACGACTCGGGCCGGCCTGCCTCGGCACGGCTGGTGGACCCCGAGGACGACCTGCATTCGCCGAACTTCGGCGGCGACACCGAGACGACGGCGATCCCGCGGTACGACACCCCGAAGGCGACCACCGACCAGACACCGTTCGGGCTGATGAACGACCCGGAGCCGCTGCCCTACGTGCAGCCGTCCGCCGGGCTGGCCCCCGGCGCCTACGGCTCGACCGCGACACCGACCGAGGTCGAGCCGGCCGACCCGGCTCGTTCTGACCGGCGCGGCACCCAGGATCTCGGATTGTTGCTGCTGCGGGTGGCGGTCGGGGCGCTGTTCATCGGTCACGGTCTGCAGAACCTGTTCGGCTGGTGGGGTGGCTCCGGGGTGGGCGGGTTCCGCGACTACCTCGCCGATCTGGGCTTCCGCTACGCCGACATCCTGGCCTATGTCGCCGCCGGCGGTCAGGTCGCTGCCGGTGTGCTGCTGGTTGTCGGCCTGTTCACCCCGGTCGCGGCGGCCGGGGCGCTCGCCTACCTGGTGACCGGCATGCTGGCCGAGGTCGCGGAGGCGCACGACGACGCTCGGCTGTCGGCGTTTCTCACCGACGGCCACCAGTACGAGGTGATTCTGCTGTGCGCTGTCGCGGCGATCATCCTGATCGGGCCGGGCCGGTACGGCCTCGACGCCGGGCGGGGCTGGGCGCGCCGCCCGTTCATCGGTTCGTTCGCGGCACTGGTGTTCGGAATCGGCGCCGGGGTGGCGATCTGGGTGCTTCTCAACGGCACGAACCCCTTGGCGTGACCCACGCCGTGGCTTGATTGGCGTGACCCACGCCGTGCCTCATTGGCGTGACCCACGCCGCGCGGCTCACGAGTAGGGGTTGGGGACCCGCCCGTCGCTGGCAGCGGTCAGCAGCGGCAGCGTCGCGAAGGTCACCGCCGGCAACGGCACCTCTGTGCCGTCGTGCAGGCGGGCCAACGCCCACGCCCGGCGGCCGAACCGCAGCCCGGCGATGTCGTCCCAGCGGACGGCCCGGCTGCTGAGCAACGTTCGGGCGGTGACGCCGTCGCGGTCGGCGGAGGTGCGGTAGCGCACGATGGCCACCGACGCGAAGACCGGGATGAGCAGCAGCAACGCCCACCAGGGCGGTCCGGCCAACACGATCGACAACATCGCGAACGCGAGTATCAACACCGCGATGTGTGCCATCGGCGAGATCTTGATGACGACCGGCGTCGACTCTGGCGCCGAACCAGACGCCGAGGGGGTGTCCATGGCGCCATCATCCCATCGGGGCGGGCCGCCCCGGCACGCCGGGCGAATTTGACCTTTCGCCAGTTCGGAAGCTACCGTCGTGGCTTATGTGGACCACCCCGGGACTGGTAGTAATTGGGTTGCGCGTTGATGCCGCGCTGGCCCTCACCCGGGTATAGCCACCACAGCATCGACGCGCAACCCTCGTTCAGCCGCCGGGCTGACGGGGGTTTTTTCTTGCCCGATTGACAACAGACACAAGAGACCGAGGACATCGTGAGCGCACCCACCACGCGAGCACCCGAACAGTCGGAGATGCCGGCCAACGGCGGTCACCTCCCCACCGGCGCGAAGGCCACCCCTGCGCAGCCGAAACGGATTGCCCCGCAGCAGATGACCGGAGCCCAGGCGGTGATCCGCTCGCTCGAGGAGCTCGACGTCGACGTCGTCTTCGGTATCCCCGGCGGCGCGGTGCTGCCGGTCTACGACCCGCTGTTCGACTCCGACAAACTGCGTCACGTGCTGGTGCGCCACGAGCAGGGTGGCGGTCACGCCGCCAGCGGGTACGCCCACGCCACCGGCCGGGTCGGGGTCTGTATGGCGACCTCGGGTCCCGGGGCCACGAACCTGGTGACACCGCTGGCCGACGCCTACATGGATTCGATCCCGGTGGTCGCGATCACCGGACAGGTCGGGCGCGCTCTGATCGGCACCGACGCGTTTCAGGAAGCCGACATCTCCGGGATCACGATGCCGATCACCAAGCACAACTTCCTGGTGCGCAACGGAGATGACATCGCCCGCGTCATCGCCGAGGCGTTCCACATCGCCGCCAGCGGACGTCCCGGACCCGTTCTCGTCGACATCCCCAAGGACGTGCTGCAGGGTCAGTGCACGTTCGCCTGGCCGCCGCAGTTCGAGCTGCCCGGTTACAAGCCCAACACCAAACCGCACAACCGTCAGATCCGCGAGGCGGCCAAGCTGATCGCCGAGGCGCGCAAGCCGGTGCTCTACGTCGGTGGCGGCGTCATCCGCGGTGAGGCGACCGACCAGCTGCTCGACCTGGCCGAGCTGACCGGTATCCCGGTGGTGACCACCCTGATGGCCCGGGGCGCGTTCCCGGACAGCCACCCGCAGCACATGGGCATGCCCGGCATGCACGGCACCGTCTCAGCGGTGGCGGCCCTGCAACGCAGTGACCTGCTGATCGCGCTGGGCACCCGGTTCGACGACCGGGTCACCGGAAAGCTGGATTCGTTCGCGCCCGAGGCGAAAGTCATCCACGCCGACATCGACCCCGCCGAGATCGGCAAGAACCGGCACGCCGACGTGCCGATCGTGGGCGACGTCAAGGCCGTCATCACCGACCTGATCGAGGCGCTGCGCCGCGACGGCACGCTGGGCACCCTGAAGACCGACAACTGGTGGGAGTACCTGCGCAACGTGCAGTCGACCTACCCGTTGAGCTACGGCCCGCAGAGCGACGGCAGCTTGTCACCGGAGTTCGTCATCGAGTCGCTGGGCAAGATCGCCGGACCTGACGCGGTGTACGTCGCCGGGGTGGGCCAGCACCAGATGTGGGCCGCGCAGTTCATCTCCTATGAGAAGCCGAAGACGTGGCTGAACTCGGGCGGCCTGGGAACCATGGGTTACGCGGTGCCCGCGGCGATGGGTGCGAAGATGGGCTGCCCGGACACCGAGGTGTGGGCCATCGACGGGGACGGCTGCTTCCAGATGACCAACCAGGAGCTGGCCACCTGTGCGATCGAGGGTGTCCCCATCAAGGTGGCCCTGATCAACAACGGCAACCTGGGCATGGTCCGGCAGTGGCAGACATTGTTCTACGAGGAGCGGTACAGCCAAACGGATCTGGCCACGCATTCGCGGCGCATCCCCGATTTCGTCAAGCTCGCCGAAGCGCTGGGTTGTGTGGGTCTGCGCTGCGAGCGCGCCGAGGACGTGGCCGAGGTGATCGCTCAGGCCCGCGCGATCACCGACCGCCCGGTGGTGATCGACTTCATCGTCGGCGCGGACGCCCAGGTGTGGCCGATGGTGGCCGCCGGCACCAGCAACGACGAGATTCAGGCGGCGCGTGGCATCCGGCCACTGTTCGACGACCCGGAAGAGGGACACGCATGACGACCACCGCACGCCGCACGCATACGCTGTCGGTGCTTGTCGAAGACAAGCCCGGTGTCCTGGCCCGGGTCGCGTCGTTGTTCTCCCGGCGCGGCTACAACATCCAGTCACTGGCCGTCGGAGCGACCGAACAGAAAGACCTGTCCCGCATGACGATCGTGGTCGACGTGGAGGATTCTCCGCTCGAGCAGATCACCAAACAGCTCAACAAACTGGTCAACGTCATCAAGATCGTCGAGCAGGAGGACGCCAACTCGGTGTCCCGTGAGCTTGCGTTGATCAAGGTCCGCGCCGACGCCGCCAGCCGCGGTCAGGTGATCGAGGCGGTGAACCTGTTCCGCGCCAAGGTCGTCGACGTCTCCAACGAGTCGCTGACGGTGGAGGCGACCGGTACTCAGGAGAAGGTCGAGGCGCTACTGCGCGTGCTCGAGCCCTACGGGATCCGCGAGATCGTCCAGTCCGGCGTGGTTTCGCTGGCGCGTGGCCCCCGCGGGATCTCCACCAAATAGGACCAAGACCCAAGACCCGCAACAGTCAAGACAAGAAGGAAGATTCACGAATATGGCAGTTGAGATGTTCTATGACGACGACGCGGACCTGTCGATCATCCAGGGCCGCAAGGTCGGCGTCATCGGCTATGGCAGCCAGGGCCACGCCCACTCGCTGAGCCTGCGCGACTCGGGTGTGCAGGTGAAGGTGGGCCTGAAAGAGGGCTCGAAGTCCCGCGAGAAGGTCACCGAGCAGGGCCTGGAGGTCGACACCCCGGCGGAGGTCGCCAAGTGGGCCGACGTGATCATGCTGCTGGCGCCCGACACCGCTCAGGCCGAGATCTTCTCCAGCGACATCGAGCCCAACCTCGAGGACGGCAACGCGCTGTTCTTCGGCCACGGCCTGAACATCCACTTCGGTCTGATCAAGCCGCCGGCGAACGTGACCATCGGCATGGTCGCCCCGAAGGGCCCCGGGCACCTGGTGCGCCGTCAGTTCGTCGACGGCAAGGGCGTGCCCTGCCTGGTCGCCGTCGAGCAGGACCCCAAAGGTGAGGGTCTGGCGCTGGCGCTGTCGTATGCCAAGGCCATCGGTGGTGCGCGGGCCGGCGTCATCAAGACGACGTTCAAGGACGAAACCGAGACCGACCTGTTCGGTGAGCAGGCCGTGCTGTGCGGCGGCACCGAGGAACTCGTCAAGACCGGCTTCGAGGTCATGGTCGAGGCGGGTTACGCCCCCGAGCTCGCCTACTTCGAGGTGCTGCACGAGCTGAAGCTGATCGTCGACCTGATGTACGAGGGCGGCATCGCCCGGATGAACTACTCGGTGTCCGACACCGCGGAGTTCGGCGGGTACCTGTCGGGTCCCCGGGTGATCGACGCCGACACCAAGAAGCGGATGCGCCAGATCCTGTCCGACATCCAGGACGGCACCTTCGTCAAGCGTCTGGTCGCCAACGTCGAGGGTGGCAACAAGGAGCTCGAGGCGCTGCGCAAGCAGAACGCCGAGCACCCGATCGAGGTCACCGGCAAGAAATTGCGCGACCTGATGAGCTGGGTGGACCGGCCCATCACCGAAACCGCCTGAGTTTCGCGGACGAGAATTCCCGGTCGTCGATCCGATGAGGATGGCGACCGGGATTTCTCTTTCGCGGTGCCGGTGCCGCGGTCGGTACTCTCGGTGGACATGACGGGCGCACAGACGCCGGGTGAGCGGCTCCTCGCCCGCGCGGGCGGATTCCGCGGGCTGGTGTACACATCGCTTCCGGTGGTCACGTTCGCCGCCGCCAACGCGCTCGCCGGGCTGGGCCCCGCCCTGATCGCGGCGCTGGGCGCGGCGGCGGTGGTGCTGGTTTGGCAACTGCTGCAGCGCGAATCGGCCCGACCGGCGCTGCTGGGATTCGCCGGCGTCGCGGTGGGGGCGGCCTTCGCCTTGGTCACCGGCCGAGCCAAGGACTTCTACCTTCCGGGAATCTGGATGTATCTGGCCCTGGCCGTGGTGTTCACCGGCTCGGTACTGGTCGGGCGCCCCGTGGTCGGCGTGGTGTGGGCGTGGATCACCGGCCGTGACGACAGCTGGCGTCGGGTCCGGCGCGTGCGGCTGGCCTTCGATCTGGTGACGCTGGGCATGGCGGCCATCTCGGCCACCCGGTTCGCGGTGCAGTACCACCTCTATGCGACGAATCAGGAGGGGATGCTCGCCGTGGCGCGCATCGCGATGGGCTGGCCGGTGCTGCTGGTGACCTCGCCGGTGCTCTATTTCGTCATTCGCTCGGCGATGAGGGCGATGCCGCGCACCGGCGACGGAACCTAGGAGAGTCGTTCGGCGACCGTCACCACTCTGCGGGCCAGGTGGTCGAGCGCGTCCAGCGTGGCGTCGTCGAGTTCGTTGCGGTTTTCCGGTCCGGTGACATGGCCGACGCCGTACGGGTTTCCGTCGGCGAACTTCACGCCGTCGGTGTAACCGGGCGGTACGAGGATGCCCCCGAAGTGCATCAGCGAGACATAGAGGGTGATCAGCGTGGTCTCCTGCCCTCCGTGCGCGGTTTGCGACGAGGTGAACGCCGCGTACACCTTGTCGGCCAGCTGGCCCTTGGCCCAGAGCCCGCCCAACGAGTCGATGAACGCCCGAAACTGAGAGGCGGCGTTGCCGAACCGCGTCGGTGTGCCGAAGATCACCGCGTCGGCCCACACGATGTCGTCACCGCTGGCGGCAGGAAGGTCCTTGGTCGCTTCGTAATTGGCTGTCCACGCGGAGTTCGACGCGAACGACTCCGGGTCGCGGGTCTCGGCGATGTGGCGCAGCCGCACCTCGGCCCCGGCGGTCTCCGCGGTCGCGGCCACCCGGTTGGCCATCGCGGTGCCGTGACCGGTCGCGGAGTAGTAGATGACTGCCAATTTGGTCATGGCTGCGAGCCTACCGAGCCAGCGAGGGCAGGTCGCGGATGCCGAATTCCTTGCGCAGCACGGTGCGCGCGGCGTAGTAACCCGCCATGCCGTGCACACCGCCACCCGGTGGCGTCGCCGACGAACACAGGTAGGCCCCGGGGATCGGCGTCGACCACGGATTCCACCGCACCGCGGGCCCGGTCAGCGCGCTGAGCATGTTGTTGCCGCCGACCCCGATGTCGCCGCCCACCAGGTTGGCGTTGTGGTCGGACAGCCGAGCGGCAGGCACGCTGCGGACCCCGACGACCAGATCCCGGAAGCCGGGTGCGAACCGTTCGAACACACCGCTGACGGTCTCGGCCATGTCGACCGTCGACCCGGCGGGGACGTGCGCGTAGGCCCACAGCGGTCGCCGGCCCTGCGCATCGACCCGGCCGGGATCGGTCAGATGGGGCAGCGCGGCGAGCACCATCGGCCACTCGGCGTGGCGTCCTGCGGCGATCTCGCGTTCGGCCAGCGCCATCGTGGCTCGGTCGCCGCCCAGATGAAGCGTCGGAGCGTCGGCCAGACGTTCATCGAGCCATGGGATCTCACCGGAGAGCACGAAATCGACCTTGGCCACCCCGGGGCCGTACTTGTAGCGCAACAGTGTCCTGGCATAGCGCGGCGGCAACCGGTCTCCGTAGATGCGCAGCAAGGCGGTGGGTGCGGTGTCGTAGAGCACCACCCCCGGTGGTGGACCGGTCACCTCCTCACCGAGGACCAGTTCGCCACCGTGCGCACGGAGGTCGGTCAGGAGGGCGTCGGGAATCGCCTGCGAGCCGCCCACCGGAATCGGCCACCCGACCGTGTGCGCCAACGTGGCGAGCATCAATCCCGCGCCGGCCGACACCAACGACGGCATCTGCGAAATCGTGTGGGCCGCAACCCCGGTGAACAGTGCGCGGGCATCCTCCCCACGCAGACTGCGCCAGGCGGGACTGCCCTGGGCCAGCAGGCGCGGGGCGACGCGCGCCGCCGCCGGGATGCTCGGGGGAATCGAGCGCTTGTCGCCGAGTAGCAGTCCCACCACGCCATCGCAGTCGGCGGCCAGCGGTCCGAGCAGGCTGCGCCACGACGCGCCCTCGTCCAGTTCGGCGCAGGTGCGGTCGATGTCGCGGTACCCGATCGCCGCCGGCCGGCCGGGCAGGGGATTGCCGTAGGACACCTCCGGTGAGGTGAGGGTGACGCCGCGGGAGCGCAGATCGAAGGCCGAGAAGAACGGCGACGCGAGGGCCAGCGGATGCACCGCCGAACAGATGTCGTGGCTCACCCCGCTGAACTCCGGGTCGGGCAGGGTCCGGGCCCCGCCCCCCGCGGTGGACTGCGCCTCGATCACGCGCACCGACAGACCGGCCCTGGCGCAGATCACCGCGGCGGCCAACCCGTTGGGGCCACTGCCGACGACGGTGACATCGACGCTCGAATCATTCCCGCCCACCACCCGGTTATAGCAGCCCGTTAGGCTGAAGCCTCGTGAGTCTGCCTGTGGTACTGATAGCCGACAAGCTGGCCGCCTCGACCGTGGAAGCCCTGGGTGACCAGGTGGATGTCCGCTGGGTCGACGGCCCCGACCGGGAGAAGCTCCTCGCCGCGGTGGTGGACGCCGACGCCCTGCTGGTGCGTTCGGCCACCACCGTCGACGCCGAGGTGTTGGCCGCCGCCCCACGGCTGAAGATCGTCGCCCGCGCCGGCGTCGGTCTCGACAACGTCGACGTCGAGGCGGCGACCGCGCGTGGTGTGCTGGTCGTCAACGCCCCGACCTCCAACATCCACAGCGCGGCCGAGCACGCCGTGGCGCTGATGCTGGCCGCCGCCCGGCAGATCCCCGCCGCCGACGCCACCTTGCGGGAACACACCTGGAAGCGGTCGTCGTTCTCGGGTACCGAGATCTTCGGCAAGACGGTCGGCGTGGTGGGCCTGGGCCGGATCGGTCAGCTGGTGGCCCAGCGGTTGGCGGCATTCGGGGCGCACATCGTCGCCTACGACCCCTACGTGTCGCACGCGCTCGCCGCGCAGCTGGGCATCGAGTTGCTCACGCTCGACGACCTGCTCGGTCGCGCCGACTTCATCTCGGTGCACCTGCCCAAGACCAAGGAGACGGCGGGTCTGATCGGCAAGGAGGCGCTGGGCAAGACCAAACCCGGCGCGATCATCGTCAACGCCGCCCGGGGTGGACTGATCGACGAGCAGGCGCTGGCCGAGGCCATCACCAGCGGACATGTCCGCGGGGCCGGCCTGGATGTCTTTGCCACCGAACCGTGCACCGACAGCCCGCTGTTCGAACTGCCGCAGGTCGTGGTGACGCCGCACCTGGGTGCATCGACCGCCGAGGCACAGGATCGCGCGGGCACCGACGTCGCCGCCAGCGTCAAGCTGGCCCTGGCCGGGGAGTTCGTGCCCGACGCGGTCAACGTCGGCGGCGGTGCCGTCGGTGAGGAGGTCGCGCCGTGGCTCGACCTGGTGCGCAAGCTGGGTCTGCTGGCCGGGGTGCTCTCGCCCGAACTGCCCGTGTCGCTGGCGGTCAATGTCTGCGGTGAGCTGGCCGCGGGCGGACCCGGTGAGGTCGAGGTGCTGCGGCTGTCTGCGCTGCGCGGGCTGTTCTCGGCGGTGATCGAGGACCCGGTGACGTTCGTCAACGCGCCGGCGTTGGCCGCCGAGCGGGGCGTCGAGGCCTCGATCTCAACCCAGTCGGAAAGCCCCAACCACCGCAGCGTGGTCGACGTGCGGGCGGTGGGCGCCGACGGCGTGACGGTCAACGTCGCCGGCGCGCTGTCGGGTCCCCAGATGGTGGAGAAGGTCGTCCAGATCAACGGACGCAACCTGGACCTGCGCGCCGAGGGCGTCAATCTGATCATCAACTACGACGACCAGCCGGGTGCGCTGGGCAAGATCGGCACGCTGCTCGGCGGCGCCGGCGCCAACATCCTCGCCGCACAGTTGAGTCAGGACGCCGACGGGGAGGGCGCCACGGTCATGCTGCGCCTGGATCGCCCGGTGCCCGCCGACGTGCTCGCCGCGATCGGTCGCGACGTGGCCGCGGTGACGCTGGAAGTGGTGGATCTGTCATGACCGCAGCGATGAGGCTGGGTGTGATCGCCGGTGACGGTATCGGCCCGGAAGTGGTCGGCGAGGCGCTCAAGGTCCTCGATGCGGTGTTCCCCGGAGTGGAGAAGACCGAGTACGAGCTGGGCGCGCGGCTGTATCACCGTACCGGCGAGGTGCTGCCGGACTCGGTGCTCGAGGAGATCAAAGGCCAGGACGCGATCCTGCTGGGCGCCATCGGTGACCCGTCGGTGCCCAGCGGGCTGCTGGAGCGGGGGCTGCTGCTGCGGATCCGCTTCGAGCTCGACCACCACATCAACCTGCGGCCCGGGCGGCTCTACCCGGGAGTGGTCAGTCCGCTGGCCGGTGACCCCGAGATCGATTTCGTGGTCGTGCGGGAGGGCACCGAAGGTCCCTACACCGGCAACGGCGGGGCCATCCGGGTCGACACCCCGCACGAGATCGCGACCGAGGTCAGCGTCAACACCGCTTACGGGGTGCGGCGCGTGGTGCAGGACGCCTTCGGCCGCGCCCAGCAGCGCCGCAAGCATCTGACCCTGGTGCACAAGAACAACGTGCTGACATACGCGGGTTCGCTGTGGTGGCGCACCGTGCAGGCGGTGGCCGCGGAATACCCCGACGTCGAGGTGGCTTACCAGCACGTCGATGCCGCCACGATCCACATGGTCACCGACCCGGGCCGGTTCGACGTCATCGTCACCGACAACCTGTTCGGCGACATCATCACCGACCTCGCCGCCGCGGTGTGCGGCGGCATCGGTCTTGCGGCCAGCGGCAACATCGATGCCACCCGCATCAATCCGTCGATGTTCGAGCCGGTGCACGGCAGCGCGCCGGACATCGCCGGACAGGGCGTCGCCGACCCGACCGCGGCGATCATGTCGGTCGCGTTGCTGTTGGCGCACGTCGGCGAACTGGAGGCGGCCGCCAAGGTGGACCGGGCCGTGGAGGACCACCTGGCCACCCGCGGAGACGCCCGGTCGACCACCTCCGAGGTCGGCCAGCGCATCCTGGACCGGCTCTGAGGCGCGGGCGATAGCGACGATCGCGACGCTGAGTCGGCAGTGCCGGCTGTTCGTCGTCGGCTCGTCGCTGTTCGCCGTGGCCACGCTGCCCGGCTTCGGCGAATGGGCCGGGGCCGCCGCGGCCAACGCACTGTGTTTCGTCGGCTCATGGTTCTTCACCGCCGCGGCATGGGTGCAGCTGCAGTTGTCGGACCAGGCTGTCCGTGGCGAATGGTCCTCGGCTGCTGTGCAATTCATCGGAACAGTGTTGTTCAACGTCAGCACCGCCGCGGCGGTCTGGACGCACGCAGTGTCGGCGGAGCGCAGGTACGTCTGGGCGCCCGACGCCGCGGGATCGCTGGCTTTCCTGGTCAGTGCGGTGATCGGGTTGTCCGCCGTAGCCGCCGCCATCGGCTCGCTGGATCTGCGTCGGCGGGAGTGGGCGGCTGCGGTGGTGAATCTCGTCGGTTGCCTCGCGTTCGCGGTGTCGGCGGTGGCCGCGCACGTGAGCCGCACCGGGGTCACCGCCGACCAAAGGCTGGCGACCGCGGGCACATTCGTCGGCGCGCTCTGCTTCCTGGTCGCCGCTCTGATCGTGATGCCCCGACGCTCGGCAGGGCCCTCCGGCCACGGCCACGCGGCGTCCTGACGAGGAGAGCCGGCGTGACCGAGGGTGTTCCGGCGTCTGTGTACCCGGGGGACGGCCGCGGCGCTCAACCGCTGCGCGCAGAGCCCCGACGTTCGCCGACGCTCCTGGCGGGCACCGGTACCGCGGGGATGGCGAGAAGCGGAAAAATCGCGCACACCGCGAAAGCCACCGGGAATCCGGCGATTCCGATGAGACCACCGAACAACGGCGGCGCGACGCCGGCGGTCAGCAACTGGCTGGTGTTCTGAGTGCCCAGCGCCCGTCCGCTCCAGAACGGGCCTGCGTTCTCGGCGATGGCGGTGAATGCCAACCCGTTGTCCGACACCGTGATCACCGAGGCCGCCATCATCAGCGCGATGCTGACGGGGGAGTCGAGCGCGTCGGTCACGGCGAGCAGCACCATCGACATGGCCGCGGCGAGGGCGATGGCCCGGATCGGGCGAAGGCGGGCGGACACCACGTCACCGCTGCGGCGCAGCACCGAATCCGACCAGCGACCGGCGCCGACGCGGCCGGCTGCGCCCAGCAGCTGGGCCAGCATCACCAGCGTGCCGGCGGAACCGGGCGACCAGCCGCGCGCGTCGATCAGCCACACCAGGGTGAAGGTCCACACCAGCACCTGGGGCACGACGAGCAGCACCGACGCGAGGTGGATGCGCCACAGCATCGACGATCCCCGGTAGGGGTTGGCCAGCTCGGTCGGATCGGCCTGTGACCGCGGCGGCCGAGGCGGATCGACGACGGCCACCGCGCACACCACTGCTGACGCCGCGCACACGATTGCGGGGAACAGCAGCGCCGCCGAGATTCCGTGGGACTCCGCCAGGCGGGGGATGACCAGCGCGCCGACCCCCACTCCCAGCGGTTGGGCGGTCTGGCGGATTCCCATGACCAGGCCGCGCTGGCGGGCGTCGAACCACCCGACGACGAGCCGCCCGCTGGCCGAATTGCTGCTCGCCGCGGCCATGCCGCCCAGGAACAGGAAGGCTCCCACGGCGACGAGGGATTGCACTGAGGCTGCAGCGAAGGCCGCGGCTGCGGTCAAGACGGATCCGAGCGTGAGAACCAGGCGCTCACCGAACCGGTCTACGGCATAGCCCCATGCGATCAGCGTGACGACCATGCCGAGGCTGGGCAGAGACGACAGCAATGCGGCGGTCGCCAGGTCCAGCCCGCGCTCCGTCTGCAGCGTGGGAATCAGGAAAGCCACCCCGTTGATGAACACATTGGCGCACAGCGTGGTCACCAGGGCGATGACCAGCATCGAACAGCGTCGCAAGGAGCTGATCGTGTCGACGGCCACGCCGCCATCGTCTCACAGCTGTCTCATCTGATTGAACACATGTCTCAAAATGTGGGAGACGCGTGGCTGACCGGCCACCGGGCCCGGGCATCGCGGCAGGGCACTAGGCTGAAGACATGCGTCTCGGCCGAATCGCCAGCCCCGACGGGGTCGCCTTCGTCAGCATCGAAGGCCCCCCCGACCAGCCGGGCGAGGCGATCGCGCGCGAGATCGCCGAGCACCCGTTCGGTGCGCCCACCTTCACCGGACGCCAGTGGCCGCTCGCCGACACCCGGCTGCTCGCCCCGATTCTGGCCAGCAAGGTCGTCTGCATGGGCAAGAACTACGCCGCTCACATCGAGGAGATGGGCGGCGGCACCTTCGAGGACCCGATCATCTTCCTCAAACCCAACACGTCGATCATCGGACCCAACACCGCGATCCAACTTCCGGCTGACGCGCATCCGGTGCACTTCGAAGGCGAACTGGCTGCGGTCATCGGCCGCCCGTGCAAGGACGTGCCGGCCGCCCGCGCCGCCGAGAACATCCTGGGCTACACGATCGCCAACGACGTCTCGGCGCGCGACCAGCAGAAAAAGGACGGTCAGTGGATGCGCGCGAAAGGCCACGACACGTTCTGCCCGGTCGGGCCGTGGATCGTCACCGATGTCGACCCGGCCGACCTCGAGCTGCGCACGGAGGTCAACGGCGAGGTCAAGCAGCGTTCCCGGACCTCGTTGATGATCCATGACATCGGCGCCATCGTCGAATGGATCTCGCGGGTGATGACGCTGCTACCCGGTGACCTGATCTTGACCGGAACTCCTGAGGGTGTGGCCCCCATCGAGGACGGCGACACCGTCAGCATCACCGTCGAGGGCATCGGCACCCTTTCCAATCCTGTTGTGCGCAAAGGACACAAGTGACCACCAGAGTCAGATTCTGCCCCTCACCGACCGGTACGCCGCATGTCGGGCTCATTCGCACCGCCTTGTTCAACTGGGCATACGCGCGACACACGGGCGGGACGTTCGTGTTCCGCATCGAGGACACCGATTCTCAGCGGGACAGCGAGGACAGCTATCTGGCTCTGCTGGATGCGCTGCGCTGGCTCGGTCTGGACTGGGATGAGGGGCCCGAGGTCGGCGGACCCTACGGCCCCTATCGACAGTCGCAGCGCCGCGACATCTACACCGATGTGATCCAGCGGTTGCTCGACACCGGTGAGGCGTACGAGGCGTTCTCCACCGCCGAGGAGGTCGAGGCGCGGCACCTGGCGGCGGGGCGCAGCCCCAAACTGGGCTACGACAACTATGACCGCACGCTGACCGACGAGCAGCGTGCGGCCTTCCGGGCCGAGGGACGCCGGCCGGTGGTGCGGCTGCGCATGCCCGACGAAGACATGACGTGGCAGGATCTGGTCCGCGGGGAGACCACGTTCCCAGCGGGCTCGATTCCCGACTTCGCGTTGACCCGGGGTAACGGAGAACCGTTGTACACGTTGGTCAATCCGGTGGACGACGCGTTGATGAGGATCACCCACGTCCTGCGTGGTGAAGACCTGCTTCCGTCGACGCCCCGCCAGCTGGCGCTGTATGCGGCTCTGACCCGCCTGGGCGTGGCCGAGGCGACCCCCCGATTCGCTCACCTGCCCTCGGTGCTGGGTGACGGGAACAAGAAGCTGTCCAAGCGCGACCCGCAGTCCAACCTGTTCCTGCACCGCGAGCGCGGATTCATCCCCGAAGGCCTGCTCAATTACCTTGCTCTGCTGGGCTGGTCGATCGCCGACGACCGGGACGTGTTCAGCCTCGAGGAGATGGTCGCCGCCTTCGATGTCGCCGACGTCAACTCCAACCCGGCCCGTTTCGACCAGAAGAAGGCCGACGCGCTCAACGCCGAACACATCAGGCTGCTGGCCCCGGCCGAGTTCGAACGCCGGCTGGCCGAGTACTTCGCAGCTCACGGCCACGACACCGGTCTCGATGAGGCCCAGTTCGCGGAGGCCGCGCAGTTGGTGCAGACCCGCATCGTCGTGCTCTCGGATGCCTGGGATCTGCTGAAATTCCTCAGCGACGCGCAGTTCAGCCTCGACGAGAAGTCAGCGGGCAAGGAGCTCAAAGAGGCGGCGGTGCCGGTGCTGACGGCTGCGCTGGGGGCACTGGAGGACGTGCCGCGGTGGGAGACCACCGAGATCGAGGCGGCGCTCAAGACGGCGTTGATCGACGGCTTGGAGCTCAAACCACGCAAGGCGTTCGGACCGGTCAGGGTCGCCGCGACCGGCTCCTCGGTCAGCCCGCCGCTGTTCGAATCGCTGGCGCTGCTGGGCCGCGATCGCAGCCTGGCGCGCCTGCGCGCCGGCCGGGACCACGCCGCTGCGTCGGCACCGGCGGAGGCGTGAAAAACCACCGCAGAATCTTTGGTAGTCTGCTCGTCGGCCCGCAATGCGGCGCTCCACGGATCCACCGGGGTGCGTCGAGGCCGAAAATAGCTTGTGACCAGCGGTGACAAGCAGCCAATGGGGTATGGTGTAATTGGCAACACAGCTGATTCTGGTTCAGCCATTCTAGGTTCGAGTCCTGGTACCCCAGCGAGACAACGAGATTAGGTCAGCGTTCTCGGCTGAGTTATGCTGACCGTCCGAAACGAGTTCTAGCCCCCGTCGTCTAGCGGCCTAGGACGCCGCCCTCTCACGGCGGTAGCGTGGGTTCGAATCCCATCGGGGGTACCAGTCACCGACTCCGGACCGAATGCGGTCCGGAGTTTCGTGCTTTCCGGGGCCCTTTCTCGTGAGGCGAGGCCCTTCGTGAGCGGCTCGTATCCAATCGGTTTCTCGCCGTCTTCTCGGGGCCCTCCTTTGCGAGGCCGCCTTTTGGCGAGGTCGTCGTGCCCGTCGTGTCACAGACGGCGGGTGAGCGCCTCTGCGGCGGCCACCAGGTCCGCGGCCCACCGTGCCCCCGGCCGGCGGCCGATCCGGTCGATCGGACCCGACACCGACACCGCCGCGATGACGACACCGCGGGCGTCGCGGACCGGCGCTGAGACGCTGGCCACACCCGGCTCGCGTTCGGCCACACTCTGGGCCCAACCGCGCTTGCGGACCTCGGCCAGTGTGCGATCGCTGAAGGTTGCCCCCGGTAGCACCGCATGCTGGGTCGCAGTGTCGGCGTAGGCGAGCAGCACCTTGGCACCCGACCCGGCGGTCATCGGCAGCCGGGTCCCGACGGGCACGGTGTCGCGCAGCCCTGCCGGGGGTTCGAGCGCCGCCACACAGATCCGGGAGGTGCCCTCGCGCCGGTACAACTGCACGCTCTCTCCGGTCAGCTCCCGCAGGCGCGGCAGCACCGAAGCGCCCGCGGCGAGCAGCGGATCTTTGACGTGGCGGGCCAGTTCGGTGACCGCGGGCCCGATGTGCCACTGGCCGTCGCCGCCGCGGGCCAGCAGTCGATGGGTTTCCAAGCCGACGGCCAAGCGGTGCGCAGTGGCCCGCGGGAGGTCGGTCCGCTCGCACAGATCGGCAAGACCGCACGGTGAGTCCGCGACGGCATGAAGAACGCTCATCGCTTTGTCCAGCACGCCGATGCCGCTATCCTGTCTCACAAGGAGATACTGTCGTCCCAGATTGTGAGATAGTCAAGATGGCCCTCGCGCACCAGCCCCGCACCATGGCCGAAAAGGTGTGGAACGACCATGTCGTCGTTCCTGGAACCGGAGAGGGCGGGGCACGTCAACCCGACCTCATCTACATCGACCTGCATCTGGTTCACGAGGTGACCAGCCCGCAGGCCTTCGACGGGCTGCGGCTCGCCGGTCGTCCCGTGCGCCGCCCGGACCTGACGATCGCGACCGAAGACCACAATGTGCCGACCGTCGACATCGACAAGCCGATCGTGGATCCGGTTTCTCGCACTCAGGTCGAGACGCTGCGCCGCAACTGCGACGAGTTCGGCATCCGGCTGCACCCGATGGGCGACGCCGAGCAGGGCATCGTGCACATCATCGGTCCGCAGCTCGGGTTGACCCAGCCCGGGATGACGGTGGTCTGTGGCGACAGCCACACCTCCACCCACGGCGCCTTCGGTGCGCTTGCCATGGGTATCGGCACATCCGAGGTCGAGCACGTGCTCGCGACCCAGACGCTGCCGCTGCGGCCGTTCAAGACCATGGCGGTCAACGTCGACGGCCAGCTTCCCCCGGGCGTCAGCGCCAAAGACATCATCCTGGCCGTCATCGCCAAGATCGGCACCGGCGGTGGGCAGGGCCACGTGATCGAATACCGCGGCACCGCCATCGAATCGCTGTCGATGGAAGGCCGGATGACGATCTGCAACATGAGCATCGAAGCCGGCGCCCGGGCGGGCATGGTCGCCCCCGACGAGACCACCTTCGAGTTCCTGCGGGGTCGCCCCCACGCGCCTGAGGGCGCCGCCTGGGACACCGCGGTCGAAGCGTGGAGTCGGCTGCGCACCGACGACGGCGCCGAATTCGACACCGAGGTCTACCTCGACGCGTCGACGCTGAGTCCGTTCGTGACGTGGGGGACGAATCCCGGGCAGGGCGTACCGCTGGCGGGTTCGGTACCGGACCCGGAACTGATGCTCGACGAGGGAGAGCGCCAGTCTGCCGAGAAGGCGTTGGCCTACATGGACCTTCGTCCGGGAATGGCGATGCGCGACATCGCCGTCGACACGGTGTTCGTCGGGTCCTGCACCAACGGACGGATCGAGGATCTGCGTGTCGTCGCCGACGTACTGCGGGGCCGCCGTGTCGCCGACGGGGTTCGGATGCTGGTGGTGCCCGGATCGATGCGCGTGCGCGCCCAAGCCGAAGCCGAAGGGCTGGGCGAGGTGTTCACCGCGGCCGGGGCCGAGTGGCGGCAGGCGGGGTGCTCGATGTGCTTGGGAATGAACCCCGATCAGCTCTCGCCGGGCCAGCGCTGCGCGTCCACGTCCAACCGGAACTTCGAAGGCCGGCAGGGCAAGGGCGGCCGCACCCATCTGGTTTCGCCCGCGGTCGCGGCCGCGACCGCGGTCCGTGGCACCCTGTCCTCGCCTGCCGATCTGCCCGCGGCCCCGGCCCGCTGAACCCCAGAGCCACCCGAGCCCCGAGCCCCGAGAATCCTCAGGAGACCCCGATGGAAGCTTTCCGCACCCACACCGGCATCGGCGTTCCGCTGCGGCGGTCCAACGTCGACACCGACCAGATCATCCCCGCGGTGTACTTGAAGCGCGTCACCCGAACGGGATTCGAGGACGGCCTGTTCGCCGCCTGGCGCACCGACCCCTCCTTCATCTTGAATCAGGCCCCCTTCGACAACGGCTCGGTGTTGGTCGCGGGCCCGGACTTCGGAACCGGATCCTCCCGCGAACACGCGGTGTGGGCGCTCATGGACTTCGGATTCCGGGTCGTCATCTCGTCGCGATTCGCCGACATCTTCCGCGGCAATGCCGGCAAGGCAGGTCTGCTGGCGGCCGAAGTCGCCCAGGATGATGTGGAATTGTTGTGGAAGCTGATCGAGCAACAGCCCGGGTTGGAAATTGGTGTAAATCTTCAAGATCGAACGGTGACCGCAGGAACGGTCGTGGTGCCGTTCAACATTGACGACTACACCGCCTGGCGGCTGCTCGAAGGACTCGACGATATAGGCCTTACGCTGCGGAAACTCGACGAAATCGAGGAATATGAAAGCAGCCGTCCGGACTGGAAACCGCGCACCCTGCCGGCCTGACGACGGCCTTCGCAGAGGCGAATTCCGGACGCCGCAAGGCCCTTTTGAGGCCTTCGGTAGGAGGTCAAGCGCAGCAATCGGATTGAAAAAAGTTCGCTGGCTTGGCCTGAAATTGCGCGTGGCTCTTGGAAATCAGCAGGCAATGGGTTTACCGTGTCCACTAGTCGGCCCAAGTAGGGCCACTGGTTTCGGAGGTTTTGCATGAATAAAGCAGAGCTCATCGACGTACTCACGGAGAAAATGGGCTCGGATCGTCGGCAGGCCACCGCTGCGGTGGAGAATGTCGTCGACACCATCGTCCGTGCGGTGCACAAGGGTGACAGCGTGACGATCACCGGCTTCGGTGTTTTCGAGCAGCGCCGTCGCGCCGCCCGCGTGGCGCGCAACCCGCGCACCGGTGAGACGGTGAAGGTCAAGCCCACATCCGTTCCGGCGTTCCGGCCCGGTGCTCAGTTCAAGGCCGTTGTGTCTGGCGCGCAGAAGCTTCCGGCGGACGGTCCGGCCGTCAAGCGCGGCGTGACCGCGACGACCGCGCGGAAGGCCGCGAAGAAGGCTCCGGCGAAGAAGTCCGCTGCGAAGAAGGCTCCGGCCAAGAAGGCTCCGGCCAAGAAGGCCACCGCCGCCAAGAAGGCTCCGGCTGCCAAGAAGGCTCCGGCCAAGAAGGCCACCGCCGCCAAGAAGGCTCCGGCTGCCAAGAAGGCTCCGGCCAAGAAGGCCACCGCCGCCAAGAAGGCTCCGGCTGCCAAGAAGGCTCCGGCGAAGAAGGCCGCGGCCAAGGCTCCCGCCAAGAAGGCTCCGGCCAAGAAGGCCACGGCCGCCAAGAAGGCGCCCGCCAAGCGCGGTCGCCGGTAGTCAGTTCTCGAATTTCGCCGCGGGTCGACACGACCCGCGGCGAATTCGTGTGCCGGGCGCTCGGCCGGCACGGGTTGAATTCAATTGTGCGGTTACTTCTTCGGTGGGAGCGCCGTGTCGATGTGGTCGGCGGCGATCAGTCGCCCGTCGACAAGCGACATCACCCAGGTGCTGCCCTTGCGGTTGCCGGCCTGACCGGGGCGGACCCCGTCGCGCTTGCACCACCAGTCCACGAGGCCCGGAATGACCTTTCCCTGACTGCAGATCACCGGGGTGGCTGACGAGGCCGCGATGTCGAGGATGCGTTCGTGCGCGGCGTCGCGATCGCTCTTGTAGGCCTCCTCGGTCAACGAGGTCTCGGCGCGGATCGTCGCACCCAGTTCTTCGGCCAGCGGGTCGAGCGTCTGCTGACAGCGCACCCGGTCCGCGGCGAACAGTTCCTCGGCGCCGAAGGCCAACAGCTGACCGATCAACGATTCCGCCTGCGCACGACCGTGCTTGTCCAACGGACGCAGGCGATCGTCGCCGACGAAGCGGGACTTGCTGCCGGCGGTGGCGTGCCTGACGATCAGTACCGACCGGGTGTCGGCGGGTGCGGCCAGGAACCGGCTGACGACGTCACGGTCATGCGGATACTGCAATTCGGACATCGCCTGGTGTGCCGGAAGCCACTTCAGCTCGTCCACCTCGTCGTTGGCCCTGAACTCGCCGTGCAGGTGCCGAGCCGCCCAGTACCGGACCTGCTTGGCGCCCTGGGGAACCGAATAGTGCACGGTGGCGAGTTGCCGCCCCAGCCTGGCGCGGAAGCCCGTCTCCTCTTCGATCTCGCGCGCGGCCGCGATCGGTTCGTTCTCACCCGGGTCGACCTTGCCCTTGGGCAGCGACCAGTCGTCGTATCGGGGACGATGGATGATCGCGATCTCCGGCGTCTCGTCACGCGGGCCGGGACGCCACACCACTGCGCCCGCAGCCCGGATCGTCTTCGTGTCCGAAATCGGATCCGGCGATGTCGCCTTCGGCAACTCAGCTCCTGCGGGTCGTCACGGTCCTGGCGGTGCTCACGAGTAGCGGTGTCGTTCCATCATCGACACCTGGTGGTCCCGGACGGTCTGTCCCTCCTGCGGAGAGGCCGTCCAGCGTCCGTCAGGACCCAATTCCCAGCAGCGGGTCTGCGGATCGGTAGCCGATTCGAAGATGTCGTCGAGTTGGGCGCTCAGCCGCGGATCCTTCACCTGGGCCATCACTTCCACTCGCCGGTCGAGATTACGATGCATCATGTCCGCGCTGCCGATCCAGTATTCGTCGATGGCGCGGAAATGAATGATCCGTGAATGCTCGAGGAATCGGCCCAGAATCGAGCGCACCACGATGTTCTCCGAGAACTCGGGCACGCCGGGGCGCAGCGCACAGATTCCCCGCACCACCACCTCGACCCGGACCCCGGCCTGCGAAGCCCGGTAGAGCGCGTCGATCACCTGCTCGTCGACCAACGCGTTGGCCTTCAAGCGGATCCGGCCCTCGGCGCCGTCGCGGGTCGCGGCGATCTCGCGCTCGATGCGTTCGATGATGCCCCTGCGCACCCCGTAGGGGGCCACCAACAGGTTGCGGTAGGAGTCCTTGCGCGAGTATCCGGTCAGCGAGTTGAACAGGTCGGTCAGGTCGGCGCCGATGTCGGGTGCGGCGGTCAGCAGGCCGATGTCCTCGTACAGTCGGGCCGTCTTCGGGTTGTAGTTGCCGGTTCCGACATGGCAGTAGCGCCGGATCATCGAGCCCTCGCGGCGCACCACCAGGCAGGTCTTGCAGTGCGTCTTGAGGCCGATCAACCCGTACACCACGTGCACACCGGCTTGTTCGAGAGCGCGTGCCCACCTGATGTTGGCCTGCTCGTCGAACCGCGCCTTGATCTCGACCAGCGCCACCACCTGCTTGCCGGCCTCGGCCGCGTCGATCAACGCGTTGACGATCGGGGAGTCACCGGACGTGCGGTACAGGGTCTGCTTGATCGCCAACACGTTGGGGTCGGCGGCGGCCTGTTCGATGAAGCGCTGCACCGTGGTCGAGAACGAGTCGTACGGATGGTGAACCAGCACATCACCGTCGCGCAACGCCGAGAAGATGCTCTTGGGGGTCTCGCGTTCGCCGAATGCCGGGGGAGTGGCCGGCACGAACGGGCGGTCTTTGAGAGCCGGCCGGTCCACGCTGTACACCTGCCACAGCGAGGAGAGGTCGAGCAGGCCGGCGACCTCGACCACATCACCGGGGTCGACGTCGAGTTCGCGAAGCAGCAACTCGAGCATGCCCTCGGTCATGTCGTCGGAAACCTCCAGACGCACCGGGGAACCGAAGCGTCTACGGGCCAGCTCGCGCTCCAGGGCCTGCAGCAGGTCTTCGTCGCGGTCCTCCTCGACCTCGAAATCCGCGTTGCGGGTGATCCGGAATGCATGATGCTCGACGATCTCCAGGCCGGGGAACAGCACCGGCAGGAATGCCGCGATGAGCTCCTCCATCGGCAGGAAGCGGACGATGCCGGGATCAGCCGAACGGTCGGACAATTCGACGAACCGATCGACGTTGTCGGGCACCTTGATGCGTGCGAAATGCTGGCCGCCGTCGTCGGGATGCTTCACCGTGATCGCCAGATTGAGACTCAGACCGCTGACGAACGGGAAGGGGTGAGCCGGATCCACCGCCAGCGGGGTGAGCACCGGGAACACCTGCTCGTGGAAATAGGTCGACAGTTCGGCGCGTTCGGCGTCGTCGAGTTCGGCCCACGTCACGATGACGATGCCCTCGTCGGCCAACGCCGGGCGCACGCTCTCGAGGAACACCCTCGAGTGGCGGCCGGCGATCTGCCGGGTGCGTTCACTGATGCGGCGCAGCTGTTCGCGCGGCGACAGGCCGTCCGCCGAGCGCACCGACAACCCCATCTCGTCGCGGCGCTTCAACCCGGCGACGCGCACCATGTAGAACTCGTCGAGGTTGGAGGCGAAGATCGCCAGGAACTTCAGCCGTTCCAGCAGCGGCAGGCTCGGGTCGGCGGCCAGCGCGAGGACCCGGGCATTGAAGTCGAGCCAACTCAACTCGCGGTTAAGGTAACGGTCTTCCGGCAGGGGGTTCTCCACCTGCGGCGGGGTCGCCGCCGGTGGTGCCTCCGGCGCGGGCCCGACCCCCGCCGTGATCATCGGCAGGCCGTTCGTCGCTTCGGGACTATCCGGTCGCGTCTGCGCTTCGGTCATGGCACTGATGATCCCCTATCTGTCGGCCCTCCTGCTACCGAGATCGGTCATCGTGTGCACCCGAAGAGGCACCGTGCTCGATTGCCCGAGTGGTCGCTGTTCCCACACCGAGGCGCCGGGCCTGGGCAAGGTCTTCAGGGGTGTCGATGTCGTGCCGCAGGCCGGGCCAGGCGCCAGTCAGCTCGACCGCCCCCGAGTCGCGATGACGCTGCGCCGAATCGGTCCCGAACCGGGGTGCCAGCGCGACGCCGAACGAGAACAGCGCCGAGGTCCCCGTTCCGTGGCGATCGGCCACGAAGCTGCGCGGGTTGCTGCGCGCCGCGGCGATTGCCTCGCCAAGCTCCGTCGTGCGCAGCGCCGGCAGATCACCCTGCAACGCAACGACGTTGGAGGCGACTCGGCGCGCGTGTGCGTCCGCCGCCCGCAGTGCGTTGTTCAGCGGATCCCGGTGACCGTCGGGGGTCGGGTCCGCGAGTACCAGGCCGCCGAGCCCTCGAGCGGCCTCGGCGGCCGTCTGGTCTGGGGTGACGACGATGACGGTCGACACGGCCGGTACCGCGGCTGCTGCGGTGATGGTGTCGACGAGCATCGCCAAGACGACGTCTTCGCGGGCGGCTCCCGAAAACACCGGAGCCAGCCGTGTCTTGGCAGCACTGAGCCGTTTGACGGCGATCACCAGACCGACGTCGGCCTCGGTGTTGCCGCTGCCGCTCACGAGGCCATCCTGCCAGCCCTGCGGTGCCCGCTACGCTGAAGCCGTGGTCGAGGCGGCGGTGATGGGTGCGGGTGCGTGGGGATCAGCCCTGGCCAAAGTGCTGGCCGATGCAGGCAACCGCGTGACACTGTGGGCCCGTCGCCCGGAGCTGGCCGACGAGATCAATCGCACTCACCGCAACCCCGACTACCTCGATGTGACGTTGCCCTCCACGATCCGCGCCACCAGCGATCACACCGAAGCGCTCGCCGGTGCCTGCACGGTGCTGCTCGCGGTCCCGTCGCAGTCGCTGCGGGCCAACCTGACGAGTTGGTCCGACTGCATCGGGCCCGATGCGACACTGGTCAGCCTCGCCAAGGGCATCGAACTGGACACCCTGATGCGGATGAGCCAGGTCATCACCCAGGTGACCGGTGCCGATCCGGCCCGGGTCGCTGCGCTCACCGGTCCGAATCTGGCCAGCGAGATCGCGCGCGAGCAGCCGGCCGCCACCGTGGTGGCATGCAGTGACTCCGGCCGGGCAGTAGCCGTGCAGCGGGCACTGGCCACCGGGTATTTCCGCCCCTACACCAATTCCGACGTCATCGGCGCCGAGGTCGGGGGTGCCTGCAAGAACGTCATCGCGCTGGCCTGCGGCATGGCTGCCGGTTCGGGTCTGGGAGAGAACACGGCGGCGGCCATCATCACCCGCGGCCTTGCCGAGATCATGCGGCTGGGAATCGCCTTGGGTGCCAAGCCCGCCACGCTGGCCGGGCTCGCCGGTATCGGGGATCTCGTGGCGACCTGCATGTCGGAGCATTCGCGCAACAGGTCGTTCGGTGAGCGGCTGGGCCGTGGCGGCACCATGCAGGCGGCGATGGCCGCCACCGGAGGTCATGTCGCCGAAGGCGTCACCTCCTGTCAGTCGGTGCTCGCCCTGGCCGCCAGCTACGACGTCGAGATGCCGCTGACCGAGGCCGTGCACCGCGTGTGCCACAGGGGACTGTCCGTCGACGAGGCGGTGGCGCTGCTCCTCGGCCGTTCCACCAAGCCGGAGTAGCGCCATGGCCCGGGCGCACGGAGACTCCACTCGCAGTGTGAAAGCCGTTGGCACCGAACCGATTCCTGGTTCTCCCATTGGCCCGGTGCCGACTTCGGCGGCGGCCTATCACCTGTCGCGCGACGAGGACGCCGGTGTGGACACCTACGGTCGGGCGTCCAATCCGTCGTGGCGGCATCTGGAGTCGGCGCTGGCCCAACTCGAGGGCGCCGCCGCTGCGGTGACATTCGGTTCGGGCATGGCCGCCCTGTCGGCGGTGTTGCGGATCCTGGCCGAGCCGGGGCGCACCGTCGTCGTCCCCGCCGACGGGTACTACCAGGTGCGCGCGTACGCCGAGGAATTCCTGGCCGCCCGCGGAGCGAAGGTGGTCCAGGCGAGCTGCGCAGAGATGTGCGACGCGGCCGTCGGCGCCGACGTGGTGCTCGCCGAGACGCCGTCGAATCCCGGTCTCGATGTCGTCGACCTGCATCGCCTCGCGCTGACCTGCCGGTCGCAGGGCACAGTGCTCGTCGTCGACAACACCACCGCGACGCCCCTGGGCCAGCAACCGTTGTCCCTGGGCGCCGACCTGGTGGTCGGCAGCGCCACCAAAGCGCTCTCCGGTCACCACGACGTCCTGGCCGGTTACGTCGCCGGCAGCCACCCCGACCTCATCGAGCGGGTGCTGCGCGAGCGGCTGCTGGCCGGTTCGATTCTCGGCGCCTTCGAAGCGTGGCTGGTGCTGCGCAGCCTGGGTTCGGCCGGTCTGAGGTTAGAGCGTCAATGCCACAACGCTGCTGCGGTGGCGCTGATGCTCAGCGCCCACCCCTCGGTGCGTTCCGTGCGCTATCCCGGCCTGCCCGATGATCCGTCGCATGCGGTCGCCGCAGCGCAGATGCGCCGCTTCGGAGGGTTGGTGTCGGTGGAGCTGGCCGACGCCGAGGCGGTGCACGCGTTGGTCGAACGCAGTCAACTGCTGGTCGCGGCGACGTCCTTCGGCGGAATCCACTCCTCGGTGGACCGCCGCGCGCGGTGGGGTGATCCGGTCAGCGCCGGTTTCGCCCGGATCTCTCTGGGAATCGAGGACACCGACGACCTGCTCAGCGACCTCGACGAGGCGCTCAGCGCCCTGTGACGTCTCAGGCGAGGCCCGCGGCCGCGAGGCCGGACGGTAGCCTCTCTAGGTTGTGACTGCCCGCACCCGTGTCGCCGTCGTCTACGGCGGCCGCAGCTCCGAGCACGCGATCTCCTGCGTCTCGGCTGGCAGCATCCTGCGCAACCTCGACCCCGAGCGCTTCGAGGTGGTCGCCGTCGGCATCACCCCCGAGGGGTCCTGGGTGCTCACTGACGCCAAGCCCGAGACGCTGGCCATCACCGACGGCACGCTGCCCGGGGTGAGTGGCGCGTCGGGAACCGAGTTGGCGCTGGCCGCCGACCCCGGCCGGCGGGGTCAGCTGGTGTCGCTGGGACAGGGCGCCGGCGAGATGCTGGCCGCCGTCGACGTGGTATTCCCCGTGCTGCACGGACCCTATGGCGAGGACGGCACCATCCAGGGCCTGCTCGAACTGGCGGGCGTGCCGTACGTGGGGGCCGGGGTGCTGGCGTCGGCGGCCGGGATGGACAAAGAATTCACCAAGAAGTTGTGGGCGGCCGAGGGGCTGCCGATCGGCGATCATGTGGTGCTGCGTCCGAAACGGGCCACGCTGTCGTTGGAGGAGCAGGAGCGCCTCGGCCTACCGGTCTTCGTCAAACCCGCCCGCGGCGGCTCGTCGATCGGCGTCAGCCGGGTCGACAGCTGGGATCAGCTGCCCGCAGCCATCGACGCGGCCCGCCGGCACGATCCGAAGGTCATCGTCGAAGCCGCAGTGGCCGGTCGCGAGCTCGAGTGCGGCGTGCTCGAGTTCCCGGACGGACGCATCGAGGCGAGCACGGTCGGTGAGATCCGGGTCGCCGGTGTGCGGGGCCGGGAAGACGGTTTCTACGACTTCGAGACGAAATACCTGGAGGACGGCGCCGAACTCGACGTGCCGGCCAAGGTCGACGACGGCGTCGCCGAGCAGATCCGCGCGTTGGCGGTTCGTGCGTTCACGGCGATGGACTGCCAGGGTCTGGCCCGCGTCGACTTCTTCCTCACCGACAACGGCCCGGTGATCAACGAGATCAACACCATGCCGGGATTCACCACCATCTCGATGTACCCGCGGATGTGGGCGGCCAGTGGGGTGGATTACCCGACCCTGCTCGCCACGATGGTCGACACCGCCATCGCCCGGGGCACCGGTCTGCGCTGAGTACTCGCCGGGTGTGCGGGGAGTGCGCTGAGTACTCGCCGGTTGTGCGGGGATTGCGCCGAGAACTCGCCGAGCGTGCATGTGGTGCGAAATCCCGGCCCGGAGTTCGCGCTGAGTTCACGCTCGGCGCGACTACCGCGCCGGTGCCGGATCGATCGGTTGTGCCGGCAACGTCTCGGCGATCGCCGCGGAGAGCCGCTGGATGGGCGTGGGTCCGGAGCCGGCGGGCAGCGTGAGTGCCACGTACACCGGCCGATCCACTGCGAACCAGGTGCTGCGACCCGCCCCTGCTCCGCCCGCTCCGGCTTCGTCCGCTCCGGCGTCACCCGCCCCTGCTTCGCCCGCTCCGGCTTCACCCGCCCCTGCTTCGCCCGCTCCGGCGTCACCCGCCCCTGCTTCGCCCACCCGGAACCACTGCACCGCATCCACCATCTGCAGCGGCGCACCGACGACGAACTCGGCGGGGCGGTCCAAACCGCAGCGCAGAATCAGGGCCTCACCCCCGGCGTCGGATTGCCAGGCCGCGGTGCCCGCCGGCGCCGGCTCGACCACCGGGGCGCGCTGATAGTCGCCCAGCTGGTCGGGCAGCGCATCCATGAGAGCGCCGCATTCGGGGCTCTCGGCGCGGGGGGCGGGCACGGTGGAGATCGCGACCGGTTCCTGCGCGGGCTGACGCTGCTGCACCGCGGCGACCGCCAGAACCGCGACCACCGCGCCGACCGCGACGACGAGCGCGACGATCAACACCGGTTTGGGCGGGCCGTCACCGCTCTGGCTGCTCACCCGCCAAACTCTAGGGTGCCGCCCCGTCGGCGATCGGGCAGGTCAACGTCCGGGTGATACCGGGCACCTGCTGGACACCGGGCACCACCGAGGACGTCAGCTCGGCCAGTGTCGGCGCACCGACGCGGACCACCACGTCGTAGGGGCCGGTGACGTATTCCGACGACAGCACACCGGTCAGGCCCGCGAGCTGCTTGGCGACGACTTCGGCGCGACCGACCTCGGTCTGGATCAGAACGAAAGCCTCGACCACGCCGCAACACCTCCATCTGGCTGCATAGACTCCACGCCGCAGGAGCCAAACGTACCGCAGGTGCGTCCGGTGTTCAGGGCACGCGGCAGTGCGCGGGCGACGAGAGGAATCCACAGATGACCGGCGATGGTCCCGGCGCGACGCTGGCGGAGTCGGGTGAGTTCGCCGTCATCGACCGGTTGGTGGCGGGTCGTCGCCAGCCGCCATGGGTTCCGCTCGGACCCGGTGACGACGCTGCAGTCATCGCCTGCCCGGACGGACGCACCGTGGTGAGCACCGACATGCTCGTCGAGGACCGCCATTTCCGCCTGGATTGGTCGTCGCCCCACGACGTCGGTCGCAAGGCCATCGCCCAGAACGCGGCCGACATCGAGGCGATGGGCGGGCGCGCAACCGCATTCGTCGTCGGCTTCGCCGCGCCGGGACACACGCTCACCGCGCATGCGGTCGACGTGGCCGACGGCATGTGGCACGAAGCGGATCTGTTGGGTGCCGGCATCGTCGGCGGTGACCTGGTGTCCGGCCCGCAGTGGGTGGTGTCGGTGACGGCGCTGGGCGATCTCGGCGGACGGGCTCCGGTGCGGCGCAATGGCGCCCGTCCCGGGGACGTCATCGCGCTTATCGGGGAGCCGGGCCGCTCGCACGCCGGATACGAATTGTGGCGCAACGGAATCGAACAGTTCGACGAACTGCGCCGACGGCACCTCGTGCCGCAACCGCCGTACGGGCAAGGCGAGGTCGCCGCGCGCACGGGTGCGACGTCGATGACCGACGTCTCCGACGGTTTACTGGCCGACCTCGGGCACATCGCCTCCGCATCCGAGGTTTCCGTCGACATCTCGCTGGACCTGCTCGCTGCCGACCTCGACGCTGTCGCCGCGGCGGGCGCGGTGGTCGGCGCCGATGTCCGGCAGTGGGTGCTGGGCGGCGGCGAAGACCACGCGCTGGTCGCGACCTTCCCCGCGGATCCGCCCCCCGGCTGGCGGCGCATCGGTCGCGTGCGGGATCACACGGGTTCGCAGCCACAGGTCACCGTCGACGGTGTCCCGTGGCACGGCACCGCGGGCTGGGAGTCGTTCCGGGTCGACTAGGTTGGCCTGTCGTGACGGCACGCCCACTTACCGAGTTGATCGATCAGTCCTGGGCCGACGCCCTGCAACCGGTCCAAGCCCAGGTGGCGGCGATGGGCGAATTCCTGCGCGCCGAACTGGCCGCAGGACATCGCTATCTGCCGGCCGGCCCGAACATCTTGCGGGCCTTCACCTTTCCGTTGGACCAGGTGCGGGTGCTGATCGTCGGCCAGGACCCCTATCCGACGCCGGGTCACGCCGTCGGGTTGAGTTTCTCGGTGGCGCCCGACGTTCGGCCGCTGCCACGCAGCTTGGCCAACATCTTCACCGAATATTGCGCTGACCTCGGACACCCCGCGCCCACCTCCGGTGACCTGACACCCTGGTCGCACCAAGGTGTGATGTTGCTCAACAGGGTGCTGACAGTGCGTCCGGGCGAACCGGCGTCGCACCGGGGTAAAGGCTGGGAGGCCGTCACCGAATGCGCCATCAGGGCCTTGGTGGCACGGCGTCAGCCGTTGGTGGCAGTGCTGTGGGGGCGTGACGCGGCCACGCTGAAGCCGATGCTGGGGGACACCGCGTCCATCGAGTCGGCGCATCCGTCACCGTTGTCCGCTTCGCGCGGCTTCTTCGGATCCAAGCCGTTCAGCCGTGCGAACGAATTACTGGAGAAGATGGGCGCCGACCCGGTGGACTGGCGGTTGCCCTGACGAGATCAGGGCACCGGCGACGGAGTCACCTCAGGCATCTCCGGTGACGGCACGTCGACCGACGGCATGTCCGGTGACGGCACATCCACTGACGGCATGTCCGGGGACGGCACGTCGACCGACGGCATGGTCGGTGACGGCACGTCGACGTCCGGCGAGGGAACCTCGATGGTGTTCTCACCCTCGGTCGTCTCGGACGTGGTTTCCGTCGTCTCGGTGGTCGTCGTGCTGTCGTTGGCTGAGTCATCACCGCATGCCGCCAACAACCATCCCGCGGCGAGAGCCCCGGAGACAGCGATCAGAGCGTGGCGAGAGATTCCGGCGTGCAACATCTGCGTGCTCATTCCCATCCGGCAGGGCCGAGTGCCCCGCCTCAAGGAAATGCGTTACCCGCAAAAACCGCCGGTAAACGAGCGGACGTCACACCGGCGGGAACGCGCTCAGCCCCGGCTGACCTTGCCGGCCTTGAGGCAGGAGGTGCAGACGTTGACACGCTGCTTGTTGCCGCCGGGGCGCGTCACGGCGCGCACGGACTGGATGTTCGGATCCCACCGGCGGCTGGTCCGGCGATGGGAGTGTGACACCGACTTGCCGAAGCCGGGGCCCTTCCCGCAGATCTCGCACACGGCAGCCATAAGTAGAACTCCTCGATATCAGTACGTGGGGTCTGGGTCCTGGGGCCGCAGCTGACCGCGGCTCGACCCGACAACCCGACCAGAATACCGACCGGTGCAGTGATCACCAAAAAAGCGGCCGCACCGTCGCCATCCACAGCGGCGCCCCCTCCATTCACAGCTCCTCAACGGCAGCACGCGGCGCTGTCCGCGGCACTGGCTAGGCTGGCGCCCACGGCGTCAGCGCGGGGCTGGGTCGCGGGAGCCGCAGGTGTCTGGAGGTGGCGATGTCGGCGGGACTGCTCGACGCATCCGCCCTGCGGGCGTGGGCGCACAACGCGGTCGCCGACCTGATCAGCCACACCGATGAGATCAACCGGCTCAATGTCTTCCCCGTGGCCGACGCCGACACCGGCACCAACATGCTGTTCACGATGCGCGCCGCATGGGCGCAGGCCGACGCCCACTCCGAGGCCGACGACGCCTCCACGGTGGCGGCCCGGCTCGCCGACGGGGCGTTGCGCGGAGCCCGGGGCAACTCAGGGGTGATCCTGTCGCAGATCCTGCGCGGTCTGGCCGACGTGAGCGCCGAGGCGGCCGCGGACCGGGGCGGGGGACTGTCCGACATCGACGGGGCCTTGTTGGCAGCGGCGTTCCGGCACGCCGTCGGCCTTGCGGTGACCTCGATGGGCCAGCTCGTCGCGGGCACCATCGTGTCGGTGCTGCAGGAGGCCGCCTCGGCGGCCGAGGTCGCGGCGGGAACGGGCGCGGTGCTGGCCGAAGTGGTCGCCGAAGCGGGGCGGGCGGCGGCGTCCGCCCTGGAGCGAACCCCGACCCAACTCGAGGTGCTGGCCGCCGCGGGCGTGGTGGACGCCGGCGGCCGCGGGTTGCTCGTCCTGCTCGACGCGCTGAGCAGGACGTTGACCGGTCATGCGCCCCCACGCCCTGCCTACCTGCCCTCCCCGGCCGCGGCCGCTGTCGCACCGGCCGCCCCGGCGTCACCGCAGTTCGAGGTCATGTACCTGCTCGCCGACTGTGACGCCGACGGCATCGAGAAGCTGCGGGTGCGTCTGGACGAGCTCGGTGACTCCGTCGCGATCGCGGCTTCCGGACTGCGAGCCGGAACGCCGGGCCGCTATTCGGTGCATGTGCACGCCGACGATGCCGGCGCGGCCGTCGAGGCGGCCATCGAGGTCGGCACTCCCAGCCGTATCCAGATCACCGCGTTGAGCGGGGGTGGTGACCGGCATCCGTCAGGCAGCTGGACGCGCGAGCGCGCGGTGCTGGCGGTCGTCGACGGCGACGGGGCCGAGAGCCTGTTCCGTACCGAGGGCGCGCAGACGCTGAGAGTGGAGCCCGACGTCCCCATCAGCGCCCATCAGCTGCTCCACGCACTGGTCAACACCGGCGCGGCGCAGGTGATGGTGTTGCCCAACGGCTACGTCGCCGCCGAGGAGCTGCTGGCGGGCTGGGCCGTCGCGGCCGACTGGGGCATCGACATGGCCCCGATTCCCGCGGCGTCGATGGTGCAGGGCCTGGCCGCGCTGGCCGTGCACGATCCCGAACGCCGGTTGGTCGACGACGGGTTCACGATGGCCCGGGCCGCTGGGGGCGCCCGGCACGGATCGGTGCGGCTGGCCGCCGAGGAGGCGTTGACGTGGGCGGGCACCTGCCGGCCCGGTGACGGGCTGGGGATCGCCGGTGACGAGGTGGTCATCGTCGGCGACGGCCTCGTCGCCGCCGGCGCGGGGCTGATCGACGTGCTGCTGGCCGCGGGTGGTGAGCTGGTCACCGTGCTCACCGGTCACGATGTCGACGAGGACGTCGGCGCAGCACTGACCGCGCATGTCCGTGAACACCATCCGGGCACGGAGATGGTCACGTTCCACACCGGCCATCTCGGCGACGCGCTGCTGATCGGGGTGGAGTGAGATGGCCACACTGGACGACCGCCTCGATTTCGTGCTCGGCAAGAAGGCCGCCGATCAACTCGACGAGTACTTCGGGATCCGGACGGTCGGCGAGCTGATCCGGTACTTCCCACGCAAGTACAGCGACGCGATGACGACCCGCGGTGAGGGGGAGGCCCTCGACCTCGCCGAGGGCGAACACGTCACGTTCGTCGACACCATCACCAGCGCCGAAACCAAATGGACCAATCGGACTCCCAAGCGGGATTTTCTGGTCGTCACGCTGGGGCAGCGGCGCCCGAAGGTCACCGCGACGTTCTTCAACCCGCGGTATCTGAAGAAGACGCTCGTCGCCGGCGCCCGCGTCATGCTCTCGGGTGAGGTCGGCTACTACCGCGGGACGATGCAACTGACACACCCCGCGTTCATGGTGCTCGGCACCGCAGGCCGAAGGAACATAGGTACCAAGGCGCTGACGTCCGTGGCCACGGCGACGGGGGCTTCCGGAGACGACCTCCTCGCCGAGTTCGAGAAGGAGTTCTTCCCGATCTACCCGGCGAGTGCCAAGATGCAGACCTGGGAGATCTACGCCTGCGTGCGTCAAGCGCTCGACGTGTTGGACCCCATCCCGGAGTCATTGCCGAAAACCTATGTGCGCGAACACGCTTTGATGTCGGAGGACGAGGCGCTGCGAGCGATCCACGTCGCCGAGACCGAGGCTTGCCGCGACCGCGCCATCGAGCGGCTCACCCACGACGAGGCGGTCGGGCTGCAGTGGGGCCTGGTGGTTCGGCGCAACAGTGAGCTCGGTGCGTCCGCGCCGCAGGCGCCTGTGCGTACGGACGGATTGGTGGCGGCCATGACGGGCCAGTTGCCGTTCGAGCTGACCGCGGGCCAGCGGGAAGTTCTCGAGGTGATCTCCACCGAGCTCGCCGCGGCACGGCCGATGAACCGGATGCTGCAGGGTGAGGTCGGTTCGGGAAAGACGATCGTCTCGGTGTTGGCGATGCTCCAGCTCGTCGACGCGGGCTATCAGTGTGCGCTGCTGGCGCCGACGGAAGTCCTTGCCGCCCAGCATGCCCTGTCGATCCGCACCATGCTCGGTGCGCTGGGGATGGCCGGTCAGCTCGGGGGAGCCGAGTGCGCCACCCGGGTGGCGTTGTTGACGGGATCGATGACGGCGCAGCAGAAGCGTGAGGTGCGCGACGAGGTGGCCTCCGGGCAGGCGGGCATCGTCATCGGTACGCACGCCCTGCTGCAGGACACCGTCGAATTCCACCGCCTCGGCATGGTGGTGGTCGACGAGCAGCACCGTTTCGGTGTCGAGCAGCGGGACCGATTGCGCGCCAAGGCTCCCGAGGGCATCACCCCGCACCTGCTGGTGATGACCGCGACACCGATTCCGCGCACCGTGGCGCTCACCGTCTACGGCGACCTGGAGACCTCCACGCTGCGGGAGCTGCCGCGGGGCCGCCAGCCGATCACCACCAACACGATCTTCGCCCAGCAGAAGCCCGCCTGGCTGAGTCGGGCGTGGGCGCGGATCGCCGAGGAAGTCCGCGCCGGACGGCAGGCGTACGTGGTTGCCTCGCGCATCGACGAGAACGACACCGCCGCCGACGACAAGCCCGCCAATGCCGACAAGGGCACCAAGAGCGCCAAGAAGGCCAAGAACGACAAGAAAGACGACGAGAAGGAACAGGGTCCACCACCGATCGCCGTGGTGGACCTCTTCGCCGTGCTGCATCAGGGGCCGCTGGCCGGTCTCCGGTTGGGCCTGATGCACGGGCGATTACCCAGCGACGAGAAGGACGCCGTCATGGCCGCGTTCCGGGCCGGCGAGATCGACGTGCTGGTGTGCACCACGGTCATCGAAGTCGGCGTCGACGTGCCGAACGCCACCGTGATGGTCGTGATGGACGCCGATCGGTTCGGGATCAGCCAGCTGCATCAGCTGCGGGGCCGGATCGGGCGCGGCCAGCACCCCAGCTTGTGTCTGCTGGTGAGCAACCTGCCCGAGGGTTCGAAAGCGGGCAGGCGTCTGACGGCGGTGGCCGGCACCCAGGACGGGTTCAAACTCGCCGAACTCGACCTGCAGGAGCGCAGTGAGGGTGATGTGCTGGGCTTGAGTCAACACGGCCGTCCGATCACGTTGCGATTCCTGTCGCTGTCCGAGCACCGCGAGATCATCGAGGATGCCCGGGACTTGTGTGAAGCGGTCTACGACTTCAACCCCGGTGACGCCGGGATGGCGTTCCTGTCGGCGCCGTTCACCGATACCGACCGCCTCGATTATCTGGACAAGTCTTGAGTCGCAGGCAGATCCTGTGGCTGGCGGTTGCGGTTGCGGTGGCCCTGGCCGTGTTCGTCGCCGTCCAGGTCGTCGACGATTCCCGGCAGCCCTCGGAGTTGATCGCTCAGGCCGACGTCCCCACCGTCGCCCCCGGCGTCGATGTCCTCGCCGGTGTCGCCGAGATCCCCGAGCGGGTACGGGGATACGACTACCGGCGCGACGCGTTCGGAGAGGCATGGACCGATGAAACCACCGCCCCCGGAGGCTTCAACGGGTGCGACACCCGCAACGACATCCTCGACCGTGACCTGATCGACAAGACATATGTGGCGATCTCACGTTGCCCGACGGCGGTGGCCACCGGGGTGCTGCGCGATCCCTACACCAACTCCACAGTCGCCTTCACCCGTGGTGAACAGACCGGGGCCGAGGTGCAGATCGATCATCTGGTGCCGCTGGCGCTGGCGTGGGATCTCGGGGCGCGGAACTGGACGGACGAGATGCGGGTGCGTTTCGCCAACGATCCCGCGAACCTCATCGCCGTCGCCGGTGATGCCAACCAGGACAAGGGCGACAAGCAGCCCGCGCTGTGGATGCCGCCCAACGAGGCATTCCACTGCCAGTACGCGATGCAATTCATCGCGGTGTTACGGGGGTACGACCTACCGGTGGACGCCGCGTCGGCGCCGGTGCTGCAGGAGGCTGCGCAGACCTGCCCCGCAGCGTGAGGCCGTGAATATCGCCGGCATCTCAGCAACCCGGCACCGCCGCGACAATGCGGGCGACCCAACCGTCATCGTCCACCGATGAACTGCCAGGTGCCCGCGGCCACCGCGACCGCGATGGCCGTGGCCGCAATGACAGTGCCATAGGCGATCAGGGCCGCTTCGCGCCAGCCGAACAACGACGGCCGTGCCCAGGTTCTGGTCGGGTGGGCGCCGAATCCGCGGGCCTCCATGGCGGTTGCCAGTTTGGAACCGCGGCGCAGCGCGAAAACCAGCAGGGCGAACGCCTGTCCGAAGACGCGCCGAATTCGGTTGGTGTCGGCGACCCCGCGAGCCCGGCGGGCGTAACCGAGATACTGCCAGTCCTGGCGCAGCAGGCCGACCATGCGCAGCCCCGCCAGCGCTCCGATGACGAAGCGGGCGGGGAGTTTCAGCACCTGCCCCAACCCGTCGGCGAGTTGGGTCGGGCTGACATCGACGAACAACAACACCGACGGCAGGGCGATGGCAAGCACCCGCAGGAACATCGCGCCCGCAAGCTCGATGGAGCCGTCGCTGACGTTGATCAACAGGAAGTGCCAGTGCACGGTGCCGCTCGGCTCCCCGTAGAGCAGGTTTGTCAGCGCGGTCAACGCGGCCGCGACGGTGACCACGGCGCCGCGGACCGCTACGGTGCGCAGGCGGATTCTGAGCGCGAGAAACAGTGGGATCTCCAGCATCAGAGCGGTCAGTGCCGACACCCAGTCGACGCTGAGCACCAACGCCACGGCGATCACCGCTGCCGTCAGCAACGTCGCGACAGGATTGAGGGCCGGACGGGTTCCGGCATCCAGCGATGTCACCGCAGCTCCACCCGGTCGTCGGCGAGCAGCTCGACGAACTCGTCATCGTGGGTGGCGGCGACGACCGCGGTTCCGCCGTCGGCGATTTCGGACAGCAACGCGACGAGCTCGACCCAGGTGCGTCGATCCTGGCCGAAGGTGGGCTCGTCGAGGACGATCAACGCCGGCCGGGTGATCAGGACGGTGGCCACGGACAGGCGGCGCTTCTCGCCGCCCGAGAGGGTGTAGGGATTGCGATGCGCGAGGTGGCTCAGGCGCAGCCGGTCGAGCAGCTCGTCGGCCCGGGCGGCGGCCTCGGTGCTGTTGTGGCGCAGCGCTTTCGGTCCGAGCAGTATCTCGTCGCGCACGCTGCCGGTCAGGAACTGGTGTTCGGGGTCCTGAAAGACGGTGGCGATGCGGGTGAGCAACTCCTTGGAGCGCCAGCCGATGGGTTCCACACGTCTGGGTGAGGGGGCGAACTGCGCCTGCGCGCGGAGCCGGCCGCCCTGCGGCGGCAACAAGCCGCCCAGGGTCAGCGCCAGCGTCGATTTCCCGCTGCCGTTACGCCCGGTCACGGCCATCACCCGGCCCCTGCGGATCTGGAAGTCCAGGCCCGCGCGAACCGGGGCGGCGGGGTAGCCGACTGAGAGGTCGGTGGCGCTCAGCAGGGGGTCGTCGGCCGCCGGACGGTGCCGGAAGATCCGCGGCGGGGGAGCTCCGGGCACCCAGATCCCGGACTGCAGCAGGTGTTCGCGCTGGCGCGCGATGGTCGGCTCCGGCGCGCCGTCGGCCACCACCTGACCGTTCGGGCCCAGGACGACGACGCGGTCGACGACGGGCAGCCAGGTCTGGGTGCGGTGCTCCACCACGACCACGGTGGCGCCGCTGGCTTCGGCGGCCGCGGTCACCGCATCACGGACCTCGAGGACCCCTTCGGAGTCCAGATTCGCGGTGGGCTCGTCGAGCAGGATCAGGCCCGGATTCATCGCCAGCACCCCGGCGAGTGCCAGGCGCTGCTTCTGACCGCCCGACAGAGTGGAGGTGTCTTGCGATACAGGAAGATTCAGACCCACGGAGCGAAGGGCGGTGTCGACGCGCGGCCAGATCGCTGCGCGTGGCACCCCGAAGTTCTCCATGCCGAAGGCCACGTCGTCGCCCACCCGCGACAGGATCACCTGCGAATCCGGGTCCTGCAGCACCATTCCGATGAGCCCGCGTCGATCGGCGGGACGAGATCCGTCGACGAGGAGACGACCCGTCTCGTGTCCCTCGTCGGCGCCACCCAGCAGCCCGGCAAGGCCCAGCAGCAGAGTGGACTTTCCGGAGCCGGACGGCCCCAACACCAGGACCCGTTGGCCGGCCTCGATGTCGAGGTCGAGTTCGCTGACCGCCCAAGTGTTCTGCCCGGCGTGCTGCCAACCCCAGTGCTGCGCCGTCACGCGGGCGCCGACGCGGGTGGACGCCGCGGAGGGCATCAGGTGGCGGAACGCGCGAACGCCCGCCCGGACTCGAAGCGGCTCAGGGCGCCGGTCCTGGCCAGGCCTCTGACGACGAACCAGGACAGGACCCCGGCGATGACGGCGCCGGAGACCACCGCTGATGCCGTGTAGATGACCGCGAACGCGGTGGTGGCCCCCGGGTACCAGAGGATCAGGTCGTTGACGGCCAACGCGACCCCGGCCAGCGCGCCGGCGAGGATCGCGACGGGCAGGTTCCACCGCCGGTACAGAAACACGGCGAACACGAGTTCGGCGCCGAGGCCCTGCACGAGCCCCGATTCGATGGTCAGCACGCCCCATTGGTTGCCGACCAACGCCGACACAGTAGCCGCGACGACTTCGCCGTACAGTGCTGCGCCTGGCTTGCGGATGACCAGTGCCGTGAGCACACCGGCGAACAGCCACCCGCCACCGGCGAGCGCTTGCAGGCCGGGCAGCAGTGCGTTCAGCGGCGCGGTGATCGGGCTGTGCGCGACGTTCCAGATGACGAACACCAATCCGGCCGCGACGGCGAGCACGCTGGCGACCACGATGTCGACCACGCGCCAGCGCAACGACCCGGTGCCGTGAAACGACCCGGTGCCATGAAAGGACCCGGTGCCGTGAAAAGACCCGGTGTCATCAGGGTGGGGCTGATCCATCACATCTCCCTACGCCGGCATTACCCGGTCAGGTTCGTACGGTCGACGGCCGTCAGCCGTCCTCTCAGCGCACTCGGTGTGCACTCCCGTGTGGAACCTCCCAAGCTACTGCAGAGCGCGAAGATGGCGCCACGCCGGGCATCGGTCACCGCCGGTGAAAGCTCCAGGACCACCCGGCGCCGGTCTCGACCGCGGTGACGTCGGCGGCCGCCTGGGGCGCGAACTCGCTGATGAACTGCTCCTCCTGAGCCGCCCAGCGGTCCCAGTGCGGGCGGTAGGTGTCGCCGTCGCGGTGCAGGGCGCGACGGCGGCGCACCTCGTCGGGGGCGGTCACCCAGATGCCGAGATCGGCCAGCTCGCGATGCGCGGCGGACAGCGCGCCGACCCCCTCCACGATGAGTCGGGTGCCGGGCTCGACCGTGTGCCAGGGTCCGGGGGCGCCGGTGGCCCAGTCCCACTGGCGCCATCGTCCCGGGTGACCGTGTGCGCGGGGTGCGAGTAGTCGGGTGCCGACGTGCTCGACCGCCCACGCCAGCCCGTCCCAGCCCGGGTAGATGTCGTCGAGGCGGACGACCGAACTGGCCGACCACCGCCGCTGCAGGTGGTCGGCCAGCGTCGACTTTCCCGCGCCCGACCGTCCGTCGATCAGCACGGTCGTCGCGTCGGCGGCGACGAGGCTGACGACCAGATCGTCGGGGGTCACGTCCGCGAACCCTAGGACACCAGGGCGGACTCGGGGGCCTTGTCGAAGGCGTCGTCGATGAGCACGACCGCGCGATCCGCGCGTTCGATGAGCGAGCAGGCGATGGAGGCCCGGTAGCCGGAACCGCAGTGCACCCAGACTTCACCGGCCGGCACCTCGTCGCGGCGGGCGAGCAGCTCGTGCAGCGGAATGTTGAGCGCGCCGCGGATGTGGCCGCCGTCGAATTCAGTCGTCTGGCGCACGTCGAGAACGGTCACCTCGTCGCGGTCCAGCGCGCCCGCGAGGTCGTCGAACGCGGCCACTCGATAGCTCTGCAGTGCTTCACCGCCGGCCAGCGCGGAGATGTCACCGGCGGCGGAACCGGTGACGTTGTCGACTCCGATGCGGGCCAGTTCCCTTCTCGCCGAGAGAATCTGGTCGCGATCCTCACCGACCAGGGTCATCGGGGCACCCCAGCGGTACAGCCAGCCGAGATACGTCGCGAACTGTGTGGACAACTCGAAGCCGAAGGTTCCGGCGAGATGGCCGGCCGCGAAGGCGGTGCGGCTGCGCAGGTCGACCACCCATTCGCCGGAATCGATGCGGCGGCGCAGCTCTGCCGGGTCCACCGGTTCGGGCAGGGACAGGTCGACGGGAGCAGGACCTTCGGTGTTGATGACGCCCATGTGCGCGTAGTAGGCCGGATACGCGCCCAGACCGGCCAGCAGTTGGTCGACATAGGTCTGCTCGTCGTTGGTCAGGGCCGGATTGTTCTGCCGCTCGTCGCCGATGGTCGAGCTGTCGCCGCTGGCCGGCGTCGCCGAACAGAAGCTGCCGAAACCGTGGGTCGGATAGACCTCGACGTCGTCGCCGAGTTCGTGGGCCAGCCGGCGCACCGAGTGGTACTGCGCGTGAGTGAGCTCGACGGTGTCGTCGTCGTCGACCAGATCGGTTCGCCCGGTCGTGCCGTGCAGCATCGAGCCGCCGGTGAACACCCCGACGGCCGAACCCGACACGTCGCGGAGGACATAGCTCACGTGCGTGTGCGTGTGGCCCGGGGTGTGCAGCACCGCAAAGCTCATCGGGCCGACGTCGACGACGTCTCCGTCGCTCACCGCCCGGCGGGTGAACCCCACGTCATCGCCGTCCGCGACGACGTATTCGGCGCCGAGGGTGCGGGCGAGTTCCAGGCCGCCGGTCACGTAGTCGTTGTGGATGTGGGTCTCCAGAACGTGGGTGATCGAGACGCCCTTCTCGTCGGCGAGGTCGAGGACGCGGTCGATGTCGCGTTGCGGATCGATCACCGCGGCGCGCCCTTCGGCGCTGACCAGATAGCTGCGGTCGCCCAGGCCGGATGTCTCGATGATGGTCACGTCCATGGTGTTCCTCCCGTGTGATGGTTGGTGTCGGATCGGTGCAATTGGGGTCAGTGCGGTCGGGGGTCAGTGCAGCCAGATCGTGTCGACGACGACGAAGGTCGCGACGGCGAAGACCAGGTAGGCGAACCAGCGTTGCAACCGTTCGGTCTGCAGGCGGGTGGCCAGCGACCCGGCGATCAGCGAGCAGACCGTGGCGGCGCCGGCGAACGACGCGGTGACGGCCCAGTCGATCTGCAGGCCCTGCAGGTGGGACAGGAACCCGGCTGCGGAGTTGACGACGATGATCAGCAGTGAGGTGCCCACGGCGATCGTCATGTCCACCCCGAGCGCGATGACCAGTGCGGGGATGATCAGGAACCCCCCGCCGACCCCGAACAGTCCGGTGAGCACACCGACCAGTGCGCCGGCCGGGATGGATCGCGGAGCGCATCGGCGCCAGTCGATGCCGTCCTGGCCGACGTCACAGGCGGTGCCGGTGCTCGCGGTGTCCTTGAGCATCCGCGCCCCGGCCAGCACCATGACCGCGGCGAAGCCGATCAGCAGCGCACTCTGGGGCAGGCGTGTGCTGATCGCGGTCCCGGCGAACGTCGCCGGAATGCCTGCGGCGGCGAACACCGCAGCCAGGCGCCACTGCACCTGTCCGGCGCGGATGCGCGGCACGGCCCCCACCGCCGAGGCCACCCCCACGACCAGCAGCGAGATCGGGATCGCCTGGCGCATGTCCAGGCCGACCGCGTAGACCAGGGCGGGGACCGCCAGGATCGACCCACCGCCGCCGAGTAGGCCCAGCAGCACCCCGATCAGCGCCCCGAAGCCGAGGGCGACGGCGAGCGTCATACCGGTGTGCCTCCTTGTCCGTTCGACGGCCGCGGTGCGGATGCCTGCCCGCTTCAAATACACCCCATGGGGTATTTCTAAACATACGGGGGACCGTTGGCGGCATCACCACCGCCGTCGGGCAGGAGTCATCGGCCACGCCCGAACACACCTGAACACGGGCATGACGGCGCGCGGGACTGCTCGGAGGAGGGGGCGCTGCACGACGTCAGCGCTGGAGGGAAGCTGGAGGAGGCGGGTGAATCAGGCGCCGGTATAGGTTTCCGGATCCGGACGGAACCGGGTGCCGTTGTCGAGGCCGTTCAACGACGCCATCTGGTCGTCGGTCAGTTCGAACCCGAAGACGTCCAGGTTGGAAGCGATCCGCTCCGGCGAGGAAGACCGGGGAATGACGACGTTGCCGAGTTGCAGGCTCCACCGGATGAGCACCTGCGCCGGGGTCTTGTCCTGGGCCTCGGCGATCGCTGTGACGGCAGGGTTGGACAGCAGATTGCCCACACCCAGCGGGCCGTAGGCCTCGGTGGTGATGCCGTTCTCGGCGTTCACGGCCCGCAGTTCGGCCTGGTTCAGCAGCGGGTGGAGCTCGATCTGGTTGACCGCCGGGGTGAAGAACGACAGCGCGATGAGATCCTCGAGGTGCTGGGCGTGGGAGTTGCACACGCCGATCGAACGGGAATGACCGTCCTCCTTGGCGCGCATCAGTCCGCCCCAGCTGTCGATGTATTTGCCGTGCTCACCGCCCGGCCAGTGGATCAGGTACAGGTCGACGTAGTCGAGGCCGAGACGTTCCAGGCTGCGCCGGAGCGCGTCCTGCGAGGACTGGAAACCCTGATCCTCGGTGGCCAGCTTGGTGGTGATGAACAACTCGTCGCGGGCGATGCCCGATGCCGCGACCGCGCGACCCACGGCCGCCTCGTTGCCGTAGGCGGCGGCGGTGTCGATCATCCGGTAGCCGGCCTCCAGCGCGGCCGACACCGCCTGCTCGGTCTCCGCCTCGGACAGTTCACCCACTCCGAGGCCGATGACCGGCATCGTGTTGTCGTCGTTGAGTGTGACGGTGGGGATTGCTGCCGCCGAGGTCATGTCACCTGCCCTGCTGAAGTGGATGCTCGTAGGTGGCCCCGGCGTTCACCCGCAGTGGGTCCGGAGTCACGATTTCGCCGTTGACTATATTGCCGCCACCGATGGTCACCTAATCTGCTTCGGGATCGGACCCAACTGCTGTCGGCGCCACCAGGGCGCGACCTGCCCGGGTCCGGGTGAGACAGATGGAGCA
The DNA here is from genome assembly GCF_017312405.1 of Mycobacterium sp. PO1. Lineage (GTDB taxonomy): Bacteria > Actinomycetota > Actinomycetes > Mycobacteriales > Mycobacteriaceae > Mycobacterium. The sequence continues at coordinate 53,839 of NZ_BLTG01000046.1, forward strand.
CACATGACGCAGACGAGTATCGCGCCGACGCAGCGCCCGAAGATCCGCACCGTCGACGTCGTCGCCAACAAGGTTGCGGGCGTGACCCTGCGCGCGCTGCCGCACATACCCGACCGGATCAAGCGGTTGCTGATGGGTGGGCGGTCGATCACCCTCGACGGCAACACCCTCGACGTCACCCTGCAGCTGATGCTCGCCGGCCAGCGGGCGCTGGGACTCGACGGGCTGGTCGGCGACGACGATCACGTCACCGCGCGGGCCCAGCTCGAGCTGCTGGCCGCCAGTTTCGCCGAGCGCATCCCGGTCACATCGGTGACCGACATCGAGGTGGACGGTGCCGCCGGACCGGTCCGGGCCCGGCACTATCGCCCCGCCGAATCCGGCGCCCCGCTGCTGGTGTTCTTCCACGGCGGCGGACACGTGATGGGCAGTCTCGACACCCACGACGACCTGTGCCGTGAGATCTGTCGCGCCGGTGGTCTGCACGTGGTCTCCGTCGACTACCGCCTGGCGCCCGAGCATCCGGCCCCGGCCGGAGCCGAGGACGCCTACGCCGCGTACCTGTGGGCGCGCGAGCACGCCGCCGAGCTGGGCGCCGATCCGCACCGAGTCGCCGTCGGAGGCGACAGTGCCGGGGCGAACCTGGCGGCGTTGGCGTCGCTGCGGGCGCGCGACGAGGGGGTGTCGCCCCCGAGTCTGCAGGTGCTGTTGTATCCGGTGACCGACTACGAAAGCCAGACCAGGTCCAAGACCCTGTTCGCCCGCGGGTTCTTCCTCACCCGCCGCGACATCGCCTGGTTCAAGGAGCGGTTTCTCGGCGGCTCCCGGTTCGACGCCACCGCCCCGGAGGTGTCCCCGCTGCTCGTCGACGATCTCTCGGGCCTGGCCCCGGCGCTGGTGGTCACCGCCGGCTTCGACCCGCTGCGTGACGAGGGCAGGCAGTACGCCGACGCGATGCGCGCGGCGGGCACCGCGGTGGACTACCGCGAGTACGGGCCGGTCGTGCACGGCTTCGCCAACTTCTTCACCCTCGGTGGGGCGAGTGCGACCGCCACCTCGGAGGTCATCTCGGCCATCCGCGCGCATTTGACCCGCGCCGGCTAAACCCGCGTTTGCGCGCCGGTACGCTGTGTCCGTGGCCTCCAAACCCAAGAAGAACGCGCGGTACGACCTGAAGGCAGCGGACCGGAAGCGCAACCTGTTCGTGCAGATCGGGCTGACCTCGGTCGTGGTGCTGTTCGCCGCCGCGCTCATCCTCTACATCCTGATGTCGGCGGACGACAAGCCCACCGCGGGCGAGACCAAGTCGGTGCGCGTGGCGTCCAACAGCGTGATCACCAAGGAGGGCACCGACGAGCCCAAGGCCGTCATCTCGCTGTACGAGGACGCGTTGTGCCCGCACTGCGCGGCGCTGGAGCAGCAGTTCGGTCCGACCCTGGCCAACATCGCCGACTCGGGCGCGGCGGCCGTCGACTACTACATGGTCGGCATCCTGGACCGCCCGCAGAACAACAACTATCCGTCGCGAGCCGGTGGGGCCGCCTACTGCGTGGCCGACGAATCGGTCGACGCCTTCAAGCGCTTCCACTCCGCGCTGTTCGCGCAGCAACCCAGCGAGATGGGAACTTCCTACCCGGACAACGCGCAATTGGTCGAACTGGCCCGCCAGGCCGGCGCCTCGGGCAACGTCCCCGAATGCATCAACAAGGGCACCTACGTCGACATGGTCGCCGGCATGGCGGGCGCCACCGGCATCAAGGCCACCCCGACGCTGCGCATCAACGGCGAGGAATACCAGTACAGCACCCCCGAGGCGCTGGTCGCCAAGATCGAAGAGATCGTCGGTGACGTGCCCGGCCTCCAGGCGGCGCCGCCCGCGCAGGCGCCCACCCCGGCGTCATGACCGTCACCGCGGACCCGGTGGGCCAGGACGCCCCGTCCAGCGGCCGGGCGGGCGGGGTCGCGGTTCCGCGCAGTAGCGCGCTGTGGGTGCTGATCGCCGGATTCGTCGGGCTGGCAGCGGCGCTGACGCTGACGATCGAGAAGATCGAACTGCTCATCAACCCCGACTATGTGCCGACCTGCAGCATCAACCCGGTGCTGTCCTGCGGATCGGTGATGACCACCCCGCAGGCATCGCTGTTCGGCTTCCCCAATCCGCTCATCGGGATCGTGTCCTTCGCCGTGGTCCTCGTCACCGGCGTCCTGGCCGTCGGGCGGGTGCGGTTGCCCCGCTGGTACTGGGCGGGCCTGACCGTCGGCACCCTGGCGGGCACCGTCTTCGTGCACTGGCTGATCTTCCAGAGCCTCTACCGCATCGGCGCGCTGTGCCCGTACTGCATGGTGGTGTGGGCGGTGACCATCCCGCTACTCGTGGTGACCGCCGGCATCGCGTTGGCCCCCCAGCGCAGCGGTTCACGCCTGGTCAGAACGCTGTACAGCTGGCGCTGGTCGGTCGTGACGCTGTGGTTCGCCGCGGTCGTGCTGCTGATCCTCGTCCGGTTCTGGAATTACTGGTCGACCCTTCTCTGACCTGCACGTGGCCGATGCGGTTAGGGTGAACCGTGGCCGGTCAGAACTCTTCGATCTCCAAAGTCCTGGTAGCCAACCGCGGTGAGATCGCGATCCGTGCTTTTCGCGCGGCCTACGAGATGGGCATCGACACCGTCGCGGTGTACCCGTACGAGGACCGCAACTCGCTGCACCGGTTGAAAGCCGACGAGTCATATCAGATCGGCGAGACGGGTCATCCCGTCCGGGCCTATCTGTCGGTCTCGGAGATCATGCGGGTGGCTCTGGAAGCCGGGTGCGACGCTGTCTACCCCGGTTACGGATTCCTCTCGGAGAACCCGGAACTCGCCGCGGCCTGCGCGCAGGCCGGTATCACGTTCGTCGGCCCCAGCGCCGCGGTGCTCGAGCTGACCGGCAACAAGGCCCGCGCCATCGCGGCCGCCCGGGATGCCGGGTTGCCCGTGCTGGCCTCGTCGGAGCCGTCGGCCTCGGTGGACGACCTGGTGGCAGCCGCCGAAGGGATGGAGTTCCCGCTGTTCGTCAAGGCGGTGTCGGGCGGCGGCGGGCGCGGCATGCGCCGGGTGGCCGATCGCGCCGCGCTGCCCGAAGCGGTGGAGGCCGCCAGCCGGGAAGCCGAATCGGCGTTCGGCGACCCGATGGTCTATCTCGAGCAGGCGGTGCTGAACCCCCGTCACATCGAGGTGCAGATCCTGGCCGACGCCGACGGCAACGTGATGCATCTGTTCGAGCGGGACTGCAGCGTGCAACGCCGCCATCAGAAGGTGATCGAGCTGGCCCCGGCGCCGAACCTGTCCGAGGAACTGCGCACCAGGATCTGCCAGGACGCGGTGGCGTTCGCCCGCCAGATCGACTACACCTGCGCGGGCACGGTCGAGTTCCTGCTCGACGAGCGCGGGCATCACGTGTTCATCGAGTGCAATCCGCGGATCCAGGTGGAGCACACCGTCACCGAGGAGATCACCGACGTCGACCTGGTCTCCAGCCAGCTGCGTCTGGCATCGGGGGAGACGCTGGCGGATCTGGGCCTGTCCCAGGAGGGGATGCGGATCCGCGGGGCGGCCATGCAGTGCCGCATCACCACCGAGGACCCGACGAACGGGTTCCGTCCCGACACCGGCCGGATCACCGCCTACCGGTCGCCGGGAGGCGCCGGTATCCGCCTGGACGGCGGGGCGGTGCTGGGCGGGGAGATCGGCGCCCACTTCGACTCGATGCTGGTCAAACTCACCTGCCGGGGCCGCGACTTCGGCACTGCGGTCGCGCGTGCGCACCGCGCGCTGGCCGAGTTCCGCATCCGCGGGGTCTCGACGAACATCCCGTTCCTGCAGGCCGTCATCGACGACCCCGACTTCCGGGCCGGACGGGTGACCACGTCGTTCATCGACGAACGGCCCTACCTGCTGACGGCGCGCTCCCCGGCAGACCGCGGCACCAGGATACTGAACTACCTGGCCGATGTGACCGTCAACCAGCCGCACGGGCCGCGGCCGTCGACGGTCTATCCGCACGACAAGCTGCCCCAGATCGATCTGGACGCGATGCCGCCGCGGGGCAGCAAGCATCTGCTGACCGAGGTGGGTCCTGAGGCGTTCGCGCGCTGGATGCGGGAATCCAAGGCGATCGGGGTGACCGACACGACGTTCCGAGATGCGCACCAGTCGCTGCTGGCCACCCGGGTGCGTACGTCGGGACTGCTGATGGTCGCGCCCTACATCGCGCGGATGACGCCGCAGCTGCTGTCGATCGAGTGCTGGGGCGGGGCGACCTACGACGTCGCGCTGCGGTTCCTCAAGGAAGACCCGTGGGAGCGCTTGGCGGCGCTGCGCGAGGCCGTGCCCAACATCTGTCTGCAGATGCTGCTGCGGGGACGCAACACCGTCGGTTACACGCCGTATCCGGAGTCGGTGACCCACGCCTTCGTGCAGGAGGCCACGGCGACGGGCATCGACATCTACCGGATCTTCGATGCGCTCAACAACGTCGACTCGATGCGGCCGGCGATCGATGCGGTGCGCGAGACCGGCACCGCGGTGGCCGAAGTCGCGATGTCGTACACCGGTGACCTGTCGGACCCGGGGGAGAATCTCTACACGCTGGACTATTACCTCAAGCTCGCCGAGCAGATCGTCGACGCCGGCGCGCATGTGCTGGCGATCAAGGACATGGCGGGTCTGCTGCGCCCGCAGGCCGCCGCCACGCTGGTCGGGGCGCTGCGCAGCAGGTTCGACCTGCCGGTGCACGTGCACACCCACGACACCCCGGGCGGGCAGTTGGCCACCTATCTGGCGGCCTGGCAGGCCGGGGCGAACGCCGTCGACGGGGCGTCGGCGTCGCTGGCGGGGACGACGAGCCAGCCGGCGTTGAGTTCCATCGTCGCCGCGTCTGCTCACACCGAATACGACTCGGGGCTGTCGTTGTCGGCGGTCTGTGACCTGGAGCCGTACTGGGAGGCGCTGCGAAAGGTGTACGCGCCGTTCGAGTCCGGGCTGCCCGCCCCGACGGGCCGGGTGTATCACCACGAGATCCCCGGCGGGCAGCTGTCGAATCTGCGTCAGCAAGCCATCGCGCTGGGTCTCGGTGACCGCTTCGAGGAGGTCGAGGCGGCCTACGCCGGGGCGGACCGGATCCTGGGCCGGCTGGTCAAGGTGACGCCGTCGTCCAAGGTGGTCGGTGATCTGGCGCTGGCGCTCGTCGGCGCGGGCATCAGCGCCGACGAGTTCGCCGCCGACCCTGCGCGTTTCGACATCCCGGACTCGGTGATCGGCTTCCTGCGCGGGGAGCTGGGTGATCCGCCCGGTGGCTGGCCCGAGCCGTTGCGCAGCAAGGCGCTGGCGGGCCGGGCGCCGGCCAAACCGCAGGAGGAGCTGTCCGCCGAGGACACCGAGGCGCTCAGCCAGTCCGGTCCGGTCCGTCAGGCCACGCTGAACCGGCTGCTGTTCCCCGGTCCGACAAAGGAATTCGAGGCCCACCGGGAGCTCTACGGAGACACCTCGAGCCTGTCGGCCAACCAGTTCTTCTACGGCCTGCGCCACGGCGACGAACATCGTGTCACCCTCGAACGCGGTGTCCAGCTGCTCATCGGTCTGGAGGCGATCTCCGACCCCGACGAGCGGGGTATGCGCACGGTGATGTGCATCATCAACGGCCAGCTGCGCCCCGTCGTGGTGCGCGACCGCAGCATCGCCAGCGACGTTCCCGCCGCCGAGAAGGCCGACCGGACCAACCCCGACCACGTCGCCGCCCCGTTCGCCGGGGTGGTCACGGTCAGCGTCAGCGAGGGCGAGTCGGTCCAGGCGGGCCAGACCATCGCCACGATCGAGGCGATGAAGATGGAGGCTGCGATCACCGCTCCCAAGGCCGGTTCGGTCGCTCGGGTGGCCGTGTCGGCCACCGCCCAGGTCGAGGGCGGGGACCTGCTGGTGGTGGTCGACAGCGATGGGTCCACGCGCGACGCGCAGGCGACGACCGGGGGATCAGCCTGACCCGCATCGTGGCCGGCAGCCTGGGCGGGCGTCGCATCGCGGTGCCGCAACAGCGGTCCGGGCTGGGGACCCGGCCCACCACCGACCGGGTGCGGGAGTCGCTGTTCAACATGCTGGCCGCGCGCATCGACTTCGCCGGCATTGCGGTGCTCGACCTGTATGCCGGGTCCGGCGCGCTCGGCCTGGAGGCGTTGTCGCGCGGCGCCGCCTCGGCGCTGTTCGTGGAATCTGACGCCAGGGCGGCTGCGGTGATCGAACGCAACATCGCCGCGCTGGGGGTCGACGGTGCGACGGTGCGCCGGTCGGCCGTGGCCGCGGCGTTGAGCACCGGGGCGCCTGTGCCCGTGGACCTGGTGCTGGCCGACCCGCCCTATGAGGTCGAGGACGCGCAGGTGCTCGACATGCTGGCCGCGCTGGCGACCGGGCGGTGGGTCACCCCGGGCAGCGTGGTCGTCGTGGAGCGGTCGGCGTCAGGACCCGAGATCGCCTGGCCCGACGGCTGGACCCCGTGGCGGACCCGCCGCTACGGCGACACCCGTATCGAGCCCGCGCAACGGGACCGACGCGGCCTGTCGGGCACCCGGCCGGGCCGGGTGCCGCCCTGCTAGCGTCGCAATCCATGAGCGGTGCGGTATGCCCGGGGTCCTTCGATCCGGTGACGCTGGGTCACATCGACATCTTCGAACGCGCCGCGGCGCAATTCGACGAGGTCGTCGTCGCGATCCTGGTCAACCCCAACAAGAAAGGGATGTTCACCGTCGATGAGCGCATCGCGCTGATCGAGGAGTCGACGACCCATCTGCCGAACCTGCGCGTCGAGTCGGGGCAGGGGCTCGTCGTCGACTTCGTCAAGGACCGCGGGTTGACCGCCATCGTCAAAGGCCTGCGCACCGGCACCGATTTCGAGTACGAGCTGCAGATGGCGCAGATGAACAAGCACATCGCCGGGGTGGACACGTTCTTCGTCGCGACCACGCCGCGCTACTCGTTCGTGTCGTCGTCGTTGGCCAAGGAGGTTGCCTCGCTCGGCGGTGACGTCACCGAGTTGCTGCCGGCCGCGGTCAACGCCCGCCTGCGCGACAAGTTGGCCGAACGCTCCTGAGCCAGTGCATCCGCTTGTCGCGTTGTCCGTCCATGAGTTGACATAATGGGCGTCACCAGCAATTCACCACGACACACCGGTGCCGGTAGCTGAGTCACAGGCGTAACACCAGGCACACTGGTCACTGTCAAACTACGCCTGGAGGGTGTCGCCGTGTACCGAGTTTTTGAAGCGCTCGATGAATTGGGCGCAATCGTCGAAGAAGCGCGCGGCGTGCCGATGACGGCCGGTTGCGTGGTGCCCCGCGGTGACGTCCTCGAATTGATCGACGACATCAAGGACGCCATCCCGGGTGAGCTCGACGACGCCCAGGACGTGCTCGACGCGCGCGACGGGTTGCTGCGCGAGGCCAAGGATCACGCCGAGTCGACGGTGTCCACGGCCAACGCCGAAGCCGACTCGATGGTCAACCACGCCCGCGCGGAAGCCGACCGGTTGCTCTCCGACGCCAAAGCGCAGGCGGACCGGATGGTCGCCGAGGCGCGCCAGCACAGCGAACGCATGGTCGGGGAGGCCCGCGACGAGGCGGCGCGCATCGCGGCCACCGCCAAGCGGGAGTACGAGGCCAGCGTCGGGCGGGCCAAGTCCGAGGCCGACCGGCTGATCGAAAGCGGCAATCTCGCCTACGAGAAGGCTGTTCAGGAAGGCATCAAGGAACAGCAGCGGCTCGTGGCGCAGACCGAGATCGTCGCCACCGCCAACGCCGAGGCCACCCGGATGATCGACTCGGCGCACGCCGAGGCCGACCGGCTGCGCGGCGAATGCGACATCTACGTCGACAGCAAGCTCGCCGAGTTCGAGGACTTCCTCAACGGCACCCTGCGGTCGGTGGGCCGGGGCCGGCACCAGCTGCGCACCGCTGCGGGCACCCACGATTACGCGGCCCGCTGACCGGTTCGCAGCCACGACCGCGAGCACGCGATCGTTAGCCGGATTCCGGCCCGTACGATACGTGCATGGCGACGCATGCAAAGGCAGCGGCGCACCGCGGGTCACGGTCGCCCCTCGTGATCGACATTTCCCGGCTCGGTAGGCGCCCCGGTTCGATGATGACCGTCGAGACCACGGTGCCCAGTCCGTTGCGGATCGGCGTGGAGTTGATCGCCGTCGACGAGGGCGCACCCCTGGATCTGAACCTGCGGCTGGAGTCGGTGTCGGAGGGGGTTCTGGTCACCGGCACGGTGTCCGCGCCGACGTCGGGGGAGTGCGCGCGATGCCTGAACCCGCTCAGCGGTGACGTGGAGATCGACCTCACCGAACTGTTCGCCTACCCCGACAGCACGACCGACGAGACCACCGACGACGGCGAGGTCTCTCGTGTCAGCAGCGTCCGCGGCGCCGAGTCGGTGGACCTGGAGCAGCCGATCATCGACGCGATCGGACTGGTATTGCCGTTCTCCCCGGTGTGCGGCGACGACTGCGCCGGGTTGTGTCCCGACTGCGGTGTGCCGCTGGCCGACGCCGAACCTGGCCACCAGCACGAGAAGATCGATCCGCGCTGGGCCAAACTGGCGGAGCTCCGCGACCAGACGGCAGGTGGATCGCGGGAGCCCAGCGGAGACGAGCAGTGACGGCGGACCGTGCGCCTCTGCTGGCGGCGCTCGGCGTCGACCTGCCCGAAGAGTTGCTGACGATCGCGCTGACGCATCGCAGCTATTCCTATGAGAACGGTGGCCTGCCCACCAACGAACGCCTCGAGTTCCTCGGCGACTCGGTGCTCGGCCTGACGATCACCGAGGAGCTCTACCACCGTCACCCGGACCGCTCCGAGGGCGATCTCGCCAAGCTGCGAGCCAGCATCGTCAACACCCACGCACTCGCGGATGTCGGCCGCGCGCTGCCGCCCGAGGGGCTCGGCTCGTACCTGCTACTGGGCAAGGGCGAGGAGAACTCCGGCGGTGCGGACAAGTCCAGCATCCTGGCCGACGGCGTCGAATCCCTGTTGGGTGCGGTGTATCTGGAGCACGGCGCGAGCATCGCGCGCAAGGTCATCCTGAAGTTGTTCGGAGACCTGCTGGACACCGCGCCGACGCTGGGCGCCGGTCTGGACTGGAAGAGCAGCCTGCAGGAGCTGACCGCGTCGCGAGGGCTGGGCGCGCCGACCTACCTGGTGAGCTCCACCGGACCGGACCACGACAAGGAGTTCACCGCTGTGGTGGTCATCGCCGGGGTGGAGTACGGCAGGGGTGTGGGACGGACCAAGAAGGAGGCCGAGCTGCGCGCTGCCGCCGCGGCGTGGAACGCGCTGAACCCGGATGCCTGAGCTCCCCGAGGTCGAGGTCGTCCGGCGCGGGCTCGCGGCGCATGTCACCGGCAAGACCATCACCGCGGTGCGGGTGCATCACCCTCGGGCGGTGCGCCGTCACGAGGCGGGGCCGGCCGACCTGACCGCCCGGTTGCTCGGTAGCCGGATCAGCGGCACGGGCCGGCGGGGCAAGTATCTGTGGCTGACCCTCGACGAGGGTCCCGATGAGCCGCTTGCGCGAAGAGCATCTGCTTCCGATGAGCCGCTTGCGCGAAGAGCATCTGCTTCCGATGAGCCGCTTGCGCGAAGAGAATCTGACTCCGCCCTGGTCGTGCACCTGGGTATGAGCGGGCAGATGCTGCTGGGATCGACGCCCGGAGCGGGTGGCCCACAGCGTCAGCCCAACGAGAACCACCTGCGCATCGCGGCCCTGCTCGACGACGGGACGACAGTGAGTTTCGTCGATCAACGGACTTTCGGCGGATGGATGGTCACCGAGCTGGTCGATGTCGACGGCGCGCGGGTGCCCGAGCCGGTCGCCCACATCGCCCGGGATCCTCTGGACCCTGGGTTCGACCGCGACGCCGTGGTGGATGTGTTGCGGCACAAGAACTCCGAGATCAAGCGTCAGCTGCTGGACCAGACTGTCATCTCCGGCATCGGCAACATCTACGCCGATGAGGCCTTGTGGCGCGCCAAGGTCAACCCGACCAGGCTGGCGTCGGGTCTGTCGCGACGGAAGCTGGCCGAGTTGCTCGACGCCGCGGCCGCGGTGATGTCCGATGCGCTGGGCCAGGGCGGGACGTCGTTCGACTCGCTCTACGTGAACGTCAACGGTGAGTCGGGCTATTTCGACCGGTCGCTGGACGCGTACGGGCGTGACGGGCAGCCGTGCCGGCGATGCGGCGCGGTGATGCGCCGGGAGAAGTTCATGAACCGCTCGTCGTGCTACTGCCCTCGGTGTCAGCCCCGTCCCCGAGTCCGTTGAGTCTGGCCCACCGCCCGCCGGACCGCTGTCGGGTCGTCGTCTGCGCCCGAAGCGCGACCGGGAATCTCCGTTCGGAGAACGTTGTAGAAAGAGAGCATGACCGAACTATGGGTTGAGCGCACCGGGGTGCGGCGTTACACGGGCCGCAGCTCCAGGGGCGCGGAGGTGTTCATCGGGTCCGAGGATGTCGAGGGTGTATTCACCCCGGGCGAGTTGCTCAAGATCGCGCTCGCCGGGTGCAGCGGGCTGTCCAGCGACCAACCTCTGCGCCGCCGACTCGGGGACGACTACCCGGCCACCATCCGGGTATCCGGCCAGGCGGACCGCGAGCAGGAGCGCTACCCGCTGCTCGAGGAGTCGTTGGAGCTCGACTTGTCGGGGCTCTCGGCCGACGACCTGACCCGGCTGCTCACTGTCGTCGAACGAGCCGTCGACCAGGTGTGCACGGTGGGGCGCACGTTAAAGACTGGTACCAAAGTGAATTTTGAGGTGAAAGATGTTGGGGGAAAGTGACGTCCGGCTCACCGCCTGGGTGCACGGATACGTGCAGGGCGTGGGTTTCCGCTGGTGGACGCGCTCCAAAGCCCTGGAGCTGGGCCTGACGGGGTTCGCGGCGAACAAACCCGACGGTCGCGTCCAGGTGGTTGCGCAGGGCTCGAAAAATGCCTGTGAGCAGCTGCTCGGCGCGCTGGAGGGTGGAGACACGCCGGGAAAGGTGGACAAGGTGATCGCCAACTGGTCGGAACCGGCCGACGCGTTCACCGGCTTCACCGAGCGCTGAGCTCCGCGACGGTAGGGTGGCACGTCATGCATCTGAAGAGTCTGACGCTGAAGGGCTTCAAGTCCTTCGCCTCGCCGACGACTCTGCGCTTCGAACCCGGCATCACCTGCGTCGTCGGTCCGAACGGGTCGGGCAAGTCCAACGTCGTCGACGCGCTGACCTGGGTGATGGGTGAACAGGGCGCCAAGACCTTGCGCGGCGGCAAGATGGAGGACGTCATCTTCGCCGGGACGTCTTCGCGAGCCCCGCTCGGGCGGGCCGAGGTCACGCTGACGATCGACAACTCCGACAACGCGCTGCCGATCGACTACTCCGAGGTCTCGATCACCCGCCGGATGTTCCGTGACGGTGCCGGTGAATACGAGATCAACGGCAGCAGTTGCCGTTTGATGGATGTGCAGGAGTTGCTGTCCGACTCGGGCATCGGGCGCGAGATGCACGTCATCGTCGGGCAGGGCAAGCTCTCGGAGATTCTCGAGTCGCGCCCCGAGGACCGGCGCGCCTTCATCGAGGAGGCCGCCGGAGTGCTCAAACACCGCAAACGCAAGGAAAAAGCGGTGCGCAAGCTCGACTCGATGCAGGCCAACCTGGCCCGCCTCACCGATCTGACCACCGAGCTGCGACGCCAGCTCAAACCGCTGGGTCGGCAGGCCGAGATGGCGCGGCGCGCCCAGACCATCCAGGCCGACCTGCGCGACGCCAGGCTGCGGTTGGCCGCCGACGACCTGGTCACCCGCAGGGCGGAGTTCGACAACACCAATCAGACCGAGACGACGCTGCGCCGTGAGCATGACGAGCTGAGCACACGGCTGGAGACCGCCACCGCCGAGCTGGATGCGCACGAGAGCGCCGTCGGCGACCTCAGCGAGCGCGCCGACGCCGCCCAGCAGCGCTGGTTTCGGCTCTCGGCGCTGGCCGAGCGGGTCGGCGCGACCGTCCGGATCGCCAGTGAACGCGCCCAGCACCTGGATGCCGAACCCGAGACCTCCGGCGGTCCTGACCCCGACGAGTTGGAGGCCCAGGCCGACGAAGTCGCCGAACGCGAACGCCGGCTACTCGAGGAACTGGCCGAATCCCGCGAACGTCTCGACGCGGCCCGTGCCGAGCTCGCCGAACGCGAGCAGGTCGCGGCTGAAGCGGAACGGGCGCACCTGGCCGCGGCCCGCGCCGAAGCCGACCGTCGCGAGGGTCTGGCCCGACTGTCGGGGCAGGTCGACACGATGCGCACCCGCGTCGAGTCCATCGACGAGACGGTCGCCCGGCTGAGCACCGGGATCGACGATGCCGCCGCGCGCGCCCAGCAGACCCAGGCCGAGTTCGAGACCGTGCAGAGCCGTGTCGGCGAACTCGACGCCGGGGAGGTCGGCCTCGACGAACACCACGACCGCACGGTGACGGCATTGCGGTTGGCCGACGAACGGGTGGCCGAACTACAGGCCGCCGAACGCGCCGCGGAGCGTCAGGTCGCCTCGTTGCAGGCCCGCATCGATGCGTTGTCCGTAGGCCTCGAACGCAAGGACGGCGCCGCCTGGCTACAGGAAAACCACAGGGGCGCAGGACTTCTCGGGTCGATCGCAGGTCTGGTCAAGGTGCGGGCCGGACATGAAGCCGCCGTGGCCGCTGTGTTGGGCGCCGCCGCGGACGCGCTGGCCGCGCAGGACTCGCGGGCGGCCGGCGACGCGCTGGCCGCCCTCAAGGAAGCCGACGGCGGACGGGCGGCCATCGTGCTGGGCGACTGGCCCGTTCCGGCCGCCCCCACGCCCGGCTCGCTGCCCGGCGGTGCGGTCTGGGCCGCCGATGTGGTCGACGTCGATCCCAGCGTGCGCAGTGCGGTGACGTCGATGATCTCCGGGGTGGCGGTCGTCGCTGATCTCTCGGCCGCCCTCGATCTCGTTGCCGCCCAGCCTGAATTGCGCGCGGTGACCGCCGATGGTGATCTGGTCGGCGGAGGTTGGGTCAACGGCGGCTCCGACCGGCGGCCCAGCACGCTGGAGATCGCCTCCGAGGTCGACAAGGCGCGCGCGGAGTTGGCCGACGCCGAACGCCAGACCGATGAGTTGTCGGCCGCTCTGGCCGGGGCGCTGGCCGAACAGACCGCGCGCCAGGACGCCGCGGAACAGGCGCTGGCCGCCCTCAACGAATCGGACGCGGCGATCTCCGCGATCTACGAACAGTTGGGTCGACTGGGCCAGGACGCCCGAGCCGCCGACGACGAGTGGCAGCGGCTGATCAAGCAGCGCGACGAACTCGAGGCCGGACGCACCCAGACCGTCGACGAACTCACTGCGCTCGAGGCGCGTCTGCACAATGCGCAGCAGGAGCCGATGTTCGAGGTCGCTCCCGTCGACCGCGAGGAGTCCACCGCGGCCGCCGACGCTGCGCGCTCGGCCGAAGTGGAGGCCCGGCTGACTGTGCGCACCGCTGAGGAGCGCGCCAACGCTGTTCGCGGAAGGGCGGATTCACTGCGTCGCGCCGCGGCCGCCGAGCGAGAGGCCCGGGTACGGGCCGCGCGGGCGCGGGAAGCGCGGGTGCATGCCGCGGCGATGGCGGCCGCCGTCGCCGAATCCGGTCGAGCGGTTGCCGAGCGGTTGAGCCAAGCGGTGGCGGTGGCGTCACGGATTCGCGACGAGGTCGCCGCCGAGCGGCAGACCCGGGCGGCGGCACTGGGCCGGGCGCGCGACGAAGTCGGTGAGCTGTCCACCCGGATCGCCGCGCTGACCGATTCGCTGCACCGTGACGAGGTGGCCAAAGCTCAAGCGGCGCTGCGAATCGAGCAGCTCGAGGAGCAGGTGCTCGAACAGTTCGGCATGGCCGCCGCCGATCTTGTGGCCGAGTACGGGCCGACGGTGCCGTTGCCGCCGTCGGAGTTGGAGATGGCCGAGTACGAGCAGGCCAAAGAGCGCGGCGAGCCTGTCACCGCGCCGGCCCCGATGCCTTATGACCGGCCTACCCAGGAGCGGCGCGCCAAGCGCGCCGAGCGTGAGTTGAACCAGCTGGGCCGGGTCAACCCGCTGGCGTTGGAGGAGTTCGCCGCGCTGGAGGAGCGCTACAACTTCCTGTCCACCCAGCTCGAGGACGTCAAGGCCGCCCGCAAAGACCTGCTCGACGTGATCTCCGATGTCGACGGCCGGATCCTGCAGGTGTTCACCGAGGCCTACGCCGATGTCGAGCGCGAGTTCGCCCAGGTCTTCTCGACGCTGTTCCCCGGTGGGGAGGGCCGGCTGCTGCTCACCGACCCGAGCGACATGCTCACCACCGGAATCGAGGTCGAAGCGCGGCCACCGGGCAAGAAGATCAAGCGGCTGTCGCTGCTGTCGGGCGGTGAGAAGTCCCTGACCGCCGTCGCGATGCTGGTCGCGATCTTCCGGGCCCGCCCTTCCCCGTTCTACGTCATGGACGAGGTCGAGGCGGCGCTCGACGACGTCAACCTGCGCCGGCTGATCAGCCTGTTCGAGCAGCTCCGGGAGCGCTCGCAGCTGATCGTGATCACCCATCAGAAGCCCACGATGGAGGTGGCCGACGCGCTGTACGGCGTGTCGATGCGCGGTGACGGCATCACGACGGTCATCTCGCAGCGCATGCGCGGCCAGGAACTGGTCAGCAGCCGGACCTGAGTTCAGCCCGCAGCGCAGACGCCCCTGCGCCGCAGCGCGGTCAGGTCGGCCGCGCCGCATCCGTGCAGGCAGATCAGCAACTCGTGAAGGAAGCACTGCAACCAGTCGACGACCGCCTCGACGGACTCGATGGCCGGCGCCAGCAGCGGTCGCGCCACGGCGACCATCTGGGCGCCCATCGCCAGCGCCTTGGCCGCATCCATCCCCGTCCGGATACCGCCCGAGGCGATCAGCGGCATGTCAGGGAGCAGCTGGTGCACCTCGGCCAGCGCCTGCGCGGTGGGGATGCCCCACTCGGCCAGCGCCGGATAGCGCACCTCGCCGTAGCGGACGAACTGTTCGATGCGGGCCCATGACGTGCCCCCGGCGCCGGCGACGTCGACCGCGGCGAGCGGGCAGTCGACGAGTTCGGCCGCCGCTGCTGCACCGATCCCGTGGCCGACCTCCTTGAGCACGACGGGATAGCCGATTGCCTCGACCACCTCGCGCAACCGCCCGATCGAGCCGGAGAAGTCGGTGTCGCCCTCGTGCTGCATGGCTTCCTGCAGCGGATTGGTGTGCACCGCCACCGCGTCGGCGCCGACCTCGGCCAGCGCGTCTCGGAGGCCGGGCACCAGGTCCGGGCCGAGCTGGGCCAGCCCGATGTTGCCGATGACGGGGATGTCGGGCGCCACGCCCCGCACGTCGAAGCTCACCGCGGTGGCCGGGTCGTCGATCATCACGCGCTGGGATCCCAGCATCATCCCGATACCCAGCTGCTGAGCTGCGGCGGCCAGGTTGCGGTTGATGATGCCGGACAGCTCGGCCCCGCCGGTCATCGCGCCGATCAGGACCGGAGCGCGCAGCCGGGCGCCGAGGAACTCCGTGCTCAGATCCACACTGTGCAGGTCGGTCTGGGTCAGCGCGTTGTAGGGCAGCCGGTAGCGCTCCAGGCCGGTGCGAACGGACTGGTAATCGACCTCTTCGGTCAGGCAGACGTCGATGTGTCTGCGCTTGCGGTGTGCCGCGGTGAACGTGGGGTCGGGCGTCATCGTTCAGGCCCCCTGCGACAATGGCGTGGTGTCTGAGGGTCTCTGGATCGCGATAGCGGTCATCGCCGTTCTGCTTGTTGCTGCACTCGTGGTCGGATTGCTGCGGTACCGCAAGCGGCGGATCAGCCTCTCCCGTCCAGACACTGCTACTCCTGTAGATCGCTCGGGCGGCTACACCGCCTCGTCGGGCATCACGTTCAGTCAGTCCACCCCGACCGTGACCCCGCCGGAGGTGAAGCCGCCCAGCCGGCCGGAGCCGACGCCGGCGAGCCGGCCAGAACCAACGCCGGCGAGCCGGCCAGAACCAACGCCGGCGAGCCGGCCAGAACCAACCGCCCCGCCGCAGCCCGAGCGCATCGACACCACCGGGCTACCCGCCGTCGGCGATGATGCCACCATCCCGAGGGACGCGCCGAAGCGTCCGATCGCCGATGTCACCCTTCCTGAGCCACCGACCGCGCCGCCGCTCGAGAGGCCCGCGCCGCCGGCCGAGACACCCGCGCCGGTCGCACCGGCTGGACCGCCTGTGCCGGAGGCCCCCGCCCCTGCGGAAACCCCGACCGGCGCCGAGGCGCCGGACATCGAGGCCATCGCGCCGCCGGAGGGCCGGCTGGATCGACTGCGTGGGCGGCTGGCCAAATCTCAGAACACCCTCGGTCGCAGCATGCTCGGCCTGCTCGGTGGCGGCGATCTCGACGAGGACTCCTGGGAGGAGATCGAGGACACCCTGCTGATCGCCGACCTGGGCCCGGTCGTGACCGAATCGGTGGTGGCGGCGTTGCGCGCCAAGATGGCCAGCAGCCAGGTGCGCACCGAGGCCGACGCCCGCGCCGTGCTGCGCGACGTGCTGATCACCGAACTGCAACCCGACCTCGATCGCTCCATCCGAGCGCTGCCGCATGACGACAAGCCCTCGGTTCTGCTGGTCGTCGGCGTCAACGGGACCGGCAAGACCACCACCGTCGGCAAGCTGGCCCGCGTGCTGGTCGCCGACGGCAGGCGGGTTGTCCTCGGAGCCGCTGACACGTTCCGCGCCGCCGCCGCCGACCAGCTGCAGGCCTGGGCGTCGCGGGTCGGCGCGCAGGTGGTCCGCGGCGCCGAGGGGGCCGACCCGGCCTCGGTGGCGTTCGACGCCGTCGACACCGGCATCAACTCCGGTGCCGACGTCGTCGTGGTCGACACCGCCGGGCGGCTGCACACCAAGAGCGGGTTGATGGACGAGCTCGGCAAGGTGAAGAGGGTGGTGGGCCGCCGGGCGGCGGTCGACGAAGTGCTGCTGGTGCTCGACGCCACGATCGGCCAGAACAGTCTGCCGCAGGCCCGGGTGTTCGCTGAAGTCGTCGACATCACCGGTGTCGTGCTGACCAAGCTGGACGGTACGGCCAAAGGCGGCATCGTCTTCCGCGTCCAGCAGGAGTTGGGTGTGCCGGTCAAGCTCGTCGGACTCGGAGAAGGGCCCGACGACCTCGCGCCGTTCGAACCCTCGGCCTTCGTCGACGCGCTGCTCGGCTGACTGTCCTTCGTGGCGCTACGCCGCAACACCGGTTCGTGGCGCTACGCCGCAACACCGGTTCGTGGCGCTACGCCGCAACACCGGTTCGTGGCGCTACGCCGCAACACCGGTTCGTGGCGCTACGCCGCAACACCGGGGACGAAAATTGTTCCACGGCGCGACCGTTTTTGCTGAACGTGCCTGGTGAAACCTGAGCGTAACCGGATGTGTGAACCCGTTCACGTAGCTGAAACACGAACGAATCACAGGTGAAACGCGCGCACAAGAGTCTCTTCGGGAGGCCGATCATGTCGGCTCACGTCCCAAGGAGGTTCAAACAAAGTGGTTTTTGGCTTGCATGACGTGGCCCTAGCCATACCAGATGATCAGTTCCTGCCGTTCGGTGAAGGCGGCCTGAGCGCGGGCGATACGGCGTGGATCATCACCGCCGCTGCGCTGGTGTTGTTCATGACCCCCGGCCTCGCCTTCTTCTACGGCGGGCTGTCGCGGCAGAAGTCCGTCCTGAACATGATGATGATGTCGTTCGGCTCCCTGGGTGTCGTCAGCGTCATCTACGTGTTGTGGGGCTATTCGATGTCCTTCTCCTCCGCGCACGTCGGCGGTGGAAACTATTTGGGCCTGTTCGACAACCCCTTTGCGTTGTTCGGGGTGAACCAGCTCACCGAAACCCGCGAGATCGACGGGGTCGACACCTTCGTGCTCGGTGGATTCGGCACCGTGCCCGCCATCGTGTGGGTGGCCTTCCAGCTGACCTTCGCCGTCATCACCGTCGCCCTGATCAGCGGCGCGGTGGCTGAGCGGATGAAGTTCGGCACCTGGCTGCTGTTCGGCGGCATCTGGGTCACCCTCGTCTACTTCCCACTGTCGCACATGGTTTGGGGCGGCGGCCTGCTCTCGGGTGCCGAGGGTGGCATCGCGGCGATGATGTTCGGCACCGATGAGGAAGGTGGCGCCAACGTGGCGCCCATCGACTTCGCCGGTGGCACCGTGGTCCACATCAACGCCGGTATGGCCGCACTGGTACTGGCGCTGCTTCTCGGAAAGCGCAGTGGCTTCGGCAAGTCCGCCTTCCGTCCGCACAACGTCCCGTTCGTGCTGTTGGGCGCGGCCATCCTGTGGTTCGGCTGGTTCGGCTTCAACGTCGGCTCCGAAGGCGCCGCGGACGTGCTCGCCGGTCTGGTGTGGGTCAACACCACCGCGGCGACCGCGGCCGCCATGCTGGCCTGGTTGCTGGTGGAGAAGATCCGGGACGGCCACGCCACCAGCGTCGGCGCCGCGTCGGGTATCGTCGCCGGTCTGGTCGCGATCACCCCGGCGTGCGGTAACTTGACCCCGATCTGGTCGATCGTGGTCGGCGCGATCGCGGGTGTGCTCTCGGCGCTGGCGATCGGTCTGAAGTACAAGTTCGGTTATGACGACTCCCTCGACGTGGTCGGTGTGCACCTGGTCGCGGGTCTGTGGGGAACCATCTCGCTCGGCTTCTTCGCGACCGACGCCGGCCTGTTCGTCGGCGGCGGCTTCGAGCAGCTCGTCGTGCAGTTCGTCATCGCGCTGGTGGCCGTGATCTTCACCGCGGTCATGACCCTCATCATCGCCTTCATCGTCAAGCCACTGGGCTGGCGGGTGTCCAAGGAAGACGAGGACACTGGTATCGATGAAACCGAACATGCCGAAACGGCTTACGAGCTCGCCTGATCGGCGACAATTTCATCGGAAGGGATCAACTACATGAAGCTGATTACTGCGATCGTCAAGCCGTTCACTCTCGAGGACGTCAAGACTGGTCTCGAGCAGACGGGTATCCTCGGAATGACCGTGAGCGAGGTTCAGGGTTACGGTCGCCAGAAGGGCCACACCGAGGTGTACCGCGGTGCCGAGTACTCCGTCGATTTCGTGCCGAAGGTGCGGGTCGAGGTCGTCGTGGACGATGCCGCCGTCGACAAGGTCGTGGACGTCATCGTCCAGGCCGCCCGTACCGGGAAGATCGGCGATGGCAAGGTGTGGGTAAGCCCGGTCGAGACCGTGGTCCGAGTCCGCACCGGTGAGCGGGGGGCCGACGCCCTGTAATCGCCCATCCATCTGAAGACGTCGTCTCCCGGCTCTGCGCCGTGTGAGCGCTGGATCGTTAAGTGCCGGGAGGACAACAGTCATGACAGAGCGGAAAGCAGACCCCGCCGCCGGAGCGCCCCGATGGGTGCGCCCGGCGGCGGGTTCGTCTCGGCCGGCGACCGATCTGGCAGCGGCCGCCGAGCAACTGCTGGTCGGAGGCTCTCGCCAACTCGAGTCGGCCGCCCTTCGCGACGCCCTGCTCGATCTGTACGACTTCTGGTTGACCACAAAGGCCACCGAGATCGGCATCACCGCGAGCAGCGGGTTCGCCATCGTCGCCACCGGTGGGCTCGGCCGGGGCGAGTTGTTGCCGTATTCGGATCTCGACCTGATGCTGGTGCACGACGACATGCCGACCGACGTCGTCGCCGAGGTCGCCGAGTTGTTGTGGTATCCGCTGTGGGACGCCAACATCCGCATCGACCACAGCGTGCGGACGGTCGAGCAGGCGCTGACTGTGGCCGGGGAGGACATGTCGGCCGGGTTGGCGATGCTCGAGGCGCGCCACATCGCCGGTGACCCCGACTTGTCGGCGATGTTGATCGGGGGTGCGCGCAGGCAGTGGCGCACCGGGATCGCTTCGCGGTTCGACGAACTGGTCGAGCACACCAAAGCGCGTTGGGAACGCAGCGGTCAGATCGCCCACCGGGCGGAACCCGACCTCAAGTGCGGCAGGGGAGGACTGCGCGACGTTCAGCTGCTCAACGCGCTGGCCATCGCCCAGCTCGCCGATGTCTATCCCTCCCGCTCACTGGTCTCACCGACCGAAACCCTTGGTGACGCGCATCTCTCGCTCCTCAACGTGCGCACCGAACTGCATCGGGTGGCGGGCAAAGGCCGCGAACTGCTGCTGGCCCAGTATGCCGACGAGATCGGCGCCGCACTGCGCATCGGCGATCGATTCGACTTGGCGCGCATGCTCTCCGACGCCGCACGCACCGTCAGCTACTACGTCGATGCCGGAATCCGGACGGCCGCCAACGCCTTGCCTCGCCGCGGGCTGGCCGCGCTGCGTAGGCCGGTGCGCCGTCCGCTCGACGAGGGGGTGATCGAGTTCAACGGCGAGGTGATCCTCGCCCGTGACGCGCGTCCCGAGCGTGATCCCGGACTGATTCTGCGCGTCGCCGCCGCGTCGGCGACGACCGGTCTGCCGATGGCTTCCTCCACGCTGAGTCGCCTCGTCGAGAATGCGCCGGAGCTGCGCACTCCATGGCCCCGGCAAGCGCTCAAGGACTTACTCGTGATGCTTGCGGCCGGCCCGACCGCGGTGGCGACCATCGAGGCGCTCGACCGGACCGGGCTGTGGGGCAGATTGTTCCCCGAGTGGGGTGCGGTGCGGGATCTGCCGCCCCGCGACGTGGTGCACATCTGGACGGTCGACCGTCACCTCGTCGAAACCGTCTCTCGGGCAAGTGCTTTCACTACCCGGGTGGCCCGCCCGGATCTCCTGGTCCTCGGCGCGTTGGTGCACGACATCGGCAAGGGGCGTGGCGGCGACCACAGCGTCATCGGCGCGGAGTTGGCCACCCAGATCGGAAATCGGCTGGGGTTGTGGCCCTCGGACATCGACATCCTCGCCAAAGTGGTGCGCCACCACCTGCTCCTGGCCCAAACCGCGACCCGTCGAGACCTGCAGGACCCCAACACGATCGCCACCGTGGTGGACGCCCTCGGCGGCGATCTGGTGGTGCTCGAGCTGCTCCACGCTCTGGCCGAAGCCGACTCACTGGCCACCGGTCCCGGGGTGTGGGGCGACTGGAAGGCCTCACTGATCGGCGACCTGGTGCGTCGGTGTCGGCTGGCGATGGCCGGTGAACCGCTGCCGCAACCCGATCCCGTGGACCCGCGGTTCATGTCGCTGGCCGCGCAGCACAAAGTCCATGTCGAACTCACCCCGGCCGACACCGCACACATCTTCAACGTCACGATGATCGCCCCTGATCGTCGAGGACTGCTGTCGAAGGCGGCGGGGGTGCTGGCGCTGAACTCGTTGCGGGTGCACTCGGCGTCGGTCAACGGTCACCAGGGCGCGGCGATCAACACCTTCGTCGTCTCACCGCGCTTCGGTGCCCCGCCGGCGGCGGAGCTGCTGCGTCAACAACTGATCCTGGCCCTCGACGGCGACCTGGACGTGGTCCGAGCGCTCGAGCAGAAGGACGCCGAGAGCGCCGGACCGGGCCGGGCGGGCGAAGTACGTGCCGCGGTACCGATCAACGCGCCGGCGGCGCCACCGCGTGTGCTCTGGCACCACAGCGACGGCACCGACCAGGTGGTCGCCGAGATCCGGGCCACCGACCGGGCCGGTCTGCTGGCTCTGCTGACCGCGGTTTTCGAGCGCGCCGACGTCGACATCTCGTGGGCGAAGGTGACCACGTTGGGATCCTCGGTGGTCGACGCCTTCGGCATCGTCCTGGCCGCCGGGGCCGACGAGACGGCAGTGCGCCAGAACCTGGAGGCCGAGTTGTTCGCGGTGCTGCCGACTCCGCCGCCCGCCAAGCCGGCCGAACAGGCCAGCTGACGCCGCGTTCGAGCGGGCAGACCCACTACAAGTAGTCTTGGGTGCGTGTTTGAATCGCTGTCCGACCGGTTGACCGGAGCTCTCTCGGGACTGCGTGGCAAAGGTCGGCTCACCGACGCCGACATCGACGCCACCGCCCGCGAGATCCGATTGGCCCTGCTGGAAGCCGACGTGTCGCTGCCGGTGGTGCGGCAGTTCGTCACGCGCATCAAGGACCGGGCCAAGGGCGCGGAGGTGTCGGCGGCGCTCAACCCGGCCCAGCAGGTCGTCAAGATCGTCAACGAGGAGCTCATCGGCATCCTCGGCGGAGAGACCCGCCAACTGGCGTTCGCGCGCAACCCACCCACCGTGATCATGCTGGCCGGCCTGCAGGGCTCGGGTAAGACCACGCTGGCGGGCAAGCTGGCCCGCTGGCTGAAGGGCCAGGGGCACACACCGCTGCTGGTGGCGTGCGACCTGCAGCGCCCCGGGGCGGTCAACCAGCTGCAGATCACCGGTGAGCGCGCGGGCGTGCACGTCTTCGCCCCGCATCCCGGCGTCGCGCCCGGCGATGCCGAACTCGAACAGATGACCGCCGGCGACCCGGTGGCCGTCGCGGCGGCGGGCCTGAACGAGGCCAAGTCCAAGCACTACGACGTGGTGATCGTCGACACCGCGGGTCGACTGGGCATCGACGAGGAACTGATGCGTCAGGCCGCCGCCATCCGCGATGCGGTCAATCCCGACGAGGTGCTGTTCGTCCTCGACGCGATGATCGGTCAGGACGCGGTGACGACGGCCGACGCGTTCCGGGAAGGCGTCGGGTTCACCGGCGTCGTGCTCACCAAGCTCGACGGTGACGCGCGAGGCGGCGCCGCACTGTCGGTCCGCGAGGTGACCGGCGCACCCATCCTGTTCGCCTCGGCGGGGGAGAAGCTCGAGGACTTCGACGTCTTCCACCCGGACCGCATGGCCAGCCGAATTCTCGGCATGGGCGATGTGCTGACGCTGATCGAGCAGGCCGAGCAACACTTCGATCAGGCCCAGGCCGAGGCGACCGCGGCCAAGATCGGCAGCGGTGAGCTGACGCTGGAGGACTTCCTCGAGCAGATGCTGGCGATCCGCAAGATGGGTCCGATCGGCAATCTGCTGGGCATGCTGCCCGGCGCAGGCCAGATGAAGGACGCGCTGGCCGCCGTCGACGACAGCCAACTCGACCGGGTCCAGGCGATCATCCGGGGCATGACGCCGCAGGAGCGCGCCGACCCCAAGATCATCAACGCGTCGCGTCGCCTGCGCATCGCCAACGGCTCCGGGGTGTCGGTCTCCGAGGTCAACCAGCTCGTCGACCGCTTCTTCGAAGCGCGCAAGATGATGTCGTCGATGGCGGGCCAGATGGGAATGCCGTTCGGCCGCAAGAACACCCGCAAGGCGGCCAAGGGTAAGGGCAAGAAGGGCAAGAAGGGTGGCAAGGGTCCCACCCCGCCCAAGACGCGCAATCCGCTCGGGGCCGGCATGGGCGGTATGCCTGCCGGTTTCCCCGATCTGGCCAACATGCCCAAGGGTCTCGACGAGTTGCCTCCGGGTCTCGCCGACATCGATCTGTCGAAGTTGAAGTTCCCGAAGGGGAATTGATGCGGCTGCACGTTCGCGGCAGAAGCCTGCCCGACGGTGAGCCGGTGCAGTGGTGGACAATCGACGGCGTATTGAGCGCCGAACCGGTCGCCGGCGCGGAAACCGTGTTCGGGGCCGACGGGGATGGCGGCTGGATCCTGCCGGGTCTGGTCGACGCGCACTGCCACGTCGGACTCGGACCCAGCGGTCCGATCGAGATGGACGAGGCAGTCGAACAGGCCGAAACCGAGCGTGGGGTCGGGGCGCTGCTGCTGCGCGACGCCGGCTCACCCACCGACACACGCAGTTTCGACGACCGTGCCGATCTGCCCCGGATCATTCGGGCCGGCCGCCACCTGGCGCGGCCCAAGCGTTACCAACGCGGCTTTGCGATTGAACTCGAAGACGAGTGGCAACTGCCTGATGCGGTCGCCCAACAGGCGCGGTGGGGTGACGGCTGGGTGAAGCTGGTCGGTGACTGGATCGACCGCGACCTCGGCGAGCTGGCTCCGCTCTGGTCGGATGAGGTGCTCAAAGCGGCGATCGATGCCGCGCACGCCAACGGCGCGCGGGTCACCGCGCACGTGTTCAGCGAAGACGCGCTCCCGGGGTTGATCCGGGCGGGCATCGACTGCATCGAGCACGGCACCGGCCTGACGGAGGACACCATCGACCTGATGGTGGAGCACGGCACGGCCCTGGTGCCGACGCTGATCAACATCGACAATTTCCCCGACATCGCCGCCGGCGCGGGGAAATACCCCAAGTACCAGCAGCACATGCTGGCGCTGCACCGATCGTGTGCCCAACGCATCGGCGCCGCCCGGGAAGCCGGGGTTCCCATCTACGCCGGCTCCGATGCGGGCAGCGCCGTCGCGCATGGCCGCATCGCCGACGAGGTCGAGGCGCTCAAAGGCATCGGCATGACTCCGACCGACGCGCTCGGCGCGGCCTGCTGGGATGCCCGCCGGTGGCTCGGCCGTCCCACGCTCGAACACGGTGCATCAGCGGATCTGGTGTGTTTCGACGACGATCCCCGCGGCGGGCCCGAGGTGCTGGGCAATCCTGCGCTGGTGATGTTGCGCGGCAAGGTTTTCTGACGCCGCGAGCGTGCACCTACCGTAGCGTCGCGTGTGCACCGGCTACCGGGAACGCACGTTCGCGGCACCCGATCAGTGGCTGAAGCCCCAATCGAGGAGTTCGATGGCCTGACCGTAGAGGTCCCCGCTGCCGTACATCTGCACCACGACAAGACGGCGGTTGCCGCGCTGCGCGGCGCCGACATAGGTCTTGCGGGCCAAGTTGGTGTACCCCGTCTTACCGCCGAGATCACCGGGGTATCGGGTCAGCAGTTCGTTCTGGTTGTGAATCGTCTTGCCGGGGAACTGCGCTGACGGAGAGCGCATGATGTGGGCGATCAACGGATACTGCAGCGCCGCGCGCATGATCACCGCGAGGTCGTGCGGTGTGGTCACCGACTCCCACCCGGGACCGTCGAGGCCCGACGGTGACGAGGCCTTCGTGGCCCGCGCGCCGACCAGAGCCGCCTTGCGGTTCATCGCCGCCACAGCGACCTGCTGACCCCCCAGCATGTCGGCGAGCATGTTGGCGGCGTCGTTGCCCGACACCATGAGGATGGCTTCGAGCAGTTGGCGAGTGGTGTAGGCCTGCCCCGGTTCCAGGCCTACGCAGGAGCACTCGACGGTGGTGTGTGACGCGTTGGCCCTGGCGAAGCTGTCCGGACTCAACCGGTCCAGCACCGTCATCGCCAGCAGCACCTTGATGGTGCTGGCCGGGGCGTAGCGCCCGTAGGGATCACGGCTGGCCAGCACACGTCCGGTGTCGAGGTCGGCCACCAACCAGGCCTGGGCCGGACCCCCGGCCGGGACAGACTGGGCGGCAGCGGGTTCGGGCTGGGCGTGGGCCCAGGGTGCCGACGACAGCTGCGCGCCCGGCAGGACCGCGCAGAGGGCGAGCGCCAGCCCCGCGAATCGTCGTCGCACGTGTCGCGACGCTAGTGACGTCAGGACTCGCTAAGCGCGCGATCCGGTCACCATCGGGTATCGGGAGTTTGAGCTCACAGACGGCCGACGCCGGAACCGGCCGGCACGGCGAAGCCCCAGTCGAACAGGGCGGCCGCCTGGTCCCAGTACGTGGGCTCGCCTTCCTTGTTGAGTCCGTGCATCATCGCCACGACCAGATTTCGCCCGCCCCGGTGGGCGCCGCCGACGAACGTCTTGCGGGCCAGGTCGGTATAGCCGGTCTTGCCCCCGAAGGTGCCCGGGTAGCGGACCAGCAGTTCGTCCTGGTTGACCAGCACGCGGTCGCCGTCGCGGGTCGGGAAGACCGCGCTGGGTTGGGCGGTGATCTGCGCGAACACCGGGTTGGCCATGGCGGCGCGGAAGATGACGGCCAGGTCTCGCGGCGTCGACCAGATGTCGATCCCGGGGCCGTCGATGCCCGACGGCGAACCGGCGTTGGTGCCGTACGCGCCGAGCAGAGCGGCCTTGCCGTTCATCTTCATCAGCGCCGCCTCCCGGCCGCCGAGCATCGTGGCCAGCGTGTTGGCCGCATCGTTGCCCGAGACGAGCAGCATGGCTTCCAGCAGCTGCCGGGCGGTGTACGTCATGCCGGGGGTGACGCCGGCACAATTGCACTCCACGCGGGTGTCGGCCTCGTTGGCCACGACCGTCGCGTCGAGCGGCAGCTCGTCGAGGACCGTCAGCGCGGTGAGCACCTTAATGGTGCTGGCCGGGGCATAGGCCGCATGTTCGTTGCGTCCGGCCAGGATCTCGCCGGTGTCCATGTCGGCGAGTACCCAGGCCTCGGCGGGGCCACCCGGGACCGGCACCGATCCGGCGGGCTGGCTGACCCCGGCAGCGGGTATGGCAGTCGCCGTCGGTGCGGTGGGGCCCAGGGTCACGCCGGCGAGCAGACACAGCGTCGTCCCCAGACACGCGAGAAGCCTTGTCATGTCCGGTGAGCCTAAACCCGGGCGTGGATCGTGTTCAATCGATGCATGCTGAGCCTCGAGGAGATTTCCGACCGGATGGAGATCCAGCAGCTGCTGGTCGACTATTCGACCGCGATCGACCGCCGTCGGTTCGACGACCTCGACGCGGTGTTCACCCCCGATGCGTACATCGACTACCGCGCGATGGGGGGCATCGACGGCCGCTATCCCGAGGTCAAGGCGTGGCTGGCCGAGGTGTTGCCGAACTTCCCGGTGTATTCGCACATGCTGGGCAACCTGTCTGTGGTGTTCGACGGGGACACCGCGAGCTCCCGGGTGATCTGCTTCAACCCGATGGTGATCGACGCCGAGGCGAAGCAGATCCTGTTCTGCGGGCTGTGGTACGACGACGAGTTCATCCGGACCCCGCAGGGCTGGCGGATCACCTCTCGGGTCGAGACGAAGTGCTTCGACAAACTACTCTGACCTGATGTGACCGACGTCGATGACCTCGTCCCCGACTCCACCGTCAGGAACATCGAACAGGCAATAGCGCGAAGCGCTTTCGCGGAACTCACCGCGTTCATCAGCCCGTTACCCACCGGCCAGATCGTGGCCATCCTGGAGCGACTCGACAGCAACGAGCGCGCGGTCGCCTACCGGATGCTGCCCAAGGGACGCGCGCTGGAGGTGTTCGAGGTTCTCGACCCCAGCCTGCAAAGCGACCTGGTCCTCGCCCTGCAGGACGAGCAGACCGCCGAGCTGTTCGCCGATCTGGATCCTGACGACCGGGTCGAGCTGCTCGACGAACTGCCGGCGAACCTGGCCCGCCGACTGCTTCAGGGCCTGCCGGCCGACGAGCGGGACATGACCGCCGAGATCCTCGGCTACCCGCAGGGTTCGATCGGGCGGCGGATGAGCCCGGAGTTCGTGCGGGTGCGCCCCGAGTGGACCACCGCCACCGCGTTGACCAAGCTCAGCGACCACCTCGACGACGCCGAGACGGTCTACACGCTGCCGGTGACCGCCGACGATCGGACCCTGATCGGGGTCGTCAGCCTGCGCGAACTGCTCAAAGCGGCTCCGGGGACGACGGTGGGGCAGGTGATGCAACCCGCCCAGTGGGTTCACGCGACCGACGACGCCGAGACCGCCGCCCGGCGCTGCGCCGACCTGAAGATGCTGGCGCTGCCGATCGTCGACCACGAGACGCGGATCGTCGGAATCCTGACCGTCGACGACGCCCTGTCGATCCTGGAGGACGCCGACTCCGAGGACCAGGCCCGCATCAGCGGCGTCGAGCCGCTGCGCCGCCCTTACCTGACGGCCCCGGTGCTGGGGCTGATGCGATCGCGGGTGGTCTGGCTGTTGGTGCTGGCGGTCGGCGCGACGCTGACCGTCCAGGTCCTCGAGGTGTTCGAGGAGACGCTCGCCGAGGTCGTGACGTTGGCGTTGTTCATCCCGCTGCTGATCGGCACCGGTGGCAACACGGGAAACCAGGCGGCCACGACCGTGACCAGGGCGCTGGCACTCGGCGACGTCAGACCGCAGGACCTGGGCAAGGTGCTGTTCCGCGAGTTCCGGGTGGGCCTGTCACTGGGTGTGGTGCTCGGGGGGCTGGCGTTCACGATCGTCTCGCTGATCTACGGCGTCGACATCGGGACCGTGATCGGGCTGACCTTCCTGGCGTTGTGCACGATGGCAGCCACGGTGGGCGGGGTGATGCCGTTGATCGCCCGGGCGATCCGCGCCGATCCGGCGGTGTTCGCCAACCCGTTCATCTCGACGTTCGTCGACGCCAGCGGTCTGCTGGTCTACTTCTTCATCGCCAAGGCGGTTCTCGGGATCTGACCGTCGCGATTTTCTGCCGAGCGCCGTGGTCTGGCACAATGGGCGGCTGTCCGGGCGCGGTGTCCTTCGTGGACGTGCCGTGCTCTGGTCACACACGTCAAGCAAAACCGGGTCCCGGCATCCCGCCGGCGATCGCTGAATTGCAGCGTGGCAACCACAGGAGAAGTAGTTCGACATGGCTGTCAAGATCAAGCTCACCCGTCTCGGGAAGATCCGCAACCCCCAGTACCGCATCGCCGTCGCCGACGCGCGCACCCGTCGTGAGGGACGCGCCATCGAGGTCATCGGCCGTTACCACCCCAAGGAAGATCCGAGCCTGATCGAGATCGACTCCGAGCGTGCCCAGTACTGGCTCGGCGTCGGTGCCCAGCCCACCGAGCCGGTTCTGCAGCTGCTCAAGATCACCGGTGACTGGCAGAAGTTCAAGGGCCTGCCCGGCGCCGAGGGCACGCTGAAGGTCAAGGAGCCCAAGACCAGCAAGCTGGATCTGTTCAACGCTGCGCTGGCCGAGGCCGAGAGTGGTGCGACGACCGAGGCCACGACGCCGAAGAAGAAGAAGGCGCCGGCCAAGGGCGCAGAGGCAGCCGCCGAGTCCGCAGCCGCCGAGCCCGCCGCTGCTGAGCCGGCCGAGGCCACCGAGCAGGCCGACTCCGCCACCGCCGAAAACTGAGCCCCCGATGAGCTCTGTTGTCGTCGACGCTGTCGAACACCTGGTCCGCGGGATCGTCGACAATCCCGACGATGTCCGCGTCGACATGGTGACCAGCCGCCGCGGCCGCACGGTCGAGGTCCACGTGCACCCCGATGACCTGGGTAAGGTCATCGGGCGCGGTGGACGCACCGCGACCGCACTGCGCACGCTGGTCGCCGGTATCGGCGGGCGCGGTATCCGCGTCGACGTGGTGGACACCGACCAGTAGCCGCACATGGACCTCGTGGTCGGGCGGGTCGTCAAGGCGCATGGCGTCACCGGCGAACTCGCTGTCGAGATCCGCACCGATGATCCGGACGGCCGGTTCGCCCCGGGGGTCACGCTGCGCGGCCGCGCCCCCCGCGGGGGAGCCGAGACCGAGTACGTGGTCGCGTCCGTCCGTGAGCACGGCGGCCGCCTGCTGGTGCGGCTGGACGGTGTCGGCGACCGTGACAGCGCTGACCGGTTGCGCGGCACGGTGTTCCTGGTCGATTCGGCGGACCTGCCTCCCATCGAGGAACCCGACGAGTTCTACGACCACCAGCTCGAGGGCATGACGGTGTCGACCTCCGGGGGACGTGTCGTCGGAACCGTCACCGAGGTCCTGCACACCGGGGCGGGGGAGTTGCTGGCCGTTCGCGCGGGTGACGGAGCCGAGGTGCTGGTGCCCTTCGTCTCGGCCATCGTGGTGTCGGTGTCGCTGGCGGACAACGCGATCGAGATCGACCCGCCCGACGGTCTGCTGGATCTCTAGGGAGTCGCTGCGGTGCGCATCGACGTGGTGACGATCTTTCCCGAGTACCTCGAGCCGTTGCGGCAGTCGTTGCCGGGCAAGGCGATCGAGGCGGGCATCGTCGAGTTGGGCGTGCACGATCTGCGCACCTGGACCCATGACGTGCACCGCTCGGTGGACGACTCGCCGTACGGCGGCGGGCCCGGGATGGTGATGCGGGCTCCGGTGTGGGGTGAGGCGCTCGACGAGGTCTGTTCACCCGAAACGCTTCTCGTCGTTCCCACGCCCGCAGGCCGGCTGTTCACCCAGTCCATGGCCCACCAGTGGGCCGGGGAAGCCCATCTGGTGTTCGCCTGCGGCCGCTACGAGGGCATCGACCAGCGGGTCGTGGACGACGCCGCGCGCCGGATGCGCGTCGCCGAGGTGTCGCTGGGGGACTACGTCCTGCCCGGCGGCGAGTCGGCGGCACTGGTCATGATCGAGGCGGTGGTGCGCCTGCTTCCCGATGTGCTCGGCAATCCGGTTTCGCATCAGGACGATTCGCACTCCGCGTTGGTCGGCGGCCTGCTGGAGGGCCCCAGTTACACCAGGCCGGCGAGCTGGCGCGGGCTGGAGGTTCCGCCGGTCCTGCTCTCCGGCGACCACGCCCGCGTCGCCGAATGGCGACGCGAACAGCGACTGCAACGCACCCGGGAGCGGCGTCCGGACCTGCTCGACTGAATCAGGCCAGCCCCTGCGGGAACATCGTGCGCACCGCTTGGGTGATGGTCTCACGGGCAGTGCCGGCATCGGTGGCCTGCATCGAGCCGATCGCCATCACGAACCGGCGGTCGCGGCCGATCACCCCGGTGGACAGATGCAGCCAGTCGGATCCGATGCAGCACATCCAGCCCTGCTTGACCGCGACCGGCTCGCCGGGCAGACCCTCGGGAATGCCGAACCGCTGGGGATACACGCCGCCGGGAACCATGCCGTCGGGTGCCGTCGGCGTCGAGGCGGCCAGATTGGTCAGGATGACGTCGGCCTGCTCGGCGGGCAGTCCGCCGGTCCCGGCGAGCAACATGTCGTAGTAGCGCACCAGGTCGGTGACCGTGCTGATGGTGTTGTACCAGCGTCCGTTGCTCGGCGCGCGGGTCTGTGCCAGGCCGTAGCGGGACACCACGCGGTCGATGATCGCGGTCCCGCCGCTGCGATTCCAGAACACCTCCGCGGCGCTGTCGTCGGACGACCGCAGCATCACGTCGAGGGACTGCCAGTCCTCGGGGCTCAGCGTCGTCGAACCCTGCGCGACCTGCAGCAGCAGATCATCGGCGATGAACAACTTGACGACCGAGGCGACGGCGATGGTCCTGCCGTTGCCGTTGGTCACCAGTTGGCCGGTGTTGCGGTC
Source organism: Mycobacterium sp. PO1 (assembly GCF_017312405.1). GTDB lineage: Bacteria > Actinomycetota > Actinomycetes > Mycobacteriales > Mycobacteriaceae > Mycobacterium. The sequence continues at coordinate 84,965 of NZ_BLTG01000046.1, forward strand.
GAGCACCGCCGCGGTGATGTCGGCACCTGCGGCGGCGGCCTCGGCGGTGGCCTGTTCCTCGCGCTCGGCCAGGCCGGTGAACGCGGAGGTCGGGGCGTCGGGTGGGGCCTCCGGCAGCGGGGCCATGCCGCCCAGCGGCGCCACCACCGTCATCTGTGGTCCCGACGGCGCCGGCGCACTGCCGTGCACGGCGGCTTCGCACGCGGTCATGACCATCACGGCGCCCACCAGGGCCGCGGTCGTCCGCGCCAGCCGCCACGGCCGTTGCATCACTGGATCCTCCAAAGGCGTCCGTACCATCGCTCGTAAGAACATCGCTGCCGTCCGCCGTTCCGGCGCCCGCGCACCAGGGTATCGCCCGGATACCCACTTTGCGCTGGGGCGACGACTGTGGTCATGGACACGCAATGGCCCGGTGCCCGGTCACCGCGACGCCGGATTTCGGGGATCGGGGCTGCGTCTGGCACAATTGGGCAGTTGTCTGTGCACGGCCGGAGACGACGCAGCGCGATCTACGCGGTGATGTCGCTTCGCCGCAGGACTCGCCCCAGACGCCCGAACACACCATCGGCTCGGCATGCGCCCCTCGAGGCGTCTGCCACGAGCCGCCAAACAACGAGGAAGTGCCACCGATGAACACCCTGGATTTCGTCGACCAGACGTCGTTGCGTGACGATGTCCCGGAGTTCGGCCCCGGCGACACCGTCAACGTCCACGTGAAGGTCATCGAGGGCTCCAAGGAGCGCATCCAGGTCTTCAAAGGTGTCGTGATCCGGCGCCAGGGTGGCGGGATCCGTGAGACGTTCACGGTCCGCAAGGAGAGCTACGGCGTCGGCGTCGAGCGCACGTTCCCGGTGCACTCGCCCAACATCGACCACATCGACGTCGTCACCCGCGGTGACGTCCGGCGTGCCAAGCTCTACTACCTGCGCGAGCTGCGCGGCAAGAAGGCCAAGATCAAGGAAAAGCGCTGACTCTGACCGGGCGTGCCGACATGCTCGGCACCCTGGCTACGCTGATTCCGTGACCGGACCTTCCGTACCCGACGACTCGCCCGAGCGCACGATCGAGAACCCCGATCCCGAGCACCCCGCCGATACGGCGGACCCGGACGCTGAGGCCGAGCAGGAATCCGGCAAGAAGAAGCGTGGCGCGCTGCGCGAGTTCGCGATCCTGGTCAGCATCGCGCTGGTGCTGTACTACGTGATGTTGACGTTCATCGCGCGGCCCTACCTGATCCCGTCGGAATCCATGGAGCCCACGCTGCACGGCTGTAACGGCTGCGTCGGCGATCGCATCATGGTCGACAAGCTCAGCTACCGGTTCGGCTCCCCGCAACCGGGCGACGTCGTCGTCTTCAAGGGCCCGCCGAACTGGAGCATCGGCTATCAGTCGATCCGGTCGGACAACACCGCGATCCGGTATCTGCAGAACGCGCTGTCGTTCGTCGGGTTCGTGCCGCCGGACGAAAACGACCTGGTCAAGCGAGTCATCGCGGTCGGCGGGCAAACCGTGCAGTGCCGCGCCGACACCGGGCTGACCGTCGACGGTAAACGACTCGACGAGCCCTACCTGGACCCGACCACGATGATGGCCGACCCGGCGGTGTACCCGTGCCTGGGGCCGGAGTTCGGACCGGTCACGGTGCCGGAGAACCGACTGTGGGTGATGGGCGACAATCGCACCCACTCGGCGGATTCGCGCACGCACTGTGCCAACGTGCCCGCCGACGCCCAACGCGGTCTGATGTGCACCGGCGACCCCACGCCCGGGACCATCCCGGTGGACAATGTGATCGGAAAAGCACAGTTCATCGCGTGGCCGCCCGGTCGCTGGGGTGGCGTGAACTCGGTGAACCCGCAGACCTGACAGGAGGCCCTGACACGTGCCGGCGTGGCCCCCGAGAATGGTGATCCGCAGATCATCGGGCCTGCGCACTCTGGAGTCCGCCCTGTACCGAGCGGGCCTGGGCCCGGTGGCCGGGGTCGACGAGGTGGGCCGCGGGGCGTGCGCGGGGCCGCTCGTCGTGGCGGCATGCGTGCTCGGTCCGAACCGGCTCGAAAGCCTCGCCGCGCTCGACGATTCCAAGAAGCTCAACGAGGCCGAGCGGGAGCGGCTGTTTCCCGTGATCAGGCGCTACGCGCTGGCGTATCACGTGGTGTTCATCCCCTCGGCGGAAGTGGATCGTCGCGGGGTGCACGTGGCCAACATCGAGGGAATGCGCCGGGCGGTGGCGGGGTTGTCGGTGCGGCCGGGCTACGTCCTGTCCGACGGGTTTCGGGTACCGGGTCTGCCGGTGCCGTCGCTCCCCGTGATCAGTGGCGATGCCGCGGCGGCATGCATCGCCGCGGCCAGCGTGCTGGCCAAGGTCAGCCGGGACCGGTTGATGGTCGCGATGGATGACGAACATCCCGGCTACGGATTCGCCGAGCACAAGGGATACAGCACGCGAGCGCACAGCGCCGCGCTGAACAGGCTGGGGCCGTCGCGCCAGCACCGCTATTCGTTCATCAATGTGCGGCGGTTGGTCGGAAACGGGGAACCCAGGGCGCATGTGGAACTGGACTGCGAGAGGATGCCTGAGGACATGCCGCGCGACGGCGAACTACACGAAGGACAGCTGAGTCGATGAGTGCCGAAGATCTCGAAAAGTACGAAACCGAGATGGAGCTCTCGCTGTACCGCGAGTACAAGGACATCGTCGGGCAGTTCAGCTATGTCGTCGAAACGGAGCGGCGGTTCTACCTGGCCAACAGTGTGGAGATGGTGCCGCGCAACTCCGACGGTGAGGTCTACTTCGAGCTGCGACTCGGCGACGCGTGGGTGTGGGACATGTATCGACCTGCCCGTTTCGTCAAGCAGGTCCGGGTGATCACGTTCAAGGACGTCAACATCGAAGAGGTGGACAAGCCCGAGTTGCGGTTGCCGGAGTAGCCGCCTGACACACTGGTCGGGTGCGCACCACACCCCAGTGCTGGCTGACCGACATGGACGGCGTGCTCGTCCGCGAGGAACACGCGCTGCCCGGAGCGGCGGAGTTCCTGCAGACGCTCACCGAGCGTGAGCGGCCCTTCCTCGTCCTAACCAACAACTCGATCTTCACGCCGCGCGATCTGGCCGCCCGGCTGCTGCGCTCCGGGCTCGCGGTGCCTGAAGAGGCGATCTGGACCTCGGCGCTGGCGACCGCGACGTTTCTCGCCGACCAGCAGCCGGCCGGTTCGGCGTATGTGATCGGTGAGGCCGGCTTGACCACCGCGCTGCACGAGGCCGGCTACACGCTCACCGACACGTCACCCGACTTCGTCGTGCTCGGCGAAACCCGTACCTACTCGTTCGAGGCGATCACCAAGGCCGTGCGCCTCATCCTCGGCGGGGCGCGGTTCATCGCCACCAACCCCGATGTCAGCGGCCCTTCGGCCGAGGGACCGCTGCCGGCCACCGGATCGGTGGCCGCGATGATCACCAAGGCCACCGGACGCGACCCGTACTTCGTTGGCAAGCCGAACCCGATGATGTTCCGCAGCGCCCTCAACCGGATCGAGGCGCATTCGGAGAGCACGGTCATGGTCGGCGACCGGATGGACACCGACGTGGTCGCCGGCATCGAGGCCGGCCTGGAGACGATCCTGGTGCTGACCGGGTCGACGACGATCGAGGACGTCGACCGCTATCCGTTCCGGCCCAGCCGGGTACTGCCGTCCATCGCCGAGGCGATCGAGCTCATCTGATCTGTGCCGGTATCCACCGCAGCAGGGCGGGTACACCCCGACGATGAGCAGTACGACAATCCCCACCCTGGCCCTGAACAACGGCGTGCACATCCCCGCGATCGGGTTCGGCGTCTATCAGACCCCGCCCGAGCAGACGGTCGATGCCGTGGTGACCGCGCTGCAGACCGGATACCGCCACATCGACACCGCCGCGGTCTACGGCAACGAGCGTGAGGTCGGCGAGGCCATCCGACGGTCCGGTGTGAGCCGCGACGAGGTCTTCATCGAGACGAAGACCTGGATCACCGACTACGGCTACGACGCCGCGCTGCACGCCTTCGACAAGAGCGCGGGCAAGCTCGGTGTCGATCAGATCGACCTGCTCATCCTGCACCAGGCCTTGCCGGGGGAGTTCCACCTCACCGTGGCGGCCTACAACGCCCTGGAAAAGCTCTACGCCGACGGCAAGGTGCGTGCCATCGGGGTGTCGAACTTCATGCCGGCACATCTGCGCCGGCTGCTGGCCGAAACCGCCACCCCTCCCGCGGTCAACCAGATCGAGGTGCATCCGTACTTCCGCCAGTCCGAGTTGCTGGTCTTCGACAACTCGCACGGCATTCTCAATCAGGCCTGGTCGCCGATCGGCGGCATCACGTTCTATCGCGACGGCCCGCACACCTCGACGCTGGACAATCCGGTGATCGCCGACATCGCCGCCGCGCACGGCAAGACTCCGGCGCAGGTGATGCTGCGCTGGCACCTGCAGCAGGGTCGACAGGTCATCCCCAAGTCAGTCACTCCGGCCCGCATCGCCGAGAACTTCGACGTCTTCGATTTCGCGCTGACCGCCGATCAGCTCACCGCGATCGACGGGTTGGACACCGGGGTCCGCGGCGGCCCCGAGCCCGAGGACGTCACCCGGGAGAAATTCGGGGTGTCGATTCCCGAAGCCTGAGGTACTGCGGTCGGACCCCGGCGCCGCTCCCTAGACTCGGACCCCGTGACCGAATCAGTATCTGCTGAGGCTGACCCCACCCGCCCGCTGGCGGGGGTGCGCGTCGTCGAGATCTCCAGCTTCGTCGCCGTCCCGCTGGCGGGTATGACACTGGCGCAGCTCGGGGCGGACGTGTTGCGGGTCGACCCGATCGGCGGCGCCGCCGACTATCACCGGTGGCCGCTGACCGAATCCGGCGACAGCATCTACTGGGCCGGGCTGAACAAGGGCAAGCGGTCGCTGGCGGTGGACATGCGCGCCGAACAGGGGCGCCAACTCGTCGCGCAACTGATCGGTGACTGCGGAGTGTTCATCACGAACGTTGCTGGCCGGCAATGGCATTCCTACGAGACGCTACGGGCGGTGCGGCCGGATCTGATTCAGGTCGAGGTGTCCGGCCGCGCTGACGGCGGCACGGCCGTCGACTACACCGTCAACGCCGCCATCGGTTTCCCGCTGGTCACCGGGCCCGCGGAGCTGGCCGACCCGGTGAACCACGTGCTGCCGGCATGGGACGTCACCTGCGGTGTCTACTCGGCACTGTCGGTCGTGACGGCGCTGCGGCACCGTGATGCCACCGGCCGCGGCCAGCACATCACCATCCCGCTGGAGAACGTCGCGCTGGCCACCGCCGGCAATCTGAGCCTGCTCACCGAGGCCATGGTCAACGGCACCTCGCGGCAGCGCATCGGCAACGCGGTCTACGGCACCTACGGCCAGAACTTCACCAGTCGCGACGGAGTCGCGTTCATGGTCGTCGCGCTGACCAGCCGGCACTTCCGTGACCTGACAGAGTTGACCGGAACCGCTGAATCGGTTGCGGCGCTGGCAGATTCGCTCGGAGCTGACTTCTCCGACGAAGGGGACAGGTACCGCCACCGCGAGGCGTTGTCGGGACTGTTCGGCGAATGGTTCGGCGCGCACACCGGAGCCGAGATCGGCGCGGCGCTGTCGGCGTCCTCGGTGCTGTGGGAGCGCTACCAGACGTTCGCGGACACCGCCGCCGACGCCAAGGTGACCGCGAACCCGATGTTCACCGAACTGGACCAGCCCCGCGTGGGCCGGTACCTGGCCGCCGGTCTGCCGGTGTCGATCGACGGGACCTATCCCGCCGCGGAGCCCGCTCCGGCGCTGGGTGAGGACAGTGCGACGGTGCTGGGCGAGTGGCTGTCTCTCGACGGCGGTCAGATCGACGCGCTCTTCGCTGCCGGAGTGGTGGCGTGAGTGCACTGCTCGACCTGATCGAGGTGACCGAGGCCGGTTCCGACACCTGGCGGGGACGGGCCAGCGGCCCGGCCGGCAAGCGCGCCTACGGCGGTCAGCTGATGGCCCAGAGCCTGGCCGCGGCCAGTCGAACGGTGGACCCGGTCAAGGCATTGACATCGGTGCATCTGCAGTTCCTGCGCGGCGGTGATGCCGGTGAGCCGGTCGACTACCGCGTCGAGGCCGTGTTCGACGGGCGCACCGCGGCGTCGCGCAGGGTCGAAGGACGCCAGGGGGATCGGTTGCTCACCACGGCATCGGTGTCGTTCGCCGCCGCGCTGCCAGGCCCGGAGCACGGCCACCGGGCATTACCCGGTGACCCGGCCGAGCTGGCGCCGACCGGACCGCCGGGACCGGCCCCGTCGTTGCCGCTCGACGAGCTCGACATCCGCTTCGCCGACGTGGCCGATGACGACGGGTTCGTCAGGCGGCTGTGGTGGCGGGCCACCGTCGAGGTGCCCGCCGATCCGCTGGTGCATCTGCTGGTGGCGGCCTACGTCACCGACATCTACCTCATCGACCCGGCTCTGCAGGTACATGGTCACTCGATGCGCTCACGCAGCCACCGCAGCGGTACCACCGATTCGTCGATCTGGTTCCACCGCCCCGTGTGCGCAGACCGGTGGAACCTGCTGGAATGCCGCTCGCCTGCGGGGGCACGGGGCCGCGCGGTGGTCACCGCGGATCTGCTCGGCGCGGACGGCGACCAGGTGGCCACCCTGGTGCAGGAGGGCCTGATCGCCGAGCGTGAACCGGCCGGGTGATCACATGCGGTTGTAGCGGCTGCGCACGAAGCTGTATGCGCCGTACGCGGCCAGCCCGAGTGCGGCCAGGATCAGCAGGAACTTGCCGAACGGAGCCTGGCCGAGCGTCTTGACGGCCGCATCGATCCCGCTGGCCTTCGACGGGTCGGCCTGCAGTGTGGCGACGATGACGAGGATGCCGGCGCCACCCAGCACCACGCCTTTGGCCGTGTATCCGGCGACGCCGGTCGCCACGATCGCCGATCCGCCGGAAACCCGCAGCTCGTCGAGGAACTTCTGGGAGACACCCTTGTAGACGTGGTATCCGCCGATGGCCAACACGCCGATGCCTACGGCGATGAGCAGCGCCTTGCCCCAACCGGATTGCATCAGCTGCGCCGACATCCCGCTGTTCTGCCGGCTGTCGGATTGCCCGCTACCCATGGCGAAGCGCGCGGCCGAGAAGGCGAGAGCGAAGCTGACGATGGCCAGGCCTGCGGCCTTGCCCCGCTTCCACCAGCCGCTGTCGTCGCCGCTGCCGCCCTGTTCGCCGGGCCGTGATCCGATCACCGCTTCGGCGACACGCCACAGTCCCAACGCGGCCAACCCGATCGCCACGACCCAGAGCATGATCTTGCCGCCGGTCTGGCCCGCGAGCGTCGCCAGAGCCCCGGACTGGTCGGCGTTTCCGCCGCCGCCGAGCGCGATTCGCAACACGATGTAGGCAAGTAGCAGGTGCAGCACGCCGCTGGCGGCGAACCCCACCCGAGCCGTGTTCTCGAAGGCGCTGCTGTCGGTGGCACGGTCGGCGATGCCGTGCGCTGATCGGGGTGCGCTCTTGGTGCCCATCACGTCCTCCTGGTCGGCGATGGGTGGCTGGTACCCCCTTTTTGACGATGCCGAAACCGGTGCGTCACACCCACTGCACGAACTGGACGATGACGCCGTTGGGGTCCTCGAACTGACAGAAGCGCTCGCCCCACGGTTCCGTCTCGGGTGCGGTGACCACTTCGGCGCCGGCGGCGTGCAGGGCCCGGTATGCGGCGTCGACATCATCGACGACGAACGCCAGCAACAGGCCGTCGCCGGCCCCTCCGGCGCGGTGCGCGGGCTTGAAGCTGGGGAGGCCGGTACGTAGGTAGACGATGTTCGGCCCACCGTCCGGGTGGGTCAGCGAGACGAACCCGTCGGCCTCCATGGCGACGGTGTGACCGACGTGGCGGCACAGGAAGTCCGCCGATGCCTGCGGGTCGGCGACGTTGAGCGAGATGGCTGTGGCCGAGACCTTCATGGACTCTCCTCTTTCCGTATTGCGTACGAAAACTAGTATCCGTACTTTGTACGAAAATGCAATGACCGGGGGTGATCCGTGAACACCGTCGACCTGTTGTGGCGCCACGAACTGCCGTCGGCGCCCCGCCGCGGCCGACCGCCCAAACTGACCCACGACCAGGTGGTCACCGCCGCCGTCGCGGTGGCCGACCGCATCGGCGCCGCGTTCACGCTGCGTCACGTGGCGGAAGCCCTTGGTGTGCCGGTGATGTCGCTCTATTCGTATGTGGATGGCCGCGAGCAACTGCTGGAGCTCATGGTCGACGACTGTCGGGCGACGATGGCAGTTAGTGCCGTCCCCGGCGATGTCCTCGGTGATGGCGATGGTGATTGGCGCGCCCGGCTCACCGCGGTGGCGGCCGACAACCTCGCGCTGTTCGCCGACCATCCCTGGCTGGCCGACATCGAGTCGGAGCGCGCCGTTCTGGGGCCGGGGACACTCGCCAAGTACGAGCGGGAGCTCACCGCCGTCGAGTCGCTGGCCGTCGGTGATGTGGAAAAGGATGCGGCGCTGTCTCTGGTGCTGGACTTCACCCGGTCGGCGGCGCGCGCGTTGAGTCACGCCGCCCGGGAACGCGACGGCGAGACACCCGGAGACTGGTGGGACCGCGAGGGCGCGGAACTGGGCCGGCTCGGGGTGACCGACCGATTTCCGCTGGCGTCTCGGATCGGCACGGCCGCCGGCCGGGCTCACGGTGCCGCGCACGACGCGCGCCACGCGTACCACTTCGGCCTGCAGGTCATCCTCGACGGTCTCGGCTGCACCGAATCGCGGTGAAGCCCCTCGCGCCTGGGGATGAACTCGCGATTTGGGATGAGCGCTGACGAACGCATCGTTTCTGTCGGGACCTGGATGCAGCGTGAGCGCATGACCACAACAGGAGACCGCGCCGAGATCGGGGCGCTCGGGGAACAACTCGCTGCCGACCATCTGGAGAGGCTCGGGCTGCGGATCGTGGCCCGCAATTGGCGGTGCCGGTACGGCGAACTTGATGTCATCGCCGCGGACGACGCGACCGCCACCGTGGTGTTCGTCGAAGTCAAGACACGCACCAGCGATCGTTTCGGTGGGGTGGAGCAGGCGGTGACCCCGGCCAAGGTTCGTCGGCTGCGGCGGCTGGCCGGGCTGTGGTTGTCCCAGCAGCGGACCGGCTGGGCGGCCGTGCGTATCGACGTCGTCACCGTCCGGATCGGGCGGCGGCGCACCCCCGAACTGATCCACCTGCAGGGGGTGGCGTGATGGCACTGGGCAGAGCATTCTCGGTAGCGGTGTGCGGGGTGGACGGTCAGATCGTCGAGATCGAGGCCGACATCGCGTCCGGTCTGCCGGGTGTCCACATGGTCGGCCTTCCCGACGCGGCCCTGCACGAGTCGCGGGACCGGGTTCGCGCCGCGATCACCAACTGCAAGTTCGAATGGCCGATGTCGCGGCTGACGTTGGCGTTGTCGCCGGCGACGTTGCCGAAGGCGGGCTCGATGTACGACCTCGCCCTGGCCACGGTCGTGTTGTCGGCACATGCGAAGAAATCGCCGCCGCGCCTGGAGAAGACGGTCCTGCTCGGCGAGCTCGCGCTCGACGGCCGGGTACGGCCGGTCAACGGGGTGCTGCCCGCCGTACTGGCTGCCCAACGGCAGGGCTGGCCCACGGTGGTGGTGCCCGTCGACAATCTCGCCGAGGCCAGCCTGATCGGGGGAGTCGAGGTGTTCGGCGTGCGGACGTTGCGTCAGTTATGGGGCTGGCTGGCCGGCAAGCGTGAACTCGATCCCCGCATCGACACGCCCGCGCCACCGTCCGATCCCGCCGCCGATCTGGCCGATGTGGTCGGTCAGCATCAAGCGCGCTACGCCATCGAGGTGGCTGCCGCGGGCGCGCACAACGTGATGATGACCGGGCCGCCGGGAATCGGCAAAACAATGCTGGCACAACGCCTTCCCGGACTCCTGCCGGATCTCTCTCAAGAGGAGTCTCTGGAGGTGACCGCCATCCACTCGGTGGCCGGTCTGCTCGCCGGTGATCGGCCGCTGATCACCCGACCGCCGTTCGTCGCGCCCCATCACACCTCGAGCGTGGTTGCGCTCGTCGGTGGCGGCGTCGGGATGGCGCGACCTGGTGCGGTCAGCCGTGCTCACCGCGGCGTGTTGTTTCTCGACGAATTCGCCGAGATCAACTCCGGAGCACTCGAGGCGCTGCGGACACCGCTCGAGGACGGTGAGATCTTCCTGGCTCGTCGCGACGGGGTGGCGCGCTACCCGTGCCGGTTCCAGTTGGTGCTGGCAGCCAACCTGTGTCCCTGCGCCCCGCCCGACCCTCGCGACTGCGTGTGCGGTGCGGCCGACAGGCGGCGATACCGCAGCCGTCTGTCGGGTCCGCTGCTCGACCGGGTGGACCTGCGCGTCGAGATGCACGCTTCACGGGCGGGCTCCTTCATCACCGAGGACGGAGAGTCGACCTCCGCCGTCCGAGAACGGGTCTGGGCGGCGCGACGGGCTGCCGAAGAACGTTGGCGTCCTTATGGATTCGCGACCAACGCAGAGGTGAGCGGCGCTCTGCTGCGACGCAGGTTCCGGCCCGGGGGTGAGGCGATGAAACCCATCCAGACAGCCGTAGACCGCGGGGCGTTGAGCATTCGGGGGATGGACCGGACGGTGCGCGTCGCGTGGACGCTGTGCGATCTCGGGGGCCGCACCGCACCCAACGTCGACGACGTCGCGCGCGCCCTGTCCTTCCGTCAGTCAGGAGCACACTGATGGACGCCGTCACCCGCAGGGCGTGGGCCTACCTGTCCCGGGTCGCCGAACCGCCCAACCCTCTTCTGGCGCAGCTGGTGTCCGCGGTCGGCGCGGTGGAGGCCGCCGACCGCATCCGTCGCCGCCACCCACATCTCGGTGAGCATTTGGCGCGCAGCACCCGCGCGCGGCACGAACTCGACTGCGCCGAGGCCGATCTCGACATCCTGGACCGGATGGGGGGACGACTGGTCACCGTGGACGACGACGAGTACCCCGGACTCGCCTTCACCGCATTCCCCCATGTCAAGGTCGACGACAAGCGGGCGCAGGCGCATGCCCCGCTGGTGCTGTGGACAGTCGGTCCGGCGTCGATGGTCGACGTCGCGGAACGATCAGCGGCTCTGGTCGGCACGCGGGCGGCGTCAGCCTACGGCGAGTACGTGGCCGGGGACCTGGCAGTCGGACTGGTGGAGCGCGACGTCGCGGTGGTCTCCGGCGGTGCCTACGGCATCGACGGTGCCGCGCATCGGGCCACACTCGCCGCCGACGGCGTGACGGTTGCGGTACTGGCCTGTGGCGTCGACGTCCCGTACCCGTCGGGACACTCTGCACTGTTCCACCGCATCAGCCGCAGCGGCCTGCTGGTCAGCGAGTATCCGCCCGGAATGCGGCCCACCCGGCGACAGTTCCTGTCCCGCAATCGCCTCGTCGCCGCGCTGGGCAGGGCCACGGTGGTCGTCGAGGCCGGGGTACGCAGCGGTGCGGCCAACACCGCGGCCTGGGCGGATGCGTTGGGTCGGATAGTGGGTGCGGTGCCCGGGCCGATCACCTCGGCGTCGTCAGTCGGTTGCCACGCGCTGATCGCCGGAGGCGACAAGGTGATCACCCGGGCGGCCGACATCGTGGAGCTGATCGGGCGGATGGGGGAGTTCGCCCCCGAACTGGAACGCCCGGTATCCGAGCTCGACGCCCTCACCGGCACCGAGCTCGCGGTGTACGAAGCGCTTCCACGCCGCGGTGGTCGCACGGTCGACGAGATCGCTGTCACAGCCGGCCTGCCGGTCACCGATGTGCTGGGGCCGTTGACCATGCTGGACGTACGTGGGCTGGTCACCCAGGTCGACGGCTGCTGGAAGCTGGCCAAACGCTAGGACCCTGCGACGCTGACCGCGCTCGTATAGTCGGGTGCAGACAACCCGACGCGCAGCAAAGGACATCAAGTGGCAGGACGTCCCGTGCACACCTTCGAAGTCGTGCGCACCGAGCAGCTCACCCCGCACGTCGTCCGCGTGGTGCTCGGCGGTGCGGGTGAAGGCACCGGCTTCGACACGTTCACCCCGAACGACTACACCGATGCCTACGTCAAGCTGGTCTTCGTCGACGACGATGTCGACGTGTCCGAACTGCCGCAGCCGTTGACGCTGGACAGCTTCACCGAGTTGCCCGCCAATCGGCGGCCCACCGTGCGCACCTACACCGTGCGCGACGCCGACCCGGAACGGCGCGAGCTCACCATCGACTTCGTCGTGCACGGCGAGCACGGTGTCGCCGGTCCGTGGGCCGCGTCCGCCGCCCCCGGGACAAGGATGTTCGTGATGGGCCCCAGCGGCGCCTACTCACCGGACCCCGCAGCCGACTGGCACCTGCTCGCCGGTGACGAAGCTGCCCTGCCGGCCATCAGCGTGGCGCTCGAGGCGCTGCCCGAGGATGCGGTGGGGAAGGTCTTCATCGAGGTGGCCGGCCCGGAGGACCAGGTCGAACTCGCGGCCCCGGCCGGAGTGGACGTGTTCTGGATCTACCGAGGCGGCCGCGCCGACCTGGTGCCCGAGGACAACGCCGGCGACCACGCCCCGCTGATCGCCGCGGTCAAGGAGACTTCGTGGCTGCCCGGTCAGGTGCAGGTCTTCATCCACGGTGAGGCGCAGGCCGTCATGCACAACCTGCGTCCCTACATCCGCAAGGAACGCGGCGTCGACGCCAAGTGGGCGTCCTCGATCTCGGGGTACTGGCGCCGTGGCCGCACCGAGGAGACGTTCCGGCAGTGGAAGAAGGAACTCGCCGAAGCGGAGTCGAAATAGCCCTGTCGCAGCGAGAGCCGATGGCACGCTGGGCCCATGACATTCGGTAACTACCAGCTCGAAATCTACCTGCAGGGCCTGTCCGGGATACTGCCGACGCTTCCGATGGACTACGCGGGCTGGGAAGCCAAGGCCGAGGTCGCCATGCCCCCGTCCATCTGGTCCTACGTGGCGGGCGGCGCCGGCGACGAGAACACCCAGCGCGCCAACCGAACCGCATTCGACCGGTGGGGGCTGATGCCGCGCATGCTGGTCGGCGCCACCGAGCGAGACCTGAGCGTCGAACTGTTCGGCATGACGCTGCCCTCACCGTTGTTCATGGCGCCCGTCGGCGTCATCGGGTTGTGCGCGCAGAACGGTCACGGCGATCTGGTCGCCGCCCGGGCCGCGGCCAGGACCGGCATCCCGATGGCCGTCTCCACCCTCACCGAGGATCCACTCGAGGACGTCGCCGCCGAATTCGGTGACACGCCAGGCTTTTTCCAGCTCTACACGCCGACCGACCGCGAACTGGCCGCCAGCCTCGTCTCGCGCGCGGAAGCCGCCGGGTACAAAGCCATCATCGTCACCCTCGACACCTGGATCCCCGGTTGGCGTCCCCGCGACCTGACGATGTCGAACTTCCCGCAGCTGCGCGGACGGTGCCTGGCGAACTACCTCAGCGACCCGGTGTTCCGCGCCTCGCTCGCCCAGCCGCCCGAAGAAAACATGCAGGCCGCTGTCCTGCAGTGGGTGCAGCTCTTCGGCAATCCTCTGACCTGGGACGATCTGCCCTGGCTGCGGTCGCTGACCGATCTGCCGCTGATCCTCAAAGGGCTCTGCCACCCCGACGACGTCCGGCGTGCCCGCGACGGCGGCGTCGACGGCATCTACTGCTCCACCCACGGCGGTCGGCAGGCCAACGGGGGGCTGCCCGCGCTCGACTGTCTGCCCGGCGTGGTCGAGGCCGCCGACGGGATGCCCGTGCTGTTCGACTCGGGCATCCGCAGCGGCACCGACATCGTCAAGGCACTCGCCCTCGGCGCCACCGCGGTGGGTGTCGGTCGTCCCTATACCTACGGGTTGGCGATCGGGGGGGAGGACGGACTCGTGCACGTCCTGCGCTCGCTGCTGGCCGAGGCCGACCTGACGATGGCCGTCGACGGCTACCCGACACTGGCCGACCTGACCCCCGACGTGCTGCGGCGCGTCACATGACCGCGACCCGCGCGGTCTGCCACCGTAGGGGAGTGCAGGACGTTCTCGAGCAGTTCGACGAGTACCTCGCCCTGCAGCGGGGGCGCTCCGAGCACACCCGGCGCGCCTACCTCGGTGACCTGCGCTCCCTGTTCGCGTTTCTCACCGACCGTAAACCCGGTGCCGGGCTCGACGAGCTCAGCCTGCCGGTGCTGCGGTCCTGGCTCGCCGCCCAGGCGGCATCCGGGACCGCCCGCGCGACGCTGGCCCGCCGCACCTCGGCGGTCAAGACGTTCACCGCATGGGCACAACGCCGGGGTCTGCTGACAGACGACCCCGCGACCCGGCTGCAGGTGCCCAAAGCGGGCCGCACGCTGCCGTCGGTGTTACGCGCCGACCAGGCGACCGACGCCATGAACGCCGCGGAATCCGGTGCCCAGCAGGGTGATCCGCTGGCGCTGCGGGACCGCCTGATCGTCGAGATGCTCTACGCCACCGGCATCCGGGTCAGTGAACTGTGCGGCCTGGACATCGACGACGTCGACCGCTCCCGGCGCGTGCTGCGGGTGCTCGGCAAGGGCAACAAGCAGCGGACCGTGCCCTATGGGCAGCCGGCGCACGACGCGTTGTCGGCGTGGCTGACCACCGGGCGACCGGCCCTGGCCACCGCCGAGTCGGGTCCGGCACTGCTGCTCGGGGCCCGCGGCCGGCGACTGGACCCGAGGCAGGCGCGCACCGTGGTGCATCAGACGATGTCTGCCGTACCCGGCGCGCCCGACATCGGGCCGCACGGATTGCGGCACAGCGCCGCGACGCACCTGCTGGAGGGCGGCGCCGACCTGCGCGTCGTTCAGGAGCTGCTGGGCCACTCCACTCTGGCCACGACGCAGCTCTACACCCATGTCACCGTCGCTCGGTTGCGGGCCGTCCACGACCAGGCCCACCCACGCGCGTGACCCTCGGCGAGAGCGCATACCCGGTAGCCGCCAGGTGCTCGGCGCTACCGGGTGCGCACCCTCGGCGACGGGTGGCCGCGTTCGCCACCGGCGTCCTCGTCGCCCTCTTGCTCGTCACGTCGTGCGCCAACGGCACACCGCCGGAGGGGGAGCAGCGCCGTCCTTCGACAGGGACGGCCTCGACGTCGCTGACTCTCGACGACGAGCCGTGGTGGCCGGTCGGCCTCAACGCCTACCAGCTGGGCACCGATTGGCGGGTCAACACGGGGTGCGGGGCGCAGGTGGATCTCGACGACTACTTCGCCCGGCTGCCGCCCAACACCCTGACCCGGTTCAACGCCTACTCCAGCATGGCGGTCGACGAGGACACCGGCGAACTCGACTTCGGTCCGCTCGACGCGGTCTTCGACGCCGCCGAGCGGCACGGGCAACTGCTCAACGCCGTCCTGGCCAACAGCGAAGGTTCCTGTGAGGGAGGCGAATTCAAGGGGCACGGCTGGTTCGCGGGTCAGTGGCGCACGCGGGTGCTGCCGGGCGAGCCGATGTCGTACGGCTCCTGGGTCGACACGGCGGTCCGGCGCTGGCGGGACTCGGCTGCGGCGGCGGCCTGGACTCCGGTGGGGGAACCGGAGCCGTCGATCTGTGCGGCGCAGGGGTGCGACTGGCAGGCCAGGGTCTGTCCCGCGGATGCGGCAGCCGTCGTGCGCGCCTTCGTCGACGAAGTCGGCGAACGCATCCGTGCGCTGGATCCGGACGCGCTGATCTGGGAGGGCAGAGCAGGCGGCGGCCAGTGTGGATCGGCGGGCGACGACTACGCCTATGTCGGCGCCTCACCTGGCGTCGACGTCTTGGAGTACCACGATTACGAAGTCGGCCGTGAACTGCCCGGCGACCCGGTCAGCGGGCTCGGCCGCCGGCTCGCGCAGGCCCGCGCGTTGGACAAGCCGCTCGTCATCGCCGAACTCGGGGTGCATGCCGGAACCTGCCTGCCGGCCACCGAACGCCGGGAGCTGGTCTCGCGATCCGTTGCGCAACTGCGCGCTGCCGGCGCCGCCGGTGTGCTGTTCTGGGCATTCGTCCCTGATCCGCGCGCCGACCAGTGCACCTACGACATCGGGCCCGAGGATCCGCTGATGACACTCGTCGGGCGGTGAGGCGGTCTCATCGAACCGGCTTGAGCCGGATCGGGGTCTCGGCGACCAGGCCGAGCGGATCGACATAGTCGGCCCGCGCCGCCGGACCCCACATCGCGCCCCAGTGCAGACAGGCTTGTGTGGCGCAGCCCACGTGGCCGGCGACGACCGCGCCGATCGTCGTGGCGGCGTCGACGGCCTGCCCGCGCCGCACCGCCGGTCGGACCGGCTCGTAGGTGGTGCGCAGCCCGCCGGGGTGGGCAATCGATATCAACGGCCGCCCCGCCAGGTACCCGGCGAACACGACCGTGCCCGCGGCAGCGGCGTAGACCGGCTGACCCGCCTGTGCCGCCAGATCCACACCGCGATGCCCCGGCTGCCAGTTCGGCGCCGGCGCGTCGAACGCACGCACCACGGCCGGCCGGGGCCGTAGCGGCCACCCGAGCCGTCCGCCGTCACCCCACGCGGGGGCCACACCCAGCGCCGTCAGGGCGACGAACACGGCGATCAGTCGCATCCGAGCAGTTCAGCGCGTTCACCGTCGCCGGCGCCAGGCCCCACGGCCCGGCCTGTGGACAACCTGCAGGCCCTGTTCAGCGGTGGTCAAAGCACCCTGTTACACGGTGTAAACTGCTAACCGCAGCTCGCATCTGCGAGCTGACTTCGCGCGTCTGCGACACGGCCCCACTGGTCCGTTACCTCGCATGCCGGGCGGTCCCGTCCCCAGGTCGGGTCCGGCATCGAAGCAGTCGCCAGGGTCCGGCTCACCCCGATGCCGGACGACAACCGACAACTGAAGGTAAAGCACAACCATGGCTGTTGTAACCATGAAGCAGCTGCTCGACAGCGGCACCCACTTCGGGCACCAGACCCGTCGCTGGAATCCCAAGATGAAGCGGTTCATCTTCACCGACCGCAACGGCATCTACATCATCGACCTGCAGCAGACGCTGACCTACATCGACAAGGCCTACGAGTTCGTCAAGGAGACGGTCGCGCACGGCGGGTCGATCATGTTCGTCGGCACCAAGAAGCAGGCCCAGGAGTCCATCGCCGAAGAAGCCACCCGCGTCGGCATGCCGTACGTCAACCAGCGCTGGCTCGGCGGCATGCTCACCAACTTCTCCACCGTGCACAAGCGGCTGCAGCGGCTCAAGGAGCTCGAGGCGATGGAGCAGACCGGTGGCTTCGAGGGTCGCACCAAGAAGGAAATCCTGATGCTGACCCGCGAGAAGAACAAGCTCGAGCGCAGCCTCGGCGGTATCCGGGACATGCAGAAGGTCCCGTCGGCGATCTGGGTCGTCGACACCAACAAAGAGCACCTCGCGGTCGCGGAAGCGCGCAAGCTCAACATCCCGATCATCGCGATCCTCGACACCAACTGCGACCCGGACCTCGTCGACTACCCGATCCCGGGCAACGACGACGCCATCCGGTCGGCCGCGCTGCTGACCAAGGTGGTGGCCTCCGCGGTGGCCGAGGGTCTGCAGGCTCGGGCCGGCGGTGGCGCCGACAAGGCCGAAGCCGGTCAGGATGGGGCGGCCGCCGAACCGCTGGCCGAGTGGGAGCAGGAGCTGCTCGCGGGCGCTACCACGTCTGCCCCCGAGACCGCGGCGGACGGGGCCCCGACCACCTCTTAATTCGAACCTCGTCGACGAAAGGCTGAAATGGCTAACTACACCGCTGCCGACGTCAAGCGCCTCCGGGAGCTGACCGGTGCCGGAATGATGGACTCGAAGAACGCGCTCGTCGAGGCCGACGGCGACTTCGACAAGGCCGTCGAACTCCTGCGCATCAAGGGCGCCAAGGACGTCGGCAAGCGCGCTGAGCGCGCCACTGCCGAAGGTCTGGTGGCGGCCAAGGACGGTGCCCTGATCGAGCTCAACTCCGAGACCGACTTCGTCGCCAAGAACGCGGAGTTCCAGGGGGTCGCCGACCAGATCGTCGCGGCCGCCGCCGCGGCCAAGGCCACCGACCTGGACGCGCTCAAGGCTGCCAAAGTGGGGGACACCACCGTCGAGCAGACCATCGCCGACCTGTCGGCGAAGATCGGCGAGAAGCTCGAACTGCGTCGCGTGGCCTATTTCGACGGCACGGTCGAGACGTACCTGCACAAGCGGGCTGCTGATCTGCCGCCGGCCGTGGGTGTGCTCGTGGAGTACCAGGGCTCGGACAAGGAGGCGGCGCATGCCGTCGCTCTGCAGATCGCGGCGCTGAAGGCCCGCTACCTCACCCGTGAGGACGTGCCGGAAGACATCGTCGCCAACGAGCGCCGGATCGCCGAGGAGACGGCCCGCAACGAAGGCAAGCCGGAGCAGGCGCTGCCGAAGATCGTCGAAGGCCGGGTGAACGGCTTCTACAAGGACGTCGTGCTGCTCGACCAGCCGTCGGTGTCCGACAACAAGAAGACCGTCAAGGCGCTGCTCGACGAGGCCGGCGTGACCGTGACGCGGTTCGTGCGCTTCGAGGTCGGTCAGGCCTGACGAGCTCGCCGAGGCGTCCGGCCCATCGGGCTCACACCCGATGACGGGCGCCGCCTGATAGCTCAGACACGCGGCCCCGGGACTTCGGTTCCGGGGCCGCGTTCTTGTTTGCGGCAACCTGGAGATCCCGGGCCTGGGCTCCTGCGCTTTGCCATCTGTACTGACATCGGGGCGGCAAATCGTTCTCGCACGGCGACAGCGAGGTCCGATACCCGGTGCGCGGCCGAGCGGCGGATGCGGCGAGGATTTGCCACGTGTCCGCTATCCTACATCTGGCAAACCAGCTTTCATTATTGTCGATCGACATTTGGCTGTTCAGGGCGCAAACGTCTGCTTCCTCCGCAAACGCGGGTTACCCTTTTCACGTGAATGGGGCGCAGCGGCCGTCGTGGCGCACATGACGGGCCTGCTGGACCGGCCTACCGTGCCGATGGCACGCGCTCGCCGTGTGGCGGTCCCTGCAGTGCCCGCTCCTTCCGGCACGCGCCGCCGCATGAGGTGGGAGCCGATCGTCGGCGCACTGGTCGACCTGACGTCGGCGTCCGCGGCCGTCGCGGTCGGCATGACGTGGGCCAACCACCTGGGCTACGAGCTGCCCCCGGCGTGGATGGTGTGCTTCTTCGCGCCCACCGTCGTGGCGCTGTCGGCGATGGGCTCGCTGTACCGCCGTTCCTTGAAACGCAGTTTCCTCGACGAGCTGCCCATGCTCGAAGCGATCGCCGCACTGGCCGCGATGCTGATGCTCAGTGGACTGGTGTTCAGGTCGGGTGTGGAGGGTTCACTCGGCAGCGTCGGCAGCGCTGTGGCGCGGGTCTGGATGTGCGCGGCCGTGTTCGTGCCCGCAGGCCGGTTGCTGTGGATCGTGGCTCGACGCCGAGGATTCCGCCGCGAGGCCCTCAAAGCGCCGATGTTGATCGTCGGCAACGGCCGGATCGCGGCGAAGGTGGTCGAGCGGATCAACGACAACCCGGAGTACGGGTTGGTGCCCATCGGGCTGGTCGACGACGACGTGCCGATGATGGGCGCACAGCGCAACGAACCTGCGTGTATCCCCTACCTCGGCACGTTGGCCGACCTCGACGACATCATCACGCGGACCGAGGCGCAGTGCATGGTGGTCGCGTTCTCGCGGACCCGTGACGAGGTGATGAGCGACGCGGTCAGGGTCGCGCACCGCCATGGTCTGGCCGTGTGGGTGGTCCCTCGGATCTTCGACACCATCGGCGTGCGGGCACGCATCGACCACGTGGGCGGACTGCCACTGATCGCGGTGCCGCACACCGACCCCCGCGGGTGGCAGTTCGTCGCCAAACATGTCTCCGATCGGATCTTCGCCGCCGCTGGGCTGCTGGTGATCTCACCGGTGTTCCTGCTGTTGATGCTGTTGGTTCGCCTGAGCTCGCCGGGGCCGATTTTCTTCGGTCAGCCCAGGGTCGGCCGCGACGGCCGGGTCTTCGGCTGCCTGAAGTTCCGGTCGATGCGTCCGCCCCGCGACTCTGATGCGGTGTTCACACGCGACGGTGCATCGGCGCCGGGAGGCGTGGAGGGCGAGGACCGCCGCACGCCGATCGGCAAGATTCTGCGGGCCACCTCACTCGACGAGCTGCCGCAGTTGGTGAATGTCGTGCGAGGCGAGATGAGCCTGGTGGGCCCGCGACCCGAGCGGCCCGAATACGTCGACCTGTTCAACGTCCAGATCGCCCGGTACGGCGAACGGCACCGGGTGAAGGCCGGGATCACCGGCTGGGCGCAGGTGCACGGCCTGCGTGGGCAGACGTCGATCGCCGATCGCGCCGAGTGGGACAACTTCTACATCGAGAACTGGTCGCTGTGGCTCGACTGGAAGATTCTCGCGATGACCGTCGTCGCGGTACTGCGTCGCGCCGAGTGACCCCGACCGGCCGGTACGCTTTGGTACCGTCGAGCCATGGATCGCATCAGCGCTGTTGCCGACGACGCCCTGGGTGAGCTCGACGCCGTCGGGTTGGTGGAGGCGCTGCGCACCGGCGCGGTGTCGTCGACCGAGGTGATCGAGGCCGCCGTCGCGCGCACCGAAGCGGTGAACCCGGCGCTGAACGGACTGGCGTACGAGGCCTACGACCGGGCCCGGGCCCGTACCCGGCTGTCGCACCCATACGGCGGCTTCTTCGACGGGGTACCGACCTTCATCAAGGACAACGTCGCGGTCGCGGGGATGCCGACGATGGAGGGAACCGATGCGTGGGAGCCGCGAATCGCTTCGGAGGACGGTGATTTCGCGCGCGCGTACCTGGCGACCGGTCTGGTTCCACTGGGCAAGACGCTGCTCTCGGAGTTCGGTTTCAGCGCCTCGGCCGAGCATCCGCGGCTGGGCCCGGTGCGTAACCCCTGGCACACCGAGCACACCGCTGGTGCATCGTCGTCGGGCTCTGCGGCCTTCGTCGCGGCCGGGGTGGTGCCCATCGCCCACGCCAACGACGGCGGCGGATCGATCAGGATCCCCGCTGCCTGCAACGGGCTGGTCGGGCTGAAGCCGACCCGCGGCCGGCTGCCGCTGGACGCCAACATGCGTCAGATGCCGTTGCACATCGTGCACAACGGTGTGGTGACCCGCAGCGTGCGCGACACCGCGGCCTTCTACCGAGAGATGGAACGCGTCCAGCGCAACCCCAAACTTCCTGCCATCGGCGACGTGTCCGGGCCGAGCGCCGACCGCCTGCGAATTGCGGTGTGCACGCGCTCCATTGCCCGCGAAGCCAGCCCCGAGGTCACCGAACTGACCCACAAGACCGCCGCTGTGCTCGAGCGACTCGGCCATCACGTGACGACCATCGAGAATCCGGTACCCGAGCGGTTCATGGATGACTTCCTGCTGTATTGGTCGTTCCTCGCGTTCGCGTTGGTGCGTGGCGGCCGCCGGACCTTCGGGCAGAGTTTCCAGCGCAGTCAACTGGACAATCTGACACTGGGCCTCGAACGCCACGCGGCGCGGCGGTTGCATCGGCTACCTGCGGCGCTTGCCCGCCTCGCCCGCATCCGACGTGTCACGTCACGTCTCACAGCAAGCTACGACATCGTCCTGACACCGACCTTGGCCGATGTCACGCCCCGCATCGGTCATCTCGATCCAACGGCGGACTTCCAGCAGATCATCGACAGACTCATCGACTGGGTCGCCTTCACCCCGCTGCAGAACGCGACGGGTGAACCGGCCATCTCGCTGCCAGTTGCGGAATCCGCGTCGGGTCTGCCCGTCGGCATGATGTTCTCTGCCGCGCATGGCGAAGATGCGCGCCTGCTTGAATTGGCCTTCGAGCTCGAACAAGCGCAGCCGTGGCCGACGCTCTGGACCTGAGGTCCGCGAGCGGTCGACGAAATTCGTTGCTGCCCTGATACATCGCGTTAACGGGACCGCGGTCCTGTTAACCCCCTCGACACGTCGCACGGCCGTCGGTGAAACGTTGCCGTCTCACCATCGCTTCTTGTGGAGACCAGTCCGGTCGCAAACACGGCCCCGCACACACGATCGCCGCAGATCCCCACCGGCTCGCAGAACACGTTCGTCTGCCTGGTTCGGTTCGCTCTGGCCAACATTCGGCGCCGGCCGGAGCGCTTCGTGCTGTCAGTGGTGGGCATCGCGCTCGCGATCGCCTGTGTGACGGTCGTGCGGACGATCTCGGCAGGCTTCGCGATCACCGGTGCCG
Source organism: Mycobacterium sp. PO1 (assembly GCF_017312405.1). Classification (GTDB taxonomy): domain Bacteria; phylum Actinomycetota; class Actinomycetes; order Mycobacteriales; family Mycobacteriaceae; genus Mycobacterium. The sequence goes on from NZ_BLTG01000046.1 coordinate 107,246, forward strand.
AATCGATCACCGATGTACTCGGCGGAGGTCAGCTGTGGGTGGTTCCGGCCGCCGGCACACACTTCGACCCGCAGGCGCAGGCCCTGATCGCCGCCGGCCCCGCCCCCGCGCTCACGGTGCCGGCAGGCTGGTCGGCCACCCGCACGCTGTCGGGCGTCGTCGAGGTCGACGGAGAGCCGGTGGCTGTTCAGGGCAGGGACGGGATCGCCGGTGGCGAAGCAATTCTGGGATCCGACCTGGCTGAACGGCTGGGGGTCGGGCGGGGTGACGACGTCACCGTGGGCACGCAGCCGTTGCGCGTCGTGGTGGCCGGGGACGGGCACTCGCTGACGGTGTCGACCGCGCTGGCCCGCTCACTGGTGGGAGACAACGGATGGTGGGTGGTGTCCGCTCCGCCGGGCCAGGAGAACCGACGCGACCTCGCCGCGACGTTCGGCGCTGCGGTGGGCCTGCCCTACAACGCGGATCCGGCCGTGCGACCCGATCCCGCAGGCGCCGGCATGATCTACGACACCGTGGGTGGGTCGGGGCCCTTGACCTTCGAGCAGAAGTTCTCGGCACTGTTCTCCGGCAAGGTCACCGGATCCACCCTCGGGTTGATCTCCATGATCGGACTGGTACTGGGGTTCGTGATCGCGGTCTCGTCGTTCCTGGCGGCGGTCACCGAGCGCAAGCGGGAGTTCGGCATCATGTCCAGCATCGGATTGGCCGACGAAGTGCTCTACTTCTTCCTCGTCGAATCGGCGATCGTGTTCCTGACGTCGTATGTCGTCGGCGTGATCGTAGCGGGTATCGCTGTCGCGCTGGTCATCCCCGGCATCGCCACGGTGACGGCGTGGCTGCAGGGAGCGGCGTTGACCGCCATGTTCCTGCCCGCGATGGCGATCGTCGGAGCGTTGGTGCCGGTACATCGTCTGCTGCAGCACCGGCCCGTCTCACTGTTGGGGGACCGCTAGTGATTCGCAAAGGCCTGTCCTACGGCTGGCTGTCCGCTCAGCGGCGGGCCAGGGAGATGATGCTGCCGGCGGTGACCACCGCGACCGGCGCGTTCCTGGTCGTGATCGTGTTCGGGATGGCCGACGGAATCCGCACCCAGTCAGCGGCTTTGGGGCATGCCGACGAGATCGGGCGTGCCGTGGTGTTGATCGCGGTGACCGTGTTGCTCGTCGGTGTCGCCGAGGTGGCCGTTGCGACCACCCGGACGGTCGCCCACCGGACCCGGGAACTCGGCGTCCTGGCTGCCAACGGCGTACCGCGGGCCCCGGTGGTGGCTGCACTGCTCGTCGAACCGGTGATCGCCGCCGCTGTCGGTGCCTTCGCCGGCGCGATCCTTGCGGTTCTGACCGGCGCGGGGCTCGGCGTCGCCGGCGTCGTGGCGACCGGCGTGTCCTACGGCGGCCTGGCGGTCGGCACCGCGATCGCGCTGGCGGTCAGCGTCGTGGCTGCGCTGGGCACCAGCGCCGTCCCGACGTGGAAGGCCGCCTCGCGCCCACCCATCCGTTCGCTGGCAGGAGGCTGACCTGTGACCACGCTCGACGAATCATCCGACACCACCGCCGAGGTCCCGGCCGGAGGGCAGACGCCGGTCATCGAGATCGCCGACGTCTGGAAGCTGCACAAGCTCGGCGACGAGGTGGTCAAGGCGCTCATCGCCGCCGAACTGACTGTCACGCCCGGAGAGTTCGTCTGCCTGATGGGTCCCAGCGGCAGCGGAAAGTCCACCCTGCTCAACATCATCGGGGGCCTCGACCGGCCGACCAAGGGCAGCGTCATGATCGCCGGCAAGGACACCGCCACGCTCACCGAGAGCCAGTACGCCGCGCTGCGCCACGACACCATCGGGTTCATCTTCCAGAGCTACAACCTGATCCCGTTCCTCTCGGCGGTGGAAAACGTCGAATTGCCGCTGATGTTCGAGCCCTTCGACCGTCAAGCATTGCGGCAGCGAGCGATCGAGTTGCTGGAACTCGTAGGGCTCGGACACCGGATCAACCACCAGCCCACCAAGATGTCGGGCGGCGAACAGCAGCGCACCGCGATCGCGCGCTCGCTGATCAGCAACCCCACCTTGGTGCTGGCCGACGAACCGACAGCCAACCTCGACCACCGCACGGGGGAAACGGTGGTGCGCATGCTGCGCGACCTGTGCTCGACCATGGGCGTCACCGTGGTCGCGAGCACCCACGACCCCACGGTGGCCGACGAAGCGAGCCGTGTCGTCCGGATGAAAGACGGACAGATCGTCAACTGATCCACTCTGTTGGAAGGCGAACCGATGACACAAGAACTGAGCGCTTCACCGCCTGCGGGATCGAGTCCCACTGGCGGCTCCGCCGAGCGTGACAAACTGATGACCACCGAGCTCGTCCCCGAACAGATCCTGCCGAAGGTGATGACCACGTTCGGGCTCACCGCGGCCTACGTCTTCATCATCTGCTGGATCACCGGCTCGTCGGTGCTGGCCGGCGGCGGCTGGACGGCGATCCCGATGTGGGTGCTGGGCATCCTGACGTTCCTGGTTCCGGCGGGTATGGCGGTGGTCGAACTCGGCAACCTGTGGCCGGGCCAAGGTGGTGTGTACATCTGGGCCACCCGGACCATGGGGGAGACGTGGGGTTTCATCGGCGGATATCTGTCGTGGGTACCGGTGATCCTCAACGCCGCTTCGTCGCCCGCGATCGTGCTGCAATTGCTGCTGTTGGCTTTTCACACCGAACTCGGGCTGACGACGAGCATCATCCTGCAGCTGGTGATCCTGTGGACGGTGATCGGTCTGGCGCTGGCCAAGCTGTCGGCGAGCCAGAAGATCATGAACGTGGTGTTTGTCGTCTACGGTGCGTTGACCCTGACGATCTTCATCGCCGGCCTGCTCTTCGCGGTGAACAACGGTTCGGCTACGCCGTTCAGCTGGGCTGAGGCGACCATCCCGAATTTCGCCGTGGCGGGCTTCCTCTACGGCACGGTGCTGCTCTATCTGCTGGGCGTGGAAACCCCGTACAACATGGGCGCGGAGTTCCTGTCGGTACGGAAGAGCGGACCGAAGATGATTCTCTGGGGGTCCGCCGCCCTGGTCGCGATCTACCTGTTGACCACACTGGGCACCATCATGGCGCTGCCCGTCGGTGAGATCGATCCGGTCACCGGCATCATCGGCATGCTCGACGTCGCGGGGTTCCCGGGCCTGATGGAAATCTGCGCGGTCGTGCTGGCGTTCATCGTGATCGTCGCGTTGATGACCTATCAGGTGGCCTACTCGCGGCTGATCTTCGTCTCCGGTCTGGAACGCCATCTGCCGCGGATCTTCACCCACCTCAACCCGCGCACCCGGAATCCGGTGTCCGCCATCCTGATCCAGGGTGTGATCTCCTCACTGATCCTGGTCGGACTGTACTCGCAGAGCAGCATGGCCAACGTGACGGTCTACCTGCAGGGCGGGTTGTCCACGGTGTGGTTGATCTCGGGCTTCTTCTTCCTGTTCCCGGTGATCATCGCCCGCAGAAAGTACGCGGATCGCTATGCCAACGAGCAGTTCTGGCGGATTCCGGGCGGAATGGCCGGCGTCTGGACCGCCGTGGTGGTCGGGACGCTGGGCACCATCGGCGGCATCTACTACTCGTTCGTGACGCCCTGGATCGACGTCCCCTCGAGCACCTGGATGACGTGGGTCGGTCTGATCAGCCTCGGCATGTTCGCGCTCGGCCTCATCGTCTACATCTTCGGCCGGCGCTCTGCGCACAAGACCTCCCAGGAGGACGCCCTGGCTCACCTCGCGGTGTTCGACCTCGGTACCGATGATGCAAAGGATTCCGCTCGATGACGATGGACAGCACCGCACTGCGCTCCGACGCGGCCGCCGGCCACACCGGCTACCCCCTGGACCCGCTGAACGGGGCGGAGATCGAGTCGGCCGCCGCGATCGTGGCGGCCAGTGAGTACGCCACCGAGACGTTGCGGTTCGTCATGATCCAGCTCGCAGAGCCGGAGAAGAACGCCGCGCTGACGTTCGAGGGAATGGCCGACATTCCCCGACGGGCGTTTCTGACGATGTACGACTCAGCGGCGAAGATGGTCTACGAGGCAACCGTCGACCTCGCCGCCCGGGTGGTCGACTCGTGGACCCCTGTCCCCGGCCGGTTCCCGTCCTATCTTGTCGAGCACATGACCGGTGTCGAGGAGAAGGTGCGGGCCGATCCGCGCTGGCAGGAGGCGATGCGCAAACGGGGGGTCACCGACTTCGATCTCGCGATGATCGATCCCTGGCCGGCGGGTTACTACGGCGCCCAGGACCACTACGACAACTCTGCGCTGATCTGCCGGCCGCTGACCTTCATGCGGGCTGCGCCGTCCGAGCACGGCTACGCCCGGCCGGTCGAGGGACTGATCGTGACATTCGATCTGGACGCCATGAAGGTCATCGACATCGAGGACCACGGCGTGGTGCCGTTGCCCCCCACCGCGGGCAACTACACCGAGCAGTTCATGTTCGACCCCAACAACCGGCCGGCGTTCACCGCCTTCCGAGACGACGTCAAGCCGATCGAGATCACCCAACCGGAGGGCCCCAGCTTCACGGTCAACGGGTGGCAGGTGCAGTGGCAGAAGTGGTCCATGCGGCTGGGTTTCAATCCGCGCGAGGGCATCACGCTCCACGAGGTGACCTACACCGACCGCGGCCAGACGCGACCCATCATGTATCGGGCGTCGCTGGCCGAGATGGTGGTGCCCTACGGGGACACCTCGCCGACGCACTGGAACAAGAACGTCTTCGACATGGGCGAGGTCGGGATGGGATTCTCAGCCAACCCGCTGACCCTCGGATGCGACTGCCTCGGCGAGATCCACTACTTCGACGGTACGGTCAACGACTCCGCGGGCAACGCGGTCACGATCCCGAACGCGATCTGCATGCACGAAGAGGACTACGGTATCTCGTGGAAGCACACCGACTTCCGGACCGAGGAGGTCGAGGTACGTCGGTCGCGCCGCCTGGTCATCTCGATGATCTGCACTGTGGGCAACTACGAGTACGGCTTCTTCTGGTACTTCTACAACGACGCGTCGGTCGAGGTCGAAGTCAAGCTGTCCGGTGTGCTGACCACCGGCGCGGTGCCCGACGGTGAAACTCCGCGATGGGGAAAGATGGTCGCGCCCAACATCTACGGACCCAACCATCAGCACTTCTTCAACTTCCGCCTCGACATGAGCGTCGACGGCCCGGGCAACAGCGTCTACGAAGTGGACTCGATTCCCGAACCCGATCCGGCTCTCAATCCGCACCGCAACGCATGGATCACCCAGGACACGCTGGTGGCCTCCGAAGCGCAGGGCGCGCGGGACTGGAACTGGCAGACCGGCCGGTACTGGAAGGTGGTCAACCCGGCGAAGCGCAACGAGCTCGGCCAACCCGTCGGGTACAAGCTGTTGCCCCGGGAGGTGGTGCCGGTGATGGTGCAGGAGGGCTCTTTCATCTACGACCGCGCCCGTTTCGTGCAGCACAATCTCTGGGTCACCAAGTACGACCAGAGCGAGCGATTCCCTGCGGGGGACTACATGTACCAGAGCGGCGAGGCCCAGGGGTTGCCGCAGTACATCGCCGACGACGCCGCGCTGGAGGACACCGACGTGGTGCTGTGGTACACCGTCGGCGCCCACCACGTGGTGCGGCCGGAGGACTGGCCGGTGATGCCGTGCGCCTACACCGGCTTCCATCTCAAGCCGGTCGGCTTCTTCGACGGCAATCCGGCATTGGACCTGCCGCCGTCGCCACCCAAGGCGTGCCACATGAATGCGGGCGGCTTGCCGGTGGCCGAGCGGGCCCGGGAGTCCTGACCGCCGCGCAGACTTGACCGCGGCGTGCCGCGCAGACCCGACCGCGGCGTGCCGCGCAGACCCGACCGCGGATTCTCGGCGGGGATGAGGCAGGATGTGGGTAGCCGTCCGCGGCACTGAAAAGGGGGCGGTGATCGCACGCGAGAACCGCAAAGGAGTCCGATGGCGGATCCCACCAGCCTCAACGGAGCCGGTGCGTCGGCGCTGATCCGACCCGCCTACCGTCGCGTGCTGCTCAAGCTGGGCGGTGAGATGTTCGGCGGCGGCGAAGTCGGCCTCGACCCCGACGTCGTCGCCCAGGTTGCTCGTCAGATCGCCGAGGTCGTCCGAAGCGGTGTCCAGGTCGCGGTGGTCATCGGCGGCGGGAACTTCTTCCGCGGCGCGCAGCTGCAGCAACGCGGCATGGAACGGACCCGCTCGGATTACATGGGCATGCTCGGCACCGTCATGAACAGCCTTGCGCTGCAGGATTTCCTCGAGAAGGAAGGCATCCAGACCCGGGTGCAGACCGCCATCACCATGGGGCAGGTCGCAGAACCGTACATCCCGCTGCGCGCGCAACGGCATCTCGAGAAAGGCCGGGTGGTCATCTTCGGGGCCGGGATGGGGCTGCCGTACTTCTCCACCGACACCACCGCGGCCCAGCGGGCCTTGGAGATCGGTGCCGACGTGGTCCTGATGGCCAAGGCGGTCGACGGAGTGTTCACCGCCGATCCGAAGGTGCATCCCGACGCCGAGTTGCTCACCGCCGTCAGTCACCGCGAGGTCATCGACCGCGGCCTCAAGGTCGCCGACGCCACGGCATTCAGCTTGTGTATGGACAACGGTATGCCGATCCTGGTGTTCAACCTGCTCACCGATGGCAATATCGCCCGTGCCGTCGCAGGTGAGAAGATCGGGACACTGGTCACCACTTGACAGGCGTGGCGGCGCGGTGAGCGACAGAGGAGGGCGAGGGCGCCCAGGTGAGTGACAGCGACGGGAGACGAGCACAGTGATCGACGAAACACTCTTCGATGCCGAGGAGAAGATGGAGAAGGCCGTGTCGGTGGCACGCGACGACCTGGCGTCGATCCGCACCGGCCGCGCCAACCCGGCGATGTTCAACCGCATCACGGTGGACTACTACGGCTCACCCACCCCGATCACGCAGCTCTCGAGCATCAACGTTCCCGAGGCCCGGCTGGTCGTCATCAAGCCCTACGAGGCCGGCCAGCTGCGCAATATCGAGGATTCGATCCGCAATTCCGACCTGGGCGTCAACCCGAGCAATGACGGCAACGTGATCAGAGTGGCGATTCCGCAGTTGACCGAGGAGCGTCGCCGCGACCTGGTCAAGCAGGCCAAAGCCAAGGGCGAGGACGCCAAGGTCTCGATCCGCAACATCCGGCGGAAGGCGATGGAGGAACTGGCGCGGATCAAGAAGGACGGTGACGCCGGCGAGGACGAGGTCACCCGGGCCGAGAAGGATCTGGACAAGACCACCCACCAGTACACCGCCCAGATCGACGACCTGGTCAAGCACAAAGAAGGCGAGTTGCTGGAGGTCTGAGAGTGACCGATCAGCAATCGACTCCAGTGGCAGAGCAGCCGAAGAACGAGCAGCAGACGAAGAAGTCGCGCGCTGGGCGCGACCTGCCCGCGGCGATCGCCGTCGGCGTCGTGCTGGGGGCGATGGCGATCGGCATCCTGCTGTTCGCGCCGATCTGGTGGCTGGTCCTGGTGGCCGTGGCCATCGCCATCGCGACCCATGAGGTCATCCGGCGGATGCGCGAACACGGGTACGCGCTTCCGGTCGTGCCTCTGCTGGTCGGCGGTCAGGCGATGATCTGGTTGACCTGGCCGTACGGCGCGGCGGGGCTCCTGGGCGCCTACGGCGGCACCGTGATCGTGTGCATGGTGTGGCGCCTGCTGGGCCAGGGGCTCGGCCAACCGCCGGTCAACTATCTCCGTGACATCGCTGCCGCGGTGCTGCTCGCCACGTGGGTGCCGATGTTCGCCGCGTTCTCGGCGCTGTTGATCTTCGCCGACGACGGCGGGGTCCGGGTCTTCACCGTCATCGTCACCGTGGTGTTCGCCGACATCGGTGGCTACGTCGCCGGGGTGCTGTTCGGCCGACATCTGATGGTCCCGGCGATCAGCCCGAAGAAGTCGTGGGAGGGGTTGGGCGGCTCGCTGCTGTTCGGTATCGGCGCTGCGGTGGTGACCGTCACGTTCCTGCTCGACAAGCCCGCCTGGGTCGGTGTTCCGCTCGGGTTGATGCTGGTGATCACCGGAGTTCTCGGCGATCTGGTCGAGTCGCAGGTCAAGCGTGACCTGGGGATCAAGGACATGGGGACGCTGCTGCCGGGCCACGGCGGGCTCATGGACCGCATCGATGCGATGCTGCCCTCGGCCGTCGCCGGCTGGGCCGTGCTGACCCTGCTGGCCTGACCCGGCGCAGCGGACCGCCCGCCACCGCGGGAGTGCGATACTGGACCACGTCATGTCGAAATCCCTGCCGCTCGTCTTCGACGCTCCCCGCCGCGCGATGCCGCCGCGGCACTTCGCCGACCTCGACGACGATGCCCGGGCCGCGGCGGTCGCCGAGCTGGGTTTGCCGGCGTTTCGTGGAAAACAGCTGGCCAACCAGTACTTCAACCGGCTCATCGCCGATCCCGCAGAGATGACGGATCTGCCTGCCGGAGTTCGCGACCAGCTGGGCGCGGCACTGTTCCCGCCGCTGCTCGAGCCACTGCGGGAGATCGAATGCGACGCTGGGGAGACCCGCAAGGTTCTGTGGCGCGCCGTCGACGCCACGACGTTCGAGTCGGTGCTGATGCGATACCCGGACCGCAACACGGTGTGTATCTCGTCGCAGGCGGGCTGCGGAATGGCCTGTCCGTTCTGCGCGACCGGGCAGGGTGGACTCAAGCGCAATCTGTCGACGGCCGAGATCCTCGAGCAGGTCCGCGCCGCCGGCGCCGAGCTGCGCCACCGCGACGCGCGCCTGTCGAACATCGTGTTCATGGGCATGGGGGAGCCGCTGGCCAACTACAGCCGGGTGCTGGCCGCGGTGCGGCGCATCATCGCGGCGCCGCCCGGCGGTTTCGGGATCTCCGCGCGGTCGGTGACGGTGTCCACGGTCGGGCTGGCACCGGCGATCCGCAAGCTCGCCGATGAGCGGCTCAACGTCACGCTGGCGTTGTCGCTGCATGCGCCTGACGACGAACTCCGCGACACGTTGGTGCCGGTCAACAACCGGTGGAAGGTCAGCGAGGTTCTCGACGCCGCGCGCTACTACGCCGACGTCACAGGTCGCCGGGTGTCCATCGAGTACGCGTTGATCCGCGACGTCAACGACCAGCCGTGGCGGGCCGACCTGCTGGGCAAGCGTCTGCACGGCGCGCTGGGGGCGCTCGCTCACGTCAATCTGATCCCGCTCAACCCCACCCCGGGCAGCGAATGGGACGCCAGTCCCAAACCCGTCGAACGCGAATTCGTCCGGCGGGTCCGCGAGCGGGGGGTGTCATGCACCGTGCGCGACACCCGCGGTCGCGAGATCGCGGCCGCGTGCGGGCAGCTCGCCGCTCAGGGCTAGCGTCTCACCGTCAGGCGTTCCGGCGTCGTGATGGACGCGTCAGCTCAACGGATAGTCCACCACGGTGGCCACCGGCCCCTGTGCCGCGAGGCCGGATGCCGCTTCGATCCACTGGCCGGTGACGATCATCGTCAGGTTGGGCAGATTCACCACGTAGTCGCCGTAGGTGCGTAGGTAGGGATCGCCGACGTAGATGGCGCCACCGTAGTCGGGAAGCAGATTCTGCACGACCGTGCTCGATTCCGAGTCTTTGACCTGGACCGAACTGTTGTACAGCACGGAGGCCTCGATCTCGAGCTGCAGTCCGACGAACACGCCCGCCTTCTCCTTGAGCTTGATTCCCCCGCCGGCTGCCCAGCTCGCCGATTCCGTCTTGGTGGTGGTGATGGTGTAGTAGTACGAGTTCGTCTGCGAGCCCCGATTGACTTGCTGCTGAACGGGTCCGGATGTCGGCGCGTTGTAGTACGTGTCGCCGGTGACGTTGACCCCGCATCCGCCGGGCATCGCATCGCCGTACGCCGGAGTGCACGCCACGTCGACCGCCGCGGACGCAAGATTCGGGTTGTTGGTGACGTCCATCCGCCCGGGCGTCGAGTACGGGTAGATCAGGTACATGATCCCGGTGTCCCGGTCTGCGTCGTCACCGATGCATCCCGCGGTCTGGCAGGTGACCAGAGGTGCGCTGCCTCCGTTGAAGACCTTGAGCTCCGCCTTGATGTCGATTCCCGTCGAGTTCGTCCACGTCACGTACGCTTCTTGGTCGACGAAGACGTTGTAGTCGACCTCGATGTCGATCCGCTCGAAGGGTTGCAGAACGAAGCCCCTGGTCGGGGAGTCGTCCTGTTCGTATTCGCCCGTGATGCTGCTCAGTGTCTGCGCGTACGGCGAGAGGTTGATGATCTGGATCGTCTGGGAGCTGATGGCTCGGCCGGCGAAGACGATATTCGGCAGAACTCGGAAGGCCTGCAGCTGATCCCGAACGTAGCCTCCGATGATGCCGAACAGCGACCTCGGTGTCGCAGCGGGCGCCGGGAGGGGCGCCGCGATGTCGGGCGTTGTCACAAAGCCCGCACCGGCCGTCTCCGGAGGCGTCGGTGTCGAATTCGAGTCGGGATACGGGTGCGGACCCGTCCCGATCTCCCAGTCCACGGTGGTGTAGGTGACCGCGACCGGGTTTCCGTTCTCGTCGACGACGCCCGACGGGGCCAGACTGACGTACTCGACGTCGGGAATCGTGATCGTGACACCCGAATTGGTCAGCGTCATGTCGACATAGTCGTGGTACTCCGGGTACTGCACGTAGATCTGTCCGTAGCTTCCCGGCGGCACATCCAGGTCCACCTGGGATTCGGTGGTGAAGCCGTCACTCCAGCTGTGGCCGTACTTCTGTTGCACCAACGCGCCGATTTCCGTCTGGAAATCCAACGGGCCGAGCGAGAAGTTCAATGAGGTGCCGGCGACGATCTTGAGGTTCTCCTCGACACCGCTGGTCTTGGTGACCTCGTGGACGACCTTGTACCTGTTGGTGGAGATCACCGTTCCGTCGTTGAACAGGCTGTTGCCGACCTGCTTGGGTGCGCTGAGCCGCACCTGCTCGTCGACGACGTCCTGAGTGCAGGTGCCTGACACCTTGCACAGCGCCGCGGCGACGAGTGCTTGGCCGACAGGGTCGGTGCTGTCGATGGTGACCACTGTGCCGGCCTCCGGCAGGAGCACCAACGTTTCGCGCAATGAGATGAGCGAGGGACCAGTGATGGATTCCGGGGTCTCGAAGATGACGGTCTGGATCAAGCCGTTCGTCGTCGTCGCGACAGCGCCGCCCGCCTCGACGTCGACGCTGACGGTCGTGGCACCGTCCGACCACGTCATCGTGCCCGCGTAGGTCCAGTCGTCGTCGTGGTAGCTGTTGCCCTGATAAAACGCCAGCTCGACCTGGCGGGCGTGGTCGAGGACGAACCCTTGCTGTGGGCCATAGGTCAGCGGAAGCTTGGTGTCGAGGTCGGACAGCGTCACTGCCCTGCCGGTCAGGTTGAGCACGGTGACTTCGTTGCGGACCCAGGGGAGATAGATCTCACCGGTCGGGTTGCAGACATCGTCCCGGCACGCGCCAGGGGGGACGGGGTCGGCGCGGGTCCCGAGGATGAGGCCGCCGAGCTCGGTCAGAAGGGTCCCGATGGGTTTCAGAAGGGTGCTGACGGCCAGCGCGAAGCGATCGACCCGCTGGTTCGCCGACGTAACTGGCAGGGGGGCGCCGGTGACGGAGACCGGTGTGCTGATCTGCGCACGTGCAGTGGTCATTTCGTTGCCCGGCACGGTCGGCGAAATCCCTTGCGCCGACATGCCCGCCGCGACCGCGGGCGTCGCCGCCGCAGCCAGGGTCTCGCTGTCCCGGAGTGTGCCCCGCGCGGTGCTCGGTGAAGGGTCTGGTGTGTCGTCCGCACCGTCGGAATTCGTAGGAGGCGGGGCGTCACGGCTCTGTACGGGGCCGGCGGCGCTCTCGTCGGTGGCTTGCTCGTTGCCGCTGCGATGCGGCGAATCAGCTACGTTCTCTTCACCTTCGGAGTGATCGGCGGAAGCGTTGGCGGGGTTGGTGTCACGCGGTGTGGCCGCCTCATCCGCACTCTCTGAGTCCGTATCGTTGTCCTCGTTGTCCTCGTTGTCCTCGTTGTCCTCGTTGTCCTCGTTGTCCTCGTTGTCCTCGTTGTCCTCGTTGTCCTCGTTGTCCTCGTTGTCCGGATCCGACGCCGACTCGTTGCCGTGCTGTGGAGCCGGGTCTCTCTCCGATTGGGATGACGTGTCGTCGTCGGTCGGTGAGATCGAACGGTCGGTATCGCCGCCGCCCGACGCGTCGCCCTGCCTGCTCGTCGACGTGTCCTTCGAGCTCGAGTCGGACGTCGACCGCGAACCGGCGCCGTCCTCGGCGTGAGCGGCGCCGGCTCCGGCCACCAGCGCCGCGCTCATCCCCAATGTGATCGCACCTGCGCCCAGCCAGGTGTACGGGGCGATGCGGGACCGTGCCCCCTTCTTGGCCGCAGTGCGCTTGTGGCTTCGAGCCGACATCGGGGACCTCTCCTCGTGAGGCACATCAGCAAAGCTGTGTGACGCCGCTGGGGCAGCTTTTTCTACCACAGCATGCCGTCGGGCGATAGTCGGGCACCAATCCGCGCGACAGTGCGATGGTGCCTCTTTCTCCCTTGTGCGACAGTGATTTAAGACGACACCAAAGTCGGCCTGCGGTGAGGTGGCGCCCATTGGTGATGGTGCGACTTCGCCGTCCTCAGGCCGACGCCTTGCGGTAACCTGAGCAAATATTGACGTTCATCTGGAGTTTGGGTTTCGTGACGTCGTGAGTAGCGGTGCGAAAGCAGAGCGCTGACTCGGGGCTCAGCTGATCACCTGACGCGTGGACGCTGGCCGACCACGTTCTTCACTCGGGCATGCCGATGGTCTTGGTTTCGAGGTATTCCTTGTAGCCTTCGTCGCCGTTGCGGTAGCCCAGCCCGCTTTGTTTGGTGCCGCCGAACGGGCTGCCGATGCCGAAGTGGCTCTTGCCGTTGATGGTGACGTTGCCGGTGCGCATGCGGCACGCGATCGCGAATGCGCGGTCGACGTCGGCGCTGCTGACCTCGCCGGACAGCCCGTAAATGGTGTTGTTGGCGATCGCCACGGCGTCGTCGTCGGTGTCATAACCGGTGACGGTGAGTACCGGGCCGAAGATCTCTTCCTGGGCGATCAGGGAGTCGGGGTCGACATCGGCGAGCAGGGTGGGCTGGGTGTAGTAGCCCACGGGCAGGTCGGGCGGGATGCCGCCGCCGGTGATCAGGCGCGCACCGGCGTCGAGGCCGCTGCGGATCAGCCCGAGCACTTTCTGGCGCTGGGTTTCGCTGATCTGGGGGCCTTGCATGGTGCCCGGCGTCCACGGGTCGCCGACCGGGAAGTTCTCCATCGTGGTCTTGAGGATCTCGATGCCTTCGTCGTAGCGGCTGCGCGGCAGCAGGATTCGGCTGGGCAGGATGCAGCTCTGGCCTGACATGACGCACGCCATCATCGCCGCCATCGGCAGCGCGGCGTTGAAGTCGGCGTCGTCGAGCACGATGTGGGCGCTCTTGCCGCCGAGTTCGAGCAGCGTCTTCTTCACCGTCGCAGCCCCGGCTGCCAGGATCGCGCGCCCGGTGGCGGTCGAGCCGGTGAAGGTGATCATGTCCACGCGCGGGTCGGCCGACAGCGCCGCGCCGACGTCGTTGGCGTTGGAGGTGACGACGTTGAACACTCCGGCGGGGATGTCGGTCTCGTCGGCGACGATGCGCCCGTATTCGCTGCCCGACCACGGGGTCAGCTGGGCGGGTTTGAGGACCACGGTGTTGCCGGCCATCAGCGCGGGCACGGTCTCGGCGATGTTGAGGTAGAGCGGCACGTTCCACGGGGTGATCGCACCGACCACTCCGACGGGTTCGTAGTGGATCTTGCGCCGGGCCGGTCCGAGCGGGGTGTCGTGGACGCCGTTGTCGATGAGATAGTCGAAGTTCTTGCCGTGCTCGGCCCAGTGGGTGACTTCGGCGATCGGGCTCTCGATCTGGCTGCCGGTGACCGCGACCGGGCAGCCGACCTCGGTGATCAGGATGCGGCGCAGCCGCTCTTTGTTGCGTTCCAGTGCCTGCGCCAGCTGCGTCAGGCAGTGGTAGCGAAAGTCCAGGTCACGCGACCAGTCGGTGGTGACGAACGCGCGTCGGGCCGCGCCGATCGCGCGTGCCATGTCCTCGATGGTGCCGTCGCTGGCCTGCCCGGCGACCTGCTCACTGGCCGGATGGAGGACATCGAAAGTGGCTCCGCCGGAGGTCAATTGCAGTTCACCGTCGATGAGCATGCGCTGTTCGCCGGCCAGCACACCGGTCTCGGTCTCAGCTGTCGTCATGACAGCTAGCTTTACAAGAAATCGCTCGAGTGTCACGCGTTCGTGACGATCGGGCGGGCGCGTGGTCAGCCGGTCTTGATGCCCACCGCGTGCCGCAACTGCGCCAGGAACTGGTCGTCATCGTCGCTGCGCACGATGTAGTGCGACACAGCCACGCGGATGGCTGTGGCCGCCTTGACGGCGCCGTTGGGGCCCGGAAGCAGTTTCTCCAGCTGGGCACGCATGTCCGGGATGATGTGTCCCAGCCGGGCGATCACGACCTCGGGCTCGATGTCGACGACCCGAACGCCGGAGTAGGAGCGCTGGTAGGCGACGATGAACTGCATCGCGGCATCGACGCGCTCGTTGCCCCGCAGTCCCGCGGTGGCTTTGGCGATGCCCGTTTCGAACATTTCCCGCTCGTAGATACCGAACGCCTCGAGCAAGGCCGCTTTGTCGGCGAACCACCGGTAGAGCGTGGGGCGCGACACCCCGGCCTGCAGGGCGACCTCGGACAGGCTGAGTTTGGTCTGGCCCTGGCGGCCCAGCACTTCGGCGGTCGCGGCCAGGATGCGGTTTCTCGTCGAGGTGTCCTCGGCGAGCTCGGGGCGTTCGGATGCTGGGTGGTTCACGTACCTGGCCTGTCTTACGGGTTCGAGAACGATCGTAAAGCCCCGCGTGGACACAGAGCGACGGCACGCCCGGCAATGTCGGTCACAATGACCTCCTGAGCAGCGCCACGGTCTCGAGCTCTGCCAACGCCGCCAGGCTGCGCTCGACGCCTTTGAGGGCGATGTCCTCGGCCTGCATTCCGCCCATCCCCGCCGTGATCAACGCGGCCACATACGGATACAGCGCACCCTGGCGGTAGCGATCCCACAGATCGTCTCGGTCGAGCTCCGGTCCGCCGCCGGCAGACAGCGCGCCCCGATAGACATCCAGCAGTTCGCGCTGGGTGGATTGGCGGTCCTCGGCCGTCATCGACGTCACCAACGTGTAAGCCAGTTCGCGGCTGGGGTGACCGCGACGCACGGCCTGCCAGTCCAGCAACCCGGCCCGCCCGGCGCGGAAGTACACGTTGCCCGGGTGGGCGTCACCGTGCATGACGGTGTGCGGCCCGCGGTCGACGAGTGCGGCCAAAGCGCGGTAGTGCTCGTTGATGAAGCGGCCACGCTCCAGCGGCAGTTCGGTGCGCTGCGCCATCCGTTGCGCGGAGGTCCTCAACAGCGGCGCGGTGAGCAGCGAGGCGCTGTCCGCCGACGCGGAGTACACCCAGCCCAGTGGACCGGTGCCGGCGGCCTGCGGCAGCCGACCCCAGAACGTCCGGTGCAGCCGGGCCAGCAGCTCGACCACCAGGGCAGCCCGGTCGGGATCGATCGGGTGCAGCGTGTCGGGAAACTCGCACGGCGGAGCGGAGGGGTCCGCCAGGTCTTCGAGCACGAGGACGAAGCGGCCCGTCCACGCGTCGAAGGCGGAACCGTACGAGGCCGGCACCCCGGTCAGCTCGGGAGCCAGCTGGCGGTAGAAACGGGTCTCGGTGTCGGCGAGGTTGCCGAGTTCGCCCATCAGCCGGGTGGCAACCGTCTCCGCCGCCATCTTGACGAACACGGACGCGGGGACATCGTCGCCGGTCAGCGCGAGCCTCGCCCGCGAGGAAGTCCCGGCATCTCCGCCGATCACCTCGACCGAAGCCACGGGCCGTCCGATCAGTCGCGACAACGCCGCCGCATCGAGATCGGCAACGGTGCGCGGCATCCGGCGCAGGCGCCCGATCGCCGCGTCGGCCCCGATCCGCCGGATACCGCGGCCCAGATGTGCTGCCAACCCGATGGCCGGAGACACCCGATCGTCGATGATGGACACCGCGGGCCTCCTAGGCTCGAGCTGCAGCTCACACAGAGTTACAAAGAGTCGGCTGTTTGTAAAGCGTTGAGAAGGGAAGTCGTGCATGGCGGGTCCGTTGGAGGGGCTGCGTGTCGTCGAGCTGGGAGTCTGGGTCGCCGGTCCGGCCGCCGGGGGGATCCTGGCGGACTGGGGAGCCGACGTCGTCAAGATCGAGCCGCCCGCCGGGGATCCGGCCCGGACGTTCGGCCGCATGCTGGGGATCCCGCCGCACGATCGCCAGCACGAGAGCCCGCCCTTCGAGATGGACAACCGCGGAAAGCGCAGCGTCGTACTGGACCTCACCACCGAGGGCGGCAGAACCAGCGCCCTGGACCTACTCGCTGATGCGGACGTGTTCATCACCAACATCCGCACCGGTGCATTGCGGCGCATCGGGTTGGATTTCGAGTCCCTGGCGACGGCCAATCCCCGGCTGATATACGGGTTGATCACCGGATACGGCAACGACGGGCCCGATGCCGACCGTCCTGCATACGATGTGGCCGCGTTCTGGGCGCGGGCGGGCCTGGCGCATCTGTTGACCCGCCCCGGGGACACCCCGCCCTTTCAGCGCGGCGGCATGGGAGACCATTCGGTCGGGATGACCCTCGCCGGGGCGGTCTGCGCCGCCCTCGTCGCCCGCACCCGGACGGGAGCCGGCCAGCTGGTCTCGACGTCGCTGTACCGCCAAGGCGCCTACACCGTGAGCTTCGACCTGACGACGTTTCTGATCAGCGGCCAGCCGATCGCGATCGGACAGCGCGAATCGATGGGCAACCCGTGCATGAACAACTACACCGCCGCGGACGGCCGCCGCTTCTGGCTGGTGGGGTTACAGGGTGACCGGCACTGGCCGGCGTTGTGCGCCGCCGTGGGCCGGCAGGAGTGGATGGTCGACGAACGCTATGCGACGGCCCGTGCCCGGGCCGCCAACGCGGCCGGGTTGATCGCCGAACTCGATGCCGTCTTCGCCGCCAAACCGCTCGATGAGTGGGCCGAGGCCTTCGGCGCGCAACCGGAGCTGTTCTGGTCGCCGATCAACTCGATGGAAGACGTGGTGGCTGACGAGCAGTTTCACGCCGGCGGCGGAATCGTGTACGTGCCCACCCCGGACGGCTCGAGCGTCCCGATGGTCGCCACGCCCGCCGACTTCTCCGCGACCCCCTGCGAGGTACGCGGGTGCGCACCCGCGCTGGGCGAGCACACCGACGACGTACTGGCCGACAAGCGCGCGAACCGCGCCCGCTAGCTGCACCGACCGTCGGCGCGGGGAACAGTGCGGCGTGGTGGCGGCGCGAATTCCGTGACGCATGCGGCATGCCGGAGCTGGGCAAGGAAGTCGGCGCTGTCATCGCTGTGAACCAGGTACTGCGAAATCGCCACTCGCACCGCTGTCGCGGCCGACAGTCCGGAGTCTGGCCCGGCGCACAGTCGCTGCAGTCGCTCACGCATCAACGGAATGATCCTGGCGACCCGCCTGATCACCTGGTCGGGTTCGACGTCGACCATCCGCAGACCCGGATAGGACAACTGGTACCTCACGATCACCTGCAGCGCGGCATCGAGTTTCTGCGCGGCGGGCACTGCGGCGGTGGCCTCGGCGCTGGCCCGCTCGTACAGATGGCGTTCCCACACCGCGAAATCGTCGAGCAGGACCTGCTTGTCGGCGAAATAGCGGTACAGCGTGGGGCGGGACACCTTCGCCTCGGTCGCGACATCCGACAGCGACAGCTTGGTGGTGCCGTTGCGCCCCAGCACCTCTGCGGTCGCGGCCAGGATCCGCTGGCGAGTCGAGCTGTGCTCGTCGGTGAGGTCCGACATTCACACACTTTACAAAATGATGCCGCAGTGTCACGCTGTTTCGGTGCAGGTCCACCGGGAGCGGTCGTGAGGATCGACGTCGATCTGTCCCGGTGTACGGGCCACGGTATCTGCGAGACGATCGCCGAGGACGTCTTCGAGGTCCAGGATGACGGGACGGTGGTCATCACCGGTGCCGAGCGGCCCGAATCCGACCGTGACCGGATGATCCGCGCGGTCACCCAGTGCCCGGCCGCCGCCCTTCGGCTGATCGACTGAACCGTTGCCGGGTGAGTGCACCGCCAGTCGCAATGAGGCGAAAAGCCGCTACGAGGGAGGCGCTTTCGCGGACGCCAGCCTCGGTGGACGGGGGCGGACGAGCACTGACTGCTGGATCGCGCCCACCGCTCCGCTTTCGTCGAACAGCGTGCCTGACGTCATCCCGACGCCGTCGGGGCCGTACCTGGTCTCGGCGCGGATGCCGATCCACTCGCCGTCGGGCACGCGGTGGATGTGCACCACCAGATCGGTGTTGAGGAAGGTCCACCGGCGGATGTCGAGTTTGGCACCGATGCCGTTGGCGTCGTCGGCGACCGCGAACAGCCGCTCGAGCGGAGTCATCGTCTCACCCTTGACCAGATCGACCTCGGGGCGCAGCCACGACTCGCCCGGTCCCTGGTTCAGGGGAGTGGTGAGCCAGCGCCAATCCAGGCTGTGCACGTAGTTGCGCTCCCAGTCTTTTCTCATGTCTCGGGTGCGGGCTTGCGACACGGGGCGCAGCGGCTCGACCGGGGCCTGGGCGACCGCGGCCGTGTCCAGAGTCTGCAGCCGCCAGCCGCTGGCCCGGGCAACCGGCCGTGGCGATCCGTCGGGCCCCGCAGCGAGCAGTTCGGCGCCGATCAGCTCGATCTGCGTTCCGGAGCGCTCGCGGGTGGCCCGCACCCACAGATCTCCGTCCGCCGGTACCGGGCCGAGCAGGTCGACCAGTACCCGGCTGAGCCGGGTGTCTTCGCGTGGGTCGCACCGCTGCAATGCGCGGACCAGCAGCGCGGACACCGGGGCGGCGTGCTGGATCGCGGCTGACCAGGTGGATCGAACCAGGTCGGTCGCCACGAAGTGCTCGCCGTAGCTGTCGGTGTCGTCGATCTTCACGTAATAGGAGTCGGGCATGCCGGAATCGGACATCGTGTCCTCAGCTGCACCCGGCGGCGGGCACGTCGACGGTCACCGCGTCCAACCTGGCCAGCTTCGTGCCGCGCAGCCGCTCGGGGTAGGCGTCGGTGGCGGACAGCAGAAACAGGGTGCGGCCGTCGGATCCGCCCAGCGTGCACGCGATGGCGGTGCGGTCGCCGATGTCGATCCGATCGCTGACCGAATATCCGGCCCCGGTGGGTACGATCCGCTCGAATCGGTGGGCGAGTGTCATCGCCGTCCACACCCCGCCCTTGTCGTCGACGCAGATGCCGTCCGGGGGGCCTGCCAACCCTTCGGCGAAAACCGTTCTTTCCGAGAGGCTTCCGTCGTCATCGATGGTGAACGCAGAGAGTCTGCGCGCCGTGGATTCAGCGACGATCAGCCTCGAATGGTCGCTGGTGATGGCCATGCCGTTGGGGAAGTCGAGATCGCGGGCCACGACGGTGGCGCGCCGGCCCGGCTCCCGGTCGGGGTCGATCCGCACGATCACCCCGCCCGATCGGGCCTGGGAGCCGACATAGGCACAGCCGTAGCGGTCGATGACCATGTCGCCGAGCGGGGCGGGCGCCAGATCCGTCACGTCGGCGACCAGCGCGACCGTGTCGCCGTCATAGCTCAGCACCTGCCGGTCGTCGGTGGACACGATCAGCAGGGTGCCGTCGGGCCGGAAGCCGAGCCCGGAGGGCGCGTGGCCCGGCAACTCCAGAGTGCTCATCTCGCCGTGCAGGGTCACCGTGTGCACGGCCTCGCCGAGCATGTCCGAGAACCACACGAGTCCCTCGAACCATCGCGGACCCTCACCGAAGCAGAACCCTGAGGCAAGCGGGGCGGGCTTCATCGCGGCGGCTCCAGCGTCGAGCCAAACCCTACTTTACAAAACACCTCACAAGTGTCACGCTCGCTGGGTGCAGCTGTCAACCCGCCATGGGACACCCACGGGCGAAGGGACGTCTCCGATGGGGATTGCGCCGTGGCCATGAAGACCTACCACCGCCACACCCTGCTCTACCTGCACGAGACCATCGATCTCGGGTCCGGCGGCAGCGAGCGCTTCGTCGCGGAGTTCGACGACGTCTATCACCCGATGATGGGCGAACTCGGGGCCCGGCTGTTCGCCCTGTGGGAAACCACCCCCTACAACGGGCACTGGCCGCAGGTCACGGTCATCTGGGAGATCGACTCGTTCGCCGACTACGCCCGCATCGGTCGTGCCCAGACCCGCGGTGGCAGCCATGCCGCGGCATCGGCGCGGTGGTCGATGTTCCTGCGCGACAGCGGCGCTCGCGGGGAAGGGCGGATCATGTACGCGGGGCGCAGCAACCGGACGTTGGCGCAGCTCCAGGCCGACAACGTCACAGCGGGCCTGGTGATCCAGGAGATCATGCAGACCAAGCCGGGTCGGCAGGACGACTACATCCGCGAACTGGAACGGCTCTACGTTCCGTGGTCGGAATCGACCGGCAAAAGGTGGTTGGGCTCGTTCATCACGACCTTTCGGTTCAACGAGGTGATCCACTACTGGGCGCTGGAAGGGGACTGGAACTGTTTCGAGAATCACTACCCGTCGTGGAAAGAGCACCCGCCCGCCGAGATCGTCACCTGGATGAGCGTCGCGCCCGCGCTGCGTGACGGGTGGGAGGACTCCATTCTGGCCGCGCTGCCTCCGTCCCCGCTGCGATGACTCCGATGCAGACCGTCGGGGAATACGACCCGTTCGACCCAGCGGTGATGGCCGATCCGATGCCCTACTACCGGTGGCTTCGTGACCACGATCCCGTTCGCTACCTGCAGAGGTGGGACACCTACGCGCTGTCGCGGTTCGCCGACATCTGGAACGTGCTGGAGATCAACGACGGAACGTTCGTCGCGTCCGAGGGAACCCTGCCTGCCGCGACGGTGCTGGCTAGCCACAACGCCGGGCCGGTGCCCGATCCGCCGTTGCACCCCATGCCGTTTCACGCCAACTTCGACGCACCCCTCTACGACGAGGTGCGCCGCTGTACCGCCGCACCGTTTCGGCCCAAGTCCGTCGGCAAGCTCGCCGAGCGGATCCGGGAACTGGCCAACGCCCGCCTCGATGAGTTGCTGCCGCTCGGACGATTCGACCTCACTCAGGATTACGGCGGAATCGTCTCGGCCTCGGTGGTCTGTGAGCTGCTCGGGCTGCCCACCGAACTGGCCGCCGGCGTGCTCGCCACCGTCAATGCGGGAAGCCTGGCCCAGCCCGGCCAGGGAGTCGAGGTGGCGCAGGCGCGACCCGGCTACCTGGATTATCTGACGCCGGTGGTGGCGCACCGGCGTGCGGCCACCGACACAGGCGCGTTGCCGATCGTGGACAACCTGCTGGCCTATCGGCTGCCCGACGGATCTGCGCTGACGGACGACGAGGCCGCCGTGCAGTTACTCGGAGTGTTCATCGGGGGTACCGAAACCGTACCCAAGATCGTCGCGCACGGACTGTGGGAGCTGTCGCGGCACCCGGCCCAGTTGGCCACGGTGCGTTCGGACCTCGACGCCAACGTGCCGGTCGCACGCGAGGAGATGATCCGGTTCTGCGCCCCGGCGCAGTGGTTCGCCCGAACTCTGCGCCGGCCGTTCACCTTGCACGACACCACGATGAGGCCGGGTCAGCGGATCATTTCGCTGCTGGGCTCGGCCGGCCGGGACGAACGCGAATATCCCGAACCGGACAGCTTCATCTGGGACCGCCCGATCCCGCGGCTGCTGGCCTTCGGGCGCGGTCAGCACTTCTGTCTGGGTGCGCACCTCGCGCGCCTGGAGATCACCACTTTGGTGACCGAATGGCTCAGGCGGGTACCCGATTTCGCGATCGACGAGGCGGCGGCAGCGCGGCCACCGTCGAGCTTCCAGTGGGGTTGGAACAGTCTCCCCGTCGAGGTCTGCTGACATGTGGTCGTATCGGTTGGTGGCGCCGTACACCTTCGAACGCTCCGAGGTGCCTGCCCGCTCGCCGGAATCCCTGGGAGACGGGCAGGTGCTCCTGCGTTTTCTGGCCGCCGGCATCTGCGGCAGTGACCTGCCCGGATTCCGGGGCACGCAAGGAAGGGTCCCGGGCGACACCGGCCGATGTGCCGCCGAGAAAGAGGGCTTCCCGATCCACGAGGTGGTCGGTGAGGTGCTGGCCAGTCGCCACCCCGAACATCACGCCGGGGACCGGGTGGTCGGTTGGGCCTCGGGGTTCGACGGGCTGATGGAACAGGTCGTCGCCGACGGAGACGGACTGGCGTCCTACCACCGGTCCCTGCGCCCGGAACATGCCGTAGCCCTGCAGCCCTTGGCCTGTGTGCTCTATGCCGTCGAACAGTTGCCCGACCTGACCGGGCGGCACGTGGCGGTCCTCGGTCAGGGGTCGATCGGGCTGCTGTTCTCCTACGTCGCCAAGGCGGCCGGGGCTGCACAGGTCACCGGTGTCGATCCGGTCGACCGCACCGACATCGGCCCGGTCTTCGGCGTGGACACCGTGGTGCGCGCACCCAGCGACCGCTGGGTGTGTCACCTGCCCGCGCACGCCAAACCCGACATCGTCATCGAAGCGGTGGGCCATCAGGTCGCGACTCTGTCGCATGCGATCGAGGCCGCCGCGCCCGGTGGCACCGTCTTCTACTTCGGTGTCCCCGACGACGACTGCTATCCGGTGAGCATGCGCACCATGTTGCGCAACAACCTCACGCTGAAGTCCGGGGTGACGTTGCAACGCCGACGAGTGCTGGGCAAGGCCGACGAGTTCGTGCGGGCACATACCGGGCTGCTCGACAGCTATGTCACCCACACGTTCGGCGTCGACCAGGTTCAGGCTGCTTTCGACCTGGCCTGCCGCCCGGTCCCCGGCCGGGCCAAGATCGCGATCGTGGCCTGACATGACCGAGATGACCCCACTCGCCGCCGCACTCGCCGCCCAACGCCAGGTGTGGGGTGGCTGGGTGGTGGGTCCCACGACCGCCGGTCCGCAGGCCTTCGCCCAGACCGGTTACGACTACGTCGGATTCGACATCCAGCACGGTTACCTCAGCGACGCCGACGTGGCCGTCCTGCTGCGCGGCCTCGAACACGTGGGCATCGGCACCGTGGTGCGGATGGCGTCACCTGCGGCGGCGCCCATCGGGCGGGTGCTCGACGCGGGCGCCGATGGGGTGATCGTCCCGATGGTCGAAACTGCCCAGCAGGCCGCCGAAGCGGTGGCCGCCACCCGGTACGCCCCGCGGGGTGTGCGTAGTTTCGGTCCGCTGCGCACCGATCTCGGTGTCGACCCGGGCGTGCTGCAGGCGAGGGTCTCGGTGTTCGCGATGGTCGAGACCGCTGCCGGTGCCGCCGCCATCGACGAGATCTGTGCGGTCGAGGGCCTGACCGGCATCTACCTCGGGCCTGCGGACCTGGCGATCTCACAGGGTTACGCCCCAGATCAGGCCCGTACCCAGCCACAGGTCCGGGAGGCCATGGCGGCGATCCATCACGCCGCCACCGCAGCGGGTCTGGTCAGTGGCGTACACGCCGGCAGTGGTTCGTTCGGAAAACAGCTGGCGGAAGAGGGGTTCCGAATGATCACGCTGGCGTCGGAATCGCAGGCGCTGCGCCGCGGAGCCGCCGCGCATCTGGCCGAGGCCACCGACCGGGCATCGGAGCGCAACTCCGGCAACGCCTATCAGTAGAGGTGGCGAGGGGAACATGGTAGATCGTCGTGTCGCGCTGGTCACCGGGGCGGCCCGGGGTCAAGGCGCCGCGATCGCGGCCAGGTTGGTGGCCGACGGCTTCTGCGTGGCCGCCTGCGATCGACTCGTCGGCGAGGTGCAGGCCACCGCCGACGCTTTGGACCCGCGACGGGCGTTGGCCGTTCCACTGGACGTCACCTCCGCCGAACAGTGGCAGACGGCGGTGGCCACCACCGTGGCACGGTTCGGTGCGTTGACCACATTGGTGAACAACGCCGGGGTGTTGCATCGCGCCGCGCTCAGCGAGGAGTCCCCGGCCGCATTCGAGGGGAGCTGGCGGGTCAACTGTCTGGGTCCGTTCCTCGGCATCCAGGCTGCGCTGCCGCATCTGCGCGAGGCCGACGGCGCCTCCGTCGTCAACACCTGCAGCACCGGTGCGATCCGGCCGTTCCCCAATCACAGCGCCTACGGATCCTCGAAATGGGCCCTGCGCGGTCTCACACAGGTCGCTGCCGTCGAACTCGCTGCGGAGGGTATCCGCGTCAACGCAGTCTTCCCGGGCCCGGTGGACACTCCGATGCTGGACGACGCCACCCAGGCCCGACTGGCCGCACACGCGCTGATGGGCCGCATCGGCCGACCGGTGGACATCGCCGATGCGGTGGCCTTTCTGGTCTCCGAGCACGCCTCGTTCATCACCGGATCAGAACTCACCGTCGACGGTGGGCAGAGCCTGCAGATTGGATGACGACCGTATGGCGAAGAATCTGTCCATAGGCATCATCGGCGCCGGTCCCGGCGGCATGGCGCTGGGAATTTTCCTGCGCAAGGCCGGCTTCGACGACTTCACCATCTTCGACCGCGAGGACGGCGTCGGCGGAACGTGGCGCATCAACACCTATCCGGGCCTGGCCTGCGACGTGAAATCACACCTCTACTCGTACTCGTTCGACCTCAACGCACAATGGTCGCGGATGTGGTCCGGGCAAGCCGAGATCCTGCAGTACTTCGAGCGGTGCGCGCACCGTCACGGGTTGGCCGACCATCTGGTGCTGAACACCGAGATCGTCTCTGCACGCTGGGAGTCCGATGACCACACCTGGCGGCTGCAGACGTCGACCGGTGAGCAGCACACCTTCGACGTCGTCGTTTCGGCGGTCGGGATGTTCACCCGGCCGGTGATGCCCGATCTGGTCGAGGAGGAGCCGTTCACCGGCACCATCATGCACACCGCCCGCTGGGATCACTCGGTCGATCTGCACGGAGCCAGGGTCGCGGTTCTGGGTACGGGATCGACCGCGGCGCAACTGGTGCCCGAGGTCGCCAGACAGGCGGCCCAGGTCTACTCGGTGCAGCGGTCGCCGACGTGGGTGCTCCCCAAACCCGACCGGGCGTACACCGCGCGCGAGAAATGGCTGTTCGCCCACGTTCCGCTGGCGAAGAAGATCTACCGCGCCCGCTTGTGGCTGCGCAGCGAATCCAACATTGCCGTCATCGAGAACGGCAGCGACAAGACCCAGGAGTTCCGGGACGTCGCCCTGCGCACACTGGAAACCGCTGTCGCCGATGAGGACCTGCGGCGCCGGCTGACCCCGGAGCATCCGTTCGGCTGCAAGCGCCTCGTGTTCGCCACCGACTACCTGCAGACGCTCGCCCAACCCCATGTCAGCGTCGTCTCCAGTCCCGCCCGCGCCTTGCGGGCGAGATCGCTGGTGACCGAGGACGGTGCCGAATTGGGCGTCGACGTCGTGCTGTGCGCGACGGGATACGCCGCCGCGGACTACCTGGGACAACTCGAGGTCCGCGGAGCCGACGGAGCGGCGCTGAGTCACCTCTGGCGTAACGGGGCGTTCGCCTACCTGGGCATGGCGGTTCCCGGTTTCCCCAATTTCTTCATGCTCTACGGACCCAACACCAACGTCGGGTCCAACAGCGTCATCTTCATGCTCGAAGCCCAGGCGCGGTACCTGGTGCGTGCGCTGAAACACCTGCGCCGCACGAACTCCAGCTACATCGAAGTGCGCGCCGACGTGGTGACGAGGTTCCTGGCGAGGATCGACACATGGATGCAGGGCACCGTGTGGCTGACTCGGTGCAGCAACTACTTTCGGGCCGCCAACGGCCGCGTCGTCACCCAATGGCCGCGCAGCGCGCGCGATTTCTGGCTCCGGACGAGGTGGTTTCGTCCCGCCGACTACACCTTCGAGGCACCCGCAGCCCGTCCCGTCATCGAGGTGGGCGCCCAGAGCACGGGACAGAGGTAGCTCCGGTGGTGGCCCCGACCGCGCCAGGCGATGACATCGGCAGGCGACTCGACCCTGCGCTCGAGCACCTGGCCGGCACCCGCATCGACCTGTCTCCGGCCGTCCTGGGGGCGGTGCGGGACTCGCTGAACCAGCGACGGGCCGAGGCCGCGCCGACCGTCGACGATGTCGGCGTCGAGATCGAACAGCGCGAAATCCGGCTTTCGGTAGACCAGTCGGTGCATGTCCGGATCTATCGCGGCGCACCGGCGCCGTCGCCGGCGCTGCTGTACTTCCATTCGGGGGCCTTCGTTCTCGGCAACCTCGACACCGATCACCGCCAGTGCGTGGAGTTCGCCAGACGGGGCCGGTGCACCGTGGTCTCGGCCGACTACCGACTCGCTCCTGAGCATCCGTTCCCTGCCGCAGCCGACGACGCCCTGGCGATACTGCGGTGGGCGGTCGGCGCGGCCGCGGAGGTCGGTCTCGATGTGGCTGCTCTGGCTGTCGGCGGCAGCAGCGCCGGCGCGTCTTTGGCCGCGCGGCTGGCGCAGTGCGCCGCGGCCGGCGAGGCCCCGCCGGTGGTGTTCCAGCTGCTGCACCAACCCGTGCTCGACGACCGGCCCTCGCCGTCGAAGGACGAGTTCACCACCACACCGGGTTTCGACGGCGACGCGGTGGGGTGGATGTGGCGGCACTACCTCGCCGATACGCCACCGTCGGCGGACGCCGCCCCTGCACGGGCCGAGGAGCTGGGCGGTCTGGCGCCGGCGTTGATCACCTGTTCAGAGCTCGACCCATTGCGCGACGAAGCCGTCGACTACGCGCTCCGCCTCATGTGGGCCGGTGTGCGCACCGAGCTACACGTGTTCGCCGGCACGTGCCACGGCTTCGATTCGCTGGTGCCCGAGTGGGAGGTCAGCACGCAACTGTTCGAGATCCAGGGGTCGGCACTGCGGCGCGCCCTCTGGTGAACCGGGTGGCTTCCCGGCGGTGACCGGCTGCGTCATGCCAACTCGCGGGCGACCGCGGCATGGTAGGCGTCGATGTTGGCGGGATTGACGGTCCGAAAGAAGCCGTCGGGCAACGGATGATCCCGGTACGCCTCGATCGTCATGGTGCGACGGAACAGGGTGATGTTCTCTCCGGGTCGGCTGAACTCGTACTGCACCGTGATCCGTCCCGGCATGCCGCCGTCGCCGTCACTGTCGTGGCCGAGGTTGCCGACCGAGGTGAACATCCACAGCTTCGGACGGGTGGCCATCGCCAGATGCCAGGTGAAGATGCGGTTTCCGTCCGGACCTGTCTCGGTCCACGTGTCGCCCACCTCCAGCGGAAGCTTCTCGGGCACCCGGCCGACATGCGCGCTGCCGGGGTAGGTCTTCGGCCAATTGGCCGGATTGGTCACGAAGTCGTAGATCTGTTCGGGAGGCTGGGTGAACGCCGTTTCCGACGTCGTCGTCACGATCCCCACTGTGCTCCGTCCTGCGCCGTGGCCCGCGGGGGTGCGAACCGCCCCAAGCTTTACAAAATATCCAGGCGATGTCACGCCTCGGTTGAGGCGGTGAAGGGAGAGGCCCGCCTGTGCCCCCGCGGCGGCCGGACGCCCCTAGGCGTGCGGGAGTTGCGGAATCACCTCGGTGGACAGCAGCTCCAGGGTCTGTTCCGAGCATCGGTCGTGGGTGAACAACACCAGCTGGCCGAAACCCAGCTCGACCAGTTCGCCCAGCCGGTCCACCACGGCGGACGCCGTGCCGACCAGTCCCGCCTCCCGGAGGCCGAAACCCGGATCGCCGAAACGTTTCTCGGCAGTCTCGCGGACGCGGGGGAGCGCGGCTTCATCGGGCGCGAGTGCCATCACGGCCTCCACGGAGAGCACGATGCTGTCGGGGTCTCGGCCGATGTCCTGGCAGATCGCTCGCAGTGCGGCGAGCTTGGCCCCGATGTCGCCCAGCGCGTAGGTCGGCACATTCCACACGTCGGCGTAGCGCGCCACCAACGGCAGGGTGTACTTCTCGCCGACCCCACCGACGACGATCGGGGGATGCGGCTGCTGTGTCGGTCCGGGCTTGATGGGCAGGTCGGTGACGGCGAAGTGTTCGCCACTGAAGTGGATGCGCTCTTCGCTGAACGCCTGGTGCAGGATCTGCAGCGTCTCTCCCAGCTGTGCCGACCGGGCCGCGAACGTGCCCCAGGGCAGGCCGGCCCGGCGGTGTTCGTCTTCGATCGATCCGCTGCCGATGCCCAGCGACAGGCGCCCGCCCGAGATGTGGTCGAGGGTCGTCACCATCTTGGCCAGCATGACCGGGTGGCGAAACTGATTGCACAGCACCATGTGTCCGATTCGGATGCGGTCGGTGCGGGCGAGCAGCGCGGTGGCCAGGGTCCACGCTTCCAGCGAGGGGTAATCGGGCATGCCGGGAGCGAAGAGGTGGTCGTAGAGCCACAGCGAGTCGATGCCGGAGTTCTCGCACCGGCGGACACGGCGTTCCACGTCCTCGTAGGGCAGGCCCATGTGGGGCAGATAGATCCCGATCTCGGGCCTGGCCATCGGTGTCGCCCACCCCCTTCTTCGGTCGTGCCGCTGTACATCGCACTGCGTGCATGGTAACGACATTCTCACGCTTGGAGAAGGAAGTTACCCAGCGAGTACGGAGTGCCCACACATGACCGGCGAGGAGGCCTGGCTGTGAAATTCGCCATCACCCACCCGATGCACAGCCACCCGTACAACCCGGAGTTGGTGACCGGGGCGGGAATCGCCGAGGTCGCCGCGGCCGCCGAGACGGCCGGGTTCGACGGGTTCGGCTTCACCGATCACCCCGCTCCCAGCCAGCGGTGGCTCGAGTCCGGCGGGCACGACGCGCTCGACCCCTTCGTCGCGATGGGTTTCGCGGCCGCACACACCACCACGCTGCGCCTGATCCCCAACATCGTCGTGCTGCCGTACCGCAACCCGTTCCTCGTGGCCAAGGCCGGTGCGACGCTGGACCTGGTGTCCGGCGGTCGATTCACCCTCGCCGTCGGCGTCGGCTACCTCAAGCGGGAGTTCGCGGCCCTGGGGGTCGATTTCGACGACCGGGCCGCGCTGTTCGAGGAATCCCTTCAGGTGATCCGTGACATCTGGACCTCCGACGACGTCACCATCGGCGGCGAGCATTTCACCGCGAAGGGGATCACCGCCCACCCCCGGCCGGTGAGTGTCCCGCACCCGCCGATCTGGATCGGCGGCAACACCGCGGCCGCGCGGACCAGGGTGGTCGCGCACGGACAGGGTTGGTGCCCGTTCCGGGCGCCCGCGATGCTGGCGCAGACCGCGCGCACCGCTGCGCTGGAGTCACTGGCCGACCTCTCCGCCGGCATCGGCGACCTACGACGCCGGCTGGACGAGGCGGGCCGCGACCCGTCGACGGTCGACGTCGCGTTCACCAACCATGCCGGCGGCACCCCCGGTGCCGACGATTTCGACGCCGACGCGTACGTCGAAGGGCTCAC
Organism: Mycobacterium sp. PO1; assembly: GCF_017312405.1. Lineage (GTDB taxonomy): Bacteria > Actinomycetota > Actinomycetes > Mycobacteriales > Mycobacteriaceae > Mycobacterium. The sequence goes on from NZ_BLTG01000046.1 coordinate 136,829, forward strand.
CCAGCTCACCGACCTGGGCGTGACGTGGGTCCAGGTCGGTGTGCCCGGAGACAGCCTGGCGCACGCCCTGGAGGCCATCGACCAGTTCGGCGCCGACGTCATCGCGCGCCGGTGAGCGCTGCCCTCCCGCTCACGAACCGGAGAGCCGGACCAGTGTCTTGCCGATGTTCACACCGGTGAACAAGCCGTTGAGCGCGTCGACGCAGGATCCGATGCCCTCGAAGATGTGCTCGCGGTGCACCAGTAGCCCCTGTTCCTCCCACCCGCGCAGCGCAGCGAAGGCCTCGTCGAAACGGCCCCACTCGTCGAGTGCGTTGAACCCCTGCATCAAGGCCGTCTTGGCGAGCAGGTTGACGTAGTTGGCTGGTCCCGGGTGCTCACCGGTCAGATAACTGGAGATCACCCCACACAACACGACTCGGGCCTTGGGGGCCAGGCGCCCGAGCACGGCGTCGAGAATGGGGCCGCCCACGTTGTCGAAGTAGACGTCGACCCCCTTGGGGCAGTGCGTCTTCAGTGCCGAGGGCAGGTCGTCCTCGCGGTAGTCGATGCACGCGTCGAACCCGAAATCCTGCACCACCGCGCGGCACTTGTGCGCACCGCCGGCGATCCCCACCACCCGCGCTCCGGCGATCTTGGCGATCTGACCGGCCACCGAGCCGGTGGCGCCGGCCGCCGCGGAGACCACGACCGTCTCCCCGGCCACGGGGCGTCCGATGCCTGTCATACCGAAGTACGCGGTGGCGCCGGTCGGTCCGTAGATCGACATCACCGCACGCTGGTCGACCTGATCGCCCGGTCCGGGCACGGGCGTCGTGAACAGGTCGTCACGCACGATCGCGTACTCCTGGAAGCCGGTCAGTGTCGTCACGATGTCGCCGACAGCGTATGCGTCACAACGTGTTTCGATGACTTCGCCGATACCGGCAGCGCGGATGACCTCGCCGAGCCCGACCGGCGGCAGGTAGCCGGGCTGGTCATCCAGCCACGTCCGGGCGGCGGCGTCGATCCCGACGTAGGTGGTGCGCACCAATGCCTCACCGTGGGCCGGACGAGGTGCCGCCGTGGTCACCAGCTCGGTGTCCCCGGGCTCGACCAGCCCCCGGGGACGGCGGCGCAACAGGATCTGGCGATTCGTCAGCGTCGACACCAGCCGAACCTACGGCATGGCAGCCGACCGATGAAGTGATTCTGCCCGCGAGTTCACCCCACGATCAGAATGCGGCCTCGGGCAGGTCCATCAGCTCGGTGTCGACCGTGTCGACGATGGTGCGCAGCGCGGTCAGCGGCGGCAGCATGTTCGCGGTGAAGAACGCCGCAGTGGCGATCTTGCCCTCGTAGAACGCTGCGTCGGCGCGGCCGGGGTCGGCCTCGAGCGCGCTGTGTGCGACGCGCGCCTGCTCGAGCAGCCGCCAGCCGATCACCAGGTCGCCGACAGCCAGAAGCAGCCGCACGGAGACCAATCCGACCTTGTAGATCTCACCCGGCTGCTCCGAGGCGCCCAGCAGGTAACCGGTGACGGTGCCGATCATCGCCTGAACATCCTGCAGCGCGGTCGCCAGCAGGGCAGCCTGCGGCTTGAGGCGCCCGTCGCATGCCTGGACCGTGTGGGCGATCTGGGCGGCGACGTGGGCCAGCGCCTCGCCGCGGTCGCGGGCCACCTTGCGGAAGAAGAAGTCCATCGACTGGATCGCGGTGGTGCCCTCGTAGAGCGAATCGATCTTGGCATCGCGGATGTACTGCTCGATCGGGTAGTCCTGCAGGAAACCAGACCCGCCCAGCGTCTGCAGCGATTCGGTCAGCATCTCGTAGGCCCGTTCGGAGCCCACCCCTTTGACGATGGGCAGCAGCAAGTCGTCGACCCGGTGGGCCATGTCCGCATCAGCGCCTGAAACATGCTGCGCCACATCGCTGTTCTGGTGGGCAGCAGCGTACATGTACAACGCTCGCAGTCCCTCGGCATACGACTTCTGGGTCATCAGCGAGCGGCGGACGTCGGGATGTCGGATGATCGGCACCCTGGGCGCGGTCTTGTCGGTCATCTGGGTCAGGTCGGCGCCTTGCACCCGCTCCTTGGCGTACGCCAGCGCGTTGAGGTATCCGGTGGACAGCGTGCCGGCGGCCTTGACCCCGATCGTCATGCGGGCATGCTCGATGACGGTGAACATCTGCGCTATCCCGCGGTGCACGTCGCCGACCAGGTAACCGACCGCGGGCCTGTCGTGTACGCCGAAGCTGAGCTCACACGTCGGCGAAGCCTTGAGGCCCATCTTGTGCTCCAGGCCCGTCGCGTACACCCCGTTGCGCTCACCGATCTCGAGGGTCTGCGGATCGAAGAGGAACTTGGGTACGTAGAACAGGCTCAACCCCTTCGTGCCCGGCCCGGCGCCCTCGGGTCGTGCCAGCACCAGATGGAAGATGTTCTCGGCGGTGTCCCCGACGTCGCCACCCGAGATGAAACGCTTGACGCCCTCGATGTGCCACGTTCCGTCGGGTTGTGCGATGGCCTTGGCGCGTCCCGCCCCGACATCGGAGCCGGCGTCCGGCTCGGTCAGCACCATGGTGGCTGCCCAGCCCCGCTCCAGGCCTTCGGCCGCCCAACGGCGCTGCTGCTCGTTGCCCTCGGCGGCAAGGGCGTGCGCCATCGCGGGGCCGAGGGCGTAGAAGAAGCCGACGGACGGATTGGCGCACAGCAGCATCTCGTTGATGGCCCAGGCCAACGCTGCGGGCGCCGGAAGCCCGCCGATCTCCTCGGCGATGCCGACCCGCCACCAGTCGGACTCCTTGACCGCGGCCACCGTGCGCGCGATCTCGTCGGACACCGAGATCGCGTGGGTGCTGGGGTCGAAGACCGGCGGATGGCGGTCGGCGTCGGCGAACGACGCGGCGATCGGGCCCTGTGCGAGGCGGGCCACCTCGTCGAGCATGGTGCGCGCGGTGTCGGTGTCCAGGTCCCCGTAACCGCCATCGGCCAGGACGTCGCCCAGCGACAACACCTCGAAGAGGTTGAACTCGATGTCCCGCACATTGGCGATGTAGTGGCTCGACGCATGTGTCATAGCCCGGAGTGTGGCGGTCCAGCAAAGACGTACGCAACCGTAACCTGCGCAGACCTACGGTGACGCAACCGTAGGGTGCGAGGTCACCGAGGCATGTGATATCGGTCACGCCCGTGCGGCAGTTCGGCCTGCACGGCGGCGCGATCGGGGTCGAAGCTCACCATCGATGCGATCGGCGAGCTCTCGGGCAGGGGATCCTCGTAGCTCCACGCCACGTCGGGGACGACCACATCACCGACCACCGCGCTCCAATAGGTCGCCCACCCCTTGTAGTTGCAGTATGTCGCGGTGTCCGAGCGCCGGAGGACCTCGGCGCGCACCGCCTCGACGCTGACGTACAGCCGGGGTGCCAGCGATGTCTCGAACACGATCGTGGTGTCTGCGGTGTCGACCACGGTGACCCCCAGGATCTTCACGCGCAGCCGTCGGCGGGTCGGTCGGCAATCGACGCGGTGGTAGGGGTTGGGTGGGTAGTGCACCAACCGGCGGCCCTCCTCGAACCAGGCGTCCACCGCGGTCCACGGCACCGACACGAAGCCGGGTGCCTCGAGGACCGGGGTGGTGGGCAGCTCGCTGACGTCCTCGGCGGCGAACGCATAACTCAGCGGCTGGCCGCGCCGGTGCACCATCAATGCACCCTCGGTGTCGATCAGGGTGCGGTCTCCGAGCACGGCCTGGATCCGGCGGGGGTGTGGCTCGACGTAGACGAGGTTGCCCTCGACGGTGGGGCTGAAGGCGCCCGCCCGGTCCTGGCCCAGGGGTCCGGTTCCCGCGGTGAGACTCACCGGATACGTCCCGGGCCACGGCGTTTCGTCCGATGGGTCATTGCCGGCGCCTCAATGACCGATCCGCGGCGAACATGTCGCCAGTTTACAAAAGCGGTAGCGGATGTCACGACGCCCGCCGGGGCTCTGGGTGCGGAACGCTGTCCAATGCGCGGACACGCGGTGACAGATCGGCGGGAACGACACATCCGGGAAGCGAAACACGGTGCAATGGGTACCCGGAGGCGGCATCGGCACGACGAACGGGGGATGGGTGAAGCGGCTCAACGGTGTGGACGCGATGATGCTCTACGGCGAGACGCCGGAAGTTCACATGCACACCCTCAAGATCGGTGTGCTCGATGTGTCGGCGCTGCCCGGCTACGACTTCGACATGTTCCGCAGGCTGGCGGCACCCCGCCTCCACGCGCTCGCGCCACTGCGCTGCCAACTGGTCGACATCCCCCTGAAGTTCCACCACCCGATGTGGGTGCAGAACGCCGAGATCGATCTGGACTATCACGTCCGCCGCGCTCACGTCCGTGCTCCGGGTGGACGCCGCGAACTCGATGAGCTGATCGGTGACATCGCCGGCACCCCGCTGGACCGTGACCATCCGCTGTGGGTCATGTATGTCGCGGAGGGGCTCGCGGACAACCGCATCGCCGTCATCCACAAGGTGCATCACGTCCTGGCCGACGGGATGGCCTCGGCCAACCAGATGGCGATGGCCATCCAGTCGGAACAGCCCGAGGTCGGCGGTGAGCTCGGCGACGCGCCGCCCGACTCCCGATCGGCGGCCAACCTGCTCCGCGCGGCCGGCCGTGATCACCTGCACCAGTTGGCCCGGTTACCGGGGCTGGTCGGCGAGACGGTCGCGGGCATAGCGCGCGTGCGTAGGCGGGCCCGAGAGCGCGGTGTGCAACCTGACCTGGCACGCAATTTCGCGCCCCCGCAGACCTTCCTCAACCACGTCGTTTCCCCGGGGCGGCGGTTCGCGACCGCGCCGCTCGCGCTCGACGACGTCAAGCAGACGGCCAAACACCTCGGCGTCACCCTCAACGACATCGTGCTGGCCACGGCCGCCGGGGCGCTGCGGGAGCTGCAGCTGCGCTATGACGGGGCAGCGGACTCGCCGCTGATCGCCGGGGTGCCGGTGAGCTACAACCCCTCTCCGGATCGTTTGATGGGCAACGAATTCACCTACATGACACCGTCGTTGCCGGTGCACATCGCCGACCCCCTCGAGCGGGTGCGGCTGACCGCGACCGCGACTGCCATCGCGAAGGAGAACCACCGGCTGCTCGGACCGACGCTGCTGCCGTCATGGTTGACCTACCTGCCGCCCGCCACGACTCCGAGCGTCTTTCGCACCCAGGCGCGTCGGCTGGAATCGGCGATGGTGATGAACCTGACGATCTCCAACGTGCCCGGGCCGCGTGAGCGTGGCTTCATCGAGGGCGCCGTCGTCGACGAGATCTACTCGGTCGGCCCGATCGTGGCCGGGAGCGGGATGAACATCACGGTGTGGAGCTACGTCGATCAGCTCTCGCTGTCGGTCCTGACCGACGACCGCACCCTCGGGGACCCCCATGAAGCGACCGACGCACTGATCAACGCCTTCGCCGAAATCCGCGCGGCGGCCGGACTGTCCGCCGACCTCACGCCGGTGGCGGCCGCCATGCCGGTTGCGCCCGCTCGCTGACGATCTCGCGACCTGACGATCTCGCGACCTGATGATCTCGCGCGCGGACGATCTCGCGGAAACGGCTGGCGGGAGTGCCGTTTCGGTTCCGGAGCGTCGGCACGCCCACGGTCGATGCCCGTAAGTACTTTACAGATCTTGCTCAAAGTGTCACCCTGTCCTGGGTGCCGAACGATGCGCGCCCGACGGTGGCGCGAGGACGACCTCGGCTCTGGCTCTCTGGGAGGCAACCGGTGACCGCACGCACTTTCGACGTCGACGACCTGCGGACAGGCGGGCACAAGGGGCCGGGCGTGCGGAAGACAGGGGAGAAGCTGCTCACCTACGACCTCGCCGTTCTCGCCGGCGACGTCGCGACCGTCGTGACGGCGGCCGGCGGTTGGCTCTGCGATCGGGTGCGAGCCGGCTGGCGTGTCACGGTCCTCACTCCGGGCGCCGTCGACACCACCGCACTGACCATCCTCGGGGTGGACTGGGCGCCCGGAACCAGTCTCAGCGAACTGCCGGGCGGGCACGACCCCACCGCGGTGGCGGTCGACGCCCGATTGCTCGCCGGGTGCGCGTCCACCCGCAGCGCCCTGCTGGAGGTTCTCGACGGTGCCCGCACCGAGGTCACCGTATGGGGCGAATCGCCGTCACTCGAGGCGGGCCGGAAGTTCCACCGGGTACATCACCGCCTCAGCGCCGCCGCTCGAGCGTTCAAATCTCACGCGGTCCAGGCCTGCGGAGGACCGGCGGACCTGTCGGTCGAAGAGTTCCACAGCATCGCGCTCTGGTATGCCCCCGACGGCACCGACCTCGCTCCTGCCGGCCGGCCGGCCGGCACCTGAAACGGGCCGGAACTACCGCGTCTCGCGGTTGCGGCCCACGTACCAGCTGCGCGCCACGACACCGAGCACCAGCGCGGCGAAGCCGACGAGGAACCAGTCCTCGACGCGACCCACGTGGTTGCCGTGCATCATGAGCAGCAGGAAAGCCGCGCCGAGCAGTCCGCCGATCTGGATGACGCGGGGGTTCTCTTTCGACCATCCCCACTCCGCCGACGGCACTTCCTCGACGTCGACGCCGGTGTGACGCTCCACCTCGGTGCTTGCCACGGCTGCTCCTCACGGTCGGCGGCATGTCTGTGAAGGTCATTCTGACACAGCTCTACTACGCCCCGCCGTAGTAGTCCGCCGGCAGACCGCGCGCGCAGTAGGCTCGCCGGTCATGGGTATCCAGCAGGCTCGTGGCCTGCTCGAGGACAGGGTCGTCTTCATCACCGGAGCCGCGCGCGGGCAGGGCCGGGCGCATGCAGTCCGGTTCGCCGAGGAAGGCGCCGACGTCATCGCCGTCGACCTGTGCGCACAGCTCGACAGCGTCGCCTACCCCATGGCCACCCCGGAAGACCTCGAGGAGACGGTGCGGTTGGTCGAGAAGACCGGGCGCCGCATCGTCGCCGAGCAGGGCGACGTCCGCGACCGCGATCGGCTGGCAGCGGTGGTGCAGCGCGGCCTCGCCGAGTTCGGCCGACTCGACTTCGTGCTGGCCAATGCCGGAATCCTGCCCGCGGCCGGCGTGGCCGGCACATCGCTCACCGCATTCACCGACGCGATCGCGGTCATGCTCAACGGCGTCTACTACACCATCGATGCCGCTTTGCCGGCGCTGTTGAGCAACCCCGACGGCGGTGCGGTGGTGATCACCAGCTCAGCGGCGGGCTTCACATCGGTGAGCACGGAGTTCGGCACGATGAGCCACGGCGCGGCGGGTTACACCGCCGCCAAGCATGGCGTCATCGGGGTGATGCGTCACTTCGCCCGCTCGCTGGCGGAGAAGAACATCCGGGTCAACTCCGTGCACCCCGGTGGCGTGGCTACCCCGATGGTCCTCAATGAGGCGATGGCCGAGTGGGTCGGGCGCCATCCGTCTTTCAGCGATGCTCAGCAGCCGCTGCTGCGGTTGCCGATGATGAAACCCGGCGACATCAGCGACGCCATGGTCTATCTGTGCGGGCCGGCCGGTCGCTACCTGACCGGGGTGGCCCTACCGGTGGACGCCGGCCAGACGCTGAAGTAGCAGGCTACTTCTTTACTGCGTCGTACCTCCGCAGGGCCTCCTCGCGTTCCCGCTTGTGGTCCACCATCGGCTCCGGGTAGCCGGCAGGGCGCTCTCCGTCGAGGTCGTGCACGTCACCGTCGAACTCGGCCAGTTCGGACACCCAGCGGCGGATGTAATCCCCGGAGGGGTCGAACTTCTTACCCTGCGTCGTCGGGTTGAACACCCGGAAATAGGGCGCCGCATCGGTGCCGCATCCCGCCGCCCACTGCCAGCCGTGCTGGTTGTTGGCCATGTCGCCGTCCACCAGCTGTTCGAGAAACCACCGCGCCCCCCATTGCCACGGCAGGTGCAGGTCCTTGACCAGAAACGACGCCACGATCATCCGCACGCGGTTGTGCATGAAACCGCTCTGGGCCAACTGCCGCATCCCGGCGTCGACGATCGGAAAACCCGTCCGGCCTTCTTTCCACGTCTCGTAGGCCTTCGTGGCCTCGCGGCCTTCATCGACCTCGATCGCGTCGAAGGCCTCGTTCCAGTTCCACCAGACACTGCGCGGCCACTCGTAGAGCACCGACGCGTAGAAGTCGCGGAACGCGAGCTCTCTGAGATAGGCCTGCGCGCCTTTACCGCTGCCCAGGTCGGCAGCCAGAGTCCTGGGGTGCACCGTGCCGAATTTCAGATGTGCCGACATGCGGCTGCTCGCATCGAGATCCGGGCGGTTGCGGTCGTCGGCGTAACCGTCGAGTCCGTCGTGCAGAAACGTCCGCCATTGCTTGCTGGCCGCGGTCTCGCCCGCCGGCAGCTCCAATTCGACACCCTCGTCAGGGATGTCGGACAGCCCCGGCTTGCCGGTCACCTCGGCCGGGTCGATCCACCGCGCCGACGACGTCGTCGACTGCGCCGGCTTGCGCCAGCCGTGTTTACGCCACGCGTCATAGAACGGTGTGAAGACCTTGTAGGGCGTGCCGTCGTCCTTGGTCACCCGCCCGGGAGACACCAGATACGGCGAGCCGGTGGCGACCAGTTCGACGTCACCCAACGCCTCCTGAACCCGCTCGTCGCGCCGTCGGCCGTAGGGGGAGAAGTCCTCGGACACATGCACCGTCTCGGCGCCGACCTTCTTGGCCAGCGCCGGGATGCGAGTCTTCGGGTCACCCCGCGTCACCAGCAGCCGTCCGTCGAGCCGGTCGTGCAGATCGCGCAGCGCGTCGTAGAGGTACTGCATACGGCGCAGGCCGGCAGACGCCTTCAGCGCGGGATCCAGGACGTAGCACGCGAGCACGTCGTCGGCGCTGTCGGCCGCAGCCAGCAACGCCGGATGATCGGACAGCCGCAGATCGCGGCGAAACCACAACACAGCGGGCATGACACTGATGCTGCCCGCGATGTCCGCCGGAGAAACCAACTACGACGACTCCGTAAGAACTCGAGGAACACCACCTGCGGTCACGCTGCGATTCAGCGACCGTGACACCGCCGTGGTCGGCGCACACCCATGGTCGGATTCCTGGGTGCTCGCCGTCCGACAGACCCGCCCGCGGCCTGCCACAATGCCTGCATGACCGCCGGGCCCGTCGACCGCTATCCCCGCGACATGATCGGGTACGGGCCGCACCCACCGGATCCGCATTGGCCCGGCGGCGCCAGGATCGCGGTGCAGTTCGTGCTCAACTACGAAGAGGGCGCCGAGAACAGCGTCTTGCACGGTGACCCGGCCTCGGAGACGTTTCTTTCTGAAATCATTGCCGCGCAGCCTTTCCCGAACCGCCACATGAGCATGGAGTCACTGTACGAGTACGGCTCGCGGGCCGGGTTGTGGCGTGTGCTGCGCGCATTCGACCGGCGCGGGCTTCCGCTGACCGTCTTCGGGGTGGCCATGGCGCTCGCCCGTAACCCCGAGGCCTTGGCAGCGTTCCGTGCGCGCGGTGACGAGATCGCCTGCCACGGCCTGCGCTGGATCAGCTACCAACTGGTCGAGCCGGATGTGGAACGGGAGCACCTGAGCGAGGCCGTGCGCCTGATGACCGACCTCACCGGCGCTGCCCCGCTGGGCTGGTACACCGGCCGAGACTCGCCGCAGACCCGGCGGCTGGTCGTCGAGCACGGTGGTTTCGTCTACGACTCGGACTCCTATGCCGACGACCTGCCGTACTGGACACACGTCGCGGGTACCGACCACCTGGTGGTCCCGTATGCGCTCGACACCAACGACATGCGCTTCGCGATCGCGGGCGGGTTCCCCAGCGGTGACGAGTTCTTCACTCACCTGCGCGACGCGTTCGACGTGCTCTACGCCGAGGGGCAGGCAGGTTCGCCGAAGATGCTGTCGGTCGGGCTGCATTGCCGGTTGGCCGGCCGACCCGCCCGCACCGCGGCCCTGGAACGGTTCCTCGACCACGTGCAGTCGCACGACGAGGTGTGGGTAGCGCGCCGCATCGACATCGCCCGGCACTGGATCGAGCACTTCCCGCCCAGGAAGTGAGCACCGCTGGGGTTCCGCTGGGTCCCAGATCACATGGGCGGCATCAGGACCGTGTCGATCAGGTAGACGGTCGCGTTCGCGGTCTGCACGCCGCCGCAGATCACCGACGCGTCGTTGACCATGAGCTCATTCGGGTGCCCGGTGACAGTGACGTCGCTGCCCTGCACGGTGGTGTGGGTGCCGACGACCTGATCCGGAGCGGCGCGGCCCGGCACCACGTGATAGGTCAGGACATTGGTCAGCAGGGGAGCGTCGGTGGCGAGCTTGTCGATGGTCGCCTGGTCGATCTTGGCGAACGCCGCGTCCGTCGGCGCGAACACGGTGAACTCACCGCCGTCGAGCGTCTCGACCAGATTCACCTCCGGGTTGAGCTGGCCGGAAACAGCTTTGGTCAGTGTGGTGAGAAGCGGATTGTTCGATGCGGCGACAGTGAGCGGCGCCGGCGCCATGCCCTGCACTGAGCCCGGTCCCTCGGGAACCTGCTCGACATAGGCCGCGCACCCCGGCCCTGTCGGTTGTGCACCGGCGGTCGTCGCCGTCGTCAGGGACATGCCGATCGCGGCAGCAGCTGCCAATCCCGTTGCGGCCAGGTTCTTCCCGTTGATCCTCATGATGTCGATCTCCTTGTTTCCGGGGATGGTCGTACACCTGGTCTTCGGAGCCGGTGGGAATATGGATGGGGTTGACAGGCAACAGATTTGACGCATTTTCCGGCCAAAAGCACGAATCCCCCCGCCCGGTGACACGGGCGGAGGGATCCGAGGGGTTCGTCGGCCGATCAGCTGGCCGGCGGCATCAGCACAGTGTCGATCATGTAGACGACGGCGTTCGAGGTCTTGACGCCACCGCACACCAGGCCGGCGTCGTTGACCATGAGGTCGTCGCCTTCACCGGTCACGTTCAGCGTCGCGCCCTGGACGGTCTCATGCTCGCCGGGCACCTGATCCGGGGCGGCCTGGCCCGGCACCACGTGGTAGGTCAGGATGCTGGTGAGCAGATCGGAATCGGTCTTGAGCGTCTCGATGGTCGCCGGATCGAGCTTGGCGAAGGCGTCGTCGGTCGGCGCGAACACGGTGAACTCGCCACCGTCGAGCGTCTCGACGAGGTTGACATCAGGGTTGAGCTGGCCCGACAGCGCCTGGGTCAGCGTGGTGAGCATCGGGTTGTTGGACGCCGCCACGGTCACCGGGGCGGAGGCCATCCCGGTCACCGAACCCGGGCCGGTGGGCACCTGCTCCGCATAGGCGGCGCAGCCGCTACCGACCAAGTTGGCTGCCGGATCGGCCATCGCGCTGGTGGTCGGGACCATCGATGTGGTCGTCTCCGCCGCAGCCGACGTCGTCGTGGTGGTCGCGTCGGTCGCTTCGGTCGAGCTGTCGCTCGAACAGGCGGCCACCCCGAGCATCGCGGCGGCGGCCACGCCTACGGCGGCAACCGACTTACGGTTCACGGTGATCATCACTTTCTTCCCTTCACGTCGTCATTGACGGACTCTCTGCCCGCACTGTGCTGACACGGGTGATTCATCGCCGGTCGCCGATTGGATGGGTCGTGATCCGAGACGTCAGATTCACGTCACAGACGCGCATCGGCGGTCACGGGTGATCGGGGGAGTGGCCACCGCCGCCGACACGGCACAATGAAGCCGTGACGGTCACCGGTGATTCCCCGAGGGACAGAACCCGGGTGCTGCTGCTGGGCAGCACCGGGTCGATCGGCACCCAGGCGCTCGACGTGATCGCCGCCAACCCGGACCGGTTCGAGGTCGTCGGGCTGGCCGCGGGCGGTGGAAACACCGATCTGCTCGCCAGGCAGCGGGCCGAGACCGGGGTGACGAACATCGCGGTGGCCGATCCGGCCGCCGCGCAGCGCCTCGGAGGTGTGCCGTACAGCGGTCCGCGCGCGGTGACCCGGCTGATCGAGGAGACCGCCGCCGGGCCCGGCGTCGACGTGGTGCTCAACGCGCTCGTGGGGGCGCTCGGTCTGGAACCGACACTCGCGGCGCTGGCCACCGGAGCGCGCCTGGCGCTGGCCAACAAGGAGTCGCTGGTGGCCGGCGGGCCGCTGGTGCTCAAGGCGGCCCGTCCGGGTCAGATCGTGCCCGTCGATTCCGAGCATTCCGCGTTGGCGCAGTGCCTGCGCGGAGGTGCCGCCGACGAGGTCGCCAAGCTGGTCCTGACCGCTTCCGGCGGTCCGTTCCGCGGCTGGAGCGCGGCCCAGCTCCACGGTGTCACACCCCAGCAGGCCGGCAGCCATCCCACCTGGTCGATGGGGCCGATGAACACTCTCAACTCCGCGTCCCTGGTGAACAAGGGCCTCGAGCTGATCGAGACGCACCTTCTGTTCGGGGTCGATTACGACCGCATCGAGGTCGTTGTGCATCCGCAGTCCATCGTGCATTCGATGGTGACGTTCACCGACGGTTCGACGCTGGCGCAGGCCAGCCCGCCCGACATGAAGTTGCCGATCGCGTTGGCGCTGGGCTGGCCGTCACGGGTGGCCGCGGCAGCGCCGGCCTGCGACTTCAGCACCGCAGCGCGCTGGGACTTCGAGCCGCTCGACGACGCCGTTTTTCCCGCCGTGGAGCTGGCCCGGGCGGCCGGCCGAGGTGGCGGCTGCCTGCCTGCGGTCTACAACGCGGCCAACGAAGAGGCCGCGCAGGCCTTTCTCGACGGGCGCATTCCTTTCCCGGCGATCGTGGGCACGGTGGCGCAGGTCGTGCGCGGTGCCGACCAGTGGGCGGCCGAACCAGCTACCGTGGATGAGGTGCTCGACGCGCAGGACTGGGCCCGCGACCGGGCGCGGCGCGTCGTCGAGCACGACCACGCAGGTACTGCAAGGAGATAGGGAACTGGCCGCCTCATGATGTTCGCGATCGGCGTCGTGCTCTTCGCACTCGCCATCCTGCTGTCGGTGGCGCTGCACGAATGCGGCCACATGTGGGTGGCCCGCGCCACCGGGATGAAGGTGCGCCGCTACTTCGTCGGTTTCGGCCCCACCCTGTGGTCCACTCGCCGGGCCAACAAGCTCGGCGAAACCGAGTACGGCGTCAAGGCGGTTCCGCTCGGCGGCTTCTGCGACATCGCCGGCATGACGTCGGTCGAGGAACTGGCACCTGACGAGCGCCCCTACGCGATGTACCGGCAGAAGACCTGGAAGCGCGTCGCCGTGCTCGCCGCCGGCCCCGGGATGAACTTCGTCATCGGGTTCGTGTTGATCTATGCCATCGCGATCATCTGGGGGCTGCCGAACCTGAATCAGCCGACCACCGCCATGGTGGGCGAGACCTCCTGCGTGAAGTCCGAGGTCAGCCAGGGTGAGCTGGGGGACTGCCTGGTGTCCAGCCCGGCCGCTGCGGCCGGCATCCGCGCGGGTGACGTCGTGGTCGCGGTCGGTGACACCCCGGTGGCGAACTTCGACGAGTTGGTCGAGGCGGTCCGGCCGCTGAACGGACCCACCGAATTCACCGTGCAGCGCGACCAGGACGGACGCACCGAGGAGTTCACCACCACCGTCGACGTCACCCCGAGCCAGCGTTACGTGGCTGCAGACGCGGCCGATGCCGCACCGGTACCCACCGACGTCGGCACCATCGGGGTGACCGCAGCGATCTTCGGGCCCACCCAGTACAACCCGCTGGCCGCGGTGCCCGCCACCTTCGCCTTCACCGGCGATCTCGCCGTCGAACTGGGCAAGGCGCTGGCCAAGATCCCCACCAAGGTCGGCGCGCTCGTCGATTCCATCGGCGGTGGCGAGCGCGATCCCGAAACCCCGATCAGCGTCGTCGGTGCCAGCATCATCGGCGGCGACACCGTCGACCAGGGGCTGTGGGTGGCGTTCTGGTTCTTCCTGGCGCAGCTGAATTTCGTGCTGGGCGCGGTGAACCTGATCCCGCTGCTGCCGTTCGACGGCGGCCACATCGCGATCGCGGTGTTCGAGAAGCTGCGCAACCTGTTCCGGTCCGCGCGTGGCATGGTGGCCGCCGCCCCGGTGAACTACCTGAAGTTGATGCCGGCCACCTACGTCGTCCTGGTCGTGGTGGCCGGATACATGTTGTTGACGGTCACCGCCGACTTCGTCAACCCGATCAGACCCTTCCAGTAGGAGAACGATGACCTCCATAGGTCTGGGCATGCCGGCACCGCCGGCCCCTGTTTTGGCCCCCCGCCGCACCACCCGTCAGCTGATGGTCCGCGATGTCGGGGTCGGCAGCGAGCACCCCATCTCGGTGCAGTCGATGTGCACCACCAAGACCCACGACATCAACTCCACGCTGCAGCAGATCGCCGAGCTGACCGCGTCGGGTTGCGACATCGTCCGCGTGGCGTGCCCGCGCCAGGAGGACGCCGACGCGCTTCCGACGATTGCCAAGAAGTCGCAGATCCCCGTGATCGCCGACATCCATTTCCAGCCGAAATACATCTTCGCCGCCATCGACGCCGGTTGCGCCGCGGTGCGGGTCAACCCGGGCAACATCAAGGAATTCGACGGCCGGGTGAAGGAAGTCGCGAAGGCTGCGGCGTCCGCCGGTATCCCGATCCGCATCGGCGTCAACGCCGGATCGTTGGACAAGCGCTTCATGGAGAAGTACGGCAAGGCCACCCCCGAGGCGCTCGTCGAGTCGGCGCTCTGGGAGGCGTCACTGTTCGAGGAGCACGGTTTCGGCGACATCAAGATCAGCGTCAAGCACAACGACCCCGTCGTCATGGTCGCGGCCTACGAGCAGCTCGCCGAGCAGTGCGACTATCCGCTGCACCTCGGCGTGACCGAGGCGGGCCCGGCCTTCCAGGGCACGATCAAGTCGGCGGTCGCGTTCGGCGCTCTGCTGTCGCGGGGCATCGGTGACACCATCCGGGTCTCGTTGTCGGCGCCGCCGGCCGAAGAGGTCAAGGTGGGCATCCAGATCCTGGAATCGCTCAACCTGCGGCCCCGGTCCCTGGAGATCGTCTCCTGCCCGTCGTGCGGGCGGGCCCAGGTCGACGTCTACACCTTGGCCAACGAGGTGACCGCCGGCCTGGAGGGCATGGAGGTGCCGTTGCGGGTGGCGGTGATGGGGTGCGTCGTCAACGGTCCGGGCGAGGCTCGGGAAGCTGACCTCGGTGTGGCCTCGGGCAACGGCAAGGGTCAGATCTTCGTCAAGGGTGAGGTCATCAAGACCGTTCCGGAGGCGCAGATCGTGGAGACGTTGATCGAAGAGGCGCTGCGAATCGCGGAAGAACGCGGTTTGGAGGATGCCAGCGGTTCACCGGTTGTGACCGTAAGCTAGACCACAGGCCCCCCGGGCGTGCGGGTCGGCTGCTCAGGATTTGTCGCAGAAAGAGTCCAGATGTCGGCTCCTCCGCTTTTCCGTCTCGTCGACGAGCGAAGGGTGTCGGTGGCGCGCGACATCACCGCCGTGCGCGACGTTCTCGACTCCGACCCCGTAGCCGCGTGCATGGTCGCCTCCCGCGTAGCCGAGCACGGCATCGAGCCGTCGGCCATCGGCGGAGAGCTCTGGACGCGGCGCCGGGTCAACGAGTCGCTGTGTTACGCCGGCGCCAATCTGATTCCGCTGCGGGGCGCGCTGGGTGATCTCAACGCGTTCGCCGACAAGGCCATGAGCAGTCCGCGCCGGTGCTCGTCGCTGGTCGGGCGCGCGGAGCTCGTGCTGCCGATGTGGCAGCGACTCGAACAGGTGTGGGGCCCCGCGCGCGACGTGCGCTCCCATCAACCCTTGATGGCGCTGAACACCGCGCCCGTCTGCGCGATCGACCCCGCGGTGCGCCCGGTGCGCATGGAGGAACTCGACGCCTACCTCGTCGCCGCGGTCGACATGTTCATCGGTGAGGTCGGTATCGATCCCCGCCTGGGCGACGGTGGCCGCGGTTACCGCCGCCGCGTCGCGTCGCTGATCGCCTCGGGGCGGGCCTGGGCACGCTTCGAGCGTGGGCAGGTGGTGTTCAAGGCCGAGGTCGGTTCACAGTCACCGGCGGTGGGCCAGATCCAGGGTGTCTGGGTGCACCCGGACCGGCGGGGCCGCGGCCTGGGTACCGCGGGGACCGCCGCGCTGGCTGCGGCCGTGGTCGCCGGTGGCCGCATCGCCAGCCTGTACGTCAACAGCTTCAACACCGTGGCGCGGGCGACTTACGCACGCATCGGATTCGTCGAGGTCGGCTCGTTCGCGACAGTGCTGCTGGACTGACGCTGACTGGGTTGACGTTGCTGGAACGACGTCGCTGAATTGACTTGCTGGTTCAAGCTCGGCCGGAACGCCGCGCGCGTGCCGACTGTGTCGATGGATTGATCGTGCCGGATCGACCTTGGCGCACTGCGTGACACGTACGCTTGCTGTCCATGACCGAGGACATGGACGGGCACGAGGCCGGCGCTGAACGCAGAGCCATCGCCGATGCCCTCGTACGCGCGCTGGACCGTCGCCACGAGGTCCTCGACGCCGTGGTCGCCTCGGAGGACTACGACGCCGCGATCGACGCCATCGCCGATCTGCTCGACACCTCTGCTCCAGCGGCCGAAGCTGTGCTGAGGTTGTCCTTCGATCGGCTCACCAAGGTCGCGCGCAACCGAATCGCCGCTGAATTGCAGGACCTGAGCAGTCAGTCGGCGATTTTCACCCCGCCTGAGCCTCCCGGAGGGCGGGCCCGGCGGCTGATGTTGCGGCCGTTCACCGCGGAGGAGGACCGCGACATCTTCGCGGCCCGCACCGAGGACATCCGCCTGGCTGGCGATGGTACCCAAGTCCCGGCCGGCGACCTCGGCGACGAAATCCGGGGCGCAATGGCGCGTTTCGCCGCCGAGGAGGCCGCCTGGCTGGTGGCCGAGGTTGGTTCGACCAAAGTCGGCATGGTGTTCGGTGAACTCGCCGACGGAGAGGTCGACGTCCGGATCTGGATTCACCCGGCGCATCGCAAGCAGGGCTACGGCACCGCCGCGCTGCGCGCGTCCCGGTCGGAGATGGCGGCGTACTTTCCGGCTGCGCCGCTGGTGGTGCGGGCAGCGGCCGCCGGCGCATAGCCCCGTCGCGCGGGCGGGAGCGCGGGCATGGCCGCCGGTTCGTAGCCGCGGGCCGGGCGCTGGCAGTGGCCGCCGGTCCGTAGCCGCGGGCGGGGCGCGAGCGTACGGTTTCTGACAGAAATCGCCCGATATTCATCAGAAACCGTACTTTCGCGGCCAGGGGCTACGGCCGCGGGCGAGGGGACAGCCCGCTCGCGTGGTGAGGGGATAGCCCGCTCGCGCGGGCGAGTGAGAGCCAGCCGCGGGCGAGGGGATAGCCCGCTCGCGCGGGCGAGTGAGAGCCGTCGCGGGCTCGCATGTCGGGCCACAGTCGCGGGCGCATAACTCCGTCGCGGGTGCGCGATCTCCGACCCGAGGTGCCTCTCGGCGTGCCTGCGCCGAAACCGGATCGTTATTTCTTAACATTCGTCTCAATGGTCACACTGATCTCATCCGTAACACGCGCCGTCGCCGTGGTGTCCGCTGTCGCGACCGTGGCCGCGCTCAGTGCATGCACCCCGCGTCCCGACGGGCCCGAGCCGGTCGCCGAACGGTTCTTCGTCGCCCTGGCCGAGGGGGACACCTCCGAGGCCAGCGCGTTCGCCGATCGCCCCGAACTCGCGCGCGCCGCGCTCAACGAGGCGTGGGCGGGTCTGCAGGCGACCGGCTTGGACGCCCAGATCCTGAGCTCCAAGTACGCCGAGGACACCGGGAGCATCGCCTACCGCTACACCTGGCACCTGCCCAAGGACCGGACCTGGAGTTACGACGGCCGGCTGAACATGATCCGGGACGACGGACGGTGGCAGGTGCGATGGAGCGCCACCGACATCCACCCGCGGCTGGGCGAGAACCAGACATTCGCTCTGCGCGCCGACGATCCGCCGCGCGCCTCGGTGCACGAGCGCAGCGGCACGAACGTGTTGGTGCCCGGATACCGCTACCACTTCGCGCTGGATGCCCAGCAGGCCGGCAGCGCTCTGATGCCCACCGCCCGCGTCGTCGCCGATGTGCTCCGCCGGTTCGACAACACCCTCGATGCCCAGCGTCTGGCCGAGCAGTCCAGTTCGATCAAGGGGCCGCTGAGCCTGATCACGCTGCGCAAGGCCGACCACGACGAGGTCGTGGGCGCCCTGGCCGCGCTGCCCGGGGTGGTGATCACGCCGCAGCCCGAAATGGTGCCCACCGACCAGGACTTCGCGCCCACCTTGATCAACGAGATCAAGAAGACGGTGACCGATGATCTGGACGGGACGCCGGGCTGGCGGGTCGTCACGGTCAACCAGAACGGCGCCGACGTCGACGTGCTGCACGAGGTGCGCGGTGACCCGGCGCCGTCGGTCAGCATCAGCCTGGACCGGTCGGTGCAGGAGGCGGCGCAGAACGCCGTCGACACCACCGGTAAGCAGGCGATGATCGTCGTGATCCGACCCTCTACCGGCGAAATCCTGGCCGTGGCGCAGAACGAGGCCGCCGACCGGGAGGGTCCGATCGCCACGATGGGCCTCTACCCACCGGGGTCGACGTTCAAGATCGTCACCGCGGGTGCGGCCATCGAACGCGACATGGCGACTCCCAACACGCTGCTGGGATGTCCCGGGCAGATGGACATCGGCCACCGCAGCGTGCCCAACTACGGCGGCTTCGACCTCGGCACCGTGCCGATGTCCCGGGCCTTCGCCAGCTCCTGCAACACCACGTTCGCCGAGCTGGCCAGCCGGATGCCGCCGCGCGGGCTCACCCAGGCCGCCGCGCAGTACGGCATCGGACCCGACTACCGCATCGCCGGACTTCCCACGGTCAGCGGGTCGGTGCCCCCCACGGTGAATCTCACCGAGCGCACCGAGGACGGTTTCGGTCAGGGCAAGGTGGTGGCCAGCCCGTTCGGCATGGCGCTGGCGGCGGCGACGGTAGCGGCCGGGCACACCCCGGTGCCGAAGCTCATCGACGGCCGGGAGACCGAAATCACCGGGGACCGGGCCCAGATTCCGGCCGAGGTCGTGGAAAGTCTGCGACCGATGATGCGGCTGGTGGTGACCAACGGGACCGCCGAAGATCTCCAGGGTGCCGGTGACGTGCGCGGCAAGACCGGCGAAGCGGAGTTCGCGGGCGGCTCGCATTCCTGGTTCACCGGATACCGCGGGGACATGGCGTTCTCGGCGCTGATCGTCGGCGGCGGCAGCTCGGAATACGCGGTGCGCATGCTCAAGGGCATGCTCGACGCCCTCCCGCCCGATTTCCTGGCCTGACGGCGGTACCGTGGGAGGGTCATGACCGACATCAACCACGGCAGAACCCACCGCGTCGCCGACGCGTCGTTGGTGCGCGCGTCGGCGGATGCCGTCGAGATGAGGATCTCCGACGCCGACCGCAACGGCACGCTGCGCCGACTGCACAACGCGGTGGCCCTCGGACTCATCGACATCGACGAGTTCGAGGAACGCTCGGCGATGGTGGCGCGGGCCAGGCTGCGGTCGGAGTTGGACGCCCTGGTCGGCGACCTGCCCGGACCGGGGGCGATCGTCACCTCGGCGGCCGACCGCGTCGAGTTGCGCGGTGTGCTGGGCTCGCTGACTCGCCAGGGCGAATGGATCGTGCCGACTCGGCTGGCGCTGCACCGCCGGATGGGTTCGGTCGACCTCGACCTGACCCGGGCCCGGTTCGCCGGCCCCATCGTGGTAATCGAGTTGGATCTGGTGTTCGGTGGGCTCGAACTGCGACTTCCCGACGGGGCGAGTGCCTCCATCGACGATGTCGAGGTCAACGTCGGCCGCGCCCACGATCACCGTAAAGACGCCCCCGCGGAGGGGAAGCCGCACGTCATCCTCACCGGCAAGGTGGTCTGCGGTTCGGTCGACGTGCGAGGCCCCCGAAAGGGATGGCGGCGCAACCGGTTCGCCCGCACTACCTGAGGGGTTCCTCGGCCACGCCGTAGCGCTCCTGGTATCGGCGCACCCGCTGTCGCACCTCGCCGGCGTCGAGACCGGTGTCTGCCCAGCGGTAGCGCGTACCGCCGTGGTCGCCGGGATGCGCAGCCAGGTGTTCACGCATCCGGGTCTCGGTGGCGCAGTTCAGTTCTCGGCCCATCGCCGTGTACAGCGTCCGGACAGTGGCCAGCGGGTCACGCATGAATTCGGTGAAGTGCACGTCGATGACCTGGCTGTCGGGCACCACGCCGGAATCTCGCATCTCGATGGCCCGGTCCAGCCCGACGACGATCTCTTCGCAGGACTGGGCGGCGCAGTCGGTGATCGAGGATTCGTCGGAGGCCAGCCGCCGTAGATGGTGGGTCAGCGCGCTGATCGAGGAGATGACGTTGAGGGGGTCGCGGTGGGTCTGCACGATCAGAGCGTCCGGATACTCGGCGACGAGCGCCTCGAGTTGCCACAGATGCGCCGGCGATTTCAGCAGCCACTGACCGCCGACGGCGGATTGCAGGTGCTGCAGGAACATCCGGTGGTACCGGTAGGCCGGCCCATGGTCGGCTTCGTTGAGTAGCCACCGGTAGTAGTCGGGCAGGCGGTACTGCACCGAGAAGATCATGCTGGTGAACTGACCGGCGGTCATGCGCACGCATTCCTGGCCGACTCGCGCCCCCATCGGGTGATGCACCAGCAGGCCGGGCACGATCTGCTCGGACATCTCGATGCCGGCCTGGGTCGCGGCGATGCGCGGGTCGGTGTCGTACTCCCTCGGGTCGGGGAGAGGGTGTGGGTTGTCCACCTCCCAGGTCAGCGGCGCCCGTAGTTCGGGGTCGGTGGCCAGCAGATCGAACAGGATGGTGGTGCCGGTGCGGGGCTGGCCCACGATGACGATGGGCCGTTCGACCGGTGCGGTGGTGACCTCGGGGTGGCTCGTGCGCCACGCGATGATCTGGAGGCGGTGGGTCAGCGCGCGTACGAGGTCGGTCGAGGCGATCTCGACCCCGAGCGCGTTGAGTCGGGCCTGGCTGATCAGACCGTCGCACAGCCTGTTCAGCCCCTCGCGCCAGCTGTCCTCCCCGAAGTCGTCACAGCCGGCGGCGTGGCAGGCCTGCTCGATCAGGTCGTCAGGGCGGAAGCGTGCCGCGATCATGATGCGTCTCCACGGTGGCGGATCGACGTGCGCACCGCCGGAGGCGCTGGGTTGTCCAGCCAGCGCAGGATCACGAAACCGCGTTGCCGGCCGCCGGTGTCCAGCCAGTGCCCGTGTCCGAAGTCCCCGGCGCCGATCGCGATCCGGACCACCCCGGACGGATCCGGTGCCACGCCCTTGTTGGTGACAGAGCTGTGCCGGTGGCGCGGCTCGAGGCACTCGTGCCAGACGTTTTCCAGCGTGACGTTCCAGAACCGGGTCTGCGGGGGAGTGAACTCCAGCACCAAGGATTCATCGGGGTCCAACGCGAACGAGCCGATCATGTAGAGGTTGTCGGGCGTCGTGTCGGCGGCACCGAGCTCGGCGGCCTCAGCGGTCACCAGCCGGTTGGGTTGGGCCAGCAGCTCGGGCATCACCGTGCGGTGAAGAGTGGCGAGCTTGACGATGGTCCACCCCATCGCGGTGAACGCCTCGCCCGTGGCCGCATCCGACAGCGGTTGCAGCGCCTCGGCGTCCAGGCAGTCGATCGCCATACTGGCCTCAGATTCCGAGCAGCGGTCGGAGATGTACTCGCGCACCACGACCGCGGAGGCGTCGTCGGGAATCGGAACCCACTGCGCGGCGCCGAGTTCGTCCGGGGCCGGTTGGCCGGCGGACAGCAGCATCTCGAAGGTTCCGTCGACGCAGTGCAGGTCACGGTCACCGAGATAGGCGGCCATCCGGCGCGGCGTCAGACCGGTGCCGGCGAGCACCTGGAAGCCCAGATAGGCGGTGCTGCCGCGGGTTCCGCTGATCCGGTATGCCCGGTCACCGCGGATCGCGGCCAGCAGGTAGCGACCGTCGGGATTGGGTCCGCCGATCATCCGCGTGGGCGTGCACATGTCGAAGAACAGCGGGCGCTGCGGGTCGGCCTCCACGGACAGTTCGGTGCACAGTGCGCTCACCTTGGCCAGCACCCGCAGACCTTCGAGCAGTTCACGTTCGTCGGCTGCATCATCGACCACCGTCGCGGTCAGGTCCGCCAGCATCTGGCGGACGAAGTCCCAGCCGGCGAGCGCCGCAGCGGCCAGATCATTGCTTTCGACGTCCATTGTGAGACATAGTCTCACCATGGACGCTGTCTCGAGTCGTGATTCGCGCGAAAGTCTCACCGTGCGCAAGCAGCGCGCGACCAAGGCGCGGATCGCGGCGGCCGCGGCGCGCGCCGTCGCCGACCACGGGCTCGCCGGGGCGACGGTGGAACAGATCGCCGCAGCCGCCGAGGTCGGGCGAGCCACTTTCTTCCGCTACTTCTCGGCCAAGGAAGACGCAGTTGCCGAGGGCATGACCACCCGGTGGCTCGACGTGATCACCGCCGCCCTGGCCGCCCAGCCGCCCGACCTGGCCGCCGACGCCGCGGTACGCGGTGCGTTCGACGACCTCGGTGACGGATTCGAGGCCATCAGTGACCAGGTGCGCGAGTTGGCCGCGCTGACCCGGTCATCGCCGGTGTTCAGCGCATGGACGCTGCAGATCTACCTGCGCTACGAAGCCGCGATCGCCGAGCTGGTGTCCCCACGGTTCGCCGACCCGAGGCCCGACGACCCACGCCCGCGGTTGCTGGGGGCGTTGGCCATGGCCTCGGTGCGGGTCGCGCTCGACGACTGGCTGGTCCATGGCGGATCGCTGCCGGCGCGGGTGCGCTCGGCGCTCGCGTCGGTCACGGTGGCGTGAGCCGCCAGTT